>NZ_JAALBT010000001.1:0-722774 GCF_011077905.1 Providencia sp. M-27 | reverse complement strand
CGTGTTAGTCACTCTTCAAGACTTAAAATCAAATATTTTTTTGATAGTGTCCTGTGAGTGCCCACACAGATTGTCTGATAAATTGTTAAAGAGCGTTGCAACTCATCTTTCGATGTCGACACCTGATTTCGTGAACCGGGTCGTTGTTGCGAGGAGGCGTATATTACGTTTTCCTCCGTGAGAGTCAAGCATTTTTTTGCTTTTTCTTTTCAGAATCTCTCGCTGCCGTTTCAGTGTTCATCGCGCTTTGCGTTGTCTTGTTCCCGGTCAGTGGATGCGCATTATAGGGAGTCAGAAAAATCTGGCAACCCCTTTTTTGCATTATTTTGTTCAACTGCTTGCTTATCACTCAAAACGACTATTTTTTGATTCTTTTTAAGGCTTCTGGCAGTTCTGCAATGCTACTAATAACAATATCAGCGTTATTTATTCCTTCATCTGTTACAGCTTCGCCACTTTTTACTAATACCGTTGTGCCAACTTTAGCTGCTTTTCCTGCTTGTATATCAGCGAGCTTATCACCCACCATAATAGAAGAAGCCATATCTATATTTAAAAATGATTGCGCATCTAATAGCATTCCAGGTTTTGGCTTACGGCAATTGCAGTCTTGGCGATATTCTTCAACATCAGCATCAGGATGATGCGGGCAAAAGTAAATACCGTCTAAGTCCACACCTCTGTCAGCTAATGACCAATCCATCCATTCAGTTAGTTGCATAAATTGGTCTTCTGTATAGATACCACGCCCAATACCAGACTGGTTAGTTACCACAACTAATGCATAACCCATTTTCTTTAATTCAATCATTGCCTCAATTGAACCTTCGATAAATTCGAAATCATCAATTTTGTGTACATAGCCATGATCGATATTAATTGTTCCATCTCTATCTAAAAAGACTGCTGGGATCCCGTTACTCACCTGTTCACTCCTAAAATTTAATCTCTTTTTAGTATCTCATGAAAAGAAATAAAAGGAGAATAGAATAAATAGAACAATCTTTATTGACTTAGACGTCTAGACGCCTTAACATCCAACATTATTAGATACACTATCTAAAAACAATTCAGATAAAGTTAGAAACTATAAATGATAAAGCTCTCAAATATTAATAAAGTTTTCCAGCAAGGAAGCCGTAACATTCAAGCGCTTACTGATATTAGCTTGCATGTGCCTGCTGGTCAGATCTATGGCGTTATTGGCGCTTCAGGTGCGGGTAAAAGTACGCTTATTCGTTGCGTGAACATGCTTGAGCGTCCAACTTCAGGCCAAGTTATTGTCGATGGACAAGATTTAACATCAATGACTGAAAAAACGTTGACGAGAGCACGTCGCGGCATTGGCATGATTTTCCAACATTTTAACCTGTTATCTTCACGTACTGTTTTTGATAACGTTGCTCTTCCTTTGGAGCTAGATAATACGCCTAAAGAAAAAATTAAAGAGCGAGTGAATGAGTTACTCGATTTGGTTGGGTTAACTGAAAAGAAAGATGCATACCCAGCAAACCTTTCTGGCGGACAAAAACAACGTGTTGCTATCGCTCGCGCATTAGCTAATTCGCCTAAAGTATTGCTCTGTGACGAGGCGACAAGTGCATTAGACCCCGCAACAACGCGTTCAATTTTAGAATTATTGAAAGATATTAATCGCCGATTAGGCCTAACTATCTTATTGATTACTCACGAAATGGACGTTGTAAAACGTATTTGTGATCAAGTCGCTGTAATAAGTGGTGGGCAATTAATCGAGCAAGACAAAGTGAGCGAAGTATTCTCTCACCCGAAAACACCTGTCGCTCAAGCGTTTATTCAATCAACATTAGTGATTGATATTCCAGATGATTATAAAGAACGATTAAAAACAGAGCCAGGTAAGGACTCATCACCATTACTCAAACTTGAATTTACAGGGCAGTCTGTTGATGCTCCTTTAATTTCAATGGCTGTACGCAAGTTTGATATTGATATTAATATTTTAAGTTCACAAATTGACTACGCTGGTGGCGTAAAATTTGGGGTGATGTTAGCCGAGCTACATGGCATTAATGGCAGCGTTGAATCCACAATTGCATTTCTGAAAGAGCATCACGTGAAAGTAGAGGTTTTGGGTTATGTCTGAGAGAATGATTTATCTGCTGATTAACGGCACAATTGACACTATCACAATGACCTTTGTTTCCGGCTTTTTGGGCTTTGTTTTAGGTTTACCATTAGGTGTATTGCTCTATATTACACGCAAAGACCAAGTAATGGAGAATGTAGGGCTATATCGAGCTCTTGCAGTTGTCGTAAATATTTTCCGTTCAGTGCCATTTATTATTTTACTGGTTTGGATTATTCCATTAACTTCGTTTCTTGTTGGGACGACTATTGGTTTAAAAGCGGCAATCGTGCCTTTAACAATTGGCGCTGCACCGTTTATCGCTCGCATGGTTGAAAATGCGTTATTAGAAATTCCAAGTGGCTTAATTGAATCAGCCCGTGCGATGGGAGCGACTCCGCTTCAGATTATTCGTAAGATTTTAATCCCAGAAGCATTACCAAGTTTAATTAATGCAGCCACTATCACATTAATTATGTTAGTCGGATATTCCGCCATGGGTGGTGCTGTTGGTGCAGGTGGTTTAGGACAAATCGCACTGCAATATGGTTATCAAACTTATAATCCTGTTGTGATGAATACCGTTATTGTTCTCCTCGTCATTTTAGTAAATCTAATTCAGTTTGGTGGCGAGTATTTAATGAAAAAAGTTTCACATCGATAGTTAGTAAAATAGCTGCGCCGTTGAGGTGCTTATAAAGTCCGTATTAAAGGGGTAAAACAATGTCTATTAAATTAAAATCTATCGCAGTTGTCGGCGCGCTATTAGGCACACTCGTTCTCACTGGTTGTGGTGAGAAAGAGAAAGATGCTAACAGCATTAAAGTTGGTGTGATCATGGGCAAAGAATTAGAAGTTGCTGAGGTCGCGCAAAAAGTTGCTAAAGAAAAGTATGGTTTAAATGTTGAGCTTGTTTCATTTAATGACTTCGTTTTACCTAATGAAGCATTGAGCAAAGGCGATATCGATGCAAATGCATTCCAACATAAACCTTATCTTGATCAGCAAATTAAAGATCGTAACTATAAATTAGTCCCTGTTGGAAATACCTTTATTTATCCAATTGCGGCTTACTCTAAAAAAATCAAGTCGGTAGATGAACTCGCTGATGGTTCACAAATTGCGTTACCAAATGACCCAACTAACTTGGGCCGTTCATTACTGTTACTACAGCAACAAGGTCTAATTAAATTAAAAGATGGTACAGGTTTAATGCCAACTGTTTTAGATGTTGTTGAAAATCCAAAGGATCTAAAATTTGTTGAGTTAGAAGCCCCTCAATTGCCTCGTGCTTTAGATGACCAAAAAATTGCATTAGCGATTATCAATACGACTTGGGCAAGTAGTGCGACACCTAAATTAACCCCAGCAAAAGATGGTTTATTTGTTGAAGATAAAGATTCACCATACGTAAATATTATTGTTGCTCGTGAAGATAATAAAGATAGCGAGAACGTAAAGAAATTTATTCAAGCATATCAATCGGATGAAGTGGCAAATAAAGCTAATGAAGTCTTCGATGGTGGTGCAGTTAAAGGTTGGTAATCTTTTTTATTATTTAAAAAGCGATTAAAATACTAGACGGCTTAACGCCGTCTAGTATTTTTTGTAATTTATAGACTATAAAAATATCACGGCATTATTTTGAACCACATAAGAAAGGTATAATTTATGAGACTGTTATTGCTCACTTTGGTGACATTTGTGTTAGCCGGGTGTGGAATTAACCAATACACGAGTCCAGGGCAAAATAAAGGTTTCACTAGTATGAAATTATCTAAACCTGTACCAAGTGTGACAGAGCCTGACACAGCAAACGTTAAATTAATGAATAGTCCAGAAGAGTTATTAGGGATGCCTTTCAAAGATTTGGGTGTTGTCTCTGGGGAATCTTGTCGAGAAAGCGTTCAAAGCCCTCCGGCAAATTTAAATACCGCAAAAAACAGCATGTTATCACAAGCTGCCTATATTGCTGCTGATGCCGTACTTTTACATCAGTGCCAAACCATGACCTCCCCGGAGTGTTATCAGGCAACAATTTGTGAAGGCAGTGCATTACAAATTGTTGAATAAAGATCTTATGCAATCTTTTCAGTTTAATGTTATTGGGCACATTGAATCTCCGTATAAAGAAAAGTTTGCAATCCCTCGCCAACCTGGACTTGTTCAGGGAGGTGCGGGGCGCTTACATTTGCATTCGCCATTTAACGACCCTAATTCGGTACGAGGACTCAATCAATTTAGCCATGTGTGGGTTTTATTCGTTTTTCATCAAACGATGGAAAATGGTTGGAAACCACTGGTGCGTCCTCCAAGACTCGGTGGCAATGAAAAAATGGGGGTTTTCGCAACCCGTTCAACATTTAGGCCAAACCCAATAGGTATGTCACTTGTTGAATTACATGGAATAACAGTAAAAAACAACCAGGTAATCCTTGAGCTTGGTAGCCTTGATTTAGTTGATGGCACTCCTGTTATCGATATAAAACCTTATTTACCTTTTGCTGAAGCAGTATCAAACGCAACCGCAGGGTATGCGCAGGACACTCCTTCAGATGATATGCAGGTTATATTTACCCCACAAACAGAAACTGAATTAGTTGCTTATCAAAATCACTATCCGGGCATTAAACAATTTATTTCACAAGTCTTAATGCAAGACCCTCGCCCCGCATACAAAAAACAATCGACTGAAACTCGTGAGTATGCAGTCCATTTATTAGATTTTAATATTCGTTGGCGAGTAATTGATGGTGTGACTGAAGTATTCGCTATCGAACCATGCGAAAAATCACGTTAACCCCTTTTGGCAAGCCTCCGTCACTGGTAGACTAGCTCACTATATACCTTGGCAAATAAATCGTTTGCCATAACTTATTGTTCTAATGGAACCTATACAATGCGTACTAGCAAATATCTGCTCTCAACTCTAAAAGAGACCCCTGCGGATGCAGAAGTTATCAGCCATCAGCTGATGCTGCGTGCAGGAATGATCCGTAAACTTGCTTCAGGTCTGTATGACTGGTTACCCACCGGTGTGCGTGTTCTACGTAAAGTAGAAACCATCGTTCGTGAAGAAATGGAAAATGCAGGCGCTATAGAGGTATCTTTACCCGTTGTTCAACCTGCAGATTTATGGCAAGAAAGTGGTCGTTGGGAACAGTATGGTCCTGAATTGCTACGTTTTGTTGATCGTGGTGAGCGCCCGTTTGTTCTCGGTCCGACTCATGAAGAAGTGATCACAGATTTAGTGCGTAACGAAATCACATCTTACAAACAATTGCCATTGAATTTATTTCAAATTCAAACCAAATTCCGTGATGAAGTTCGCCCACGTTTTGGTGTGATGCGTTCACGTGAATTTATTATGAAAGATGCATATTCTTTCCACATTAGCCAAGAATCATTGCAAGAAACCTATGATGCAATGTACGAAGCCTACACCAAAATTTTCACACGTATTGGTTTTGACTTTCGTGCTGTTCAAGCTGATACCGGTTCTATCGGTGGCAGCGCATCCCACGAATTCCAAGTATTAGCGAAAAATGGTGAAGATGACGTCATTTTCTCTACTGAATCTGATTACGCAGCTAATATTGAATTTGCAGAAGCATTAGCACCAACAACACCACGTGGCGCTCCAACAGAAGAAATGCGTCTGGTGGATACACCAAATGCAAAAACAATCGCGGAGCTTGTTGAACAATTCAATTTACCTGTTGAAAAAACCGTTAAGACATTGATTGTTCATGCGAAAAAGGATTCAGGCCATACACTAGTCGCTTTGTTAATTCGAGGCGACCATGAATTAAATGAAATCAAAGCAGAAAAACATCCTTTAGTCGCTAGCCCATTAGAATTTGCCACTGAAGCTGAAATCAGAAATGCGGTGAATGCAGGCCCTGGATCTTTAGGCCCTGTAAATATGCCACTACCGATTGTTATCGACCGTAGCGTTGCAGTAATGAGCGATTTTGGTGCAGGTGCAAATATTGATGGTAAACACTATTTTGGCATCAACTGGGAACGTGATTTAGCATTACCACAAGCTTTTGATTTACGTAACGTTGTTGAAGGTGACCCAAGCCCAGATGGTAAAGGTGTACTGCAAATTAAACGCGGTATCGAAGTTGGTCATATATTCCAATTAGGCACTAAATATTCAGAAGCAATGAAAGCTTCAGTCCAGAATGAGGATGGGCATAACCAAATCGTCACTATGGGTTGTTATGGTATTGGTGTAACGCGCATTGTTGCCGCTGCTATTGAACAAAGCCATGATGATCGCGGAATTATTTGGCCGGATGCTATTGCTCCGTTCCAAGTGGCTATTTTACCGATGAATATGCACAAATCTTATCGTGTTAAAGAAGTTGCAGAAAAACTTTATGCTGACCTAAAAGCAAACGGTATTGATGTAATTTTCGATGACCGTAAAGAGCGCCCAGGCGTGATGTTTGCCGATATGGAGCTGATTGGTGTTCCATACACTATCGTTATTGGTGACCGTAACTTAGACAACAACCAAATTGAATATAAATCACGCCGTAGTGATGATAAAGAACTGGTTGGCCTAGAAAATATCATTAGCTTCCTAAAAGGTAAGCTCGGTAAATAAAATAGGTTAAAAGCTAGAAAATAAAGCCCAAATGTCAGTTATTTCATTGAATTTGGGCTTTTTCTTTAAATATCGCGATACGAACCAATCTTAAAACCATGCGCCAAAATCTGTGATTTTAAACTCTCAGATGTTAATACTTCCAATTCATTTAAACGTGGATAAGCATAGTTACTTTTTAGTAGTGCATTATCAATAAAAGCAGGATGACTCATAACTTCAATAGAGTTATTCCCTTGCGCTTTAGCTTCATTAATAATATTCAAAAACAACGCTTCTGAAATTTCATCACCATAAAACTCACTACTGAAACAATCAGTGCTTGCCACTTGATATGATAATGGCGGCCAATTTTTCTCTAATTGGCGGTCAACTCGTAACGCAACACCCTTGTCTTGGGCGAAAGCTACAACAATTGGAAAAATACCCTCAATCATATGAACATGATGATGGCTATCAATATGGCTCGGTTTTCGACCAAAAATTTCGATAAATTTTTGATATTGCTGATTTAGTTCTTGTTCAATTTCAACCAATGGTAAGTCATTAATATCAATATCCCAAAGCCATTTACCCAACATTCCATCACGGCTGAGTGTCGGCATTGATGAGAAAGGCTTCCCAGCCGTTAAAACAAAATGCATACCCACAGCTAGATTCGGATTTTCTTGGCTTAATTTAGCTGCATGGGATATTGCGGGCATATTCATCATCGCGCTTGTAGAATGAACAACCCCATTACGATGAGATTCGATAATGCCGTAATTAACAGCTTCACAGAGTCCAAAATCATCGGCATTCACAATAAGTAATATAGCCATATGCTCTCCCTTAACACTATAAGCTATTAGCTTATTAACCTTCTTGCTCAAGCTGTTGTATTGCTTTAGCAAAGTTCGGTAGATATTTTTTATGAGCGATAAGTAATTCCTTAGAAATTAAACGCGCATCGTTATCAGAGTGAATTAATGGGTTCAAATTCATCGCCAATAATACATCATTAAACTGGCCATTTACTGCGGCTTGGCTAGTGGTAATTTCAAAATTTTTTAAGGTATAAATTAGGCCAAGGACTTTATCATCAAAGTGTTTTACACGTGGATGCGGTTTTGCACCATCACGGCCTAATATACATGTCATTTCGACTGTCCAGTCTTCAGGAATATTACCAATATGCCCATGATGTGGAATATTAACGTAGTGCTCAGTTTGTTTGTCATTGTATATCGCATTGATGACTTCACAAGCCGCATCTGAATAATAAGCTCCACCTCTTAATTCAAGCTCTTTAGGTTTTACATCTAATGTCGGGTTTTTGTATAGTTCAAAGAGTTGATGTTCAACTTTTTGGACAATTTGTGCCCTAGCGCCACCTTTATAATATTCGCCAAGCTCAATTGCTAGCATCTCCTTAGGTTTAAAGTAATACAATAAGTAAGAGCATGGGATCAGATTTAATCCACGAATTAGGCCTTCGTCAAAAGCAAGATCAGTAATGTTTTTAACTGAATTTGCACTTAACGTTCCAGAGGCAATACCCTCTAATAATTCATTAAATCGCGATGAACCATTTACAATAACATCTTTGATAAAAACCATATGGTTTAAACCAAATAAATCGATAGATAACTCATCGCTATTAGATAATTTTAAAACATCGGTAATAAACATTTTCATACCGATTGGGATATTACAAACACCAATAAAACGTTTGAAGTTGGTATGGCGATATACCGCTTCAGTTACCATCCCTGCTGGGTTGGTAAAATTAATCACCCATGCGTTAGGGCAGATCTCTTCGACATCTTTAATAATGTCAAAAATCACAGGTATAGTTCGTAGCCCTTTAAATAAACCACCAGCTCCATTGGTTTCTTGTCCTAAATAACCATGTTTTAAGGGGATTGATTCATCTAATTCACGTGCTTTTAATTGCCCAACTCTTAATTGAGTTGTGACAAAATCAGCGTCTTTTAATGCTTCTCGCCTATCAAGCGTTTTAAATATTTTGAGTGGTATATTGGCATGTTTAACCATTCGCTCGCATAAATTATAGATAATATCTAATTTTTCTTTACCTTCTTCAACATCCACTAGCCACAATTCAGTAATAGGTAATTCATGGTAGCGTTTAATAAAACCTTCCAGCAATTCAGGAGTGTAGCTACTCCCCCCACCAATAGTGACAACTTTTAATTTCTGTTTCTGAGTCATATTAACCTCATTGTACCTTTATAATAGACATAGAAAAGCACACCATCTTTATAAAAAAGATGGATATGCTAGAGATTTTTAGAAATGGAAAGCTTATTTAGGTAATAATTTAACCTACCATTTTTTGTTCAACACTAAATAGATTTTTTCGGTAATCACTCGGTGTTAATGAAGTTAGCTCTTTAAATTTTTTCACAAATAAACTTGGACTGCTATAACCTGATTCAAAAGCAATATCTGTAATTGAATAGTTAGTTATTTCAAGTTGCTTTTTAGCAAAATTAATTCTGATATCATTAATAATCTGCATTGGCGTTTTGCCATAATAACGTTTTGTTGCTCGGGTTAAGTATTCTTGTGATTTCCCCGTTATAGAGATCATATTTTGTAGAGCACTTTCACTAAACATAGCGATATCATGCATTTCTTCCAATGTACTTTTTAGCCACTGAGGTGCATCATCTCGCATACTTTTTTCACGATAATGACGCAATCGATTTACCACATTAAATGTAACTAATTCAATAAATTCATTAAATTCACTGTCGCGAAAATTTAACGATGCGATCACAGACTCTATATAAGCCATAAATTCATTTTTCAATTGATAGCCTTGTGATGCAACAAAACAACTTGGTAATAGTGGTAAATAATGTTTATCAAAAAATGATTTGCTAATACCTACATTCAATATTCGTGTTGGCCCAAAATCATAAGAGCTTTCGTGATAAGAGCCTATCGGAAGAAAAATAAAATCACCTCGCTCTAATAAAACTTTTTTTCCATTAATTATTTGATAACAACGACCCGTTAAAACGATCATATACTCATAATAATCATGTTGATGCAGTCCACTTGCACTCTCAACTTTATTATAAATAAAGACATGAAAGGTTTTATTATTAAAAAGCTCACTTTCTTGAACTAGTTTAACTTCAGCATTAGTGTCGGTTCTATTCATCAGTGCCTGCATCATGGCTCCCTCTCTAATGGTTTAATTTTTCATGTAACTCAATTAACTCTGTAATTAATTCACGGGCTAACATGGCATTCATTAAATGATCTTGTGCATGAACCAGAACTAAACTAACTTTGATCCGCCCCTCCCCCATATCACTTTCAATCAATTGAGTTTGCACTTTATGCGCCTCATTCAGCGAAGAGTGCGATTGCTCCATTAAACTTTTTGCTGTCGCAAAATCACCTTCTTTCGCCTTTTTTAATGCGGTATAAGCTAAGCTTCTTGCTTGTCCTGCATTAATAATCAGTCCCATGACAACTTCTTCAAGTTCATCTGTAGTGGTATCGTCTTGGATATCATTAAGTTCAAACATATTTTTATCTCTTTTTAATGGGAGGAGCTCGCTCCTCCCTATTTTAAAACTTCAGTGCGTTAGCAATATCTTCTTCACTTTCTTCTTCATCGATTGTGTTTTGTGCTTTATTCGAAATCACAACGAATGGAAGATAAACGAGTACCGCCACACCAAGGTTAAATAATGCAAGTAATAAGGCAGCGATACTACCATTAGTATTGAAGAATGCAGCTAGCCCTGTTGGCATTGTCCATGGTGCGATATTCGTCACTGGTGGGATAATCCCTAAATAATAAGCTGCAACCATTATTCCTGCTAATAGAGGCTGAATAAGAATAAATGGAATAAACATTACTGGGTTCATAATGATCGGCAGACCAAAGATAATCGGCTCATTAATTTGGAAAATACCTGCTGGTAATGCTAATTTCGCAACCTGGCGATGATCGGCACGACGAGATGCAATAAAGATAGCAATAATTAATCCTAATGTAGCCCCGGTTCCACCTAAGAATACATAGGAATCAAGCATCGGTTTTGCCCACATATGGAAAGATTTACCCGCGGCAATCGCAGCGTCAACTGAACCATACTCTGCATATAAAGACACGTTTTCTAATGCCCACGGAGTCATTATTCCACTGTCTAATGCGGTTAATGCGAGAGAGCCGTGAATACCAAAGAACCATAATAGAGAGGTAAATACAACATATGCCCAGCCAACAACATTCCCCATAGAGGCAAGTGGTGTGGATACTGTGTCCATAATGATTTGATGGAAATTACTACTAATACCACTTAGTGCCCACGACACAATTCCCATAATCGATAAGATAATAAAACCAGGAATAAGTGCAGAAAATGAGCGAGATACGGATGGCGGTACGCTATCAGGTAATCTAATCACCCAATTACGGCGAACAATAAAAGTGAACATTTCAGCAACGACTAACCCTAGAATAATCCCTGAAATGATATTTGCCCCACCGAGCCAATTAGCACCAACGGCATAAGCACCATTGACGTCATATGGTGTGACTGTCATAAAAGAAGCAACAGCCAACAAACCAGCAGCAAGTGGATCAACCTTGCGCTCTTCCGCAAGTGCCATTGCAATAAAGAAAGGGGCCATTAAGGACATAATTCCCAATGTCCCGTTATAAACGTTTCCACCAATGGCTTTAAAACCATTTAGTGTTTCTATCGTTGAAGGCTCTAGTCTAACCCCCAAAGAATAGAAAAATGACCCTGTATCAAAGCTCAGAAAAACATTATTAATTAACACAAACATTGCCCCAACTAAGGTCAGAGGCATAATTCGAATAAAACCATTCTTTATTGCATTAACATGAGGTTGCTTTCCCAATCTAACCGCGAATGGAAGGAGTACCTTTTCAAGCGAAGTGATAAAAAGACTCATAAAAATACCCTCAATTTTTTGAGTGTGCTCCATTCTTAACTCATTACGTTATATTAATAGCATTAATGTTGATGGAGTTATTATGTTGTAGAGGTAGTAAATAGCTTGTGGGTATTAGCTTGCTGTCTGTTTTCTTATAATTGCAACAGCGGCTTTTAGTACACCAAGCCCATCCACTTTTCCGTATAAAAGTGAATCAATAACTTCAACTGGCTTATTAGGCAATAATTTCTGAATATCAGATAACATCCATGCAATTTGCGGGCCCAGCAATATGACATCCGCATCTACACCTTTTTCTGAAGCTAAGCTTTCAGGGAAGGCTTCTATATTGACAGGTACATCGTATTTTTCTGCTTGCTGTCTCATTTTGTTAACTAGCAGTGAGGTAGACATTCCTGCAGAACAAAATAGATAAATATTTTTCTTATTCATTCCTTATCCTTTGATTCGTTCTATTTTTCATTACCGCTGTGACTTATAAATTTTCTTATAGACTTATCATGTAATCAAACCTTGCACACTAAAGAAAATAATTATCTCTAGTTGAATGGAGTATACTGCCTTCCCTGCATTTCCGATAATTCAAACTAGCTAACAATTGTCTCCTATTGACCAATAGCCATGACGACCTTCACATTTATATAAATATTTTGCGTCAATAAAAAAGTTATACTGATATCAAATAATGATAAAAATGAATGAGAATTAGGTAATACGAGGTTTTAGTTGATAATTTAGGAAACCTGAAACAAAAAAGACCCACTTCAACAGAAGTGGGTCTCAGGCTGCGGCCAAACATATGATGTTTGGCCGCAAGTTTAATAGGTTTTGAAATAAATTAATTACAAGAAGCCGTTTTGTCGAATTTAATTGCACCTGTTGGTACTAAAGCAGCATCAAACTGGCCATCTTCCATTGAAGGGCGGATTGTATAATAACCTTCAATTTCAGCGTAGACAGGTGTACCACCATCTACCCCCGTTTCACCATATGCTTTTTCTAATTCAACACCAGAAACAGCGTATTGGCGACCACTATCGCACTCTTTGAAAACAGCTGCATCTGCCATATAGCGGTACTGCCCCACTTTTTTACTTGGCTTAACTTGGTCTAGTGTATAATTCATCTGTGTTTCAATCGGATTACCTTCTAAATCCAGTAAGGTCACTGATTGGCCATCTGCCGATTGGGCAAAATAAGTACTTTCACCTTTAGGATTAGTTGCACGTAATTTGTTATTTTCTATATCCCATTTACCAGTATCATGGAAAGCGGTATCGCCATCTCGGGTTCCTAAATAAACGAGTTGCTCAACATAACTACCATCTTGGTTAACTAACAATGTTGCCTCAATACCAGAGCAATCAGCGCAAGGTAAAACCCCTGTATACACTTTATCGACTGGTGCTGTATCGGTATTTTTTGTCGCACTCTGGCAACCAGCTAACGTAATGCTTCCAGTCACCATTAAGACTAACATTAGTGATTTTTTCATTATAATTCCCTTAAAACCGTGGATTTTGACTTATTAACCAATGTAAACATCATAGCATTTCATCTAATAAAAATATGGCATACCTAAGAAAATTCGGACATTACTGATAAAATACGTCATGCATTGATTTGGTGAATAAGAATTGTCTTTTTCCCTTCGCTGTGATTATAGTTATTAAAGTTACTGTGCTATTATCGTATTAAGCACATTTCTGCTTGGTACAACATGTTCAAGGCGGCAATAACCGCCACTAACACAGTGGTGAGGGAATATGTCTACAGATACTGAATATCAACCTATCAATTGTGATGATTACGAATATCTAGAAATCGCATGCCAACGTCAGCTAAAGTTGCAAATAGCACTTAATGACGGCATGAATATTGAGGGGCAGGCCAGTGATTTACTCCTACGAAAAAAAGTTGAGTACCTGATTGTTGAAACACATGAAGGAACCAAGGAGTTAAGATTGGATTGCATAATTTCCTTCAGTCATCCAGAAATCGGCACGATTGTTGTCGACCACTCTCACTAATACTCACGATTTTGAGTCCTTCTATAGCCCCTTATGGTAATCACAGTCATAAGGGGCTTCTCATTAGTTCAACATCTTAAATTCACCCTCTTTTTGCCAATCGATGGCAATACCCAGAGACGCTTCATCAACTAGCCCTTCAGGGGTAATAAAGCACCCTACTGCGGTAATGAGCTGGTCGTTATAATAAATTAATGGCACTCTTTCTCTCATCCATGGAGCTACGCCTAATTCTTGCCAGATCTTCTTACTGCTTCTGGAACGATGACGCCCTACAATGTTTAGCGTGCCTTGCAGCCCAAAACGAATTGTCACAATTTCATCTGGTTTGGGCGGACGTATTTGCCCCTCACCTTCCATAATCTGTAAAATTCCTAAAGATCCAGGCAATTCAAAGACATCAGGGAAATTCCATTCAAACTGTTGATTTACTAAGCTATTAATACGCTTAACAACCCACAATGCGCCTTGATAACGACGAATTTCAAATTGCCCTAACTGGCAAATAGGGTCAGCGTCTTGCCGAGCTAACGCCACTTCTTGCCAAATTCGTTCCAATTGGTTAAATGGCGGCATTGGTAACTGGTGCAACCCAACCCAGCGACGGATGAGTGCATTGCGCTTTGATGATGAGCAGGCTTTCAGGTCATCAATAAATAGCCCACCTCGATAGTCCATCATGTTTTCAAGGGTATCTTTTAATAATTCATCGAGTAAGCTTTCTTGCTCCGCACATAGCGCTGCACTACGGGCCACTGCACTGGAAAAGTGAGGCCAGCGCTCAACCAAAATGGGCATGATATTCAATCGCAAAAAATTTCTATCATAACGGTCATCTTGGTTACTATCGTCTTCAACCCACGATAATTTCTGCTCTTGCATATAAGTTTCTAGCGCTATGCGAGGCGTTGTAAGTAATGGACGTAACAACCATGTTGAGCCACTACACGCTGTAAAAGCTAATAATTCAGGCATTGAAGATAACCCAGCAGGCCCACTGCCACGCTTTAACGCTAACATGAAAGTTTCTGCTTGGTCATCAAGGTGTTGAGCTGTGACTAACACCTCACCACCTTGTAATTCTTCTCGGTAAGCCTGATAACGAGCATCTCGTGCCGCAGCTTCAATTCCTTTTTGGCTCGAGTCAACCACTACATGTCTGCAAATGAAAGGAATGTCCCACTGTAAACATAATTGAGCACAGTGCTGCTCCCATTCATTTGCTTTACTATTCAACCCATGGTGAACATGAATAGCGCGGATTTCTAGTGAAGGGAGTTGCTGTTGCCGAATAAGATAAAGCGCATGTAATAAAACAGTTGAATCAATACCGCCACTAAATCCCACTAGAATTTTTTGAATACCATTTATTTTATTGAGAACCCGTTCAACAATGACTTGCGAATGCTGTATCATTTATTCGCCCTTCTCATAATTTTTGACCATGTTTTTTTGTACCAACACACAAAACACCAGAAATAATTACTAGTAATACCCCTGCAACATAAGCGGCTTCAAAAGCATCATTTAATATTAAGACCAACCAAAACACTGATAATACGGGAGATAAAAACACCACTGATGCAATTTTAGCCGAATGCCCTGTATTCATCGCCTTGAACCACAAAATATAAGACACCCCATTGATTAAAATGCCATTAACCAATGTTGGCCAAAAAGTCGTTTTTGATGGTAATCGCATCTCACTAAATAATATCAGTAAAACAAAAGAAACCAGCGTTGAAAAAATAAATAACCACACAGTACTAATATAGGGGTCTATCGAATATTGGCGAGAAAAAACTGACATTAGTGCAAAGCAAAATGCACCACTAAAAACCAGTAATAATGCTGTTGGATTTTCAACATGAAGTTGTGTAATTTGCCCTTTGGTAAAAGTAATAATTACTGCAATAAAACCAATGATGATACCAACTACTTGTCTTCCCGCTAATTTGTCTTTTAGCAATACCACTGATAACAAGATAATAACTAATGGCCAACTATATTGAATGACCAATACGGCGATACCATTTTCAATGGAATAGCCGTAGTACAGTAACAAATAGAATAAACAATCAAGAAAACCAAGAACAAAGACTTTAACTAGTACATCTCTTGGTAAGATAAACAATTTTGCCAGTCTATACCCTGAAGCAAGTGCAACAATAATCACAGATATCGCTGAAATTAAGTTCGACCAGAAAAGGAATTGGAAGCTATCCATGCCTTCTTGCCCAAAACGAGAGACAATAGGAATAAAGCTCCATATCAATACGCAAGTAAAAGCATATAGCAAATAATTATATTGTCGCACCCTAGCCCCTATCTATTGTTATTTTCAGCAGATGGATAATTAAAATAAATAGCTTGAATAAAAAACGGGAGCTAGCAAAAAGCAAACTCCCGTTTTTTATTAACGATTAGCGGTTAATGATCAACAATAACCATAGTCCATCAGGCGCTGATAGCGACGGTTTTTCAACGCTTCGGCATCTAATACTTCTAATTCATCTAAATCTTCAGTCAGGCGTGCTTTTAGCTGTTCTGCGATTTCATCATAATTACGATGTGCACCGCCTAATGGCTCAGGAATAACATTATCAATTAATTTCAGTTCTTTAAGACGTGGAGCAGTAATCCCCATAGCCTCTGCTGCTAATGGTGCTTTATCTGCACTTTTCCATAAAATAGAAGCACAGCCTTCTGGTGAAATAACAGAATAAGTACTGTATTGCAGCATATTGACTTTATCACCCACACCGATGGCAAGTGCACCACCAGAGCCACCTTCACCAATAACGGTACAGATGACAGGGACTGATAAACGTGACATTTCACGTAAATTACGTGCGATAGCTTCTGACTGGCCGCGCTCTTCAGCACCAACGCCCGGATAAGCACCTGGAGTGTCAATAAAGGTAATAATAGGCAAGTTAAAACGCTCAGCCAGTTCCATCAGACGCAATGCCTTACGGTAACCTTCTGGGGCTGGCATACCAAAATTACGACGGATTTTTTCTTTTGTCTCACGCCCTTTCTGATGCCCAATAATCATGACTGGGCGACCATCTAAACGCGCCATTCCACCGACAATGGCTTTATCATCTGCATAAGCACGATCACCCGCTAATTCTTGGAAATCAGTAAATATGCGAGAAATATAATCCAACGTATATGGACGACGTGGGTGACGAGCGAGTTTAGCGATTTGCCAAGCTCCTAGATCAGAGAAAATTTTACGTGTCAGTTCAACACTTTTTTCACGTAAACGAGCAACCTCTTCATCTAGGTTGACTTCTAAGTTGTTATCTTGACGGCTAACCGCTGTTAGAGAATCAATTTTCGCCTCTAATTCTGCGATTGGCTGTTCAAAATCAAGAAAATCCAGACTCATAATATTCCTATTTTAGTCAAATTCTAATTCTACCTGCTCACTACCCAGCAGAGTTCGAAGATCGTTCAGAAGGGGATCCACTGGCGTCACACGCCAAACAACACCAAATTTAAGCTTGGCTCTGGCATCATCCTTCTGGTAATACAGATGAACCGGGATCGTTCCTGAACGATGAGGTTCAAGAGTGCTACGAAGCCGGTTCAGCAATTGATCGTTAATTTGTTTATCTGACAGTGAAATTGCAAGTCCTCGAGCATATTTTTCCCTTGCTTCACTAATATCCATTAACTCACGCACTGTCATTTTATTACCACCATTGAAATCATCAAAGCTGACCTGACCGGTGGCTATCAGGATATTGTCTTTTTCCAACATATGTTGGTATTTATCGAGCGCATCTGAAAATAACATAATATCCAGACGACCGGAACGATCATCAAGCGTACAAATACCAATTCTATTTCCACGCTTGGTTGTAATCACTTTAGCTGAAAGTACTAAACCTACCACAGTTGTCACTTGACCACGAGGGGTGGGGTTCACATCTTTTAATCTAAGCCCGTTAGTATAACGCTCTATTTCGCTCAAGTATCGCGTTATTGGATGCCCTGTTAAATATAAACCAAGCGTCTCGCGTTCACCATCCAATACCACCTGCTCTGGCCATTTAGGTACGCTTGCATATGAACTTTCAACTTGTTCGGGTGCTTCAGCTAAGACACCAAACATATCTGCTTGGCCTATTGCCTCTGCTTTAGCGTGTTGATCAGCCGCTTTTAACGCATCTTCAAGGGAAGACATCAATGCTGCACGGTGAGGGCCTAATCGGTCAAATGCCCCTGCCATGATAAGCTTTTCCATCACACGACGGTTAATTTTTTTAATATCAACTCGTGCACAGAGGTCAAAAATCTCTTTAAATATGCCGCCTTGTTGACGCGCTTCAACAATCGCTTCAATCGGGCCTTCACCGACCCCTTTAATTGCACCGATACCGTAAACTATCTCACCTTCATCATTCACATGGAAGTGATAAAGCCCACTATTGATATCTGGCGGCAATACTTTTAAGCCCATTCGCCAACATTCATCAACTAAACCGACCACTTTCTCGGTGTTATCCATATCTGCGGTCATGACTGCTGCCATAAATTCAGCGGGATAGTGGGCTTTGAGCCACAGTGTTTGGTATGAAACTAATGCATATGCTGCTGAGTGAGATTTGTTAAACCCATAACCGGCAAATTTCTCTACCAAGTCAAAGATTTTCATCGATAGTTCGCCATCAACCCCGTTTTTGATTGATCCCTCTTCAAAAACAGACCGTTGTTTAGCCATCTCTTCAGGTTTCTTTTTCCCCATCGCACGACGCAGCATATCTGCACCGCCAAGCGTGTATCCGGCTAAAACCTGAGCAATCTGCATAACCTGTTCTTGGTATAAAATAATGCCATATGTGGGCTCTAGAACAGGTTTTAATGATTCATGTTGCCATTGTACATCTGGGTACGATATTTCTTCACGACCATGCTTACGGTCAATAAAGTTATCTACCATGCCTGACTGCAGTGGCCCTGGACGGAACAATGCTACCAGTGCGATCATATCCTCGAAACAGTCGGGACGTAATCGCTTAATTAAGTCCTTCATTCCTCGTGATTCTAACTGGAATACTGCTGTGGTTTCTGAGCGCTGCAGCATATCAAAACTTTTTTGATCGTGTAGCGGAATAGCAGCAATATCAATCGGCTCTAAGTTTTTCTTAGCGCGACGCGCGTTGATCATTTCCAACGCCCAGTTAATAATCGTCAACGTCCGTAAGCCGAGGAAGTCAAACTTAACTAACCCTGCATACTCAACATCGTTTTTATCGAATTGTGTGACGGGGTTATTGCCTTCCGCATCACAATACAGTGGGGCAAAGTCCGTAATTTTAGTTGGAGCGATAACCACCCCACCTGCATGTTTACCGGCATTTCGTGTGACACCTTCGAGTTTACGCGCCATATCGATAAGCGCTTTAACCTCTTCATCAGCCTCATAAATTTCAGGGAGCTGAGGTTCTGCTTCGAACGCTTTTTCCAGTGTCATACCGGGATCTGGCGGCACTAATTTCGAAATTCTATCCACAAAACCATATGGGTGCCCGAGTACACGACCAACATCTCGGATCACCGCTTTTGCCGCCATCGTACCAAAGGTAATGATTTGAGAAACTGCCTCACGGCCATACATTTGAGCCACGTGATCAATCACTTGGTCTCGTTTTTCCATGCAGAAATCGACGTCAAAGTCAGGCATGGAAACACGCTCAGGATTCAAGAAACGCTCAAACAGCAAATCAAATTCCAGTGGGTCAAGGTCGGTAATTTTTAATGCATAAGCAACAAGGGAACCCGCCCCGGAGCCTCTTCCTGGCCCAACGGGTACGCCATTATCCTTCGACCATTGGATAAACTCCATAACGATCAAGAAGTAGCCGGGGAAACCCATTTGGTTGATTACGTTGAGTTCGATCTCTAAACGTTCATCGTACTCAGGACGTTTTTCTGCCCTGACTTTTTCATCAGGAAACAGAAATTCTAAACGCTCTTCGAGCCCTTCTTTAGAGCGCATAACTAAAAAGTCTTCTGTTTTCATATCCCCTGTCGGGAATTGAGGTAAGAAGTATTCACCTAAACGGATCGTCACATTACAACGCTTAGCAATTTCTACACTGTTTTCTAGCGCTTCAGGGATGTCAGCAAACAGCTCACACATCTCTTCTTCGGAACGTAAATATTGCTGAGGGCTATAATTTTTAGGCCTTTTGGGATCGGCTAATGTAAAACCATCATGAATAGCAACACGTATTTCATGAGCGTCAAAATCACTACTTTCAATGAAACAAACATCATTCGTTGCAACGACAGGTAGGCCTTTTTTAGTCGCTAACTCGACAGCCGCATGTAGATAACTTTCTTCATCAGGCCGCCCTGTTCTAACCAATTCTAAATAGTAGCTATCTGGAAAATGGGTTTCATAGAATGCAAGGCACTCATCCACTAAGGCTTGATTCCCCCTTAATAGCAATTGCCCGACATCCCCTTTACGACCACCGGACAGTAGAATCAAGCCGTCTTTATGCTTGGCTAACCATTCACGTTTTATGGTTGGCCCAACTGCACCATAACCTTTTTGATATGCTTCAGAAATCAGTAGGGTAAGGTTTTGATAACCTTCATTATTACGTGCCAAAACAGTTAAGTGAGATATTTCATCACCTAATAATTCACTTTCCACATAAAAATCAGCACCAATAATTGGCTTGATCCCCGCTCCATGCGCTGCACCATAAAACCGGACTAACCCACAAAGGTTAGTAAAATCGGTGATCGCAAATGCAGGCATGCCCATCGAAGCCACTTTTTTAACCAGTGGCCCCGTTTTGGCTAGCCCATCAATCATGGAATAGTCACTGTGGACGCGTAAATGAATAAAACGAGGTGATGCCATCGACCTAATACCTACTTATTGCTGTCTAAAGCTTTTCTCACAGGAGCAAAGCTTTTACGATGGAATTCGGTTGCGCCATGCTGCGCCAATTTTTCTAAATGATAAGCCGTTGGGTAGCCTTTATGCTTCGCAAAGCCATACTCAGGGAAAGCTTTGTCTAACTCGACCATTTCCCTATCTCTAATCACTTTAGCTAAAATGGATGCTGCGCTAATTTCTTGTACTAGACTGTCGCCTTTAATTACTGCCTGTGAAGGCATTGGTAACTCAGGGCAACGGTTGCCATCAATGAGAACATACTCAGGAACAATGGATAAACCCGCAACAGCGCGCTGCATCGCTAACATGGTTGCGTGTAATATATTTATATTATCAATTTCTTCTGGCTCTGCGCGGCCAATGCACCAACACAGCGCTTTTTCCTGAATTTCATCAAATAATTTCTCACGTTTTTTTTCGGTGAGTTTTTTTGAGTCTGCCAGCCCTATAATTGGCTTATTGGGATCAAGGATCACCGCTGCCGTTACTACAGCTCCAACTAAGGGGCCTCGACCCACTTCATCAACACCAGCAATTAAATTTGCTTTTGGATAGATAAATTCCATTAATTTTTGACCATCTCTAATACTGCTTCAGCCGCTTGTTTATCTGCATCACAACAAATAAGCTGATGTAATTGTAAAAAAGTTTCTTTCAGGTTTTCAACCTGCTCGCCACCTTCTAGGAGTGGAAGCAACTGCTGTGCGAGTTTATCAGGCTGGCATTCCTCTTGTAGTAACTCTTTGACAATCTCTTTTCCTGCTAACAAATTAGGCAAAGAAACATATGGCGTTTTCACTAACCGTTTTGCTAACCAGAAGGTGAAAGGTTTCATACGATACCCCACTACCATTGGGCATTTTGTTAGCATACATTCAAGTGCTGCCGTTCCTGACGCTAATAAAGTCGCATCAGCTGCAATCATTGCATCACGAGCTTGTCCATCTAAAATATGAATTTGCAGTTCAGGCGTAGTATTTTGTTTTATCTCATCAAACTGCTGGCGGCGTTTTTCATTCACCAACGGCACCACAATATGTAAATCTGGGATATTACGCTGTAATATTTTCGCTGTATTGAGAAAATCTGCGCTTAGCATTTCGACTTCTGAATGACGACTTCCCGGCAGTAAAGCTAAACATTTGACATGCTCAGGAATATTCAGCCGATGTCGAGCGGCTTGTTTATCAGGGTGTAATGGAATGGCATCGGCCATTGTGTGCCCGATAAAACGGCAAGGAACATTAAAACGATCGTAAAATGCTTTTTCAAAAGGTAAGAAAGCTAATACTAAATTCGTTGAACGACCAATTTTAAATACCCGCTTTTGGCGCCACGCCCAAACTGATGGGCTAACGTAATGAATAGTTTTGATACCTTTCGATTTTAAACGACCTTCTAAGGTAATATTAAAATCAGGGGCATCAATTCCAACAAAAACATCGGGTTGCAGTTCGGTAAAACGCTGGGTTAAATCCTTACGGATGGATAATAACCTAGGCAGGCGGCCAAGGACTTCAACAATGCCCATGACAGCAAGCTCTTCCATTTCATACCAAGCTTCGCAACCCTCGGCTTGCATTAAAGGGCCAGCGACACCAACAAAGCGAGCATTCGGTATTTGTTCTTTAAGTGCACGGATAAGCCCTGCACCGAGAATATCGCCAGATGTTTCTCCGGCAACAAGGCCAATAGTAAGTGGGCGGCTATTATTCACCGAAATTCGCTCCTTATTAAAGGCCTCAATTCATTAATACTAGATTAACGAATAATACCACGTTTAGACTGCGCTGAATCCTCTAAGAAATCACTAAACACTTTAACGTGTTCATTGGCTTTTGCCATTTCTGCGATCTCTTCACGGGCTTCTTCTAACGATTTGCCTGAACGATACAACACCTTGTATGCATTACGGATAGCATGTAGTGATTCTTTTTCAAAACCACGGCGTTTTAAACCTTCAAGATTTAAACCAAATGGTGTCGCGTGGTTACCTTGTGCAATGACATAAGGCGGCACGTCTTGTGCAACACCAGAACAACCACCAACCATGACATGAGCACCAATTTTACAAAATTGGTGAACTGCGGTCATACCACCAATAATGGCATAATCACCCAGTGTTACATGGCCACCTAGCGTACCGTTATTTGCAATAATACAACGGTTCCCAATGATACAATCATGGGCAATGTGCACATTCACCATCAGTAAATTGTCGTTGCCCACTTTTGTCAGGCCAACATCTTGAACGGTACCACGGTGAATAGTGACGCTTTCGCGAATACGGTTTCTATCCCCGATTTCAACTCGCGTTGGTTCACCTTGGTATTTAAGATCTTGGTTAATTTCACCGATGGAAGCGAACTGGAAAATCACATTGTCACGGCCTATTTTTGTATGACCATTAACGACAACATGAGATTTCAACTCAGTACCTTCGCCAATTTCGACATTCGCGCCAATATAGCAAAAAGGGCCAATTTGAACATTGGCACCGATGATAGCTCCATCTTCTACGATAGAAGATGGATGAATATAGGCTGTATTATCAATCATATCAGACCTCACGGCGACGGGCGCACATCATTTCTGCTTCGCAGGCCACTTCTCCATCAACTTTAGCAACACCTTTAAAACGTGCAACTCCGCGACGTTCTTTGATAAATTCAACTTCTAAGACCATTTGGTCCCCAGGCAGAACTGGACGTTTAAAACGCGCATTGTCTATCGCTGCAAAATAGTACAACTCACCAGGCTCTAATTTCCCAACGCTTTTAAACGCAAGGATCCCAGTTGCTTGTGCCATGGCTTCTAAAATTAATACGCCAGGAAAAATGGGTTTGCTTGGGAAGTGCCCTTGGAAAAATGGCTCGTTAAATGACACATTTTTCACTGCACGCAATGATTTGCCTTTTTCAAAATCTAATACACGGTCAACCAAAAGGAATGGGTAACGGTGTGGAAGCAGTTCTAAGATTTCTTCTATATTCAGAGTATGATTATCACTCATCGAAATACTCTTCCTGTCTATTAATACGGTTTAATTAA
Source organism: Providencia sp. M-27 (assembly GCF_011077905.1). Classification (NCBI taxonomy): domain Bacteria; kingdom Pseudomonadati; phylum Pseudomonadota; class Gammaproteobacteria; order Enterobacterales; family Morganellaceae; genus Providencia; species Providencia sp. M-27. Next base: position 699,084 of record NZ_JAALBT010000001.1, on the reverse strand, counting down.
TGAATCGGCCTGCTTTAACCTTAGATTAGGTTAACTGGCAGGCCGGAAAACGTAACTCAGATAACTATTTTAGCCTGAATTACAAAATGATTACTGATTTTTTTGATTTTGGCTATCTAATTCACGCTCGACATGTTTCAGGCGCTTATTCATCTCATTGATATTTAAGACTAAAGCAGCTGTTTTACGCCAAGATTTATTAGGCTGTAAAGGGATCCCCGAAGAATATACTCCCGGTTCAGTGATAGGTCTCATGACCATCCCCATTCCTGTTACTGTGACCTTATCGCAAATTTCCATATGGCCGTTGATGACACTAGCACCACCAATCATACAGTAGCGGCCGATTTTTAAACTACCCGCCATGATAACACCACCAGCAACCGCGGTATTATCACCAATTATGACATTATGTGCAATTTGGCACTGGTTATCGATAATAACCCCATTACCAATCACTGTGTTATCTAAAGCACCGCGGTCAATGGTCGTGCTCGCACCGATCTCAACACGATCGCCGATGATCACCGTGCCTAATTGAGGAATTTTGATCCAATTACCACAATCATTCGCATAGCCGAAACCATCAGAGCCAATTACTGTGCCAGATTGAACCAAACAGTGTTCGCCAATCTCAACATTGTGGTATACGCTGACATTCGCCCACAAACGGGTTCCTGTACCAATACGCGTATTTTTGCCCACAAAACAACCTGCGCCAATCACCACATTATCGCCAAGCTCAACACCACTTTCGATAACCGCATTTGCGCCAATTGCGACATTCTTACCAAGTTTTGCATCATCAGCAATGACCGCTGATGCATGGATATCTTCAGCCGGACTTGGCGTTGTATCCATAATTTGAGCCATTTTCGCATAAGCCAGATACGGGTTATCAACAACCAGTGCTGCGACTTTGCAGGCTTCGAGATCTTTTGCTGTGAGAACCACCGCTGCAGCTTGGCAATCAGCCAATTTATCGCTATAACGGCTATCAGATAGAAAAGTAATCTGTTGATTATTCGCTGAATGCATTGGAGCAATACCGGTGATGGTAATATCACCATCACCGTGTAATTGCGCATTCAACTGCTGAGCAAGGTCAGCCAATCGAATTGAAGACATCTATTATTTAACCTGTTTTTGAACCTGACTTGTAATGTCAACGCTATCTTTTGCATAAGCAACTGCATTTGCATCGATAACGACATCATAGCCTTCTTTAGCTGCAACAGACTTAATAGAGTTCTGAATACGAGTTAAAATTTTAGTACGCTCTTCACCTTGACGACGACGGTTGTCTTCTTCAAATTTTTGAGCTTTTTCAGCAAATTGATCACGTTTAGTCATGAGTTCAGATTCAAGCTTTTCGCGCTCACTTTGTTTCATTGTTGCACCATCACGGCGCAATTTTTCAACACGAGTTTGCAAATCTTTTTCTAGATTTTGTAACTCAGTAGCACGACTTTTGAATTCACTTTCAAGCTGTTTAGCAACGGCTTCACGCGCAGGCATATTTTGGAAAATTTCACCAACATTGACGATAGCGATTTTCTCAGCATAAGCACCCGCAGACATTGCTAAAGCAATACTCACACCCGCTGCACACAACAATTTTTTCACACTAAACTCCTTAACCCATACGTATGGCTGGAAATTTTGGTTGCTCCCATGAAATCATGGGAGCCATCATAAGTAGAAACTGTAGTAGATTACCACGTTCTACCAATATTAAATTGGAACTGTTCTGATTTATCCCCTTCGTAGTCTTTAATTGGCTGCGCATAGGAGAAGACCAGTGGTCCAAGTGGGGACATCCATTGTAAAGCCACACCCGCAGAAGCTCGAATGTTAGATGCCTTACCATAGTCAGGCATACCTGCACGCCAAGCTGCTGGAATACTATTCCAATTAGTGTCCCATACCGTACCCGCATCAACGAACAAAGATGTACGAACTGAGTTCGAATATTTTTCATCAATAAATGGAGTCGGAGTGATTAATTCAAATGATGCTGCGTACATCGCATTACCACCGACCGCATCACTTGATGGGCTTCCAGGCTCTGGACCTGCAACTCCAGTCGTTTTATCACGTTTCAAATAAACCGCTTTTGGACCGATATTATTCGAACGGAAACCACGAATGGTGCTTGAACCACCCGCATAGAAGTTTTCATAGAATGGCATTTGCTTGCTACCAATACCGTCGCCATAACCTGCTTGTGCACGCCCCAGAACGACCCAACTTTCGTCTTCATCCAGTGGGTAATACTGTGCTGTATCAAAGCGCAGTTTATAGTATTCGTTATCAGAGCCAGGTATTGTCACTTTAGCCGATACGTTTGTTTTATTACCCGATGTCGGGAAGAAACCACGATTTAACGAGTTATAAGTCCAACCTAAGTTGAGCGTAAAGTCATCCGCATCAAAGCTTTCTTTATTGCGTCCATTTTCTGTAACTGGTGGATTTTTACCCATAGAATCAAGGTAATCCCACATAGCAGCTTGAGCACGCATATCTGAAAGTCGGTTATGAACATAACCCGCACCGACACGGAAAGAGTTATTTTCATTGAATGGGAAGCTTAAGAAACTGTCTAGGCCATACGTTTTGTTGTTATAGCCTGACAAGTCAGCATCTTTCGCACTAAAGTCGTTATAGAAAATACGACCGCCTAAGCTCACACCATTAACCGTGAAATACGGGTCAGTAAATGAGAATTCAACGTTAGTTGAGTAGTCATTTTTACTTGCGTTAATACCAACCGCATTACCAGTGCCCAGCCAGTTATCTTGTGTAACCCCAACTTGGAAACTTACACCACTTTCAGTACCAAAACCGATACCGAAGTTCATTGAACCTGTATTACGCTCTTTAACCTTGTAGATAACATCAACTTGGTCAGGGCTACCAGGAACACGTTGAGTTTCAACATCAACCGTTTCAAAGTAACCAGTACGATTCAAACGTTCTTTACCTAGCTCAACAAGGTCATTTCCGAGCCATGCACCTTCCATTTGACGCATTTCACGGCGTAAAACGGTATCTTTACTGGTGTCATTACCTTGGAAACGAATTTCACGTACATAGAAACGGTTACCTGCATCAATATTTAAATGCAATTTAACTGTTTTATCTGCATCGTTGATTTCAGGCTGTGTCATGACTCGAGGATACGCATAACCATAACGGCCAAACATATCTTTGATTTTGTTTTCCATGCTCGTCACTTGAGCACCGTTATATAACTCTCCCGGTGTGATAGTAATAAGCTCTTGGATCTCGGCTAAGTGTTCCGCAGTATTACCATTAACCTCGACGCCAGATATTTTATACTGGTCGCCTTCTGTGATGTTAATCGTAATATAAATGCCTTTTTTATCTGGGGTCAGACTGACTTGCGTGGAGTCAATATTAAAACGTGCATATCCACGATCAAGATAAAAACTGCGCAGCGTTTCTAAATCACCCGCCAGTTTTTGCTTCTGATATTTTTGGTCTGCAGCAAGGTTCCACCAAGGTACATCATCACGCAATTGCAGCTTATTAACTAATTCTGCTGTAGTGTAATTTTTATTACCCACAATATTAATTTGCTGAATTTGAGCTGAAACACCTTCAGAGAAAACAAATTTTAAATCCACACGGTTACGCGGCAAAGGTGTTACAACAGCTTTTACTGTTGCATTATATTTACCAACGCTATAGTAAAAGTCTTCTAAACCTTTTTCGATATTCGCAATTGTCGTGCGGTCAAGTGCCTCACCAACGCGGATATTCGAAGCTTCCAAGTTCTGCTTGAGCATATCATCTTTAACAGACTTATTACCTGTAAAGGTGATACTTGCAATCGTTGGCCGCTCTTTAACTTGAACGATCAGCGTGTTTCCATCACGCAGGACCCTAACATCTTCGAAGTTACCGGTTGAAAATAGGGAACGGATCGAACGGCTGATATCATCGTTATCAACTGAATCGCCAACCCTAACTGGCATGTTCAATAATGCTGCACCAACGGCGACGCGTTGTAGACCTTCGAAACGAATGTCTTTAACTACGAATCCGTCTGAACCGTATGCAGTGGCGCTGCCGAAAAGCAGCGACGCTATGAGCAACTTTTTCATCGCCATCGTTGTTATGCGTATTCCTTACTGGTCCCCAGCTTACAAAAATTAGAAGCGAGAGAAATCATTAAAAAGTGCAAGTCCCATTAACAGAATCAATGCCATTGCACCTATCCGAAAACTAAAGTCTTGTACTCGCTCAGACACCGGACTTCCTTTAATTTTTTCAATTAATAAGAAGAGCAAGTGCCCCCCATCTAAAACAGGCAATGGAAACAGATTGATGATACCTAAATTGACGCTAATAAGCGCAATAAACATCAAATAATATACCAAGCCTGATTCGGCGGATACCCCCGCGCCTTTAGCGATAGATATCGGACCGCTCAAGTTATTGAGTTTGACATCCCCAACAACCAGTTTACCCATCATATTGACCGTCAACTTCATTAACTGCCACGTCTTATCACTGGCTTGGTAAAACGCAGAAAATGGCCCATATTGTTGCACCATTTTATATTCATCTGCTAACGGTAACACTGAAAGTTCTACACCTGCAAACCCAATTTTCTCTCCACGCTGCCCATTTTGGCTATCAGGGGTCAGCGTGAGTGAAATCAATTGTTGCGACCGTTGTACTTCAAGTTTTAACGGAACGCCTGGGTTATTACGAATAATGCGCGTTACAGGGTTCCAAAGGCCTAATACTTCCCCGTTAACACTGACTATTCTGTCGCCTTTCTGTAAGCCTGCTCGTTCACCAGCTAACCCTTGCGTCACTTTTTGGATAACAGGGTCAATTCTTGCAGAAACGGGCATTATACCTACCGACAAAATTGGATCTTGTTTCTCAGGATCAAGCTGCCAAGTCGTTAAATCAACTGTTTTTGTAATCGGTTCATTATAACCATTTGGTAGTACTTGAGCTGTCAGCTCGCGGTCGCCTATTTTGCCGACCAATGCTAAGCGAACTGAATTCCAGTCAGGAGTTTCGATACCATCAATGGATTTTAGTTCCATTTTTGGTTCAAAATTTGCAGTTGCCGCAATAGAACCTGGTTTTACGTCTTCAATGATAGGTTTCACAGAAGGAATACCAATCATAAAGACTATCCAATAGACAACAATTGCTAATAAAAAGTTCGCAATTGGCCCCGCACTAATAATGGCCGCTCGTTGACCTACTGTTTTATTATTAAACGCTTGATGACGACGCTCAGGAGAAACGCTCCCCACTCGCTCGTCAAGCATTTTGACATAACCCCCTAGCGGGATCATCGCTAAAACAAATTCAGTGCCATGTTTATCGACTTTGCGCCATAACGTTTTGCCAAACCCAATAGAGAAGCGTTCAACATAGACACCACAGCGACGAGCAACCCAGTAGTGGCCGAACTCATGCACTGTAATTAACACGCCTATCGCGATAATAAATGCAACTAAACTCCAAATAAATCCCATGTATCTTCCTAAAGACCAAAACCGTTAAAAATTAACAAATTTAGCCCAGCAAAAACAGGAATCGCGGCTGTCAGGCTATCAATACGATCCAAAATACCGCCATGCCCTGGAATTAAGTGGCTACTATCTTTAATACCTGATTGGCGCTTAAACATACTTTCGGTTAAATCACCAAACACAGATACTACAACAACAATAATTGAAGTCACTAGCAAATAATCAGGCATCACTGGAATTGGCGCAAAGGCACTAAATAACCATGAAATAACCCCAGCAGTTATAAGGCCTCCAACTAAACCTTCCCATGTTTTACCGGGTGATACCTTAGGTGCCATTTTGTTGCGCCCAATAGTACGACCAAATGCATAAGCACCTGAATCCGCGCCCCAGACCAGCAACATGACATACAATAACCACCACGCACCGAAGAATGTATCACTTTGATAACCAACGGTTCTTAAAACCATCATTCCACAATAAAACGGGATAATCGTTAATACGCCAAATAACAATCGAATAATGACGGAGTTACCCCAAGCAGCAGATGCGGGATAGGTAACCACTAAAATAATGGCAATTCCCCACCAAATAAGGCCTGCCCATAGGCCATATAGGATCATCGGTTCAGTGGAAAACTGATTTATGTCGGAAATAGAAAATTGCATTGCAAGTAATATTGCTGCAAATACAACCGCTAAGCCTATACGCTTAGCTTGTGAGTGCCAGCCGACAAATTGCGCCCATTCCCAAGCGCCTAAAGCACAAACCGCAATCACGACAAACCCAAAATTCGCTGGAGAAAGTAAAAACAGCGCTGCAATAACAATCGGTATTAAGACTATCGCAGTAAGCAAACGATATTTCAGCACATCTTTCCCCTATTCTTTGCCCAGTTCATCATCTGATTCAGCTCCACCATAACGGCGCTCACGCTGACTAAAAGCATCAACTGCACTTTGAAACACCATTTCATCAAAATCTGGCCACAAAACGTTGGTGAAATAAAATTCCGCATAGGCGACTTGCCATAATAGGAAGTTGCTAATACGGTGCTCCCCCCCCGTTCTTATGACTAAATCAACATTCTCTTGGTCATGCATACAAATATGGTTGTCGATACTTTCTTCATTGATATCATCAATAGAAAGCTCACCACTTTGAACCTTTGCAAATACTTGTTTTACACTGTTACTAATATCCCAGCGGCCACCATAGTTCGCTGCAATATTCAGTTTTAATCCAGTATTGTTTTGCGTTAATGCTTCCGCCTTATCAATTCTTTTTCTGAGACGTTCACTAAAACGACTAACATCACCAATAATTTTCAGTTTCACATTGTTTTTATGTAAGTTTTTAACTTCATTATCAAGAGCAAAAACAAAGAGTTCCATTAGAGAACTGACTTCTTTCTCTGGCCTTCTCCAGTTTTCACTACTAAATGCATACAATGTCAGAGAGCTAATTTTATTTTTTACCGCAAAGCGCACAGAATTACGGACAGATTCAACGCCTGCCTTATGACCTGTAATTCTGAGCTTCCCTCTTTGTTTAGCCCATCGGCCATTACCATCCATAATGATAGCAACATGCTTAGGTATCATTGAATCAGAGAGATTTTCACCACTAGAGTTCATTAAATATTAATCCTTGTGAGTACCACTTTGAGTAAACAGACCAATAATAACTACTATTATTGAGTTTGCTGATAAGACACATCCTTAAATCTCTAAGAGGTACTATGTTATTTTTCTTTTTTTTAACACGTCACATATTAAAGAGTTATTATGGCTGACAGCAACTAAATAAAACACATACCAGCTTTAAATTGTCTGAGCGATTATTTTTTCTGCATTTTTACGCGCCCATCCGTCGATTTCTAAGACCTCTTCAATCGAAACTGGTTCAGAAAAAACTTGGTTTTCTAATACATTGTGGTTAATTTTTGCTATATCCGTAAAGCGTATTTTACCTTCAAGAAAAGCAGCGACGGTCATTTCATTCGCACCATTAAGTGCAGTTGTAGCGGCTTGCCCTTGATGACAGGCATCGATTGCGAGCTTCAAGCAAGGATAACGTTGATAGTCAGGCTGAACAAACGTTAATGATGAAAGAGTTGCAAAATCAAGCGGTTTCGCACCAGACATGATACGCTGGGGATAAGCCATACTGTATGAAATTGGTGTACGCATATCTGGCGTGCCCAACTGAGCTATCACGCTACCATCTTTATACCGAACCATGGAATGAATAACAGATTGAGGATGGATAATCACTTCCATTTGCTCAGCACTCGCATTAAAAAAGTAGCAAGCCTCAATATATTCTAGACCTTTGTTCATCATTGTCGCAGAATCTACTGATATTTTCCGTCCCATCGACCAATTTGGGTGGTTACACGCTTCATCAGGGGTCACATTATCAAAATGCGATAACGGTGTATCCCTAAATGGGCCACCTGAACCTGTTAATACGATGCTCGAAATACCCGATGCAGACAAATCAGAGAAACCTAAATTTAATTGAATAATTTCAGGTAAACTTTGGAAGATAGCATTATGCTCACTATCAATAGGAAACACAGTTGCATTGTGCTTGCGAATCTCATTAAAGAATAAACGGCCACTAGTAATTAAAGACTCTTTATTCGCTAATAATATTCTTTTACCTTTGCGTATTGCCGCTAGAGTAGGAAGTAAACCGGCAACCCCGGTAATTGCTGACATCACTTGGTCTGCATCATCAAGACCAGCAAGGTCAATCGCAGCTTGTTTTCCTGACAAAACCTCAGTTTTGCAATTGTTCTCGGTCAAAATAGCTTTTAACGCTTTTGCTGATGATTCATCCGCCATTGAGACATATTTCGGATTAAACTCAAGGCACTGTTTCGCCATTTCAGTGACATTCTTTCCTGCCACTAAAGCGGTAATTTGAAATTTTTCGGGATTTTGGCGAACAACAGAAAGTGTATTGGTACCAATTGAACCTGTAGAACCCAGGATTGTCAGACGTTTCATAGTGATTGGTTGCTCTGTATTAATTCAATACTGAGATTATATCAGCTTAATGATTGGAAAGGATTTATTAATAGATATGAAAATAATAAAGCCACGCTAGCGCACACTTTTACAGTTGTTTGCTTTGGTGGCTTTATTATCATGATGGATTAAAACTCCATCAGCTCCGCTTCTTTTTGCGCTAATGACTCATCAACTTTTTTGATGAAGTTATCAGTCAGCTTTTGGATATCATCCTGTGAACGGCGCTCATCATCTTCACTGATTTCTTTATCTTTCAGTAAAGCTTTTACTTTGTCGTTAGCATCACGGCGAACGTTACGAACAGCAATACGGCCTTGTTCTGCTTCACCACGAACCACTTTAATTAAGTCTTTACGACGCTCTTCCGTTAATGGAGGAAGTGGAACACGGATCACGGTACCCGCAGATGATGGGTTCAGACCTAAGTCAGACGCCATAATCGCTTTTTCAATCGCAGGTGACATACTGCGGTCAAATACAGAAATCGCTAATGTGCGTGAATCTTCAACAGTGACGTTTGCTAATTGGCGCAGAGGTGTTGCTGAACCGTAATATTCAACAGTAATACCATCTAACAGGCTTGGCGATGCACGGCCTGTACGAACTTTACTAATTTGGTTTTTGAATGCTTCAAGGCTCTTTTCCATACGGTCTTGAGCATCTTTTTGGATTTCATTAATCACGTTTTCAACCCTTAAGAACTGGTTATTAAAGGCCGCGATGCGACCTCGCTTAAATAGTCTGAATTTATATGATAGATAATACATTTAAACTCAGGTCATGTCTCTGAGTATTAATTGTGAGAAATCAGAGTTCCTTCATTTTCACCCATAACCACGCGTCGTAAAGCGCCCGGTTTATTCATATTGAATACGCGGATCGGTAAGTTATGGTCACGTGCTAATGTGAACGCAGCTAAGTCCATCACTTTGAGTTCACGTTCTAAAACTTCTTGGTAACTCAGATTTTCATAAAGGACTGCATCAGGGTCTTTAGCCGGGTCTGCTGAATACACACCATCAACTTTTGTCGCCTTCAACACAACATCCGCTTCAATTTCAATGCCACGTAAGCATGCAGCGGAGTCTGTTGTAAAGAATGGATTGCCTGTTCCTGCAGAAAAAATAACAACACGGCCGTGACGTAACAAGCTAATGGCCTCTGCCCAGCTATAGTTATCACAGACACCGTTAAGTGGAATTGCAGACATCAGTCTTGCATTCACATAGGCGCGATGTAATGCATCACGCATCGCGAGTCCGTTCATCACAGTTGCTAGCATCCCCATGTGGTCTCCGACAACACGGTTCATTCCAGCTTGTGCCAAACCAGCACCACGAAACAGGTTACCACCGCCAATAACCACACCGACCTGTATACCCAGTTCTATGAGTTCTTTGATTTCCTGAGCCATACGATCTAAAACGCTAGCATCGATACCAAAACCTTCTGCGCCTTGTAAGGCTTCGCCACTTAATTTAAGCAGAATACGCTGATAAACGGGTTTTGCATTGGTTGCCATGGTGTTCTGTCCTAACAGATATTTATTGGGGTAACATACGTAGAATCACAGTTTTCTACATACCTAAATTTTTAAATAGACGTATATAAAACAGAGCCGCCAATTGGCGGCCCTTAGTTGATTACTTGCTCATTGCAGCAACTTCTGCTGCAAAGTCAGTTTCAACTTTCTCGATACCTTCACCTACTTCGAAACGAAGGAAACCAGAAACAGTAGCACCTTTCTCTTTCAGTAAGTCACCAACAGATTTGCTTGGGTCCATTACGAAAGGCTGGCCAGTCAGAGAGATTTCGCCAGTGAATTTGTTCATGCGACCGATAACCATTTTTTCTGCGATTTCGCGTGGTTTACCAGATTGCATAGCGATGTCTAACTGGATTTGATGCTCGTGAGCAACAACATCAGCAGGAACATCATCTGGAGTCACATATTCAGGTTTGCTTGCAGCGATGTGCATAGCAATGTGTTTCAGTAATTCTTCGTCAGCGCCTTCAGCCGCAACTAAAACACCAATACGAGCACCGTGCAGGTAGCTACCTACTTGTGCGCCTTCCAGAATAGCAACGCGACGAATATTGATGTTTTCACCAATTTTCGCAACTAATGTTGTACGAGCTTCTTCGAATTTTGCTTTCAGTGCATCGATGTCTGCATTTTTGTCAGCAACAACAGAAGCTAAAACTTCTTTACCGAATGCTAAGAAACCTGCGTCTTTAGCAACGAAGTCAGTTTCGCAGTTCAGCTCAACCAGAGCACCTGTTTTACCACCGTTGAAAACTTCAGTCAGGATAACACCTTCAGCTGCAACGCGACCTGCTTTTTTAGCCGCTTTTGCTTGACCTGATTTACGCATGTTATCAATCGCTAATTCGATGTCGCCATTAGCTTCAACAAGTGCTTTTTTACATTCCATCATACCTGCGCCAGTACGTTCGCGCAGTTCTTTTACCAATGCAGCGGTAATTCCAGACATGTGATTTATTCCTCGATATTCCCCGTGGGAATTTTCCCCACGTGGATAGTTCTGATTCATATATAAAAGGGGCCTAAATCAGGCCCCTTCTAACATATAGCAGTACCTGTATAGCAATACCTAAATAAGGGTTTAAACCTTATTATTCAGCTTCTACTAAGCTTTCTTCTGCTTGAACAGCCAGATCTTGTGAACGACCTTCACGAACGGTGCTTGCTACAGCGCCCAGATACAGTTTGATTGCACGGATTGCATCATCGTTACCAGGGATAATGAAGTCGATACCGTCTGGATCAGAGTTAGTATCAACAATAGCAAATACTGGGATACCCAAGTTGTTTGCTTCTTTAATAGCGATGTGTTCGTGGTCTGCATCGATAACGAACAGAGCGTCAGGTAAACCGCCCATATCTTTGATACCGCCTAAGCTGTTTTCTAACTTACCAAGTTCACGAGTACGCATCAGCGCTTCTTTCTTAGTCAGTTTGTCGAAAGTACCGTCTTGTGATTGAACTTCTAAATCTTTCAGACGTTTGATTGACTGACGAACGGTTTTCCAGTTAGTCAACATTCCGCCTAACCAACGGTGGTTAACGAAATACTGATCACAGCTGTTAGCAGCTTCTTGAACGGCTTCGCTTGCAGCACGTTTAGTACCGACAAACAGAATCTTGCCTTTACGAGAAGCAATTTTAGTCAACTCAGCCAGAGCTTCGTTGAACATTGGAACAGTTTTTTCCAGGTTGATGATATGAACTTTGTTACGCGCACCGAAAATGAAAGGTTTCATTTTTGGGTTCCAGTAACGAGTCTGGTGACCAAAGTGTACGCCTGCTTGTAACATATCGCGCATGGAAACAGTTGCCATTTAATACCTCTGTATTTAAGTAATTGGGGTTATGCCTCCACAAATCCCATGCTACCGACTCCAAAGCTGCGTTTAAACGCATAAGAGCACCCCGGTGCACGTGTCGATTTGTGTGTGTTATTACACAATTGAGTTTTAAGTTTCGCACATCCAAACTTTTCATTAGCCACTTCATATTGATGCCATAAAATGACATTTCGATGATGGTGATAAGAAATAATATGGATTGCCGGCGCGCTTTATACCATAAAACCAATCTAGAAGCCAACTTTTGTTGTTTTTTTCGCTCACAAAAATGGCAGTGAAGTTGATTTAATCAGAGCAATCGCGCTTTATAATTATAGACGCTTTTTGATTAGATAAAAAAGCCCTATTTAAAGAATGGTTTTTATTGTTTCACATACTTCTTATATCTCTCTTGCGGTTAGTTATTTGCATTTTGTGCTACGCAAGGCTCAAAATGAACAAGCCAATCCCCTCTCATCACCTATCCTACAAACAACTTCAACTTTCGAATCTATCGTTAGCTAGTTGGCAGAAAATGCGGTGGCTGTTACCATACGTCTTATCGATGTAAAAAATGGTATTCAACCTCCATTTTCAAACCCTCTTATTTAACATGTCATTAAGCACTAATGGCATGAATGGACTGGACTCATGGCTATTATTATCAAAACTGAAGAAGATATTCAGAAAATGCGCGTTGCTGGTCGCTTAGCAGCTGAAGTATTAGAAATGATTGCACCGCACGTTGTGCCGGGTGTTAGTACAGGTGAATTAGACCGCCTATGTCATCAACACATTGTTGATGTGCAGAAAGCTATCCCTGCATGCTTGGATTACCACGGTTTTCCTAAATCTGTTTGTATTTCTGTCAATGATGTTATCTGCCACGGCATTCCTAGCGACGATAAGATTTTAAAAGATGGCGATATTGTCAATATTGATGTCACCGTCATTAAAGAGGGTTTCCATGGCGATACCTCCAAAATGTTTATCGTAGGTAAACCGACGATTCAAGGTGAACGCCTTTGCCAAGTCACTTTAGACAGCTTGTATCTAGCAATCCGTATGGTTAAACCGGGTATTCGCTTACGTACTCTGGGCAAAGCTATTCAAGAATTTGTCGAAAAACAAGATTTCTCGGTTGTACGTGAATATTGCGGCCACGGCATTGGACAAGGTTTCCATGAAGAGCCACAAGTTCTGCACTATGACGCTGATGACAGTGGCGTAGTCCTGCAAAAAGGGATGACTTTTACCATTGAGCCAATGGTCAACACAGGTGATCACCGCATTCGTACCATGAAAGATGGCTGGACAGTTAAAACCAAAGACCGCGGTTGGTCAGCACAATATGAGCACACATTAGTCGTAACGGATAACGGCTGTGAAATCCTCACTCTACGTAAAGAAGAAGAACCATTTATCTCTGCCGTATTAGTCAACGAATAATCTTCTCCTTAGAGCCTTCTTAATCGAAGGCTCTACCTCTGTTCATTTTTATCAAAAAACCGTAAGCTGGTAGCTATTCCCCTATTGCTATCAATACGGAAAGATAAAGATGACTGTAAATTCAGCTTCCTACCTATCTCCGAATCAATTTAGTACTCATGACCTTGAGTTGAATTCATTAAGACAACATGTCGATGATTTCGATCAGTGGTTGGAAGAGGCTTTCAACCAAGGTAAAAATGTTGCCGACCTTATTCACTTACGTAGTGATTACCTTGACGCATTGCTGACAAGATTATGGCAATCTTTTAAATTTGATAAGCAACCCGATATGTCATTGATCGCCGTTGGGGGTTATGGTCGCCATGAACTTCATCCACTTTCTGACATCGATATTTTAGTTTTAAGTAAAAACCCCCTTCCAGAACGCGTCGCCAGCGAAATTGGGCAATTTATCACGCTATTGTGGGATTTACGGTTTGATATCGGCCACAGTGTCCGTTCGCTTGCTGAATGTATTGAAGCTGGAAATGCCGACCTAACCACCGCAACTAACCTCATTGAATCACGGTTAATTTGTGGTGATGTCACCCTGTTTTTACAATTACAAAAAACCATTTTTAGCGATGACTTTTGGCCCTCTGCCCTCTTTTTTGCTGCAAAAATTGAAGAACAGCAAGAACGTCATCAACGCTACCATAGTACCAGCTACAATTTAGAGCCCGATATTAAAAGTAGCCCTGGAGGATTGCGAGATATCCATACCTTACTGTGGGTCGGTCGGCGCCATTTTGGTGCAACCACCGTCGATGAAATGGTGGGTTTTGGCTTTCTCACTGAAGAAGAGCGCCAAGAACTCAAAGAGTGCTTAATGTTTTTATGGAAAATTCGCTTTGCACTCCATTTAGTGGTGAAACGCCATGATAATCGCCTGCTATTTGACCGCCAATTTAGCGTAGCTCGGTTACTAGGTTATGAAGGCGAAAAGAACCAACCCGTTGAACGGATGATGAAAGATTTCTATCGCGTCACTCGTCGAGTGAGGGAACTCAATCAAATGCTATTACAGCTATTTGATGAGGCCATTTTGACACTTAATCCTAACGAAAAACCTCGCCCTATTGATTCATTATTCCAATTACGCGGGTCATTGATTGATGTCATTGATGAAGAGTTATTTATTAAGCAGCCAGCTGCTATTTTAAAAATGTTTTATCAAATGGCTAGATATCCAAATATTACAGGGATCTATTCCACCACATTGCGTCAGCTTCGTTATGCACGGCGTAACCTTTCGGTGCCATTATGCGAAATCCCTGAAGCCCGAAAACTGTTTATCAAAATTCTACGCCACCCCAGAGCAATCAAAGGGGCTTTTGTTCCCATGCACCTTCATAGTGTATTAAGTGCCTACACACCGCTATGGGGCAATATCGTCGGGCAAATGCAATTCGACCTATTTCATGCATATACCGTTGATGAACACACTATTCGCGTGCTGCAAAAAATTGATAGCTTTACATTAGAAGAAAATCGTCGTGACCATCCACTGTGTGTCAGTGTTTACCCCAAATTATTACAACCCGAACTTTTACGATTAGCTGCGATTTTCCACGATATTGCTAAAGGCCGCTCAGGGGATCACTCTGATCTCGGCTCTGAGTTTGTTTATGATTTCGCCTTACTGCATGATTTTTCTGTCAAAGAAGCTGAATTAGCTTCCTGGTTGGTAAAAAATCACTTATTAATGTCAGTGACAGCTCAACGACGTGACATTCAAGACCCTGATATTATCAAGCAATTTGCAGGAGAAGTTAAAACCGTTTCACGGCTTAACTACTTGATGTGTTTAACGGTTGCGGACATTTGTGCCACAAATAGCACGCTGTGGAATAGCTGGAAACAAAGTTTAATTCGTGAGCTATTTTTATCAACAGAACACCAATTAAATCAAGGCATGCAAAGTACCCCTGACTTACGCGAACGCATTCGTCATCACCGTTATCAAGCTTTATCATTATTGCGCCAATCATCAATTGATGAAGAGAAACTGCAAAGCTTATGGTCTCGCTGCCATGCGGATTATTTTTTACGTCATACCCCATCCCAATTAGCATGGCATGCTAAGCACTTACTAGCCCATAACTTGAGCCAGCCTTTAGTGTTAATTAGCACGCAGCCTAAACATGGCGGAACAGAAATTTTTATTTGGTGCCATGATAAACCCCATTTATTTGCAGCTGTCGCTGGCGAATTGGATCGCAGAAATTTAAGCATTCACAGTGCTCAAATTTTCACCAACAAAGACAATATGGCCATGGATACCTTCGTCGTACTGGAACCTAACGGTAGCCCTCTATCCAAAGACAGATACGACCATATCCGAAAAATGTTGTTATTAGCCGTTCAGCAACCTGAAATTTCACTGCCTAAGCCACGTACTCTGCCGTCAAAGTTACGTCACTTTACTGTGCCAACAAAAGTTAATTTCCTACATTCCACTAACGAACGTCGCACTTATATGGAGCTATTTGCCTTGGATCAACCGGGTTTATTGGCTCGCATCGGTCATATTTTTGCTCAAATGGAAATTTCTCTGTATGGCGCACGCATCACCACAATTGGCGAAAAAGTGGAAGATTTCTTTGTTTTAGCTGATAAGGAACACAAAGCGTTGACTAAAAATATGCAACAAGAGTTATCAGAAAGGTTGACAGAAGCCCTAAAATCGAAGGATAAAATATAGCGTTCATCACATTTTCATGGTGAACGTTCACTTTTATATCATTCAAGAGGAAAATACAATCAATGCAGCATTTACAAGCGATCATTGAACAAGCGTTCGAAGAACGAGCTAATATCACACCAAATACCGTATCAAGTTCGGTAAAACAAGCCGTGTTAGATACCATTGCATTACTCGACAGCGGAAAATTGCGTGTCGCTGAAAAAATTGCCGGTGTTTGGGTTACCCATCAATGGCTGAAAAAAGCAGTTTTGTTATCATTTCGCATTCAAGATAACCAAGTCATTGACGGTGCAGAAAGCCGTTATTTCGATAAAGTCCCAATGAAATTCGCAGATTATGACCAAGCTCGCTTCGAGAAAGAAGGTTTCCGAGTTGTTCCTCCTGCCGCGGTTCGTAAAGGTGCTTATATCGCTAAAAATAGCGTATTAATGCCGTCATATGTCAATATTGGTGCTTACGTCGATGAAGGTACAATGGTAGATACATGGGCAACCGTTGGCTCCTGTGCCCAGATTGGTAAAAACGTGCATTTATCTGGTGGCGTAGGGATCGGTGGTGTACTAGAGCCATTACAAGCCAACCCAACGATTATTGAAGACAATTGCTTTATTGGAGCTCGTTCTGAAGTGGTCGAAGGGGTGATTGTTGAAGAAGGCTCCGTCATTTCAATGGGTGTTTATTTAGGACAAAGCACCAAAATCTATGACCGTGAAACAGGTGAAATTCATTACGGCCGAGTCCCTGCAGGTTCCGTGGTTGTTTCAGGTAATTTGCCATCAAAAGATGGTCGTTATAGCCTGTATTGCGCCGTCATTGTCAAGAAAGTCGATGAGAAAACCCGCGGTAAAGTAGGCATTAATGAATTATTAAGAACGATTGATGAGTAATTAAACGTTTAAAACTTCATGCCAAACCTATTACTGGTTTTTATAATAAGCTTTATAGTGAGCCACTGTAATTAGGTTAAAAAACCAAAGCTATCCCGAATCGCATACCCCCGTATGCAACTCGGGTGGCCATATCAGTGTTACCTTTTAATATTAGCGCATTAATTGCAAAGAGAAGTTTGTCAATTTCTACAAATCGCGCATAATATGTCCGTGGCTTTTGCCGTTTACCTCTAATAAAACTGTATTATTTTATTTTTCATTATAATGATGCTGTTTGTGTAATAACATCATTCTATCTATCACCCAAACGAATGGGATAGATAACTTATTAACGAGAAATAGACCGATATTGTTACGGCCTGCTCACACTATCACTTTGTTCACCGACTCTGTCTCTACAGTAAAGCGAGCTAACATGTACGATAATTTGAAAAGTTTAGGCATCAGTAACCCTCAAGACATCGACCGCTACACCTTGCGCCAAGAAGCGAATAATGACATTTTAAAAATTTATTTTCGCAAAGATAAAGGTGAGTTTTTTGCTAAAAGTGTAAAATTCAAATATCCACGCCAGCGTAAAACTATTGCTGACGGTAATAATAATTTCAAAGAAATTAATGAAATTAACACTAACCTGCGTTATGCCATCGAAGAACTAGACCAAATTTGCCAAACAGATCAAACTGATATTGATTTAAAACACAAAATTCTTGATGACTTACGCCATCTTGAACACGTGGTTTCAAATAAGATCGCAGAAATTGAAGCGGACCTAGAAAAATTGACCCGTAAATAATTTACAGGTGAAATGATTAATTTACTGCGCCGTAGCACTGCCAATATTTATCATTAATATAGGTAATACTACGGTGCAGACATTTAGAGCAGCCCCGCCCACGCTTCAACCCAAGGCTTAGCAAACTCCTCTGGAACATCCACCTCAATTGCATCAATAAATAAAATATCACCAATACGGGTCGCTGATTGTTCAGATAACAGCTCATCAAAACGAATACCAGCCCCACAAAAACTTTCATAACTGCTATCACCTAAAGCAATTAGGCCATAACGTAAATCAGGTTGATAACCGACAACATCTTTGATTTCACTATATAACGGAGCGATAGTGTCCGGTAAATCCCCTTGCCCTGTCGATGAGGTAACAATAAGTGCAATTTCATTACCTGAATTATAAAGTTGCCAATCGTTCAAGGTGGGCTCATCAAAAACAACCACTTCATGCCCTTGCTGCTCTAAAATTTCTTGTGCTGTTTCTGCAACAGCTAAAGAGTTACCGTAGACAGTTCCAACAAAAATGCCTATTTTTGACATAACTTTCCCTCTATTTTATCGTTAACTTGATGAGTTAATAACGTTTATCCCTAGTTTTTCAACTTTGCCTGACCATCCAAATTGCTCAATTAATGACAACCATTGTGTATCCCATGTGGCAACCAACGATATATTTTCTTTTGTTATTGGGTGGTTTAAATTTAATAAGCTGGCATGTAGCATCAGGCGAGACACTGAAAAATGCGTATTCACACCTCTATTTTGGCGTAAGTCTCCATGCTTGCTATCACCAATAATAGGGTGACGAAGGTGAGACATATGCCTTCTCAATTGATGTTTACGGCCAGTTTCAGGTTTTAATTCAACTAAACTAAATCTTGATGTTTCATACCGCCCAATACCAATGGGACATTCAACTGTCGCTATCGGTTTACAGTGGGTAACACACTCCTGCAAAACAGGCTCACGTGATGCATGTTTATCCGCAATTTTATCTAACTCTTCTAATAGCGGATAATCGATGGTTTGCTCTTCGGTTAAATAACCACGAACAACAGCGTGATACACTTTTTCTAACTGATGGTTTTCAAATTGAGCCGATAACAGCCTTGCAACCTCACTCGATAATGCAAAAAGCAATATACCTGATGTTGGCCTATCGAGACGATGAATGGGATAAACATACTGGCCAATTTGGTCCCGTAATGTTTGCATCACAAAGACGGTTTCTTTACTGTCTAGCCAACTGCGATGCACTAGCATCCCCGCGGGCTTATTCACTGCGACCATATACTCGTCGTGATAAATAATTTCCAACATCAATAAATTACCCACGGGTCTTCGTTGAGAAAAATCCATCTAATTCACGCAAATAATTAATAATTAGCGTGTATTGTTCTTCTTCATCATGTTTATAAGCTTCTTCAAAATAAGGAGCAACCGCAAAATTAGTTGGCAGCGTAGCGCCTTGCTCAATTAACATTTGCAGGCGGGGGATCAAAATCCACTGTAACCACTCTATCGCCTCCATCGTGTCTATACAAAAAGGCTCTACACTGTTAAAAGCATCTGGCAAAGGCGGTTGTTCCCCCCAAAGAGATTTTAATTTCATTTCCTCTTCTAAGTGACGAAGTTTCTCAATGATACGTTGTTCAATATTCATACTTAAACTCATTTAGTGATGACAATGGCAAATATACGGTATTTTCTATCACAATTCTGTCGAATAAATGGGGTTAAAAATGAGTAAATACAAGTTTATTCATTTTTCTTATCTATAGTTATTATCACCACCATTAATCTGACAACTCACTTAATAAGATTTGTTTATATTTCGTTGCAGATAACACATGTAAAATTAAATGTTTTATCAATTTAGAACTTACAAAATAATTAACAACAAAATGGTTTATTTATGGGACGACTAAAACAGTGGCGCAAGGAAAGTAAAGTTTGGAAAGCCTTAAACTCTAAGTATTTTGAATTAAAAAGAAAAATACGCATTACAAAGCTACCTTCGTCACAATATCAGCAGTATCAATTTATGTGTCAAAACTACCGTAGCGCTCAGTTTTCTTCAGTTATTGAAGGCGTTCCTCACTTCATTGAGCGCCCAATCAATAAGTACCTACATAAAAGCTGGAATGGAAAACAAAAATTATTAACTGCCAGCTATACGCTCAATTTAATTGAAAACACATTTACACCCGAAGCTATTGAGACAATGTTCTGTACAAAGCGCGAAGGGCTTCTTGTGGCAAACATTGAATTAAAATCAGGGGAATTTGCTCAGTTAACGTTGATTTATTCTCAATATCCTCGGGAAGGTGACCTCACTTTACACTTGAGAAATGAAACGGGTGACGATATTTATTTAATGAGTTTTTCCTTTGGCCCAGAAGGACAATTGTACGTGTGCTCTTTGCAAGGCCCTTCCACTGAACAAAGTGTCGACCAAGTTAGGTTGATAACTAAGCAAATGCACGGAATGAGGCCCAAAAACCTATTAATGTCCGCGGTTTATGCAGTAGCAACCTTCTTTCAGGTAAAATCAATATTAGGGATTTCAAACCAGTGCCATATTAAGAGCCAGCATTTGAAATCAAGCTACGATACGTTTTGGCAAGAATGTAGTGCGACGAAAACACCTGATGGTTGGTTCCAATTACCTATTCAAGAACCTGTACGAGATATAGAGTCAGTGAAAAGCCAGCGTCGTGCTGAATTTCGCCGCCGAGAAGCACTTCGCGATACCATGACCCAAGATATTATTGCCTCGTTAACCGAAAATTCGATTAAAGCAGAGCATTGATTTTTAATCAATTAAAGTATCTTTGATACTTTTTTCACCACTCTACTGCAATAAACTCATAACTAAAAAAGCCAGTCAACCGAAGCTGACTGGCTCATACTTTAAAATTTACGCATCCTGCAAATGACTTCCCGTCACTCAACATCCTGTTGATTAAAACAAATTTATAGATCCGTCACCTAGTCGCGTTCCATCGCCTTGTTTTAAACAATTTTCATACCTTACACTAAGCAGTAAGGTATAAAAAGCTAAACGAGTTTACCCTGTCCAGCGAGATAAGAATGCATTAAATGTATTAATGAAACAACCTAGCAAAATAAACAATAACATAGTGAAAACACATACAAATCACAAACCAGATAGTAACGCCATGAAATTAAAAGTTAAATAATTATCATTACAATATAAAGAACATTTTTTAAGAAATGACTTAGCTCAATTGTAGGCATTTACTTACACAAACCCACTTAAAAACACTTACCCCTGAGGTTCAATGACAACCACGAGTTCATCGAGAAAATTTGTTAAATTCGAAGAAAGTACACGCCTTTGCTGACTACCAAATTTTTCTAATATAATTTCTCCCGTGAGATTACACATTGAAATCATTTCAATCTCTGATTCTAAAGTCGCAATAAACAGCGTGGGTGATAGCTTTAAACGCTTCTGAGTAACTAAATGACCAATTAAATTTTCTTGCAAACGGATGAAGTCATCTTCATTCCATACCTGCACTAAACTCAGCGTAATATCACGAAATGTGGCTTTCATATCACCAGCAAGCTGTGTCGTATAAAAAGCATGGATATCACCTTGCAAATTTATCTCCAATGCTGCCGCGACTTTGTCTAAGCTCGCATCCTTTATTGGGAATGGCTGAGGTTCCCAATAAACCCAGTTTTCACCTGTACGGACAATACATGGAGATGGAACACCATATAAGTCTGTTGAAGCAGGAGGCAAACCCGTTTGTTGGTGCCATTGCGAAATATATTTCTGCGTAAAATTTTGTAGTGCGACAGAGTGTGATGTATTCATAGTTATGTGTTTTCTGTAGCCTATTTAAAGAGAAAGGCGTCAATGTGGTAGATAAATGGTATTATGACAGAAGTTTGCAAATGAAGAAAATATCCCAATTTTTACCTGTTAGCCTCATTTTAAGTTTATGAAGTATAAGGACCCCTATGTCACACTACCAAAATAATCCCGCACTTAATAATTTAACACTTGGGAAGAAAACGGCTTACCATGACCAGTATGATGCCACATTATTGCAAGCCGTCCCTCGTAGTTTAAATCGTGACCCTTTAGCTATTCACGCTAAAGCACTTCCGTTTCACGGTGCCGATATTTGGACAATGTATGAGCTTTCATGGCTAAATCAGCGTGGGGTTCCTCAGGTAGCAATAGGTTCGGTTAGTGTTGATGCTAATAGCGAAAATTTAATTGAATCAAAAAGTTTTAAGCTTTATCTAAACAGTTTTAACCAAACACGTTTTGAAACTTGGGAAAATGTGCGAAGCGCTTTGCAAAATGATTTAAGCCACTGTGCTAATGGCCAAGTAAGCGTTACACTTCATAAATTAGCCCATTTTTCTCATCAACCTATCCAGCCATTACTTGGCGAATGTATTGATGAGCAAGAAATTGATATTGATAATTATGAGTTTAATCGAGACTATTTGGCGAATTGTACTCAGCAACAGGTTGTCGACGAAACGTTAGTGAGCCATTTATTAAAATCAAACTGCTTAATTACCAATCAACCTGACTGGGGCTCTGTGCAGATCCACTATCGTGGGCCCAAAATTGATCGCGAAGCCTTATTACGTTATTTAGTTTCATTTCGCCATCATAATGAATTTCATGAACAATGCGTTGAACGCATTTTCACTGATATTATGCAATTGTGTAAACCTGAAAAATTAAGTGTTTACGCACGCTATACTCGCCGTGGAGGGCTTGATATAAACCCATGGCGTAGTAATGAAGAATTTAAGCCTGAATTAGGTCGTTTATCACGGCAATAAATGTATACAGTTGAAAAATAAATGTAATTAATACATTTACAGTACAATCACATATCAAGAACCCATTGGGTAAAGGAGTACTACTTGATTACTCATATCAGTCCATTAGGATCTATGGATCTACTCTCTCAACTTGAAGTTGACATGCTAAAACGCACGGCCAGTAGCGATTTGTACCAATTATTTAGGAATTGCTCTTTAGCCGTTTTGCATTCAGGCAGCTTAACCGATAGCAGTAAAGAGCTTTTAGAAAAAAGTAAAGATTTTGATATCAACGTATTACGCCGTGAGCGTGGCGTTAAGCTTGAACTTATCGAGCCACCAGAAAAAGCCTTCGTTGATGGCAAAATCATCCGCACCTTACAAGCAAACCTGTTTGCTGTATTACGTGACATTTTATTCGTACATGCGCAAATTACGCATGCCAAAGAGCGATTCAATCTAGACCTCGAAAATGGCACACACATCACTAATATGATTTTCTCCATCTTACGTAATGCTCGCGCACTGCATATTGATGAAGACCCAAGTATGATTGTTTGCTGGGGCGGCCATTCAATTAATGAAATTGAATACCTATATGGTCGTAAGGTCGGTAACGAACTTGGCTTACGTGAACTCAATATCTGTACAGGCTGTGGTCCTGGAGCTATGGAAGCACCAATGAAAGGTGCCGCTGTTGGCCACGCCCAACAACAATACAAAAATAGCCGTTTTATTGGCTTAACTGAACCTTCAATTATTGCGGCTGAGCCACCAAATCCATTAGTGAACGAGCTCATCATTATGCCTGATATCGAAAAACGTTTAGAGGCATTCGTTCGATTAGGTCATGGGATTATAATCTTCCCAGGTGGTGTCGGTACTGCTGAAGAGTTGCTTTATTTACTTGGTATTTTGATGGATCCGGCTAACAGTGAACAAGTTCTGCCATTAATTTTAACGGGTCCAAAAGAAAGTGCAGAATACTTTGAAGTATTAGACGATTTTATTCGTCACACTTTAGGTGATGAAGCCAGTAAGCACTACCAAATTATTATTGATGATGCACCAGAAGTTGCTCGTGTGATGAAACGTAGCATGCCACAAGTTAAAGAAAATCGCCGTAGCACTGGTGATGCCTATAGCTTCAACTGGTCGATCAAAATTGCTCACGATTTACAGCATCCATTCGAACCAACCCATGAGAATATGGCATCACTGAACCTACACCCAGGACAAGCGCCTGAAAAATTAGCTTCAGATTTACGTCGTGCTTTCTCAGGTATTGTCGCTGGTAACGTGAAAGAAGTTGGTATGAAAGCCATCGAAAAACATGGCCCATTCAAAATTCATGGTGATAGTGAGCTAATGAAGCGTATGGATGTGTTATTACAAGGCTTCGTTGAACAACATCGTATGAAATTACCTGGTGGTACAGCATACGAACCTTGCTATGAAATCGTGAAATAAATAATGATGGCGTATTTATGATCCATTTATTAATTATTGATGCATTAAACTTAATACGCCGGATCCACGCGGTGCAAGGAAGCCCGTGTGGAGAAACTTGTTTATCTGCAATAGCACAGTTGATCACCCATACAGACGCCACACACATTGTTGCAGTGTTTGATGAAGAAGGTCGTCATCAAAGCTGGCGTCATGAAAAACTGCCTGATTATAAAGCTGGCCGGCAACCGATGCCTGAAGATTTGCATGCCGAACTCCCTGCATTAATCGCTTTATTTAAAGAAAAAGGAATTCACTGTTGGCAGTCTGAAGGGGATGAAGCTGATGACTTAGCCGCAACCTTAGCAACACGCATTGCGGGCTCAGGGCACACGGTTACCATCGTATCCACAGATAAAGGTTATTGCCAACTACTTTCCCCTAACTTAAGAATTCGCGACTATTTTCAAAAGCGCTGGCTTGATATCCCTTTTATCGAAAAGGAATTTGGTGTTTCTCCTGAGCAACTTCCTGATTATTGGGGACTCGCAGGGATCAGTAGCAGTAAGGTTCCTGGGATTGCAGGTATTGGCCCCAAAAGTGCTACAACCCTATTGCAGCAATACCATTCTATTGAAAATATATTTGCTAATTTAGATAAACTTGAAGATAAGTGGCAGAAAAAACTCATCAATCAACAGGAAATTGCATTGATTTGTCGAGATATCGCGACTTTAAGAACCGATATCGCGCTACAAGGAAATTTGAATCAGCTGCGTTATATAACCAACTAATATAAAAAAGGCCACTTTATTAATTAGTGGCCTTCTCATTGACTGATTTTATGGATTAATAATACTCACGTGCCATTGGATTTGCCGACCATATCCTCATCACGTGCACAGTCACTTCTTCACGGTCATGATAAAGCTGCTTCGCTTGAATCAACACATTAATGCCTTGCTCTTTGAGCTGTGTTTTCATCTTTTCTAAGATATGTGAAACTTCTTCATAGCGCTTTTTCATCGGCAATTTTAAGTTGAAAATAGCTTCTCGGCACCAACCTTGTGCAAGCCAATCCGTCATTAACGCAGCAACTTTAGCGGGTTTTTCAACCATATCACAGACTAACCACGTAATGTTGTGGGAAGTAGGCTTAAATTTAAACCCATCTTCACGGTGATGCTTAACTTGCCCTGTATCCATAAGGCTTTCTGCCATTGGGCCGTTATCTACAGCATCCACCATCATACTGCGTTTTACCAATTGATAAGTCCATCCACCTGGACATGCACCAAGGTCGACTGCTTTCATCCCGCTCGCTAGACGCTCTTCCCACTCTTCATAAGGAATGAAGACATGGAAAGCTTCCTCAAGTTTTAAGGTTGAACGACTCGGAGCATCCGATGGGAATTTTAATCTTGGGATCCCCATATAGAAGTTCGAACTATTATTAGTATATGAATACCCGGTATAACAACAACCTGGGGCTATAAAAAATACATGAATAACAGGCCGCTTAAAGTTTTCGAGTGGCAATAAGATTTTTTCTTTACGTAATGCATTACGTAAAGGTACCGTAAACTTGCGGCAAAATTTCAGCAGCTCTTTCGACTCGTTGGTATCAGCAACTTCAACACGGATATCACCTGCCCGCGCAACTTGCTGACTCAATGCATTTACAATCGGAGTAATACGGTCTTCAGGCGGTAAGTCCTTAAGTAAATCCCCTATTACAATCATTTGACGAGCAAAAATTAATTCTCGAAAAGGCAACGTCCGTGCGAGTGTGTCTGCATCTTCTGCTTGATAGCACTCAAAAATAACATAACCACTGTTTTCTTTTACGCGAGCAAAACCATAAATCTCTTTTTGCCCTGCTTTATCTGTAATCTCTGCTGCACATTCTTTTTCAAAGCCTGGACGGCAATATAGTGCAATTTTATTACTCATTGCGTGACGCCGATTTCCTTAGACGCATAGCGCCAATAACCACTAACAGCCAACCAATTAGGAAACATACACCACCTATTGGCGTAAAATAAGAGAAGTATTTTACCTGCAATAGTGCCATACAATAAAGGCTACCGCTAAAAAGAAGTATCCCAACAGAGAAAAACACACCTGACCAATAGAACCATAGGATAATTTTACGTAATAAAATTGCCCCGAGCACCATCAGTGCTACAGTATGCAACATTTGATAACGCAGTCCTATTTCAATCCAGTCCATTTGATGGACACTCATAATTGACGATAACGCATGTGAACCAATAGCCCCAAAAGCAACAGTAAAGAAGCCACTAATTCCAGCAAAAATTAACATCAAACGACTATTCACAGTAACACCTTTTATTTAAATACTTGATTACTGAATAAGCGCCACATCTTGGTCACCCGTAATAAAGCCTAATTTCTCTTGTTCACTTGCTGCCTGCCCAAGGATCCATTGGCGAAATGCAGCTATTTTGCCTAAATCTGCCTGATTTTCTTGGCAAACTAGGTAGAATGCGTTTTTACTAACTAACACCTCACTAAAAGGGCAAACTAAGCGCCCAGCGTCAATTTCATTTTTGGCCATCACATTATTCGTTAATGCAACCCCCTGACCATGAACAGCAGCTTGAATAACCATAGCACTATGACTAAAAATGGGACCTTGCTGTACATTGACTACATTTTGTAACTCTAGTTGCTTAACATATGCCTGCCAGTCTCTTCGTGAAGAATCGTGAAGTAACGTATGTTTTGCTAGATCTTCAGGAACTTTTAGTTGGCTATCCCCAGTTAATAAAGATGGCGAACACACAGGCATTAAATATTCAGCATAAAGCCTATCTGTTCTTAATCCAGGCCAATTACCTTTACCGTAGAAAATAGCGACATCAACGTCATCAGCCAATTTATCTTCTTCTCTATCTACAGCCTGGATCCGCACATCAATGCCTGGATAGGCTTGATTGAAGCCTGAAAGCCTTGGTACCAGCCATTGAATTGCAAAGCTTGGGGATAAACTCACTGTTAATGCCCCCTTCGCGCTTCTTGCTTGTAACTTACGCGTCGCCTCATTCAAAGAAGAAAAAATTTCTTTAATATCAAGGTAATAACTTTGTCCCTCTTCTGTCAACAACAATGAGCGATTGCGCCGACGAAATAATTTCAACCCAAGGAAATCCTCCAAACTTTTCATCTGGTGGCTAACGGCCGCTTGAGTAACAAATAATTCTTCTGCTGCCTTAGTAAAACTTAAATGACGAGCTGCAGCGTCAAAGACTCTCAGTGCATTTAGGGGCGGTAATCTTTTAGACATAATCACTTCTACTTGGCATCTTGTTATGCATTAGTTTTTTTCATCCGAAGCATTATAATTTGTCCCTTGAGGATACGCTAGTAAATACCTATAGTATGCACACTTCCTAAGCCGGAACGAAAAGTTACAGAGTTTAGTTACTTTGAAACTTTTGGCTTTGTGGTTGTGATGTTGTGTTTGCAAGTTGTCTGGTTGAACCAGACCTTTGTAGCTTTAGCTACTGTTTTTTCACTTCCTGTACATTTACCCTGTCTGTCCATAGTGATTTTATATAGTGCACCGCCAACGCGCGGTGCTTTTTTTTACTCTTTTTTTAATGCTATTTCGGCATTTACTTAAGCAATTTAACTTAATAAATACAAATATCTATAGATAAATACAAGTGTACCGAAAAAACTTTCAGTAAGATATTTAAGATAAATCTTGAAAATTATTCACTAAGTACTTAAAAAAATAAATTTATAAACAAAAGGCGTTGCATTGCAATGCAAAACACTGAATCATCTTGAAACCACATCTGGAAGAATTGCTAACAATTAATACCAAACGTAACAGAATATTTCAATGATTAGATTGAAAAATGATAAGTTTAAATTAATCAGAAAATAACTATAAATGTACTAATAAATGTACAATCAACTAATACAGCACTCAGTAAAATCAAAACACATTGAAATTTTGACTAAAAAGAAAATACTCATGGATCATTTTAGCGCTACCACATTTCGCCTCGCCTTCCCAGCGATAGACTCGTCAACACTATTTTTTGATAGTGCGGCTACGGCTCTGAAGCCTATTGCCATGATCAATACATCAAATGACTATTATCGCTTGTCAGGCAGTTCCGTATACCGAGGTCAGTCACCTGAATCACTAAAATTAACACGTGATTATGAGCAGGGGCGAATTCGTGCCGCAAAATATATTCATGCTTCAAATGAAAAAAATATTATTTGGACACGCGGGACAACAGAATCAATTAATTTAATTGCACAAGGTTATTTTCGCTCAACATTACAACCTGACGATGAAATTATTGTTAGTGAAATAGAACATCATTCAAATTTATTACCATGGATTATGCTTTCGCAACAAACAGGTGCCAAAATTATAAAATGGCCAGTTGAAAAAAACCTGACGTTAAACCTTGATGTACTCAAATCTAAATTATCTGAAAAAACGAAAGTTATCGCTATCACACAAATGTCCAATGTAACTGGGTATCAACCAGATATACAGACAGTAACTCAACTTGCTCACCAAGTAGGAGCTCTCGTCGTTGTTGATGGCGCACAAGGTGTCGTTCATAGCCCTATTAATGTCAGTGAGCTGAATGTCGATTTCTATGTATTTTCAGCACATAAGTTATATGGACCCACAGGGCTTGGGGTTTGCTATGCCAAAACAGAACTTTTAGAGCAAATGACCCCTTGGCATGGTGGCGGTAAGATGTTGACTCACGTCACATTTGATAATTTTACGCTTGCTCCTATTCCCCAACGATTCGAAGCAGGAACACCGAATATTGCTGGTGTAATTGCCTTTTCAGCTGTTCTAGAGTGGCTGGAAGAGATAAATTTAACACTAGCAGAAACATATACTTGCTCATTAACCGAATATGCAGCTAAAAAACTATCGGCACTTCCCGGCTTTATTAGTTATAGTGTGCCTCATTCTCCTTTGCTATCATTTAACTTCAAAGATGTTCATCATAGTGATCTGGGAGCCCTCTTGACCGAGCAAAATATTGCACTACGCTATGGTCAACACTGCACCCAACCATTAATGAATGCATTAAATATAAGTGGCTGCTTGCGCGTCTCAATGATGCCTTACAACAACCTGCAAGATGTCGATAAATTTATTGACGCAGTCACCGTTTCACTTTCTATACTCAATGAATAAATCAATAAAGGAAGCCTAATGACTTCGACTAACCATGAACTTGCTCCGCACCCATTCGGTACAGAGATTAAAATTCAAGAAATAGTTGAACAGTTTTCCACACATAAAGCATGGGAAGATAAATATCGTTTATTAATTCAATTTGCGAGAAAGCTGCCTGTATTGTCTGATGATGAAAAACTGCAAACTCAAGAAGTTAAAGGCTGTGAAAACCGAGTTTGGATCGGAGCACGGCTCAATGATAATGAAACATTTCATTTTTATGGGGATAGTGAAGGCCGGGTAGTAAAAGGGTTATTTGCTATTTTATTAGCCGCGGTAGAGCAAAAAACAGCAAAAGAGATCATGGAAATTGATTTTGACCACTTATTAGCTCAAACCGGCTTACCTTCGCAACTCAGCGAGTCTCGCCAAAATGGTATTCAATCACTCGTTACTGCAATTCAAAATATTGCCAATGAAATGACACCTGCGTAATTCATTAAATGAGGCTATCTATCGCAATAGCCTCATTCGCTTTACAGATTTTCCATTTCTCGTTGTGACTTTGCTATCATTTTTTTAAGTGCATGTGAAACGGCAACAAACCCAAAACTCGCTGTAACCATAGTAACTGCGCCAAAGCCTGAAGCGCAGTCCATACGCTTAGAACCATCCGCAGTACTTTTTGCCGCACATACCGTGCCATCGCTTTGTGGATAAACAAGTTGCTCGGTAGAAAAAACACAGTCAATCCCAAGCTTTCCTTTCCCGTTTTTAATGACGTTAAAATCAGATTTTAAGCGTTCTCGCAACTTAGCCGCTAATGGGTCTTGGATAGTCTTAGCCAAGTCTGCCACTTGAATTTTTGTTGGGTCGATTTGCCCACCAGCGCCCCCTATGGTGATAATAGGTATTTTAAAGCGCCTACAATACGCTAGTAACGCTGCTTTAGGCCTCACACTATCAATAGCATCAATAACATAATCAAACCCCGTACTAAGGTAGTGAGCGACATTATCGACAGTAATAAAGTCATCAATAACATTCACTACACACTCAGGGTTAATTTCTAAAATACGATTTTTCATCACCTCAACTTTTGGTTGCCCAACCGTCGACTTGATGGCATGTAATTGACGATTAGTATTAGTCACACAGATATCATCCATATCAATCAATGTGATGAACCCAATACCTGAACGAGCAAGCGCCTCCGCGGCCCATACACCTACCCCACCAACCCCAATGACACAAACGTGAGAACGTGCAAAAAGATGAAGAGCATGTTGCCCATATAAACGCCCGATCCCAGCAAAACGCTGCATCCAAGCATCAGAAAGCTTAGCTTGCATAATAACGAACAACCTCAGTTAAATCTGTGACTACAGTGAACCAAATAGCGGCTGGCTTTTTTTCAGCACCCAAACTCGCCCATAATGGTTATAAAAACCGGCCATTTTCCCAGCGTCATGACCTATACCGTGGTAAATATCAAAATGATGCCCTTTAATTGCACCACCGACATCCAAGGCTATCATCATACGCATTTCATACTGCCCCGTAAATTTCCCGTTATTATCTAATACAGGGATTTCTGCGAGCAAAGCTGTACCCGGTGGAATGAGGGTTTTATCTGATGCAACGGATGCCTTAGCAATTAAAGGAACCGCACTTGCGCCTCTAACAGGGACAAATGATTGCGGTTTAAAAAAGACAAATGACGGGTTTTCTTCTAAAAGCTGGCGAACTTCTTGCTCGCTATGCTGGTCCGTCCAATCATGGATAGCTTGTAATGACATTTGGCTAAGAGGAACCTCACCGCGGTCTACCAGCACTTTTCCGATACTTTTGTACGCATGGCCATTTTTACCTGCATAACCAAAGAAATTCAAAGGGCTACCATCCCCAAAATCAACATAGCCACTTCCCTGAACTTCCATCATAAAATTTTCAACGGGTGAATTACTATAAGCTAAAATTAAATTATCACTCAGGGCACCGTTATAAATCGCGGCTCGGCTAGGTAAACGCTTCTTTCCTTTTGGGGGCATACCGTACAACGGATAACGAAATTCACCTTGTGCCATACGACGGGCCTCAATCACAGGTGTGTAATACCCTGTAAATTGAACGTTTCCATAATTATCGGCACCTTCCATTTGGAAAGCCGTTAAATTGAAATTCGCCAATTGAGCCGGATCTCCTCCCGCCATCAACCAATTTTCTATGGCATGGTAAGCATCATTGTTATTTTTAAACAACCGTAGTGATGCATTTTTGATTTCATTAACCTGCTGATTAAAATCTGGAGCATTGATTGGTCGCCCCTGTACATTCACTTGATTTACTTTCTGTAAATCTTGAACTAAGCGACCATCTTTATATTGTTGGCCTTTATCCGTTGGATGGGTTTGGCACCCAGCTAATAAGGAAAGAAATACACTGGTTACTAACCACTTTTTTACTGTTTGTTTATTGACGATTTTTGTTAGCCCTATATTCATGCTCTACCACCCAGATAAATCCAACAATCCAATATGAAGCGCACAATAGCAAACCCAATTAGGGAATGAAACGTGTAAATATATTTAGAGTGGTTATTTTCCTTCACCAACTCATCAAAGTGTAAAAAACAGCCAGACAGAACAAATTTTGTTCGGTAAATGCTAAATTTTGAAAAAAAAACACGAAAAAACTTGCATCAGATCTCATCCCGAGTATAGTGCCCGCATCGGACGCGGGGTGGAGCAGCATGGTAGCTCGTCGGGCTCATAACCCGAAGGTCGTTGGTTCAAATCCAGCCCCCGCAACCAATTACTGATTAAATCAGTAAAGTAACAAAAAATCTGCAGTATAAAGTCGTAAAAATTCAGTCGCGGGATGGAGCAGCATGGTAGCTCGTCGGGCTCATAACCCGAAGGTCGTTGGTTCAAATCCAGCTCCCGCAACCAATTTTTTACCTCTTCAGTCGCGGGGTGGAGCAGCATGGTAGCTCGTCGGGCTCATAACCCGAAGGTCGTTGGTTCAAATCCAGCCCCCGCAACCAATTCTTTTGAGTCCCCTTTCTGGTCCCCCATCACCTTTTTAATATCACTATAAAAATTCTATTTTTAATCATAACTGAAAAATAAAAAAGGCGATCCACATACGTTTATCACCTTTCTTAATCTTTTTAAATTAACTAGTTGCGGATCGCTAATGCACCACCGTTACGGAAATAAGCTTTTACTCCTTCAAAAATGGATTCTGCCATTTGCTGTTGGAATTTTGCTGTTTTTAATTTCTTCTCTTCTTCCAAATTACTAATAAAAGCGGTTTCGACTAGAATCGATGGGATCTCAGGTGCTTTAAGTACCGCGAATCCGGCTTGGTCAACTCTGTTTTTATGCAGCTTGTTAACTTTTCCCATTCGTTTTAGTACTTCGTCACCGAATTTCAAGCTGTCATTAATTGTCGCAGTTTGCACGAGATCAAACATCGTATGGTCAAGATACACATCACCACTTTTACTCACTCCGCCCACTAAGTCCGCTTCGTTTTGTGTTTGTGCAAGGTAACGAGCCGTATTACTGGTCGCGCCTTTCGTCGATAGTGCAAAAACAGAAGAGCCTCGGGCTGAACGATTAGTAAATGCATCCGCATGAATTGAAACGAATAAATCTGCCTGCATTTTACGCGCTTTCGCCACTCGGACTTTTAATGGAATAAAGACATCTTCATTGCGTGTCATATAGGAGCGCATTTTAGGATCTTTATCTATCAGTGCTTTTAGCCGACGTGCGATCTGTAAAACCACATCTTTTTCACGCGTTTTATATTTGCCGATCGCACCGGGGTCTTCGCCACCATGTCCTGGGTCGATCATAATAATAATTGGGCGATCCGTCCCTGCTTTACCCGGTTTCTTCGCTTGAGCAGGCATGCTCTCCTCAAGATCACCTTTATTATAATCCTCAAGTAATGCCAATAGAGGATCATCATTGGTGTCAACGCCTTTACCTGGATAAAAATCAAGAACTAAGCGATGCTTAAATTCCGCAACAGGGGCCATCGAGAAGAATTGAGGACTGACTTTATTTTTAACTTCAAATACCAAGCGAACCGTTTTCGGATCAAATTGCCCAACTCTAACTAGTTTAAGGTAGGGATCACGTGTTTGAATTTGAGTTCCCATATCCTTCAATACATTATTTAACTGCACCCCTTCAAGATCGACCACAATACGCTCAGGGTTATTAAGCACAAACTGACGGTACTTCAATGGAGTACTAGATTCCAATGTAACTCGTGTATAGCTCGATGCTGGCCAAATGCGCACAGCCACCACGCTGCTACTCGCAGAAAAACCGAATGGGCTAATGCTCAGTAACATAACTGCTGCTGCGCCTTGAATAAAACGACGCTTCGATGGGTTGTGATCTTGGTGACTCATCAATAATTCCGAACCTAGAACTGAGAAATAAAGTGATTTTAGGATAAATGCTAATAGTTAGCCTTGAAATACGCACTCTAACTAATCATTTGCACTCTGTCATTAAGAATATATCAAAGCATCTATAGAGTTACAGACATGAGTATAACCTAATCATACTGAGAGAAAATATTTGTGAGTGACTTTCTGTGTCAATTTTATGCAATTTAGTTTTCATAGAGTATATCGAGTTAAATTTAGAGATATGTAAATGTAAAAAATAAAAATGTTACTTTTTTTATCCCATCTTTTACTTGATATTTACCGACAAAAAGAATAAAAATACATTATTAACGAATAAAAATTCAATTAAGAGGGTTGTTATGAAAGAGCGCAGCACCGAGTTGGTTGATGAGTTTCGCCATTCGGTTCCTTATATAAACGCCCACCGCGGCAAAACATTTATTATTATGCTTGGTGGTGAAGCGATTGCGCATGAAAATTTTCCTAGCATTGTCAATGACATAGGATTATTGCATAGTTTAGGCATCCGAATTGTTGTCGTTTATGGCGCTAGGCCTCAAATTGAGGACATTTTAGCAGAGCATAAATATGATGCGGTTTATCATAAACATACTCGCGTCACCGATGCGAATACTCTTGAATATGTAAAGCAAGCTTCTGGCGCTTTACAATTAGATATCACGGCTCGGTTATCTATGAGCTTAGGTAATACCCCGCTTCAAGGCG
This sequence comes from Providencia sp. M-27, assembly GCF_011077905.1. Taxonomy (NCBI): domain Bacteria; kingdom Pseudomonadati; phylum Pseudomonadota; class Gammaproteobacteria; order Enterobacterales; family Morganellaceae; genus Providencia; species Providencia sp. M-27. Next base: position 664,635 of record NZ_JAALBT010000001.1, on the reverse strand, counting down.
CACACATTAATGTGGTTAGTGGCAATTTCGTTATTGCCCAACCTCTGGGCGTTGACGATGGTATTGATTATTGCCACAGTGGAAGGATCCGTCGTATTAATGAAGAAGCCATTAATAATCAATTAGATAATGGTTCTATTGTACTAATTGGGCCGGTTGCCGTCTCAGTCACAGGGGAAAGTTTTAATCTGACCTCTGAAGAAATTGCCACTCAATTAGCAGTAAAAATGAAAGCGGAAAAACTGATCGGTTTTTGCTCCTCACAAGGTGTAGCAGACAAAGAAGGCAATATTTTGTCTGAATTATTCCCAAATGAAGCAGAAAACCGCATCCAAGAACTTGAATCTGAAGGTGATTACTATTCAGGAACTGTGCGCTTTTTACGCGGAGCCGCAAAAGCTTGCCGCCGAGGCGTCCGCCGTAGCCACCTATTGAGCTACCAAGAAAATGGCTCGTTAATTCAAGAGTTATTCTCTCGTGATGGTATTGGTACCCAAATCGTCATGGAAAGTGCGGAACAAATCCGCCGTGCAAACATTAATGATATTGGTGGAATATTAGAGCTTATTCGCCCATTAGAGCAACAAGGGATTTTAGTTAGACGTTCACGTGAGCAATTAGAAATGGAAATTGATAAATTTACCATTATTGAACGTGATAACTTAGTCATTGCTTGTGCAGCGCTTTACCCTTACCCAGAAGAAAAACTAGGTGAAATGGCTTGTGTCGCTGTTCATCCTGATTACCGAAGTTCATCTAGAGGAGAGGAGTTACTGCACCGTGTTGCTGTACAAGCAAAACAATTTGGTTTAGATAAACTATTTGTCCTGACAACTCGTAGTATCCATTGGTTTCAAGAGCGTGGTTTTACCCCCGCGGAGATTGAGATGTTACCAATGAAAAAGCAGGCTTTATATAACTACCAGCGTCGCTCTAAAATATTGATTTTAGACCTAAAAAACCAAGCTGATAAGTGAATATTAGAGTCTTCAGCATAATTACTGTTTCGTCACTGACTTTAGCCCCAAACTATACAAGGATGCATAGTTTGGGTCGTAGCTTTAAAACTACGGAATAGCCGTTAAGCTATCTGAATAACTCTAGCTTTCTCACACAAAGGAATGGAATCTAAATGTGGTTGAATTGCCGCTTTCATCTCAGCGAAAGATGTACCATAAAAATAGAATGCGGTTTCTGTCGGGCCATCCCAAACGCCATGAATGCTCCCAATATCTTCCACAGCATCATCTAGAATATCGAACACTTCACTGATATCCCCGTTTTCATAAACGTCATCCGCGAGTTCTGTCCCGTTGAAATAAATAGCCATACCTTCATCTGAACCAAAATCGATTCGAACATCTTCCCCATGAATAAATAAACGAGAGCCTTTTGGAGCTAACATTGAAGAAAAAAGTTGAATAATTAAACTGATATTTTCGTCACTCGCCTCTTCAAGTGCTATTTCTATATCACATTCCTGCGCTTCACCATTATCACCTAATAATGTCCCACCACCTGTGACATGGATATTTTTATCCATGCTTTTCATGACTTCATTAAATGCATCTTCTAAGTCACCACGCCTAATAGGCTCAAGCCTTGCATTTAATGTTACTGTAATTGCCGTCATTTCTTGCTGGTTATCCATCTCATTACCTTTACTTTAGGGTGAATTATTCACGTAACTTACAAATAAGTTAGTTACATTAATTGGGTCGCTAAACCGCTCCGTCGCTTAGTTGGCGTTTCAACGGCTCGACGTAATACTTTTGGGCTACCGTAAAGAGATAGCTCTTTTTTAGCTCGAGTTATCGCTGTATACACAAGCTCACGTGTCATCACTGGAGAATATACATTTGGTAAAACCAATGCGGTATGAGCAAACTCCGAACCTTGTGATTTATGAACAGTCATTGCATAAGCTGTTTCATGCTGTGGAAGCCGGTTAGGTTGTACTCCACGAATAGTCCCATCTGGAAATTGGAAATAGGCTCTCAGTGCATTTTCTTCATCTGGTAAAATGATGCCTATATCCCCATTAAAAAGTCCTAATGGGCTATCATTACGACTAATCATAATTGGTCGGCCTGCATAGTGTTTATTCAATAAATTATATGGGCGGTTTATTATCCCTTGCCTATGAAATAATTTTTCTAATTTATCGTTAAGGCCAATAACGCCAAAAGGCCCTTCCCGCAGAGCCGTTAGTAACCGATATTGGTTAAATTTTTTCAGAACTTGCTCAGGATCTTCTTTATCTTTAACCGCAAGTAGATATTCCTTATAATTTTCAGCGGCATCTAATAAAATTTTCGCGTAATCATCCGCTGTTTCTTGAATATAACTATGCACATCTGGACGTTGTTGATTTAGTAATTGTTGAACTCGAGAAACATTCCCTTCATTTACAGCAAAAGCGAGTTGGCCAATCCCTGAGTCTGCAGAAAAACGGTAGCTTTTACGCAATAAACATAGGTTATCACGAATAATTGGGCCGCTTGGTGATGCGTAAGCTGCAACTGAATATCCTGTTAGCGCCGAAAGTTGAGATGCCCTTTCCACACTATAACCGTTATCAGCAAACTGACAAATATCCCCTAACACAGCACCCGCTTCGACAGAAGCAAGTTGATCTTTATCACCTAGAAATATTAATTTTGCATTTTCAGGCAGTGACTCAAGTAATTTACTCATCATGGGTAAATCTACCATTGAGGCTTCATCAACAATGAGTACATCAAGAGATAAACGGTTGTCTCGGTTATAACGAAACTGCTGACTTTCAGGTTGAGCCCCTAATAAACGGTGTAATGTTTTTGCATGATTAGGCAAAACAGCGCGTTCTTCATCGGTTAAAGGCATCTTTTTCATCGCTTCACCAAGAGATTCCGTCAACCTAGCTGCCGCCTTACCAGTTGGAGCAGCCAGCTCTATTCTAATTTTGTGGTGAAGTTTGGTTTCAAGCTTAATTAATGCGGCAAGGATACGTGCAACCGTTGTTGTTTTTCCCGTCCCTGGCCCCCCTGATATGATTGACACCTTGCTGGTTACGGCAACTGCTGCTGCAATTTTTTGCCAATCAATATCATCAGTAGTAGGAAATAAATTATCTAGTACTTCCTTGATTTGGGCATTATTTTGCTTTTCTATTGATGTGTTAGAGAAAAACTTTGCAACATATTGCTCATATTGCCACATCCGTTGAAAATATAAGTATTCCCCTGAAAGTATTAAAGGCGAGATCTGGTTTTCTGTTGATAGCGACACTGCATTTGCTTGTTTGAGCGTTTGATAAAGTACTTGTTCGCTCGGCTCTCCCATTTTTTGCCAAAATTCAGCGGCTAATTCAGGATGCCTTCCTGCAAATAACTTTTCAGGTACAACATCTGCCAATGCTAAGCAAACGTGCCCAGCCATAGTTTCTGCGCTAAGAAGTGCGGCAATCATAAGCACTATCGGGTGCTTATCATCAGAAATACTGTAAGCAAATTGCACATCAAGAGGTGTAAAGATACGTAGCTCAATAGCCTGATTAAATAGGGATTTCATTAAGCGGGTTCCCCTTGTTGGACATTTTTAAATAAGCTATCTAACGCTTCAATAAACGCTTCTATAGGGCGACAAAAGAAAATACCGTTACTGGAGTTAACATCATCTACCCCCCTTAGAAATAAATAATAGACACCCCCAAAATGGGTTTCATAATCATAATTAGGCATTCTTTGCTTTAGGTAACGATGTAACGCCAACGAGTATAGTTGATATTGCAAATCATAGCGGTGGTCTATCATCGCTTCAGCCATCGCTTCTTGAGTATAAAAGCTAGCGTCTTCCCCTAGATAATTTGACTTATAATCAAGAAGGTAAAATTTACCTTTCCAGTAAAAGGTGAGGTCAATAAACCCTTTTAAAATTCCCTGAACTTTCTCAAAACTTAGTGGAGGACAACGTTGTGATAATGGATCATATTGATGTGTTATCTTATCTAAATGGCCTGCACTCAACATTGACTCAATAGGGAGATAAAACTGCATCTCATCTAATTGGTCTTGAGGCCGTAAAGCAGATAAACATAACCCGTCTTCTGATAGTGGTGCATGTACAATTGCGTGTAGCCATTCTTGCAGCATTGGCGCCCACTGTAAGTCGAACCCTGAGGATTCAAGTTTTTCAGCCAACCATTCTTGAGAAACTGGTTCACTAAAATCAATCTCTTCCATTAAGCTATGTAAAAATGTTCCTGGTGACGCACCTTTAGGAAATTGATGAGGAGTTAGGGACAAAGACTCGTCTTCCTGCTGCTCTACATCAACACTAGCCTCAATATCCATATTCGGGGCTAATGAATTCGCAAATTGCAATGCTGAAACTGATTCTTCTGCTTCGGTATGGCTTGAACCGTAACTTAACCCCGAATAGCTAGTAACACGCCAGTGGTCATTAAAATGACGAGTCACTGCTCTTGCGGATAAGTTTACACGACCATTTTGTTCTAATAATACGCGTTCCGACTTAGGTTGATTAATCACTGCAACATCAATAACGTCATTGCTAATTTCAGCCAACATCTCGTTTAAGAGTTGGTAATCACCAGCTTGCCCTTTTTGGATAACGTAACCCAGTGCAGATAAGTGTAAATCGGTTTCACCACTTTTTTTCCTGTTACCTTTAATTAATGGTGCAATACCGACACTACAGTGATAAATAGCCCTTGTGAGTGCCACATATAATAAACGTAGGTCTTCTGCCAAGCGTTCTTCGTCAGCTAAAGCGACATTTTCTTCGCTATCATTTAAATCTAGCCGTACCCCATAATCTGTTCTGTCGTGATATAAGCCTTTAGATTGAGGTAAAAAATTGCTCGCAAAAGGCAGCCATACAATTTTGTATTCAAGGCCTTTAGATTTATGTATGGTACTGATCTGCACCAAATGTTTATCACTTTCAAGACGCATTTGCTGTGCGTCAGATTGATGATCAGGATGGGCTATTTGTTGCGCTAACCAACGGATTAGTGTGTGCTCACCTTCAAGTTGTAATGACATTTCTTGCAGTAATTCACCAATATGCATCACATCCATCAAGCGACGCTCTCCGTCGGTGCCTGATAATAATGTTTCTGCAATTTGCCTCTGCGCCATGACCATTCTAAGCATGGGGAGCACGCCTCGTTTTTGCCACACCACGGCATAACGAGCAAATTCATCTACAATTTTTTCCCACGACCTTTCATCATGGTTTAGGTCATCAATTTGTTTAGCGGTTAAACCCAATATTCCTGTCGCCAATGCACTGCGCAAAACACGTTCTTTTTCAGGTGTTAAAACTGCCTGTAGTAACCACAATAAATCCCTAGCTTCTGACGTTGAAAATACACTCTCCCGATTAGATTGAAACACCGAAGGGATATTTAACCGATTTAAAGCATCACGAATTAATACGGCTTCGCGCCGACTGCGCACCAACACAGTAATATCCGAAGCTTCGACAGGAGTATGCGTTCCTTTATTGTCAAAATAGCTACTACCTTGCAAGCCACCTTGCAAGTATTGTGCGATTTGTACTGCACATTGTGAAGCTGTTGCTTGCTCATATTCAGCAACGGAGACACCTTCTTCTTCCATTTTCCAAAATGTAAGCGCGTTGACTTCTTCACCATTATGGATAAGTTTTCTACCGCTATTTTGCTTAGCGAAATTAACGGGTTGAAAAGGAATTTGTTCAAAAATAAAAGGTGACTGACAATGGCTAAATAGATGATTAATAGCTTCAACCATATTTTGTGATGAGCGATAATTAGTCTCTAATGTATAGTGAGCGCTAACTTCATTTTTTGCTTCAATGTAAGTGAAAATGTCAGCGCCTCGAAAAGCATAAATAGCTTGTTTAGGGTCGCCAATAAAAAGTAATGCGCTGTCATTAACTTCTCGATAAATTCTTTGGAAAATACGATACTGCTGTGCATCCGTGTCTTGAAATTCATCTATCATCGCAACGGGAAAACGTTGGCTGATAGCTTGAGCTAAAAACTTTCCACTCTCTTGAGCAAGAGCACTATCTAAACGGGTCAATAAATCATCAAATCCCATTTCACCACGGTTATGTTTTTCAAAACTAATCGCTGACCTCACCTCTGAAATTGCCAGTGGAATAATTAGATCTTTTAGGGTTAATGATTGAGAAAGTAGCTCATCTATTCTTTGGAAAACAACATGCTCTGGCCCTGAGCCACTTTTTGATTTTTTATGTAGTACCGTTTGTGAGAAGCGTTCAAGATCTTTAGGCAGCTGATAATCTTCTGTTTCTTCTTGAGCCCATTCGCCAATTTTTATCAACCATGCAGGTAGAAAACGAGTACTATAACTTCGTTTATCAACATCTGACTCAGCGATGAGTTTCTCAAAATCCGCTGAATTTTCTAACCATGCCGTTTTAACTGACTCAATTAACAAGATTAGCCGCTGATGCCGTTCTTCTAGAGTTTCTACTTGTTTCGGTTGGTTAATAATTAAAGGAATATCACCCTGTAAGAAAGGTTTAATCTCCGAAAGCAATGCTTCGGGACTATTCCACAGTGACTGAATGACTTTTGTCATGGAGTAATTCAGAGGATAAAAATGACGGCGCCAAAAGTCTGCACAGGCTTGTTTTTGAATCGGAGATTCATCTTGAATCATTGTTTGTTCGAACAATACTCCCGACTCAAATGCATTATGAACTAGCATTCTTTGGCAAAAACCATGGATAGTATATATCGCCGCTTCATCCATTTGCCTTTCCGCTGCCTGCAACCATTGCGCAGCGAATTTTCTTTGGGACTCCCCCGAAAGCTCGGCTAATAATTCAAGGTACTCAGGCTGCGACTCGAAACCAACACCATTTCTTAAGCAAACTAAGCGCATGTCATGAATACGTTGACGAATACGTCCCCGTAACTCATTCGTCGCAGCCTCAGTAAATGTCACAACTAAAATCTCTTCAACACTTAACGGCCTAGGAAACGCATTAACGCCTCCCAGACCTAGTAAAAGCCGCAGATAAAGTATACCAATTGTGTATGTTTTACCCGTTCCTGCAGATGCTTCAATTAACCGCTGTCCACACAGAGGCAATGAAAAAACATTCAGTAATTGGGACTCTACCTGCACTTTATTCACTCAGCATCTTCCTTTATTGGTAAAATCTTTTGCAACTGAGAAGCTGTCGAGTAAAGCACCCAATCTTTCAGATGAGCATACCCCACTTTAGTATCAACTCCTTGGCCTATAACTTGGGAGCTAACTGCTAATCCTTTGTGCTTTATAACCGCATTTTCATAATACTCGATGACTTGTTCTTTCGTTGCGGTCCCTAAAGTTGCAATAACTTTTTCACGTGTATCAAAACTGAAAATATTTCTAGAAAAATCAGATGAGTAACGGCCTACTTCCTCATAGAATGTTTGAGGTGGTTGGTTCATCTCTGTGATAATAGATTGTTTATATTGATTAAACTCATCTATCGGTAGTTTTTTCAGTTTCTCTAATGCTTGAAGATAAAATTGTTGGTAACGAGTATTTAAGTAACTCGGAGTTTTAGCATTACTTTGAATTAAAAAGCCCATTCCCCACTGATCCCCCAGCCCTGCTTTAAAAGCAAATACTGCGTAACCCAGTTGCTCATTGGTTCTTAATTGGTCATAAAACCAAGGCTGAATCACTTTAGAAAGAATACCTGATAATACTGCACCATCAATGCGGCTATAACCGTCTGGGATAAAGATTTCAGCAAGTGCGTTATCTGAGCTATTCCCCTGTTTGTGGAAATCTGCTAGGTAATTTTTGTCAATAACGACAATGTCACCACGCCACCAATTGGTACCTTCGCTCTTTAATAATTGCTGTGCATCTTTAATAGTTTTAATGCTTTGCGATTCAGTCATATTACCAAAGACCAGCGCTTGTAATGCGGCACTTTTAACTACCATTTCACGGTAGTTAGTGATGTCCTGCAATGAAATTTTATCTAGCTCGGCTAAACGCTGTTCTTGCTCAAAATAAGGCACACTATTAATACGCTGAAGCGGTTGCATGGCCAGCTCATAAGCTTTCGCATTATTAGCAACTTCAATTTGCTCTTTATACCAAGACTTCGCTTGAGCTAACTCTTGTTCCGTTGGCTCAAAATTCAGGTATAGCTTTGTCATGGATAAAAAGAGTTCAGGTAAATGTTGGGTGTAACCACTAGCATTTAATTGCAGACCGATTCCCTGAGAAACAGAGACAGACATGCCTGCTACAGATGCCTGATATTGCAGTTCATCCATTTTCAATGAAGCGATATATTGTAATAAAGAGCCCGTGACTTGTTGCTTAGCGTCTTTATCACCTTGGTTAGAACGTAATGATAAGGTGATACTCGCCTTTGGCTCATCTGCAAAATATTGACTTGGCATATATAACACACGTGTATTGCCATCTTGATAGATGAACTCGGGGTGTTTATAAGCCTTATCAGTTTTAATTAGTGATAAATTATCAGCAATATACGGGTTTAAAGCAGGCAATTTAAAATTCATTTTAGATTCTAAACTTGCCCAGGTTTTAAATTGTTTTGCTGTGATTTTATTAACTTGATACGGTGCATCAACAAAGTAGGCTTTTTTGTTATTCGGTTCATTTGGACTAATAAACCAAATTCTCGCCTCTTGCGCAGTGAGCTCTGATAAACGCTGTTTAATCGCTTCAGGGTCATACTTATCAGCAATGTAATCTGAGTCAAGAACATGATTAACTGGAACATCAATCATTTGGTCTGATAACCATTCAATGTAGTTCATGTCCCTGACAATTGAACCATAACGGAATGATAAATTAAGAACTTTTGCTATTTCATCAAAGTAGCTTTTATTAACTCCATCATTCTTAATTAACTCAATATAAGAAAAGATAGCCGCGATAATTTCGTCTCTTTCTTGTAACCCTTTATCTGTCAGCGTGACATAAATAGAGAATGAGCCATAGTTTCTATCTAAATTTGGAGTGGCAGAGGCGCTGATACCTTCAGCAAGCCCTTGCGATATTAACCAATCCGCCAATGTTCCTGGGCTTCTATTACCAATTAAGTAACTAATATAGTTGTCACTTTTACTGCGAAAATCTGCCATATTATTTTTAATGCTAAATTCAATTTGTATGGCTTTTTGTGGTTGAGCTGGCACATAATGAATAATAATGCCTTTTTCATTATCCGTTACCGCAGGGGTATTAACAGCCGGAACACTGGCATTAAAATTAGGTATACGCCCAAATGTTTCCTGTGCAATATTCGCTAATGACTCAATAGATTGGTCGCCGTAAAGCACTGCATTCATTAGGTTTGCAGAATAATACTGCTTATAAAAACCCACGAGCTCATCTTGTAGTTTGCTATTAGGTTTATCTTTCAGAGTCTCTAAATTCCCCCCAGAAAAGCGTGAGTTCGGGTGTAATGGGTTCAATGTTTCAGAACGTACTTGCCATATACGCATCCCGTCACGAGAGCGTGCCATTGTAAGTTCTGCATTAACTGCATTACGTTCTCTGTCCGCATTAATCGGGTCTAAAAGTGGCTCAGCTAATGCATCTGCAAGCCTATCCGTCGCTTCTTTTAGTGCTCCATTTTCAACTTCAAAGTAATAAGCAGTACGATGAGAAGCGGTACTTGCATTATGGCTACCACCGTGTTTTTGCAAAAATTCAGAGAAACTACTTGGCTCTGGGTACTTTTTGGAGCCCATTAAAACCATATGCTCTAAATAATGAGCCAACCCTAATTGGCTATTTGGGTTTTCAATACTACCAACAGGTATCGATACCGCAGCCAATGATTTTGTTGCTTTGGTATCTGATACTAATAAAACCGTCATATCATTACTGAGTTTGATGGCTTTGTATTCCCTAGGGTCACTTTCACTTTTATTTACTGTTTCAGGCAAAACTTGCCAAAGTGGTTGTGCTGCAACCGCTTGGCCACCGAAAAAAATTATCAGTAATAAAAATAGATGAGCGATATTTTTGGATAAATATTGCATCCTTTGTTGCTCTCCTGTCATTTCAAGTATTTTGTCATCGGTAATAAAAACCGTTGAGTGTTTGATAACAAAGATTTAATCATCGCATCATCAATGCTTCTGCAAACTCTTGACACATAGTCGTCTTCCATCTCGCCTTTTTGCATCTGACTTCCTTGTAAGCTTTGGAGCAAAGCAGATAATGCTTTTTGTTGAATTTCTTCGCTCGAAAAATCGTACTCTTTTGTCTTTTTATCAAAACAAGCCTTAACCCAACTCCAACCACTTTGAGAAAGAAGAATTAGTGGGGAATTAAACCCTTCGCAATAGCCTACAACTAAATCTTGTAGATAAGCCAATGCATCTTCTTTGCTAATAGCGGAAAACTGCCAAATACTATTATCTCTTCCTAGTGCAAGGCTTTCCCCTTCACCTATTTGCGAGTTAAATAGCAAATGCTCCACCCATAGCTGCACCCCATCATTAGCAGTTAAGTAAGCCGGACGATAGCGTACTATTCCTGTTTCATGAGCATTTTTCAGTACGCCTGTAATTTTGACCCCATTTAACTGAAAATCAAATGGATAATCAAATAGCTGCATATCATATTCTTTAACTTTTTCAGCTAATGGCGATATCTCATTCAACTGCTGTTCCCAGAAAAGTTGACCAAATTGTCTGGCTGGCAGCTGACCCGATGCCTTTAAAGCAGAATAAAAAGGCTCAATACTTTTATCTTTGACAAGTAAATTTAAAATTTGATCATTAATTTTATATCGTTGTAACCGACCTAAGTTAAACGGTTCTTCTTCTGGCAGTTCAGTTTCTTCAATAGAGAAATGCACTTTCAAACGCTGTTGAAAAAATGCCCTAATCGGATGACGATAAAAACGTAATAATTGTTCTAACGAAATTTCAGTAATGGGTTCTCGTATTTCAAGTACTGAACAAAATGGCTCATCAACTTTATTTGTTGTTTTTGCGGCAGGTAACCACTCACTCGCGAAGCTCTGATAAGGCGTTTCTGGTAAGAAATTTTCTTTTGCGAATGGGACTCTATTATGTTGAATGACCAGATGTCCCCTTAATCGTTTCGCACTTTCATCTATGTTCAAGGTTTCATCGCCAATTAAACAAAAACTTTGGCAAATATAGTCAATTAATTCAGTCACTAATACCGATGGATTACAAGGCTGATTATCACGAATAGAAAGCCCAATATAGCTAACATACAGTTGTTTAGATGCTGAATTCAATGCTTCTAAGAATAGATATCTATCGTCGTCCCGGCGTTTTCTATCTCCACGAACAGGCTTTTCAGCCATCAAATCAAACCCTAAAGGTGGTATATTTCGCGGGTAAGCCCCATCATTCATTCCCAATAAACACACAACCTTAAATGGCACTGAACGCATTGGCATCAACGTACAAAAATTAACAGCCCCAGCCAAGAAACGTTGACTAATCTTTTCATCATCAAAACGAACTGAAAGCTCATCACGAATTAAACGCAATGGCACTTGTTCTTCATATCCTGAAGTTATCGCATTATCAACGATTTGATGCCACTGTTCCGTCAATAGTGCGAGAACGAGTTCAGTTTCTCCATCAACCATAAAACAGCTATTAAGTAGTTGTTGGCAAAGCTCTTTCCACTCTTCAAGTGGACGTTCTTGTGCTAGTAAAGAACGCCATTCTCTAAGTGTGTTGATTAATAATGCTAATTTCCCAGCTAGTTGAGCCGCTAAACCACTACATTCATCATAAGGTAAAATACCACTCCACGGTCCATTTCTGCTATCCATTGCATAGCCAAGCAACATCCTACTTAAACCGAATTCCCATGTATTTTGCCCTATCACTGGTAAAGCGAAAGAACGTACATTATCGTCATCAAGCCCCCAGCGGATCCCTGATTCATTAACCCAGCGGCGTAATAAGCCTAATTCACTTTCATCAATACCAAAACGTTGAGAAAATGCAGAAACTTCAAGTAGGCTGAGAACTTGCTCCGTTGAAAAACGGCTCTGAGGTAAGTCAAGTAGCATAATAAATGCTTGTAAAATGGGATGAGCTTGTAGTGCTTTCCTATCTGAAATTGAAAAGGGGATATATCGAGTTGATGTAGTATTACCGAAAACAGCCTGAATATACGGTGCATAGCTGTCAATATCTGCAACCATGACTATCACATCACGCGGTGTTAGCGATGGGTCTTCCTCAAACAGAGAAAGCAAATGATCTTGTAATATTTCAACTTCTCTCTGTGCGCTATGACACAAATGGAATGTTATCGAATCATCTAGCTCACTGATCGGTCGTTTACCAAGACTCGTTTCATAATTTTCTATTGTTGTCCCTAATTGAGCGTGGTTTTCAAGATCTAAAATATCTTGCTGGACATTCTCTAATAAATTGACTCGTTCAGTATCAACATAGGCTGATATTTCATTAGCGCTATCGATTTGAGAAATAAAATATAAATTGTCCCTGCCAAGCCTCCCCCACGATGCAAGCAGTGGATTGGCAATGTCCTGCTCACCATTTTCATTAAATAAATCAGGAACCTGTCCTTCAAATTTGAAGCGAGAAATTTCATGTTTATCAAGATAATGTCGCAGCTTTCTTTGCTGTAATCTAGCTAAAAATGACGCACTCTGAATGTCTCCCCAATAATAACGACAGGGGTTAGTGAACATTAAGTGAACATCTGTATGCTCTGCTATTGCATTGAGAGCTTGTAAATAAACAGGCGGGAGAGATGAAATACCGCAAATAAAAATACGTTTAGGCAGCATTTTTCCTAAATCAGGAGTCGATGACAATGTACCAATAAAATGTTGATATAAATTAGCACGGTGCCAAGGCGGCTGTTTTAATTCATTTGAATAATCAACAAGGCATTGCCACAAACGTTTTTGCCACAGTTGATTTTCACTTAGACCCTCTACTAGTTCATTCCTTTGCCATACTTCGACCCATTGTGGGCGATAAACTAAATATTGGTCAAATAAATCGGCAACCCTACCAGCAAGCTGATGAAGTTTACGTTTTTCTGCATCCTCTTGAAGATAATGCCTTAAAGGTTCAAATTCGTCCTCGTCAATGACTGTTGGCAGTATTGTCATGAGCTTCCATGTCATTGCTTGTTTGGTATAAGCACTTTCTTTTGGAATATCCGGTAAGACTCGCCTAAACATGTCCCAAATAAATGTTGCCGGTAAGGGATAGTTAATATTTGCAGCAATACCAAACTGTTTAGCAAGTTCGATTTGCAGCCACTGTGACATCCCAGGACTTTGTACTAAAATTATTTCTTGCTCAAAAGGGTGAGAAAGTGGTTCATTTTTCATTAAATGAGTCATTAGATCTTTTAATAAATCTAATTGATTAGAATGATACACTTGAAACATAGTGCTCTCCTATTGAGCAATACCAACGACTTAATGAAAATGGTTGTTTTTTTATTGTTAACGATACCACTAACTCAGTACAATTATCGGCCTGCGGTAAACGAGTTGCTTGTATTTTCCATTCAGGGTAACGCAAATCTGGGTCCATGGCAGAATTTTTCTCCCCAGATATTGATGCTGTTAACATTGCGCTCTTTTCTAATGTACTATGCAATCCCCTAACCGCTGAAGAATTCATATATAATTGATTAAAATTCAATATGATATATTGCGAATAGTTTACCAAAGCTACCAATGAAATAGCAAAAATAACCACGCCAATCATTGCCTCTATTAATGCGAATCCTTGCTGTTCTATTTTCACTAGCAAAACCCTTTTTTTACCACTGGGCAATAATCTAACCACCCATTTTTACGGGGAAAAAGCTGTTGCTTATTTGCATCTAATACCATCCATCGATAAACTTTAATATCATTTCCTAGACGATAATGGCTTTGTCCCGACAGCAAAAAAGTCGCCCCTTTATAATGTTTTAAGCAGCTTTTCCACTGTTGAGTTTTCTCTTTCTGGCAAACCCAATTCTTTAACCCTCTCTGTTTACTATCCCATTGCAATGTCGCCCCCCATGAAAGAGCTGATTCTGCTTTATTAAAAGTATCGAAATATTTAATTTCCTTACGCAGATCATCCCGAGCCCGCTCTTGGAAAAAATGCACAGATTTAATCAATAATGAGCCTATTGTGATAAAAATAATAACCATAAGTAGAGAGGCATTTCCCTGTTGTTGCGCTATATTCTTCATAAGTTTCTAACCAAGACTGCTATTTGGTAATTAAACGTTTGGTTGGGCAACAAATCTGTCTTAAGATTTATTTTCATTTCAAGTAATTGGGTATTTTCCTGCCAACCAAATGCTAATGTTTTAACTTTGATTAGCTTCTCATCAAATAGCGATTGCCAACGCGTTCCATCGCAATCTCTGACATTTCGATTAGACTCTAATTTTTCATTGTTTAACCGATACCCAAAATAATCAGACTCTATCGACTTAGATTTAATGTCCTCCCACTTACCCGATAAATCTTGGTCATAGGCAAAAATAATGCATGAATTATTTCCTCGGCTTAAAAACTTAGATGTAATTTTTAAAGGCTCTTTTCCACAATCTAAGCTACCGCAGTAACCAATCCTTCTAAAATCTTTTTCCATGTTTATTAATGTCTGCCTTATATCTTTGTCTATTTGATATTGAATGTAAGCTCGGTAGGTTTGTTTAAACAATGTAGGGATGACACTCATCGCTGATACACAGACAATGCTACTGATTGCCATTGCCATCAACATTTCAATCAGTGTAAAGCCTCGCTGTTTTTTAAATTTATCGTGATTTAAGGAGTTCAGCATTTAGGCACTCCAGTCATTTTTTTATGACTACAGCTTCTAATGCGGCCTAATGAAGAGATATAAATTGTGATCTGCTCATGCTGATTTTTTAGCCCTATACTGAAAGCACGAATAGTCCCCTGCTTCCCATACAGCTGAATTGACGTCCGGCTCGCTTTCCAGAGCTCTATTCCTCGATGCCTTTCTGCTGTCAGTTTGCCAACCTCTTGCTTGTTATTTGCATCTTTAACAATCAGCTGCCAATCACCTACCCCAACTTTAACCGATAATATTTGGTACCTATTTAAATAGACACCTTCCGTCATTTGACTATAAATAAACTCTGATACTTGCCTAGCTGCGTCGATTAATCGCTGCCTTTCTACCTGCTGCTGCCATTGATATAAACCAGACAACATGACCAAAGAACAGATAAATAGAACAATCAGAATTTCAATTAAGGTGAAACCACGCTGTGTTGTATTTGATTCAACTTTCATCTTGTTGTGACCTCACTTTTTCATACGCAAGACAGAGATTGCCAAAAAAAACCGGTATAGCGAGGCTTGTCATTGCAAACTGCATAACGTTTCGCAACAAAATAAAGAGATTCATATAAATACAACTCGGTCTGCGAAGCGCTTCGCAAAAAAATAGTTAATTCAAAGTAAATACAAGAAAGTAAATTACTTATGAGCCAAGATAAAATTTATCAAGGGCGATGGAATCAATGAGGAGTGATGGAATCAATAAAGGGGGAAATAGTGAGATGTAAAAAACAAGACTAAGATGGCTTTTAGATAAAACCATCTTAGTAAAAAATATATTCGCTAATCAAACAGTAAATGGATACTTGATAGCTTCATGGCACTGGTACCCTTCGAGGGTAAAATCATCTGAAGTTACCCATGTTTCGAGGTCTTCTAATGACTTAATTTTGGGGTTAATAACCAATGAAGGGGAAGCAAAAGGCTCACGTTTCAGCTGGACATCACGCATCAAAGGCAATTGGTTTTCATAAATGTGCGCATTCACAATTTTATGATAAGCCTTGCCGGCTTTATGCCCTGTAATGCGAGCCATTAGAGCAAGTAGAACAAAGCATTGTACTTGATTGAAATTTAGGCCAAGCGGAACATCACAACTACGCTGATAAGATGTTAAATGTAGTGTATCACCTAATAGTGAAAAAGTATGAGTATGCATGCAGGGACGCAAACAGCCCATTTCAAATTCACCCGGGTTATAAAAAGTGATGATTTCAGCACGGTCATCAATTCCATTTTTTAAGTTATTGACGACTTTTTTTAATTGGTCTAAGTGCGTACCGTCTGGACGTTGCCATGAGCGCCCTTGAACGCCATAGACGCGCCCCATGTCATCTTCACCTTTACGATGGGGGTTATTCAGCCATGCTTGGTTTTCGTTTGCATTCGCATTCCAGGTATTACAACCAATTTCACGGAACTGGGCTGCGTTATCATAGCCGCGAAGGTAGCCAAGAAGCTCTGCTATTGCTGCTTTATAAAAACTTTTACGAGTCGTAATCAAGGGGAATTGATTATTACCAACATCATATTCAAGGTCAGCGTTAATAACGGTTAAACAACGAACTCCTGTTCGTTTGTTTTCAACCCATTGCCCTTCATCAATAATACGTTGGCATAAATCAAGATACGGCTTCATAGTGACTCTCTTTTAAAAAAATAACTTAAGTGGCTAACCTTTGTCTTGTTGTACTTCATTGCTTTATTTACAAAATAGTTATATTCCGCAGACTAAGTTAGCCCCAGTAATTGTACTTATTAACTCTTTTTAGGCTCTTTTAGTGGCTTATGGGCCGGCACATTTTTACCATATTTGTAAGCCCAAACAATCATTAGAATTCCAATGATAATCATCGGAATTGACAGAATTTGCCCCATACTAATACCACCAAATAAACCAAGCTGTGCGTCTGGCTGCCTAAAGAATTCAACAATAATCCTAAATGCACCATAGCCAATCAAGAATAGCCCGGAAACACTCCCCATTGGGCGAGGTTTACGCACAAATAAGTTCAAGATAAGGAACAGAACAATCCCCTCTAAGAACATTTCATAAAGCTGTGATGGGTGTCTTGGTAGCACACCGTATTGCTCTAATATGGGTAATAGCGAAGGGTCCTGGGCGGCAAGTTGAATATCTTCACTGCGTGAATGAGGGAATAAAAATGCCCATGGCGTATCGAGTGTTACTCGTCCCCATAGCTCCCCATTAATAAAGTTACCAATACGACCCATACCTAGGCCAAATGGAATTAATGGTGCAACAAAGTCAGATACTTGCAAGAAACGACGGCGAGTACGGTGAGCAAACCACATCATGGCACATATCACACCGATTAGGCCGCCATGGAAGGACATACCACCATCCCAAACCTTAAATAGATATAAAGGATCGTCAAGAAAAACAGGGAGATTATAAAAGAAAACGTAACCTAACCGACCACCGACGAATACGCCAACAAAGCCAACGTACAGCAAGTTTTCTACTTCATTTTTTGTCCAGCCACTATTGGGTTTTGCAGCGCGACGTCCTGCTAGCCAAAGGGCAAAAACAAAGCCAACAAGGTACATAAAGCCATACCAGTGTAACGATACTGGCCCAATCGAGAACATAACAGGATCTATTTCTGGAAATGCTAAGTAGTTGTTACTCATTGTTCCCCACTTTTTAATCATTAAGCCAACTACTCGTCGACTATTACGTATTCAACAGACTTCAATGTGTGAAGTCCCCTGAAGCATACAACAAAAAGTATAGTCATTTATACTTGATATTTTTCGAACTAAACCAAATTAACTACTTACATCTTAACTAATTACATCTTGTTGTAAGTTAAATCCCACCACGTACAAAACCGCCTAAATGGTGTTGCTCCATAAATTCACTCGCCTCTAGCCTGACACTATCACTCGTTTCCGCAGCCAATAACTTCGGTACTAACTGCGACATCAAGACTGGGTCAAGCTGGCGGATTAAATATTTCATGCGAGGAACACTACGCCCACTCATACTTAAGGAGCGATACCCTAGAGCAATTAATACCATTGCGCTAAGTGGCTGCCCTGCCATTTCCCCACAAACACTGACAGGGAGCTGAAGGCGTTGGCACTCTTCACTTACTTTTGCTAAAAAGCGCACAACTGAGGGGTGAAGATTATCATATAGTGCCGCTACATGGGTGTTATTACGGTCAACAGCAAGTAAATATTGTGTAAAGTCATTAGTCCCAATAGAGATAAAATCAACGCGTTTTTTTATCTCTGGTAATAAAAATAGCAAAGAAGGAACTTCAAGCATAATACCAATTTGGGGCATCTCAACGGGCATTTTTAATAAAATACTCACTTCGTCTCTTGCTCTTTTAACCAACAAAATAGCTTCGTCTATCTCATTAACACTAGTCACCATCGGTAATAAAATACGTAAATTACCTGAAAACATATTCGCCCGTAACATCGCCCTTAGCTGAATCAAAAAAATCTCGGGCTGGTCTAACATAATACGAATACCACGCCAGCCTAAGCTTGGGTTTTCTTCGCTAATTGGCATGTATGGCAGCTGTTTATCAGCTCCTATATCAAGGGTTCTTAACACAACCGGTTTGGTTGGGAAGAGTTGTAAAACTTCCTTATAGAGCTGTTTCTGCTCATCTTCCGAGGGAAAACCATTGTGCAGCATAAAAGGCAGTTCAGTACGATACAAGCCAACACCGTCAACCCCTGTGTTAATTTGTTGCTCGTAACGCGGACTTAAACCCGCATTAAGGTAAATATGAACGTGTTCGCCACCTTTAAGTGTTGCATCTTGCCCAAGAGTCCCTTCTGCTAAGCGACTAATGACATTTTCTTCTTCAATAATTTGCTGGTATTCCTGAACAATTAAGTTCTCAGGTTCAATAAAGAGCTCACCACGATAGCCGTCCAATATTAAATGGCGATTATGTAACAGCGAAGGCTCAATATCTGCCCCCATAATTGCAGGGATCCCCATGGCTCTGATTAAAATCGCAGAATGAGAATGTGTTGCTCCGTCACGCACGACCACACCAGCAAGTTGCTCAATAGGTAACTCAGCCAATACGCTAGCGCTTAATTCATCAGCAACTAAAATAAAACGCTCTGGCCACTGTTCATTTGCGGTCAGTGAATCATCAAGATGAAATAATAAACGTTGCCCCAAGGCTTTTAAGTCAGCCCCTCTTTCTCTTAAATAGAGGTCACGCAGGCGAGAAAACTGCTCTACATAATTTTCAATGACCGTTTTAACCGCCCATTCAGCGGTTGCGTTGTCATTAATGGCAGCAAATAGGTGTTTTTTTAGCTGAGGGTCGCTAAGTAGATGATTATAGAGATCAAATATTGCTGCACTTTCTTTTGCAGAGCTAGCCATAAAACGTTTACTAATACGACGACATTCCGCAGTAGCACTTTCGAGGGCAGTGACAAGGCGTTGCTTTTCTTTGTCGATATCAATGGCACTGGCTTGGAAAATACTATCTAAAGAGGGTTGGGAGCTATCTTGCCACCCATAAGCCATTGAAATTCCCTGAGATACAGGGATAGCTTTAATTCTATTTTGTCGATATTGCCCAAAAATACCTTTTGCCTGAGCTTGTGACAAGATCACAGCGAGTTGCATCGACAACGTGACCATGAAAGATTCTTCGGTTTCATTAAACAGTCGTTTTTCCCGCTGCTGTACCACCAGCACGCCTAATAATTGGCGGCGATAGACCACGGGGACACCTAAGAAAGCTCTTAACTGTTCTTCTTTAAGCTGAGGCAGGAATTTATATTGAGGATGTTCACGAATATCGGCTAGATTGAGCATCTCAGATTGGCGCCCGACGGCACCCACGACACCTTCATCAAACCCTAAGCGAATAGCAATCCCGCTAGGTTTTTTTAACCCGCGGGTTGCCATTAAGTAATAGCATTGGCGAGGGTGATCAGCTAAATAAATGGAACAAACGTCTGTTCGCATTGCTTTGCAAGTCTCATTCACCAACACTTCTAGCGCATCAGTCAAACTTGTCGCCATTGCAACTTTTTCGACAATTTCACGTAAACGCATCAACATAGGCTACTTTGCTCCACGCCTACGGTTATTAAAAGTGGGTCGTTGTGGTAATTTTTGTTCCTGCAGAGGCATAACAACAGGGGCAAATTCCTTCATAACACGCCGATAAACTTCACGTTTAAAAGAAACCACCTGCCTAACAGGATACCAATAACTGACCCATCGCCAGCCATCAAATTCTGGCGATTTACTGCGCTGCACGTTTATATCGGCATCATTGCATTGAAGTTGAAGTAAAAACCAACGCTGTTTCTGCCCAATACAAACAGGTTTTGTATCCCAACGCACCAAACGCTTGGGTAATTTGTAACGTAACCAATTACGGGTAGATGCCAATAACCTGACATCCTTACGCTGTAGCCCGACTTCTTCGTATAGCTCACGATACATCGCCTGTTCCGGCGATTCCCCGGGATTGATGCCTCCTTGAGGAAACTGCCATGAGTGCTGACCATAGCGGCGGGCCCATAAAACTTGCCCTTGCCGATTACAAATTACAATTCCTACATTCGGGCGGTAGCCATCATCATCAATCACAGACTACCTCAATAACCAAATTTGAAAGATGCCTAATTGTTTCACACATACCTAAACTGGTAAACCTATATCAATACAGTTTGCAGATATGTCTGAAGTCACTACAATAGTGAACATCTCAACGGGGTGCCGAATTTATTTAGGCTGAGAACTAACCCGTAGAACCTGATCCGGTTAATACCGGCGTAGGGATTTGAGCCGCCGTCTGCATATCTGCACCGGTTTCTCCTCAAATCCTGTGTCACTATCTTTTAGCGCAGGAAAAAGCATGTTTAAAAACAAAATTATAGCATCGTTCTTTACCTTTGGTGCACTCAGTTTAAGTCAATTAGCATGGGCGGATAAACCAACGCTTACTGTTTATACCTACGATTCCTTTGCCGCAGAGTGGGGTCCAGGACCACAAATTAAAAAAAATTTCGAAGCGCAGTGCGATTGTGAATTAAAAATAGTGGCGCTGGGGGATGGTGTAGCCCTGCTAAACAGACTCAGAATGGAAGGAAAAAATAGCAAAGCAGATGTGATTTTAGGGTTAGATAATAATTTATTAGATTCTGCTGAAAAAACAGGCCTGTTTGCTCCTGCCGACATTAATACCAGTGCATTGAAGCTGCCTATTTCGTGGGATAGCTCAACCTTCATTCCTTATGACTATGGCTATTTCGCATTCATATATGACACTAATAAAATTAAACATCCCCCAGCAAGTATGGATGCATTATTAAATAGTGAAAATAATTGGAAAATTATTTACCAAGATCCTCGCACCAGCACTCCGGGGCTTGGCTTAATGCTATGGATTGAAAAACTGTATGGCGACAAGTCTGCGGATGCATGGCAAAAAATGGCAGGCAAAACACTTACCGTCACTAAAGGTTGGAGTGAAGCTTATGGCCTGTTCTTAAAAGGAGAAGGTGATTTTGTACTCAGTTACACCTCATCACCGGGCTACCAAATGCTTAATGACCAAAAAGATAACTATGCAGCGGCATTATTTAATGAGGGTCACTATATGCAAGTTGAAGTGGCTGCAAGGCTGAAAAATAGCCCACAACCGGAGCTCGCCAAGCAATTCCTACAGTTTGTCTTAACACCTGATTTCCAAAACACCTTGCCAACGACTAACTGGATGTATCCGGTCATTGATATTCCCTTACCTGAGGTATACAACCAGTTACCTCTACCTGAAAAAGCCTTACAATTTAGTTCTCAAGAAGTTGCAAAAGAACGCCAAAACTGGACTCGTTTATGGCAAGCCGCCGTCAGTCGCTGATTAATTTGTCTTTACTACCGGGGGCGTTGGCCTCCGGTTTACTGATTACGGTTGCACTCATTAGTTTTGGTGCGCTGTGGTTTTTTGCACCTGAAATCTCAGTGGCTGACATTATCAGCGATAGCTATTTGTGGCATGTAATTGGTTTTACTTTCTGGCAGGCTTTTTTATCTGCTATTTTTTCTGTGATCCCTGCTATTTTTCTCGCAAGAGCACTGCATCGCCGTCGTTTTTTTGGGCGAACTCTATTTTTACGCCTATGTGCAATGACATTGGTTCTTCCGGTGTTAGTTGCCGTATTTGGTATTTTATCGGTTTACGGGCAGACGGGTTGGCTAGCTAAACTTTGTCAATTACTGGGGCTTGATTACACCTTTTCACCTTATGGTCTAAAAGGCATTTTGTTAGCGCATGTATTTTTTAACATGCCACTGGCAACACGTATGCTATTGCAATCTTTAGAGAATATCGCTATTGAGCAACGGCAGATTGCAGCACAACTGAGGTTTAATGAGTGGCAGCAATTCACTATTTTAGAATGGCCCTATTTACGGCGACAAATATTACCCACTGCCGCATTAATTTTCATGCTGTGCTTTGCCAGCTTTGCGACGGTTCTCGCTCTGGGAGGCGGCCCGGCAGCAACCACCATCGAATTGGCTATTTACCAAGCACTTAATTATGATTTTGATTTAGGACGAGCCACCCTTTTGGCGCTCATCCAGCTGTTTTTCTGTGTCGGTTTAATGTTTATCTGCCATAGAGTAAATAGTGTATTTTCAGTGGGGTTTAGCCAACAAGCGCAATGGGTTGACCCCGCTGATAACGCATTTCGTCGTATTCGTGACCTGCTGCTCATTATCGCTGCCATGTTATTGCTACTGCCCCCGCTGTTCGCTGTTATTTTTGATGGCTTAAATGGGCAACTCTGGGCGGTACTGCAGCAATCAGCCTTATGGCAAGCCACTGCAACCTCGGTGTTTATTGCACTATGTGCGGGCACCGTCTGTGTGGCACTCACCTTAATGTTGTTATGGAGCAGTCGTGAATTGCGCTTACGCCAAGCTGCTCGTCTAGGGCAAGCCATAGAACTTAGCGGGTTAATTATTTTAGCCATGCCCGGTATTGTGCTAGCGACAGGTTTTTTTATCTTTTTTAATGAAACGATAGGCTTACCTGAATCCCCTTACCCATTAGTCATCATGACAAACGCTTTGTTAGCTATCCCCTACGCGTTAAAAGTATTAGAAAATCCCATGCGAGACAGCGCTGAACGCTATAACCCATTGTGCCAATCACTCGATATTTCAGGGTTTAATCGCTTTCGAATTATTGAACTTAAAGCACTGCGTAAACCAATCGCCCAAGCGCTCGCATTTGCCTGTGTTATCTCAATTGGTGATTTTGGTGTCGTCGCGTTATTTGGCAATGATAACTTCCGCACACTCCCTTATTATCTTTATCAGCAAATAGGGGCTTATCGGTCGAACGATGGGGCTGTTACGGCCATGCTATTGTTATTACTTTGCTTTTGCTTATTCAGCTTGATTGAACGTATTTCAGGAAAACATCATGATTAAATTGACTCAGTTAGATTACCAATATGACAACCTGACAATGTCATTTGATTTTTCTGTTCAGTCCGGTGAGTCTGTGGCAGTCATGGGGCCAAGTGGTGCAGGGAAAAGTACGTTATTAAGTTTAATTAGCGGTTTTCAATTTCCCAATAGCGGTAAGATTGTGCTCAATGGCGAAGACCATACCTTCACGCCACCTGCTAAGCGCCCTGTTTCCATGCTATTCCAAGAAAATAATTTATTTTCACACCTGACTATCCGGCAAAATATTGGTCTGGGTCTGCAACCCAATTTGCGCCTTAATAGAACGCAAATTCAGCTAGTTGAACAAATGGCGAGCCGAGTCAGCCTGAGTGAATGTTTAGATAGGTTACCGGCTCAGCTGTCGGGGGGACAACGCCAACGCGCAGCATTGGCACGCTGCATGATCCGCAATCAACCAATTTTACTGCTTGATGAGCCTTTTTCTGCTCTCGACCCTGCATTACGCCGAGAAATGCTGTTATTACTTAAGGAAATTTGTGCGGAAAAATCAATCACGTTATTAATGGTTTCCCATAATGTCGATGATGCCCTGCAAATTGCCCCACGGACACTGGTTATTGCAGAGGGGAAAATCGCCTACGATGGCGATACTCAATTACTATTACAGGGGCAAAGTGCGGCATCTGCGTTACTGAGTATCACCACCGCTGCCAATAATTAACACTGTATAAATTCACACTATTCGCGTATATTTATCGTAACTATTTTTATACGAGTTTTATGCGAGTAGCCTAATGACCCAACTTATCGCTCCAGCAGAAAGAGGCTTTATTCTTAGCCGCCACTGGAAAGACACCCGCCACGGTGTTGAGGTCTCTTATTGGCTACTCACTGATAACCAACCTCAAAAGGTCACTGTTCCCTATCAAAAAGCGATTGGCTTTTTAGCTGAATCTCAATTCCCTCAAGTAAAACATCTATTAGATGAACAACCCAGCATTACCTATCGGCTCCTTGAATTAATTGATTTTAAACGCGAAAAAGTCTATGCAATTTATTGCCACCAATATCGACAATTGCAAAATCTTGAAAAAAGTTGCAACGAATTGGGTGTCGAATTATTAGAAACCGATATTCGCCCAAGTGAACGCTATTTAATGGAACGCTTTATCGCGGCCTCTGTCTGGTTTTCTCGAAATCAGCAAGGGGAGTTTCAACTAAAGCCTTGCGAAGGCTACCGCCCTTTAGTCAAAGCCGTTTCCCTTGATATCGAAACCAGTCAACATGGTGAACTCTATTCGATAGGGTTGTCTGGCTGCGGTGACAACGTGGTATTTATGTTAGGGCCAGAACAAGGGCCGGCATTGAGCACTGAACATCGCTTAATTTATGTGAATAGCCGCCCGCAATTACTTCATAAACTCAATGAATGGCTTCACCAATTCGACCCTGATGCCATCATCGGTTGGAACCTAATCCAATTCGACCTACAAGTATTACAAAAGCATGCAGAGCGTTATGGCATCCCCTTATTATTTGGCCGACAAAGCAAAAAACTGGAATGGCGAGAGCATGGCTTTAAACAAGGGATATTTTTTGCTGCCGCTGAAGGCCGGTTAATTATTGATGGTATCGATGCATTAAAAGCCGCGACATGGAGTTTTTCCTCATTTAGTTTAGAGTCTGTCGCCCAAGCGCTACTTGGTGAAGGTAAAGCGATTGATACCCCTTATGACCGAATGGATGAGATCAACCGCCGCTTTGCTCACGATAAACCCGCTTTGGCACATTACAATATTCAAGACTGTATTTTAGTCCATCGGATCTTTGAAAAAACGGATTTAATGGCGTTCTTGCAGGAACGTTCAACAGTAACCGGCCTTGCTGTCGATAAAATGGGCGGGTCTGTCGCGGCATTCTCACACCTTTATATTCCCCGTTTACACCGCCTTGGATTTGTCGCTCCCAACTTTACGGAACATAAAATGCAACTGAACCCCGGGGGCTTTGTCATGGACTCCCAACCCGGGCTATATGACTCCGTATTAGTTTTGGATTACAAAAGCCTATATCCTTCAATTATTAGAACTTTTCTCATCGACCCTGCAGGTATGATTGAAGGATTAGCGCATCCAGACCTTGAATATTCTGTTCCCGGTTTTCGCCAGGCTTGGTTTTCTCGTACAACCCACTGTTTACCCGATATTGTCAGCCATATCTGGCAAGAACGGGATAAAGCCAAAAAAGAACATAATGCACCGCTATCCCAAGCGTTGAAAATTATTATGAACGCATTTGCTGGGGTACTTGGGGCTGAAGGTTGTCGTTTTTTTGACCCAAGGCTAACAGCGTCAATCACCATGCGTGGCCATGAAATCATGCGTACAACCAAACGTTTGATTGAGTCACAGGGTTATCAGGTTATTTATGGGGACACCGACTCCACGTTTGTGTGGTTACGTGATGCGCACAATGAAGAACAAGCGCAAAAAATTGGTTTTTCTTTACGTGATTACGTGAATAGCTGGTGGAAAAAACATTTAGCAGAAGAGTGGCAATTAGAGGGTGTTTTAGAGCTCGAATATGAAACCCATTACCGCCGATTTTTGATGCCAACGGTACGTGGTGCCGAAATGGGGAGTAAAAAGCGCTATGCTGGGCTGAGTAAAGACACCATGGTATTTAGAGGATTGGAGACCATTCGCTCAGACTGGACACCTTTAGCACAAATATTCCAAAAAGAGCTCTATACCCGTATTTTTTATCGCCAACCTTACCGTGAATATATTCGTGAATATGTACAAAATATTCGTTCAGGCCAATATGATGACCGTTTAGTTTACCGTAAACGTCTGCGCCGAAAATTGACTGATTACCAAAAAAATGTTCCTCCCCACGTTCGAGCCGCTCGTGCCGCTGATGATTATAATTTAAAATTACAGCGGCCTTTGCAGTACCAAAATGGCGGTTGGATAAACTATATTATCACTCAAGCGGGGCCTGAACCGCTGGAAATCATCACAGCAAAACCGGATTACGAACATTATATCGCTAAGCAAATCAAGCCAATAGCCGATGCCATCTTACCTTTCTTACAAGATGACTTTGATACCCTGCTAACTGGGCAAATCACCCTTTTGTTTTAAAATTTATTCCACCTTTGATGCTTTTTTAACAGGTGACGATAGCCCTCGGTTGAATTAATATATCGCCCCTTTGGTATCTCGCACGTCTGGCTACACAAATTATGCGTGATAATCAACAATACCCGTTATAATTCAAATAGACATTGCTTATTGTCTTGGCCACAAGCCCAGCAAACGCTTTGATGCTTACTTTGCTGCAATTTGAATGATTAAATGTGTATAATTAATCATCAGGTAACGACTGTTTTTAAAATAATTCGAACTCTTCCTTGTGTAACTAGCTAATGAGTTACACCAACACTGGGCGAAGACACTGATAAAAATTGTCTTAAAAAATCTAAAAAATAAACTCTCAATTTTATGGAATTAAGTTAAATCTATGCCATTTACTCTTGGTCAACGCTGGATCAGCGATACAGAAAGCGAACTTGGATTAGGTGCCATCGTGGCAATTGATGCCCGTATGGTAACGCTGCTTTTCCCTGCTAGTGGCGAAAACCGCCTGTACTCTAGCAGTGATGCCCCTATTACCCGAGTGATGTTTAATGAAGGTGATACCATTACCAGCCACGAAGGCTGGCAACTTCAAGTTGAAAGCATTGAAGAAGATAAAGGATTATTGACTTACATCGGCACACGCTTAGATACGCAAGAAACCGGTGTGAGCCTTAGAGAAGTGTTCCTTGACAGCAAGCTCACATTCAATAAGCCGCAAGACCGTTTATTTGCTGGGCAAATTGACCGTATGGATCGTTTTGCTTTGCGCTTTCGTGCACGCAAGTTCCAAAGCGAGCAAGTCAAACACCAAGCGACAGGGCTACGCGGCATTCGTGCAAGTTTGCTCCCACACCAATTACATATTGCCAATGAAGTGGGAAAACGCCACCACCCGCGCGTATTACTCGCTGACGAAGTGGGCTTAGGTAAAACCATTGAAGCAGGGATGATTATCCACCAGCAATTGATGGCAGGCCGTGCTGAACGTGTCTTAGTTATTGTTCCTGATAGCTTACAGCACCAATGGCTTGTTGAGATGCTGCGCCGCTTTAACCTGCGCTTTTCTCTGTTTGATGATAGCCGTTACAGTGAAGCGCAACATGATAGCGATAACCCATTTGAAACAGAGCAACTCGTTCTGTGTTCACTGGATTTCGTCCGCCGCAATAAGCAGCGTTTTGACCAATTAGTTGAAGCTGGCTGGGACATGATGGTTGTCGATGAAGCTCACCACTTACAGTGGAGCGAGACTGCCCCGAGCCGCGAATATCAAGTGATTGAAACATTAGCCGAAAATATCCCGTCTATTTTGCTATTAACGGCAACACCAGAACAGCTAGGCCAAGAAAGCCACTTCGCTCGCCTGCGTTTACTTGACCCTAGCCGTTTCCATGATTACCAAGACTTTATTGCTGAGCAAGAAAACTACCGTCCAGTTGCTGATGCGGTTTCCTTATTACTGTCGGGTGACAAACTGACTAATGACCAGCAAAATTTACTTAACGAGCTAATCAAAGAACAAGATATCGAACCACTGCTAAAAGCGGCAAACCTTGAAAGTGAAGATGGCCATGCTGCACGCCAAGAGCTGATCAACATGTTAATGGATCGCCACGGTACCAGTCGCCTATTGTTCAGAAATACCCGCAATGGTGTTAAAGGCTTCCCTCGCCGTGAATTGCATTCGTTAAAAATGCCCTTACCCACCCAATACCAAACCGCAATTAAAGTGGCGGGTATTATGGGCAGTAAAAAAGACCTTGAAACACGTGCAAAAGAGATGCTCTATCCAGAGCAAATTTACCAAGAGTTTGAAGGTGAAAATGCCACTTGGTGGAACTTTGACCCGCGTGTTGAATGGTTAATGGGCTTTTTGACCGCAAACCGCCATGAAAAAGTGTTAGTGATCTGCGCGAAAGCCGCAACTGCTTTACAATTAGAACAAGTTTTACGCGAACGCGAAGCGATTCGTGCTGCTGTGTTCCATGAAGGGCTATCGTTATTAGAGCGTGACCGAGCGGCTGCCTATTTCGCATCTCAAGAAGAAGGGGCACAGGTGCTATTGTGTTCTGAAATCGGCTCTGAAGGACGTAACTTCCAATTTGCTAACCAATTAGTGATGTTCGACCTGCCGTTTAATCCAGACTTACTCGAACAGCGTATTGGCCGTTTAGACCGTATTGGCCAAAGCCGTGATATCAGCATCCATGTGCCTTATTTAGAAAGTACTGCACAATCGGTGTTGATCCGCTGGTATCACGAAGGCTTAGATGCCTTTGAACATACCTGCCCAACAGGTCGCGCTATCTACGATAAATACTACCAACCATTACTGCAGTTTATGGCTGAACCGACAGTCACTGAAGGTTTTGATGATTTTATTAAAACCTGCCGTGCTGAACATGACAGCTTAAAATTACAATTAGAACAAGGCCGTGACCGTTTACTTGAAATGCATTCAAACGGTGGCGAGTCGGGTAATCAATTAGCTGAAGAAATTGGCGAAGGTGATAACGATACCGAATTGGTCAACTTTGCACTCAATCTTTTTGATATCGTGGGTATTAATCAAGAAGATAAAAGTGACAACTTGATTATCCTAACCCCTTCAGACCATATGTTAGTACCTGATTTCCCAGGGCTTCCTCAAGATGGTTGCACCATCACATTTGATAGAGAGCAAGCGCTTTCCCGTGAAGACACGCAATTTATCAGCTGGGAGCACCCTATTATTCGTAATGGTTTAGATTTAGTGTTATCTGGCGATACCGGCAGCTGCGCAGTTTCTTTATTGAAAAACAAAGCATTGCCTGTTGGCACCTTATTGACTGAACTCATTTACGTTGTGGAAGCGCAAGCGCCTAAAAACCTGCAAATTAGTCGTTTCTTACCAGCAACTCCGGTACGTTTATTAATTGATTTAAAAGGTAATAACTTATCATCTCAAGTTGAGTTTGAAAGTTTTAACCGCCAATTAAATGCCATTAACCGCCATATGGCGAGCAAATTGGTCAATGCCGTACAAAATGAGGTTCATTCGGTATTACGCTTATCTGAACCAATGATCGAAAAAGAAGCCAAGGCATTGATAGAAAATGCAAAAGAAGCTGCGGATAAGGCACTGACGCTGGAGCTCTCTCGTTTAGAAGCACTTAAAGCGGTCAACCCAAACATCCGTGATGAAGAGCTTGATATCATTGAAGAAGAGCGCCAGAAACTGATGACCAATATCGACCAAGCTACGTGGCGCCTAGATGCCATCCGCTTAGTTGTGGTGACTCATCAATAAGCGTATTAGGTGCTAAGCCATTCAATCCACTTATTATTAGCTATTTAAATTATGGTGAACGTAGCTTAAAATTATCACCAATTTCTCCCTCATTAGAGGGAGAATTTATTTTAAGAGCTTTGGGAGCGATATACCTTATGATGGAACCTTACCATCCCTCCGTTGAACCTTGGCTGCATGTGCTCTACCAAGATGACCATATTATTGCGGTGAATAAGCCAAGTGGGCTACTTTCTGTGCCTGGGAAAGCTCCTGAGCACCACGACAGCATTATGAGTCGTGTTCAGCGTGATTTTCCCGCAGCTGAATCCGTACATCGCTTAGATATGGCGACAAGTGGTGTCATGGTTGTGGCACTGCACAAGAAGGCTGAGCGAGAGCTTAAACGCCAATTTAGGGAGCGTGAGCCCAAAAAAGTCTATATTGCTCGTGTTTGGGGGCATTTAGAAAAAGAAGAAGGTTTGATTGATTTACCACTGATTTGTGATTGGCCAAACCGCCCTAAGCAAAAAGTGTGTTTCGAAACAGGGAAATCAGCACAAACTGAGTACCAAGTTTTACAATATGAAGAACAAGCAACTCGCGTGAAACTGTCACCGATTACAGGTCGTTCTCACCAGCTGAGAGTTCATATGTTAGCTTTAGGCCACCCAATCCTTGGTGATCGCTTTTATGCTCACGATGAAGCCAAAGCGCTCGCCCCTCGCTTACAATTACATGCACAGGAATTATATATCACCCATCCTGAATATGGCACGCCAATGCATTTTACCTGCCCACCGGATTTTTAATGCTAGATTTATTTGATCGTTTGATTAATTTTCCCTCCCCCTAGCATACCCTAAATGGTTTGTGCCGCAGCTAGGCGGCAAGAGAGCGAATCCTTAGGAGCGTAGATAACTACGTGACTAGGGTTCATGAATGAAGACAACAAAGCGAGATTTTTTGGTTTTTCTTCGTTAGCCTGATTTCCCTTAAATAGTTCGTGTTGCAGCTAGGCGGCAAGAGAGCGAATCCCTAGGAGCGTAGATAACTACGTGACTAGGGTTCATGAATGAAGACAACAAAGCGAGATTTTTTGGTTTTTCTTCGTTAGCCTGATTTCCCTTAAATAGTTCGTGTTGCAGCTAGGCGGCAAGAGAGCGAATCCCTAGGAGCATACAGTAGTATGTGACTAGGGTGCGCGAGCGCAGCCAACAACGCTGCGGCGCGAAATATGACGGGGAAATTTATTTGAAGCCGAGCTCCTTCTTGACTAAGTCATAAGCTGCTTGGATTGATTGCGCTTTCTGCTTCGCAATCTCCATCATCTCTGGCGGTAAACCTTTTGCAACCAGCTTATCTGGGTGATGTTCGCTCATTAATTTACGATAGGCACGCTTAATTTTTGTTGGGTCGTCACTGGGAGACACACCAAGCACTTTACAAGCATCTTCAAGGGTTGGGCCATTCGATTGCTGATAATACCCTCCCGATTGCTGCTGAGAGTAACCTTGGCCAAATTGGCGACCACTTTGGATCATATCCAAGAACTGTTCAAACTGAACTTTAGAAATCCCTAGCTCTTCTGCGATGATAAACAACACTTTTCGTTCGTTCGGGTGTAATTGTCCATCTGCAAAAGCAGCTTGTAATTGAATTTCCAGAAACATCTGAATCAAATCAAAACGGCCATAACAAGCCATTCGTAGTTGTTTTAATACATCTCGTAATGGAAAGTTAGGGGATTTACCTTCTCTAAACGCTTGTTGAGCCGCTTTTCGTGTTTCTCCGTGTAATTGCATTCTGTCCATTAAATTGGTCGCAAGCTGAATATCTGTCTCGGTTACACGGCCTTTGGACTTCGTTAAATGTCCCAAAATTTGGAAAGTACTCGCAAAGAAAATGATTTGGCGATCTCGCTTATTCATTCTCCCTGCAAATTTACGTTGGATCGATGCTTTATCAAAACCATGCCCAATAATTAACCCAATTAGCGCTCCCCAAAAGCCCAATCCAGAGACGATTGCGAGTATAACGCCAATAATTTTGCCCCAATAGTGCATATATCCCTCAATTCTTCAATGCTCAAAATGCAATTTTGCATTATCATACTATTCATTCAGCTCTATGCATAACTACCCGCGCGTAAAGTTTCTTACATTATACTGGCGCAAAGTGGTTGGCTAAGTTAGTCTTTGAGCGTTTGCTGGCGATGCCAATGATGACGGAACCCCATATTTAATGATGAAAAAAAGCTATCCAACACTACTCGCCACCATGGTATGGGCGGCAATTTATAGTCAGCAAGCGCATGCTGACCTTGCACAGCAGTGTATGCTGGGTGTCCCTGTTTACACAAAACCGATTGTAAAAGGTGACCCTAACGACCTGCCGATTCACATTACCGCTGAAGATGTCCGTGGTGAATACCCTAATTTTGTTGAATATGAAGGTAATGTCGATATTCAACAAGGGAACCAAACATTAACCGCTGATAATGTGAAGCTCACCCAAACAGAAACAGCGGGTGAACTCCCTGTGCGCGAAGTCACGGCAACCGGAAATGTTCACTACGATGACCCACAAATTATCTTAAAAGGCCCTTCTGCGTGGTCTAACTTAGATAATAAAAACACGGATGTGAATGATGGTAACTACATGATGGTAGGCCGTCAGGGGCGTGGTGACGCGACGAAAATGAAAATGCGTGGTGAAAACCGTTATTCAATTATGGAAAACGGCACGTTCACGACCTGTTTACCCGGCAATAATAGCTGGAGCGTTGCAGGCTCTGAAGTGATAATCGACCGCGAAGAAGAAGTCGCTGAAATTTGGCATGCACGTTTTAAAGTCGGTGACGTGCCTATTTTCTATAGCCCATATATGCAATTACCAATTGGTAATAAACGTCGTTCCGGTTTCTTAATTCCGACTGGGAGTTATTCAAGTAACGATGGGCTAGAGTTTTCATTACCCTATTATTGGAATATTGCGCCAAACTACGATGCCACGATTACACCTCAATTTATGACCCACCGTGGTGTAAAATTAAATAATGAATTCCGTTACCTCATTGCTCCTGGTACAGGGACCGTGGCCTTTGATTTTCTAAATCATGACCGAGCTTATATCAAAGACAAAGAACGTGGTAAGCGTGAAGATCGTGATAGCGATGACCGCTGGTTATTCTACTGGCGCCATTCTGGGACTTATGCAGGGCACTGGAATTTTAGCTCTGACTATACCAAAGTGAGCGACCCTAGCTATTTTACTGACTTTAGTTCCCAGTACGGTAACACCACTGATGGCTACGCCACGCAAAAATTCAGTGCAGGTTATTCAGATACAAACTGGAATGCGAAAGTCACTCACAAACAATTCCAAATTTTTGCGGATAACCCCAACAAGCGTGCTTATAAAGCAGAGCCACAGGTGGACTTCAATTATTATAAAAATAATTTAGGTGCCTTTGATGTGCATACATACGCACAAGCGGCTCGCTTTACGAGTGTGGGGAAAAATAACCCAGATGCAACTCGCTTACACATTGAGCCTGAAGTGAACCTGCCATTATCTAATGGCTGGGCAAATATGAATAACAGTATCAAACTGTATGCGACTCATTACGACCAAGATATCCCTCGCTCAAATACGGATAAAAGCTTAGAAAAAAATGTGACGCGCGTTCTGCCTATGTTTAAAAGCGATGCAAAAGTTGTCTTCGAACGAGACCTTTTCCAAGGCAGCGATTTCGTTCAAACATTAGAACCACGTGTTCAATATTTGTATATTCCGTATAAAGATCAAGACAATATCAATAATTTTGACTCTTCATTATTGCAGTCAGACTATAGCGGTTTATTCCGTGACCGAATTTACAGTGGCCTTGACCGTATCGCCTCTGCAAACCAGTTCACCACAGGTGTTACAACACGTGTTTATGACGATGCTTTAGCGGAACGCTTTAACTTCTCCGTGGGTCAAATTTATTACTTTGAACGCCCACGTGCAGGTGATTCAAATCGTCCAATTGATGATAAAAGCAACACGGGCTCATTATTGTGGGCCACTGACTCTATGTGGCGAATTGATGATAACTGGGGCTTACGGGGTGGTTTACAATATGACCGCCGCCTCGGTAATGTCACTATGGGGAATGCGGTTGCAGAATACCGTTTAGATGCCGATCGTTTAGTTCAGTTGAACTACCGTTTCGTTGACCGCGATTATATTCAAGCAACCTTCCGTCGTGAAGATACGGCAAACGGAGGCTATACCTATACGCTGCCTGAATACCAACGTGGTATTTCACAAGTGGGTACTGTCGTGAGTTGGCCATTAAGTGAACGTTGGGGCTTTGTAGGGTCATATTATTATGATACTAAACAGCAGCAACCTGCTAGCCAACTGGTTGGTTTGCAATACAATACTTGTTGCTGGGCAGTCAATCTTGGTTATGAACGTAAGATAGTTGGTTGGCAAAAAGAGAAGTTCAGCAGTGAATATGACAATAAATGGTCAATCAATGTGGAACTTAGAGGCCTAAATAACAATCATAGTTTAGGTAGCCAGAAAATGTTAGAAAGTGGCATTATGCCTTATCAACGCGCTTTCTGATAAAAATAACATAAATTTGCTCTAATAATTCGAGGGCAGTTGGGAGCATACATAAGTATGTGACTAGTGCGAATGAACGCAGTCAACAACACTGCAACTTGAAGTATGACGAGTAAAAAGAGATTAGCCCGCTTTTGCGGAATCAAAGTCAATATTTATAGGACCATTATGAAGAATTGGAGAACGCTTATTCTGGGACTGATGTTCGCAAGCTCCACTGCTTTGGCTGCGCCTCAGCAAATGGATAAAGTCGCTGCGGTCGTCAATAACGGTGTTGTACTGGAAAGTGACGTCCAGAATATGATCAACACGGTAAAACTGAATGCTCAGAACGCACGTCAACAGGTGCCTGATGATCAAACTCTGCGTCATCAGATCCTTGAGCGTCTCGTTATGGATAACATCATTTTGCAAATGGCTAGCCAAATGCAAATCAATATTCCAGATGAAGCCGTGGATGCAACTATTACTGATATCGCTCGTCAAAACGGTTTAACACTGCAGCAAATGCAACAGCGTTTAACCGCAGATGGCATCAATATGAATCAATATCGTAGCGAAATTCGTAAAGAGATGCTGATTGCTGAAGTGCGTAACAATGAAGTTCGCCGCCGTGTTACCATTTTACCTCAAGAAGTTGATTCGCTTGCTGAACAAATGAGCTCACAAGCAAATTACGAAATGGGCGTTAACCTAAGTCATATCTTGATCCCATTAGCCGAAAATCCAACACAAGAACAGCTAAAAACCGCTGAAGCGTTAGTAAATAAAATTTTAGATGAACTGAAAAAAGGTGGAGATTTTGGTAAATTAGCTATCGCTTATTCCGCAGATCCCCAAGCGCTGAAAGGCGGTAATATGGGTTGGTCACGCCTGCAAGAATTACCAGTTGTCTTTGCTGAACAACTGAAAAATGCGAAAAAAGGCGATATTGCTGGCCCAATTCGCTCCGGTGTCGGCTACCACATTTTACGTGTTAACGATGTCAGTGGTGGCAGCCAACCTATTTCTGTCACAGAAGTGAAAGCGCGCCATATCTTGATTAAGTCATCTCCAATTATGGATGATGCACAAGCAAGACAAAAACTAACTCAAATTGCTCAGGAAATTCGTTCAGGCAAAATCTCATTTGAAGATGCTGCAAAAGAAAATTCTGAAGACCCGGGTAGTGCGTTAAAAGGCGGTGAATTAGGTTGGAATATGCCTGACGTCTATGACCCAGCTTTCCGTGATGCGTTAATGAGATTGAATAAAGGCGAATTAAGCCAACCTGTTCAATCAAATTTTGGTTGGCACTTAATTCAGTTAGAAGACACACGCAACGTTGATAAAACAGACGCGGCACAAAAAGATCAAGCATACCGTTTGCTGTTTAATCGTAAATTTAACGAAGAAGCGCAGAGCTGGATGCAAGAACAACGTGCTTCCGCTTACGTAAAAATGGTTGATGGTCGTGACAGCCAATCTACAGATGAAAAATCAAATTAAGCCTATTGTCATCACTCCCGGTGAACCTGCCGGGATTGGCCCAGACTTACTTATTCAGCTCGCTCAACAGCAATGGCCTGTTGAGCTGGTTGCCTGCGCCGATCCTGACTTATTACGCCAACGTGCCAAAGCACTCAATTTGCCTCTGACATTAATTGAATATTCCCCCAATTCAATTACTGAAGTACAGCCTGCAGGCCACTTATCCGTTCTACCAGTTCAGTTGGCAACGGTGGCAAAAGCAGGTGAACTCAACGTTGATAATGGCCAATATGTTGTGGAGAGCTTAGCAAAAGCTTGTGACGGCTGTTTAAATGGTGAATTTTCAGCGCTTGTAACAGGTCCCGTACATAAAGGGATTATTAATGATGCAGGCATGTCATTCAGTGGCCACACAGAATTCTTTGCACAACGAAGTGGCTGTGAACGCGTTGTTATGATGCTAGCTACCGAAGAACTGCGTGTTGCATTAGCCACAACGCATCTACCACTCAAAGACGTGTCGGCCGCCATCACTCAACAGAGCCTGCATGAAGTCATCACGATTTTACACCATGATTTACAAACAAAATTTGGTATTGAAAAACCAGCCATCTATGTCTGTGGTTTAAATCCGCATGCAGGGGAAGGTGGCCATATGGGTACCGAAGAAATTGATACGATAGAGCCTGCACTTGAAAGCCTACGAGCAAAAGGGATTAATTTGATTGGGCCGTTACCTGCCGATACCTTATTTCAAGCTAAGTATTTAGACCATGCAGACGCAGTGCTAGCTATGTATCACGATCAGGGCCTTCCTGTGTTAAAATACCAAGGTTTTGGCAGAGCAGTAAATATCACTCTCGGCCTGCCTTTTATCCGTACCTCTGTCGACCATGGCACAGCCCTTGAACTCGCAGGTACGGGTCATGCTGATGCGGGAAGTTTTATCACCGCATTAAAGTTAGCTATCCAAATGACATCTAAGAATACATGAATAATCGAGTCCATCAGGGGCATTTTGCCCGCAAACGCTTCGGGCAGAACTTTTTAACTGACCAATTTATTATCGACAGCATCGTGGATGCTATGAACCCGCTGCCGGGTCAGTCCATTGTAGAAATTGGTCCCGGCTTAGGTGCCTTAACCGAGCCTGTCGGTAGCCGAATCGATAAAATGACTGTCGTTGAACTTGACCGTGACCTTGCAGCACGTTTACACGTTCACCCTCAGCTAAAAGATAAATTAACTATCATTCAGCAAGATG
Organism: Providencia sp. M-27; assembly: GCF_011077905.1. Classification (NCBI taxonomy): domain Bacteria; kingdom Pseudomonadati; phylum Pseudomonadota; class Gammaproteobacteria; order Enterobacterales; family Morganellaceae; genus Providencia; species Providencia sp. M-27. The sequence continues at coordinate 627,540 of NZ_JAALBT010000001.1, read as the reverse complement.
CAATGACAGTGGATTTTGGTGAATTAGCCAAACAAGCAGGCCAACCCCTGCGAGTTTTTGGTAACTTACCTTACAACATCTCCACACCGCTAATGTTTCACTTATTCACATTCACCAATTCTATTTCTGACATGAACTTCATGTTACAAAAAGAAGTGGTGAATCGCCTAGTTGCAGGCCCAGGCAGCAAAGCCTTTGGTCGCTTGAGTGTTATGGCGCAATATTATTGCAACGTGGTGCCGGTATTGGAAGTACCACCGACTGCATTTACACCTGCGCCAAAAGTAGATTCTGCCATTGTTAGGCTGATCCCTCATCGCGAAAATCCATATCCGGTAAAAGATATTAAATTTTTAAGTCGTATTACCACACAAGCTTTCAACCAACGCCGTAAAACGATCCGTAACAGTTTAGGGGATTTATTCAGTGTTGAAGAGCTAACTGAACTGGGTATTGATTTAAGCACCCGAGCAGAAAATATTTCTGTTGAACAATACTGTAAAATGGCAAACTATCTCTCTAACCGTTCAGAATAGTCTGTTGAAGGAGGCACTATGCTTAATGAGCCAAATGTAAGCATCCAAGTTCAGAGTGTCTATATAGAAAGCCAATCTCAACCCGATATTGCGAGATATGTGTTTGCTTACACAATCTGCATTCGTAATTTAGGACGAGAGCCTATCCAACTAATGAGCCGTTATTGGCTCATTACTAACAGTGATGGCCATAAGACCGAAGTTCAAGGTGAAGGCGTCGTGGGTGAACAACCCCTTATTCCACCAGGAAAAGAATACCGTTATACCAGTGGCGCAATCCTTGAAACACCAATGGGTACGATGGAAGGTTATTATGTGATGATAAGCACACAAGGGGATAGTTTCCACGTTGATATCCCAGCTTTTCGTCTTGCTATCCCAACACTGATTAATTAATTATGTCGACATATTTAGTAGGTGATATTCACGGTTGTTATCGTGAGCTCCGTGACTTGATGGAAAGTGTCCATTTTGACCCAACCAAGGACACATTGTGGTTAACAGGCGATCTCATTGCCCGTGGAACTGAATCACTGCAAGTTTTACGCTATGTAAAAAGCCTTGGTTCTGCCGTGCGTTTAGTTCTTGGTAACCATGATCTCCATCTATTAGGGATTTACTGTAAAATCAGTCGTAATAAGCCCAAAGATCACCTCGATGAGTTATTACATGCACCTGATCTTGACGAACTGATCAATTGGTTACGTCGTCAGCCTTTATTACAAATTGATGAAGAAAAAAAGATCTTGATGACTCATGCAGGTATAACACCACAATGGGATATCGAAACGGCACGCATGTGTGCAAGGGAAGTTGAAGCGGTGCTGTCTAGTGATGCCTATCCATTATTTATCGACTCCATGTATGGCGACATGCCAAACAATTGGTCTGAAGGCTTAATGGGGCTAGCTCGTTTGCGTTTTAGTACTAATGCGTTAACACGTTTGCGCTACTGTTTTCCGAACGGGCAGTTAGATATGATTTGTAAGGAAAACCCTAAAAAGGCCCCTGCTCCGCTAAAACCTTGGTTTGATCTACAAAGTAAAATTCCTGATGACTATTCAGTGTTTTTTGGCCACTGGGCATCGCTCGAAGGAAAATGCACCCCTGATAACGTTTATGCTTTAGATACAGGATGCTGCTGGGGAGGCGATTTAACGTTATTCCATTGGGAAACCAAGCAATATCACCGACAAAAGTCATATCAAAAAAGCCGCAAAGAATAATTTTTTGTATGATTAACCGCAAGTTATAAAAAAAATGGCGCCATTAAGCGCCATTTTTGTATTCAAACCCAAAATTATGCTCTTTTGGTTAGGATCTCAAAACAATAACCATGGGTATTGTTTTCGTCAGCTTCATGGTATTCCGTAAAAATAGAATCCCATTCATCAGGCTCATAAGCTGGAAAATGGGTATCACCGATAACTTCGGCATCTACGTGCGTCAAGTAAAGCTTGTTCGCGAGTGGCAGGAACTGCTGGTAAATTTTACCACCACCAATGACCATAACTTCATCATTACCTTCAACGGCTTGTGCCGCAGCCAACGCTTCTTCCATTGACGTTACCCAAATAACATCAGAATCAGTACCAGGTGCACTGCTTAATACAATATTCACACGTTGTGGTAATGGGCGCCCAATTGATTCATAGGTAACACGGCCCATAATAACCGGTTTATTTAACGTATTTCGTTTGAACCACGCGAGATCCCCCGGCAAATTCCAAGGCATCGCTTTTTCCATGCCGATAACCTGATCGATCGCCATTGCTGCGATTAAGCTAATATTCATCTATTCACCTTAGAAACAAGATATAAAAATTGAGCACACTATACGGAAAGAGAATTGTTTCGTCGACTAAATTTAAGCTTCCTTAAACAGCTTTGAATCACTTATACTCGAATTGATAAACTTACGACGAAAAATAACATTTAAAAACAAAATGAACCCTCTGATATCAGCCTAAATGTAAGTATTTAGCAGGTCATTTTTATTTGCCAACATTGAACGGGAAAAGAGATTATAACATGTACGAAACGAGTATTATGGTTGCTACCATCGCTGCACTCGGTATGCTCTCTCCAGGGCCTGATTTCTTTTTGATTGTCAAAAATGCTGCGCGCTATCAACGCTCTGCTGCATTGATGAGCGCGTGTGGTGTGATAGTTGCTATTGCACTGCATATGTCCTACTGCGTTGCAGGCCTAGCCGTTTTGATTACCACCACGCCTTGGCTATTTAATATTTTAAAATATGCAGGTGCGGCCTATTTGGTTTGGATCGGTATTAAAAGTTTACTCCCACAATCAAGCCATTTAGTTGACTTAGCAACGGGTAAACATGAAGTAGTTTCGTTTAAAAAAGCCTTTATGCAAGGTTTTCTCTGTAATGTATTAAATCCCAAAGCCACTCTGTTCTTTTTAGCGGTCTTTACCCAAGTGCTAGACATTAATTCTACTGTTAGTGAGAAGCTGTGGTTTGCCTTTATTATTTGGGGTTTAGCCGTTATCTATTGGCCTATTTTAGTTTTCTTAATCCAAAGCGCTCCTGTAAGAAAAGGCCTAGCAAAAGTGCAAAAATATGTTGATAAGGTTCTCGGGGTGGTATTAATCGCTTTCGGTATTCGAGTCGCGCTGAGCTAACCTTATTCTCTCTCATCAAAAAAGCAGGCTAAACGCCTGCTTTTTGAATATTCAATATTGTTATAATGCCCATTATTGCATGGTGTCTTGCGGTGCAACCACCATTTGCCCTGCCGAGCCTAAATCCGCCTTCTCTAAATTATGGCTATAGAATAAGAATGGGAAATGGTTATAGGACGGTTGCATCATTTGTACTAATAATTCAACTCTACTATCAACCCATACCGTATCTTTCCAACCATAATCTTCTGCTGGTGTTGGCTTGCCATTGCGATTTAGTACCTTAAAGCGCACACCTTCAATATGAAACGCTTGTGGTTCATTTGTCGTCACAGCCCAACGCTCCCAATTACCTTGGCGACTTGAAAAATCAACCCTGTTTGTATCAATGGTCGCATTGTTAATACCAAAACCATCATTAAGGTGAATATTGCGTTGTGTAATACTGGATGTGACTTGTGTTTTATCTTCAACTAACTGCGTTGGTAAGCCATCTGTTACTAATGACATCAAACCTGTCGCTTTGATAGTTAATACATTAGTTGAAATTAAATTATTCGATGGCTCGAATAACCCTTTCAAACGGTCCATAAAGGTAGCTGACTCACCCGCAGTAATCGTTAGTTCCTGCGTTTTCGCCATATCAATCAAGACTTCTCGCCGTTCACCGGGCGCTAATGGTAGTTCTTGAACACTCACAGGGACGGTTAGCAAACCTTGGTCAGATGCAATTAACGAGAATGGGCGACCATCACTGATTTTCATCACATAATGACGGGAGTTCGACGCATTTAATAACCGTAAACGAACCCACCCTCGAGAAACCTCAACATAAGGATCTTGCACGCCGTTAACCAGTAATGTATCGCCTAAAAAGCCATTTTCATCTGCTTTATATTCTGGAACGCCAAAATTATCTAAACGCTTATCTTGAATAATGATAGGAAAATCATCAACACCATAGTGTTTCGGTAAGCGCAAATTTTTCGTCACGTCATCTTCAATGATCCACATACCCAATAAACCATTGTAGACTTGTTCACCCATTTTTCCTTGGGTATTGGCATGATACCAAAGCGTTGCCGCATTTTGGCGAATTGGGATCACCGGAGACCAATCTGCATTAGGTGAGATTAACCTTGCCGCACCGCCAATTTGTGTACCGGGTATTTGCAACCCACTAATTGTCATTGAAACCGCTTCAGGTAAGCGATTACTATAAATAAGCTTAATATCATCGCCATTTTTTACTTTGACAGTCGGCCCAGGAGAAGAACCATTAACCCCCCAAATATCGGCTGAATATTTTCCATCAAAAGACCAATGAATTTTTTGTAAAGTTAAAAATAATGGCTGTCCCGACCGTGATTCTAATAACGGTGGCACAGGTAAAGCTGTCGCCCCTTCTGCACTTGCATAAATAGGCGCATAGGACATACATAGAGCCATCCCTGCCGCTATCAGGGTTTGGCATCGATTGAATGACATAAATTCTCCGCTAAACAAAATTCCAGCGCATTTTATTATTTAATATTATAAATTTTTAGCCAATGAGATGGCTAATTTAAGTTTGGCGCTAGCAATATAACTACTTAGATGCAACAATTTAAGGCCATAATAATTTGTGAGCCATGATATCGCGAAAAAAGGTTAAATTCTAAAAATATCTAGCAAATGTGTAAAAATATAATTAATAAGATTATAAATAGTAGGGGTAAGTAATTAAAAAAGGAAATAAGTCAGGTAGGAAACAATAAAGTCAATTTATGCTATGTTAAATCTAAAAAAATAGGCAATATTCACATATTGCCCATTATTAAAGTAAATTCAATCGATTAGGCTATTTACCTTGTTTTTCCATCTCTTCAACCTCAAGATCGAGCGCTTTAATTTTTGCTTCCATTAAAGCATGGCAATGCTCAGATAATTCCCTAACTTGCTCACGGCTATAGAGCGATGTATCGATAGGGTCTAGCATTTCAATAATAACGGTACCATTATTCCAACGGTTTAGCTTAATTTTACCTTGTGTGCTCGAAACGCAAACAGGCACAATCGGTACCCCTGCGGCGATCGCGGCATGAAACGCACCCGTTTTAAATGGCAGCAAACCACGGCCACGACTGCGAGTCCCTTCAGGGAACATCCATACCGAAATTTTACGTTTTTTAATCTGGTCAGCAACTTGCGTAATTGTGTTATGGGCTTTAGAGCGATTAGCGCGGTCGATTAAAATATTACCCGTGATCCAATACAAAAAGCCAAAAAAAGGTATATAAACCAAGCTTTTTTTACCCACAGTCACCGTTCTTGGTAACACCCCATTTGACATGGTCACCATGTCGTAATTGTTTTGGTGATTACCAATATAAATACTCGGGCCATAGCTCTTCGCTTTCTCAGGTACGCGATTTATGACGTTAATCCCAAAAACGACTGATAACCGCCCGAACATGTGACCAAATGTCATTACGTGTTTTGGGTTGCGTGGGCTAAATAGGCAGTAAATCCCGCCCCCTACACACACCGCAATCGTATAAATAATAACAATGATCGCTCTAATAAGCGCTAACATACTAACCCCAAATTGTAAGAAGCTTTTCAGCCCCATGATGAATATTATCTACTTATAAACCTTTTGAAGTTCATACTAAAAAAGGTTTATAAGGTTTGTTCTTTGTTAATTATTTAGACTCTACTGGCTCAATATCAATACGCTCAATATTGTGCATTCCGCGCGGTAACGACGTCCCTTTACGACCTCGTTCTGAGCGGTATTTTTGCAAGTCTTCTGCTTTAAACTTCAGCTTCCGCTTACCAAAATGCAAGGTCATTGATGCCCCCACAGGCAAAATCATCAACCAAGTCAATAAATCATCGCCAGTTGCCGCTTGCGCACCGGCAATATTGATAATTTTATTCCCTTTACCTTTCGAAAGCTGAGGTAGATCTGCCACAGGGAATATTAACATACGCCCTGCTTTGGTAATTGCCAACAGCAAATCTTCTTGCTCATTATGCAACTCAATTGGCGCCAATACTTTTGCATTTTCAGGTAAAGAAATTAAGGCTTTACCTGTTTTATTTTTAGTGACTAAATCATTGAAGGTACAAATAAAACCGTAACCTGCATCCGAAGCCATTAAATATTTTTGTTCGTCAGGCGCCATTAACACATGTTCAATGGTTGCGCCAGGTGGCAAGGTTAACTTACCGGTTAAAGGCTCACCCTGACTGCGTGCAGATGGCAACTCCAGCGGGTCAACAGAATAACTGCGCCCTGTGGTATCAAGGAACACGGCTGCTTGATTTGACTTGCCTCGCGCTGCCCCTTTAAAGCCATCTCCCGCTTTATAGTTCAGGTTAGTCGGCTCGATATCATGCCCTTTAGCACTACGCACCCACCCCATATCAGAAAGCACAACGGTAATCGGTTCTGATGGTAAAATCTCATGTTCGCTCATGGCTTTCGCTTCTTCGCGTTCATGCAATGGGGAGCGGCGGTCATCACCGTAATCTTTGGCGTCGGCTTGAATCTCTTTTTTAATCAACGTATTTAAACGTCTTTCAGACCCAAGGAGCGCTTGTAATTCATCACGCTCTTTGGCTAATTCATCTTGCTCGCCACGAATTTTCATTTCTTCAAGCTTGGCTAAATGGCGTAATTTTAGCTCTAAAATAGCTTCAGCTTGGGTATCACTGATATTAAAACGTGACATTAAAACCGCTTTCGGTTCATCTTCTGTACGAATAATTTCAATGACTTCATCAATATTCAGGTAGGCGATTAATAAACCATCTAAAATATGTAAGCGTCTTAATACTTTTTCTAACCGATGATTTAAGCGGTTACGCACAGTTTGGCGACGGTAAGCAATCCACTCATTTAAGATCTCAACAAGCCCTTTCACCGCAGGTCGGTTATCTAAACCAATCATATTAAGATTAACGCGGTAACTACGCTCTAAATCCGTTGTCGCAAATAAGTGTGTCATGACTTGTTCAAGATCAACACGATTACTGCGCGGAACAATCACTAAACGAGTTGGGTTTTCGTGGTTTGATTCATCACGTAAATCTTCAACCATCGGCAATTTTTTTGCACGCATTTGGCTGGCAATTTGTTCCAGTACTTTTGCACCTGAAACTTGATGAGGTAATGCCGTGATCACCGCATTACCATCTTCTTTTTCCCACACCGCACGCATTCGTACAGAACCGCGTCCATTTTGATAAATCTTACGGATATCATCACGGGAAGAAATAATTTCTGCTTCCGTTGGGAAATCAGGTCCCGGCACAAATGCCATGATGTCATCAAGATTTAGCGTAGGTTTATCCAACAAGGCAACCAACGCTTGAGCCACTTCTCGGGCGTTATGTGGTGGAATATCTGTCGCCATCCCAACGGCAATACCTGTTGTACCGTTTAACAGAATATTCGGCAAACGCGCAGGCAACATTTTTGGCTCGTTTAGCGTACCATCAAAGTTTGGTACCCAATCGACGGTGCCATGACCAAGTTCGCTGAGTAAAACTTCAGCGTATTTGGATAGTCGTGATTCGGTATAACGCATTGCTGCGAATGATTTAGGGTCATCGGGTGCCCCCCAGTTTCCCTGCCCATCCACCAGCGGATAGCGGTAAGAAAATGGCTGTGCCATCAATACCATCGCTTCATAACAAGCTCTATCACCGTGTGGATGGTATTTACCTAACACATCACCCACAGTTCTGGCTGATTTTTTATATTTCGCAGTGTTGCTTAAGCCAAGTTCTGACATTGCATACACAATACGGCGCTGAACAGGTTTAAGCCCATCGCCAATAAATGGTAATGCCCTATCCATGATGACGTACATCGAATAGTTCAGATAGGCATTTTCAGTGAAGGCGTGTAGCGGTAAACGCTCTACACCATCATGAGTAATTTCACTCATTCAATTCGTTCCTTTCTCATCGCAATTCGGATATTAGACATCAATTTCAGCCATATCGCCTTTCTCTTGCAGCCAATTACGGCGGTCTTCCGAGCGTTTTTTCGCCAGAAGCATGTCCATCACAGCAAGAGTTTGTTGGTAGTTTTCATCATCGATAATTAGCTGTACAAGACGACGAGTATTTGGATCTAATGTGGTTTCACGTAATTGCAGTGGGTTCATTTCCCCCAGCCCTTTAAATCGCTGAACATTGGGTTTACCTCGCTTGCGGCTAAGGCGGTCAAGCACAGCATTTTTTTCGCTTTCATCAAGGGCGTAAAACGTTTCTTTGCCTAAATCGATGCGGTATAGCGGTGGCATTGCCATATAGACATGCCCTGCTTTAACCAGTGTTGGGAAATGACGGACAAATAGCGCACATAGCAATGTAGCAATGTGTAAGCCATCGGAGTCCGCATCCGCAAGTATGCAAATTTTCCCATAGCGTAATTGGCTAAGGTCTTCGCTATCAGGGTCTATTCCAATAGCCACAGAGATATCATGCACCTCTTGGGAAGCTAAAACCTCATCGGAAGACACTTCCCATGTATTGAGGATTTTACCGCGCAACGGCATGATAGCTTGATATTCACGGTCACGCGCTTGTTTTGCAGACCCGCCAGCGGAGTCCCCTTCAACAAGAAACAGCTCCGTCATACTTAGATCTTGCGAGCTACAATCGGCCAATTTACCCGGCAATGCAGGTCCACTGGTGAGTTTTTTACGCACCACTTTTTTCGCTGCACGCATTCGACGTTGTGCGCTAGAAATGGCCATTTCTGCAAGCTGTTCAGCCACTTGCACGTTTTGATTAAGCCATAAACTGAAGGCATCTTTTACCACGCCCGAAACAAATGCGGCACATTGACGAGAAGATAGGCGCTCTTTGGTTTGCCCGGCAAATTGTGGATCTTGCATTTTAACAGAAAGCACATAGGTACAGCGCTCCCAAATATCATCCGCTGAGAGCTTAACACCGCGAGGCAATATATTGCGGAACTCACAAAACTCACGCATAGCATCAAGCAACCCTTGGCGAAGCCCGTTAACATGGGTTCCACCTTGTGCTGTAGGGATAAGGTTAACATAGCTTTCCGTGAGTAATTCACCACCTTCAGGCAACCAAAGCAGTGCCCATTGAGCGGCTTCCGTTTCCCCAGAAAATTCACCTGTAAACGGTTTTGGTGGCAACGCCTCAAGGCCGTCAATTGACTCCATGAGGTAATCGGTCAACCCATCACTGTAACACCAACTTTGTTCTGTATTGTTGAGCTTATCCTTAAACGTGATTTTCACGCCAGGGCATAAAACAGCTTTGGCTTTTAAGTTATGAGTTAAACGTGTTACTGAAAATCTTGGGCTATCAAAATAGCTGCCATCCGGCCAAAAATGCACGCTAGTCCCTGTGTTACGTTTGCCACAAGTCCCTATGACATGTAAATCTTCCACCTTATCGCCGTTCTCAAAGGCAATTTGATACACTTGGCTATCACGACGAACAGTAACTTCAATACGTTTTGATAACGCATTGACGACAGAAATCCCGACACCATGCAAACCACCTGAGAATTGGTAGTTTTTATTGGAGAATTTTCCCCCTGCATGTAGTTGCCCCAAAATCAGTTCAACCGCTGACACTTTCATTTCAGGGTGGATATCGACAGGCATACCGCGCCCATCATCGATGACTTCAAGGGATTGATCGTCATGTAAAATAACCTCGATGTGGCTCGCGTGCCCCGCAAGCGCTTCATCGACGCTATTATCAATTACTTCTTGAGCCAAATGGTTCGGTCGACTGGTGTCGGTATACATCCCCGGACGACGGCGAACAGGCTCTAAACCACTGAGGACTTCAATGGCCTCTGCGTTATAACTAGATTGAGTCATGTTGTCATTCTGCGGTAATAGGTGATTAATTGAACTATTCAATCAGTGAGTTACTGTTGATAATAACAGTGTTCATACGTTTTGACACTATTTCTCTGCCAATTGTAGGAAATCAACAATTTGAGAAAAGTAAGATTCAAAACCAATAAAGGCATGATTACCGTCAGGTTCCACAGTTTGTTTGCACTTTGAAAGATAGGCAACAGCCTCTCGATAATCAAGTACTTCATCGCCCATTTGTTGTAACAACCAAATAAGATGAGGGGAAGTTAATCTTTCAATGTATAAAGATTTTAGCTCATGGATATGCTTTTCTTCCAACACATATTGTGCATGAGTATATGGGTTTGTATTGTCGCCTAAGTAATCTTGTAGTAAATCAAAAGGACGCACTGCGGGGTTTACGACGACAGCAGGAAGCTGATAACGTTCTGAAAACCAAAGCGAAAAATAACCACCGAGTGAAGAGCCGACTAGCCCCATTTTTTCATGCTGATGCTGTTGGATAATATCATCCAACATGGCTTGAGCTTGCTGAGGGTAATTTGGCAATTGCGGTACAAGCATATTAATATGCGGATAATTCGCATCAATCCATTGCTTTAAATTATTAGCTTTAGCGGATTGAGGTGAACTATTAAAACCATGAATATAAAGTAAAGTAGACATAAGCGAATTAATAACCGTCAGAGTCAAGATCAGGGCTAAACTCCCTTGTATCTAAACGGTGAACGCGGGTTGTAATATGCCTTTGGTTTTGTTCATTAATACTTAATTCTAAATATCGCCAACCTGGCGCGACGGTGTCTAGCGCAAAATTAGTACAGTGAGGCTTAAACTGCACACAGGTAGAAGGCGTTGCTAACAACCGAATACCGTGCCAATTTTCATCCATTTCTTGATGAATATGGCCACATAGCATCGCTTTAACATTTGAATAGTTTTTTAAGTAGTCAGCTAAAATATGTGAATTTCTCAAGCTGTGCTGATCAAGCCAAGTACAACCCGAAGCTAGAGGGTGGTGATGCAGCATAATCAATGTAGTACGCTCAGGTTCAGCATCTAAGCTGGCTTTCATCCATTCCAATTGTTGTTCAGAAAGCTCGCCATGAGGTACATCTTGAAGTTGGCTATCAAGCATCAAGATTTGCCATTCATCGCCAATCAAAATTTGTTTAGCACTTGAAATCCCAGCGACTCGGAGTGTTTCTACCATCGCAGGCGGGTAGTCATGATTACCAGGAAGCCATACACAAGGAGCAGGGATACGCGCAATGCCATCCGCAAAATGCTGATAAGCTTGTGGTGATTGGTCTTGAACTAAATCCCCTGTCGCAACAATTAAGTCAATTGGGAGATTTTCCTCAGTGATAGCATCAAGTACCGCCTGATAGCTTTTGTAAGTATTTACCCCTAAAAGCGTATTTTCTGTATTAGCGAAAAGATGCGTATCAGTAACCTGTAAAATTCTCACAATTTTAGAGTTCTTTGCAGTCACTTCAAGCTGGCTGTCCAAAAGTATTCCTTTTCCTTAAATATTATTTAGTACCTAATCTATTCATTACAACTATATAAAAGCTAAACACACTTACAACTATCTTAAAACTTTACTTTCTAACTTTCTGCTAATCAGCACACACTTCACCAGATTAATCGGTATTTAAAACGATTTCATCCACTTTTCATGTAGTTTTTGATAGTGAAGTTGTAACCATTGAATCGCTATCACGGTTGCCGCATTATCAATTGTGCCATCTTCAACCCATTGATAAGCTTGTTCTCGGCTAACCACATGTACACGAATATCTTCATTTTCTGACGCGAGACCATGCACACCTTCCGCTTGGCTGCTATCGGCTTCACCGATAAATACATGCATGCGCTCAGTTGTCCCGCCAGGGCTAGAAAGATAACTTAGCGCTTTTTCAGTGCGGCCAATAATCAGCCCGGCTTCCTCAATGGCTTCACGACGAATAACTTCTTCGGGTGATTCGTTCTGCTCTATCATTCCCGCAATGGCTTCGAGCAACCAAGGTGTTTCACTCGTTTCGATTGCAGGTAACCTAATTTGTTCAATCAAAACAACACTATCAGCTTTCGGGTCATAGGGTAAAACTACGCCTGCATGGCCCCGCTCAAAAACTTCACGGCGAATTTCTTTACTCCATCCGCCCGCGAAGAGGCGATGACGAAATTGATATTCAACCATTTGAAAAAAACCATTAAATAATTTACGCTTGGATATAATTTCAACATCATTTTTGCCGTATTTAATTGGCTGCTCTATTTGTTTTGTCATTTCATTCTCCAAACTCAATTATTCCATCTTAAGGAAATAATTGTGGATTAAAACAGTTTTTGAGGTTTTTTAACCTTAGATGAGGTAATGTTTAATAAATTGAGACAAAATGGCACAAAAGGCTACCGTTAATAGAAGTGATACTCTGTTACAATAAGCGCCATTATTCAAATCAAAGAGCAACATAGTGTCTGTTTTTAATAACTGTCTCTAAAACGGATAATTTAATATCTATCGCCTAGTTAGGCATGGTACGTTTTAGGCAACAGACTCAACTTAATTTGCTGTTTAATCAAGGAATCAAAATGAAGAAACTGCTTCCCCTTTTAATTTCGATGAGTTTTGTGGGTCTCAGTACCAATAGCTTTGCAGAAGATTTACTACAGGTTTACCAAAAATCCAAAGAAAGTAACCCTGAATTAAGAAAATCATTAGCTGAACGTAATCAAGCTTTTGAAAAAATTAATGAATCTCGCAGCCCATTATTGCCACAATTAGGTCTAGGTGCCGGCGCTAGCTACGGCAGTGGTTACCGTGACGCAAGAAACACTGAAAGCACAGGTTTAAATGCTTCATTGAAACTGACCCAAGTTGTGTTTGATATGTCGAAATGGCGTCAATTAACTATCCAAGAAAAAACTGCGGGTATTTCTGATGTCACGTATCAAACAAGTCAACAGCAATTAATTTTAAATACTGCAACTGCGTATTTTAACGTCTTAAAAGCGATTGACGCGCTATCTTATATTGAAGCAAATAAAGAAGCGGTTTATCGCCAATTAGACCAAGTTACACAACGTTTTAACGTGGGTCTTGTTGCCATTACCGACGTGCAAAACGCCCGTGCAAACTATGATAGCGTTATTGCACAAGAAGTTGCAGGCCGTAACGAGTTAGAAAATGCGATTGAAAAACTGCGTCAAGTCAGTGGCGTGTACTACAGCCAACTCGCCTCTTTAAATATTGACCGCTTTAAAACTAATGAGCTGGGCGATATCAACGCTATCCTAAAAGAAGCCGAAGAGCGTAACCTCAGCCTGTTAAGCGCACGTTTAGCGCAAGATGTTTCTCGTGAAAACATCCGTTTAGCAGAAACAGGCCACATGCCAACAGTTAACTTAGATGCATCAACAACAGTCACAAATAGTTACCAACACGGCAGCGGTTATAACACGCCATATGGCGGTAGTGCGAGCAACAGCTATAACGGCCAAAATAGCATTGGCTTAAATTTAAGCATTCCACTGTATACTGGTGGCGCAGTCAGTTCTCAGGTTGAACAAGCACAATATGGTTTCCAAGGTGCTAGTGAACAACTTGAAAGCGTTTACCGCAATGTGATTCAGTTAGTTCGCTCATCATTTAATAACGTATCATCGTCAATCAGTAGTATTAATGCTTACAAACAAGTCGTTGTTTCCGCACAAAGCTCATTAGATGCGATGGAAGCAGGCTATCAAGTAGGGACACGTACCATTGTTGACGTATTGACAGCAACAACAGCGCTATACCAAGCGAAACAAAATCTGTCTAATGCGCGTTACGACTACATGATTAACCAACTGAATATTGAATTTGCTCGTGGTACATTAAACGAAGACGATATTGCACGCCTTAATGCGAATTTAGGTAAAGAGATTTCAACCTCTGCAAGTAGTATTATTCGTAGTACCAATGCACCAAGAATGAACTAAAATTCTTAGTTTATTTGAAAATGATATAATGGCCCGCTTACATAGCGGGTTATTTTTTGATGGAAGCCAAGTAAATCGTTTAGAATTGCTAATTTGTACTAATTGGTCCGCTTACAACCCCTTTTCATTAGCCTATGGTACAAATTCAGTGAATTCTCACTCTGTTCACTACGTTTTAGATCAAAAAACAACCTGCAGCTAATTTATTGATATAAAATAAAAATATTATTTTACTCTTCAATAAATACCCGGCTAATTAGAAAAAAATAGCAGAAAGTTATCAAAATGATAAATTCAGCTCATTTCTCCTATATTTCTGCTTTAATTTTCAGCGGTTATCCCCTATCCTAGAGCTAACATCTAAAAACATCTTACTTAATTAAATTCAGGGTAATTACCATGACCATGAAGCGTACCAAAGATATTAATCAGAACGCCTTCCGTAAGTCTTGGCGTTCATACCGTTTAGCGCCTGTGGCTGTTGCGGTCAGTGCCGTATTTATGCTTTCCGCTTGTGAAGAAAGCGATGAAACTGTATCACTGTACACCAACGCGCAAGATTGTAGCCAAGCGAACCCATCACAAGCCGAACAGTGCACCGTCGCTTACAATAATGCACTACAAGAAGCTGCTAAAACTGCACCTAAATATGAAACTCAGGCTGACTGTATTGCTGAGTTTGGTGAATCTATGTGTACTCAAGCCCCTGCTCAAGCGGGTCTTGCAGGCACTAGCTCAACAAATGGTGAACAAACTGCTCAAGCACAAAGCAGTGGCGGTAGTATGTGGATGCCATTAATGATGGGTTATATGATGGGCCGTATGATGGGCGGTAGCGCTGCATCACAACCATTATTCAGCTCGAAAAACCCAGCGAGCCCAGCCAACGGTAAGTTTGTTGACGCTTCAGGTAAAAGCTATGGCCCTGCCGTTGCAGGTGGACGTTCAATGAGCGTACCAAAAACCGCCATGGCACCTAAACCACCAACAACTTCAACCGTGACTCGTGGCGGTTTTGGTGACACCGTCAATAAACAAGCGATGGCACAACGTTCATCTTCTTCTGCAAAATCAACTTCTTCTTCCCGTTCGATGGGTGGTTGATAAGTAATGAAACGAGTTCCTATAGTAGAGCGCCCAAACTGGCGCGAGAAAGCCTCTGAGTTTGGCTTTGAATTTCATACTATGTATGGTGAGCCTTACTGGTCAGAAGACGCGTATTACCAATTCACGATGGCACAAATTGAAGAAATCGAAGATGCAACCGAACAGTTGCATCAAATGTGCCTAAAAGTGGTTGAACGTGTTGTTGAAAGCGATGAGTTAATGGCGCGTTTTCAGATCCCTAAACATTGTTGGGAATTTGTTCGCAGTTCATGGAAAAGCGAGCAACCTTCGTTATATTCTAGGCTTGACCTTGCTTACGATGGTATTAACCCACCTAAGCTTTTAGAAAATAACGCGGATACTCCAACTTCATTATATGAATCTGCATTTTTCCAATGGATCTGGTTAGAAGATCAAATTGAAGCAGGGAAATTACCTGAAAATGCTGATCAGTTTAATAGTATTCAAGAGCAATTGATCGAGCGCTTTACGCAATTAAAAGATCAGTATGGTTTTCGCTTGTTACATATGTCTTGTTGCCGTGACACAGAAGAAGATCGCGGTACCGTTCAGTATTTACAAGATTGCGCCAATGAAGCGGGTATTGCCACTGAATTCTTATATATCGACGAAATTGGTCTAGGTGAAAAAGGTGAGTTTTCGGATACACAAGATCAGGTGATTAGTAACCTGTTCAAACTATATCCGTGGGAATTTATGCTAAGAGAAATTTTCTCAACTAAATTGCAAGACGCTGGCGTGCGCTGGTTAGAGCCTGCATGGAAGAGCATCATTTCTAACAAGGCCTTATTGCCAATGTTATGGGAAATGTTCCCTGATCACCCAAATTTACTACCTGCTTATTTCGCAGATGGCAAAACCCAACCAGAACTCGAAAAATACGTCATTAAGCCACTATTTTCTCGTGAAGGTGCCAATATCCGTATTATCGAAAATGGCAAGGAAATTGCAGCCGCAGACGGCCCATACGGCGAAGAAGGTATGATTATTCAACAGTTCCACCCACTTCCACAATTTGAAGGTAGCTACACCTTAGTCGGAAGCTGGTTGGTGAATGATCAACCAGCGGGGATCTGTATTCGTGAAGATAAAGAACTGATCACTCAAGACTTATCACGCTTTTATCCACATACGATCATCGATTAATCGTATTTAAAATTAAAAGCTCAGCCCAAAACATAGCAATATGATTTGGGCTTTTTTATCAATCAATTCCATAGAAAAAAAACTTATCCTACCTGAATAGACAGCATACTTAACGATGCCGACACAATTCCTTCAATCGGTGTACTGATCTCTTCTTGCCCATCCCAAGCCCCTAAAATAGGTAAAATAGGCAAGTAATGCTCTGGTGATGGGTTCGATAATTTCCCATCCTCCCGTTCTAATCCTTTAGTCAATGGATGAGGCACTTCATGACTTTGCAGATTATCATACACAAACTTTTCAAAAGATATTGCCCATGGATATGGCTCGGCATGAGAATTTTGCCAATTCATCGCCCGTAGATTATGTACAACATTGCCACTTCCCATAATTAGTACGCCTTCTTCTCTTAGAACCGATAACTTTTTTCCGAGATCATAGTGCCAAGTAGCAGGTTTACTACCATCGATACTCAGCTGGATCACAGGAATATCGGCTTCTGGATACATACGTACTAAAATTTCCCATGTACCGTGGTCTAATCCCCACTCTTGTTCATCAAGGTGAATGGGCTCAGGAGCTAATAATGATGCAACTTGCTGAGCTAATTCAGGAGAACCAGGGGCAGGATATTCGATTTGATACAAGGCTTCGGGGAAATCACCAAAATCATGAATCGTTTGTGGTTCTAACATTGAAGTCACAGCAGTGCCACGCGTATACCAGTGAGCTGAAATCACCAAAATTGCGCTTGGCCGAGGTAAGACTTTACCGAGTTTTTCCCACGCTTGAGTGTAAGGATTATCCTCAATCGCATTCATCGGGCTACCATGGCCAATAAAAATGGCAGGGATCTTATTTTTTACCACTGAAGTATTTACCGACATGATGATTAAACTCCAACTCAATTAGTTTCTCCCTACAGCATACGCTTTTCAGCAAGAAACACAGTGGGCTAATTATGAGTATGATCATCAAAAAAATTGAAAAGGCCACGAGGTGTGCAACTCAGTGGCCTTCAAGATATTCTATATGCTTAACGTACTATTAATAATTTAAATAACTTAGCTTATTAATATTTAAACTTATCAAAACCTCTATCTAGAGCTCTTCCTCTAAGAGGATCAGCTCGCTTTCTTTTCATGCTGCAAACGGTATTGCACTAAATCTTCAATCGTCACCACCGTCAAGCCATGCTGCTTACCAAATGCAGCGACTTCTGGAGTACGAGCCATAGAACCATCATCATTAGTCAACTCACACAACACACCGGCAGGTTTGAAACCCGCTAGAGTCGCAAGGTCGATAGACGCTTCAGTGTGGCCACGACGTGCTAATACCCCACCGTCACGCCCACGTAATGGGAAAACGTGGCCTGGGTGATTTAGGTCGGCAGGAACTGCGTTATCTGCAATTGCAGCACGAATAGTGGTGATACGATCCGCTGCGGAAACGCCCGTGGTAACCCCTTTCGCGGCCTCGATAGTTACCGTGAAACCCGTTTGGTTTTGGCTGGTGTTATTTTCCACCATCATCGGTAATTCGAGCAACTTACGACGCTCTTCAGTAATACAAAGACACACGATCCCACTGCTATAACGAATGGTAAATGCCATTTGCTCAGCGGTCATGGTTTCTGCTGCAAAAATTAGATCGCCTTCGTTCTCACGATCTTCATCATCGAGAACAAGAACACCTTTACCTTGGCGTAAAGCCTCGATAGCATTTTCAACACGTTCGATAGGATTACCGAATACAGAAAGTAGCGAATGATCCATGGTAAAAAACCTCTTAAATAGTTATTAACTAGTTACCAGAATCAAGGCAGTCTTAGGAATACGAGAAATGGTGAATATATAAATAGCCAATAAAAGGCATTTACCTATTCAGGTATGCAGAACACTATTGTGCGTAATAGCACAAATATGCAGATACAGTTAATTCTCTCCCATCCGGACTATAACCGTCGGCCCCAGATTCACACTGGGTCTGCTGACCTTTACCACAGAATGGTAAAGCGCTCGCGGGCTTCATGCATGATGCATGTTTACCGCCGGTGGGGACTTTCACCCCGCCCTGAGATATACGCAATTAATATAACGCCAATAATTCAAGTTCGCAACGATGATAATCAAAATTGGCGAACGACTCACACTTTTAGTCAAAAAACATGAATAAAAACTTAGAGTTATCAAGGTTAATTTTACTGCCACAGACGAATACCAAGCTTTTTTCATCACAGATAATACACCTAGGCCTTTTCGCTAACTAATTCGAGCTAGCACAAGGCGAAAAGAGGTATTACACTACGCTTAATTATATCTTGATTAACTGAAGGACCCGCGAATGCTCGATCCGAAAAAAATTGAACAAGTTGCCCGCCAAATTCAAGGCGCTTTACCGCAAGGCGTACGCGATTTAGGTGAAGATTTTGATAAAAAACTGCGTTCACTGTTACAATCACAACTCGGCAAATTAGACTTAGTCAGCCGTGAAGAATTTGATATTCAAACTCAAGTCTTGTTACGCACCCGCGAAAAATTAGCAAAAATGGAACAACGTGTTAGCGCACTTGAAGCCCATTTAAATGTAGAAGAAAAAACGTCTGAGTAATTAAATTGAAAAAGTGACACCGACTAAGGCGTCACTTTTGTTATTTGATATTCAGCTCGCGTTCAAGCAACTGAACAATATACTGGTTTTTAGAAACATTATGCTCAGTTGTTACTGCATTTAAATAAGCCTCCAAGCGGCTTGGGTAACGCAGCGTAAATGACTTTACCGTTTCTTGTTCTTTGAACGGGTTAATCCCTTCTTCTTGGCAGCCTTCAATGTATTCCGCTAAAGATATTCGCGCTTCTTTTTTTAACCCTTCAATGCTATCAGAGACAAAATCACAGTAACCACTTACATCTAAAAACTTACCACGAAACGCTTTAATTTCAGCTTCATAGATAACAGATGCAGGATGGCCGTCTATCGTCATCACATTACTGCTTTTAATCATATTCCACCCCTATCGTATTTTCTAACCACACACGTAACCCGTTCACCGCACCTTTATCCAGTGTATTCCCTGGATGGGGCTGATGTGTCAAAAACAAAGAACTTTGTAAAACAAACCTGCGACGTGAACCACTTCCATTCTTTATAGTGCCGCCTAAATGCTCAACTAAACTTGTTACATCGCCCCACTTGAGTCCTGATTTAGGTGGAATTGTGAGTATATCCACCATCGTTTTACGGTGCTTCGAATCCAGTTCCCTCATTTTTATCATCGTCTATTCCATGACGTCATATTGTGACGTTAAAATCTAAAACAAAAAAAATATGACGTCAATGCTTGACGCCATATTGATTTTAGATAAATAAAAACCTCACTTGGCTTGAAGTTCCATAGTGAGGTTTTTTAATAGCTAATAATAAATTAACTGGTTTTCATGATGTTCTTGATAATATTCGTTGTCGAGATACCATCTTCGAAGTTAAGGACTTTAACTTCGCCTCCAGCAGCCCACACTTCAGCACTGCCCGCTATCTCTTCAGGGCGGTAATCCCCCCCTTTCACTAAGATGTCTGGCAGAACTTCTGCGATTAAGCGTTGCGGAGTGTCTTCTTCAAAAGCAACCACCCAATCCACTGCCCCCAAAGCCCCTAGAACGGTCATACGCTGTTCTAATGGGTTAACTGGACGTGTTTCACCCTTTAAGCGGCGCGTCGATGCATCGCTATTGACCGCCACAATCAAGCGGTCGCCCAATTTACGTGCATTGGCTAAATACGACACATGCCCTGCATGGAGAATATCAAAACAACCATTCGTCATCACGACACGTTCACCGCGCTGCCTTGCATTCTCAACGGCTTGTTTTAATTCACTTTCAGTCATGACACCAAAACCAGTATCAGCGCGACCCCGGATCGCATTTTCCAATTCAATTGGCGAAACCGTAGAAGTCCCTAATTTACCAACCACCACGCCAGCTGCGGCATTCGCCAATGCGCAGGCTTCATGTAGTGGGCGACCAGAAGCAATAGACGCAGCCAATACGCCAATAACCGTATCCCCTGCCCCAGTCACATCAAACACTTCTTGTGCCTGAGTCGGTAAATGCAATGGGGCTTCATCACGGCGGATCAGGCTCATACCTTGCTCTGAACGCGTAATTAATAGTGCTTTAAGCTCCAATGAGTGAAGCAGCTTCATGCCTTTTTCTTCAACGTCTTGGTTGTTTTTACATGGCCCAACAATCGCTTCAAACTCAGACATATTTGGCGTCAATAATGTTGCCCCACGGTAGCGTTCGAAATTGTTTCCTTTCGGGTCAATCAAAACGGGAACATTGGCCTTGTTAGCGAGCGCTATCATTTTCTCAACATGCGTTAATGCCCCTTTTGCATAGTCAGACAGCACTAGTGCGCCAATGTGTGGCAGTGCTTGTTCTATGCGCTCCAGTACGGGGGCAACATCCACGTTTTCAAAACCTTCTTCAAAATCAAGGCGAATAAGTTGCTGATTACGTGAAAGTACGCGTAATTTAGTAATCGTTGGATGAGTGGGAATAGCGACAAAATCACAACGCACCTGCACCGCATTTAAATTTTCAGTCAGTGCTTTTGCCGCGTCATCAATCCCAGTTAACCCAACAAGACGTGAATTTGCCCCTAACGAGGCAATGTTCATCGCGACGTTAGCCGCGCCACCGGGACGCTCTTCTACCATCGTGACTTTAACGACCGGAACAGGGGCTTCTGGCGAAATTCGGTTTGCAGGACCATGCCAATAACGGTCTAACATCACATCACCAACCACCAGCACACCGGCTTGTTTATAATCCGGGAGAGTTACTTTCATCCTGCACTCCAGTTTTAAAAGGAAATCTAATAATAATTAGCAACAATACTAGCATATTGCGCTGTTTAGCTAAATAAAATGCGTTTGTTCCTTACTCCTCAAGCCATTTTTGCCAACTCGCTAAAACTTGTTCACGTTGCTGGGTAAATTGGTTTATTTCAACACGGCTTGGCAATGATTGTAATGCTAAGTGATGGAGTTCATTACGCATCGTGACATACGCTTGAGTTAAAGCATTCGCCTCATCTTCAGGCATGAAACCATATTGCGCCATTAGCTCGAAAATACGCACATTATCAGACCAACGTGTTAACACATTATTTTCTGCGGCAAAACGCAAAACTAAGTATTGCGCGATAAATTCAATATCGGTGATCCCACCTGGATCCGCTTTTAAATCGAACTCATTAGCTTGATGGCTTCCTAGGTGCTGATGCATTTTCAACCGCATATCACGCACTTGTTGCTGCAAGGTGTGAGGGTCTCTTGGCATACACAACGTTTCGTGGCGAGTTTGTATAAATTTCCGTTGTAAATCCTCATCACCAAACACCATTCGAGCTCGAATGAGTGCTTGATGCTCCCATGTCCAAGCATCATTTTTTTGGTAGTCATCAAATGATTGTATTGTACTGACTAACATCCCTGACTCACCGGAAGGCCTGAGTCGCGCATCAACTTCATACAACACACCAGAAGGGGTTCGAGTACTAAACAAATGGATAATGCGTTGAGCAACACGCAAGTAAAATTGGCGTGCATCAATGGAACGTTCGCCGTTGGTGACGACATCTAAAGGGCAATCGAAAAGAAAAACGAGGTCTAAATCAGAACCATAGCCCAATTCCCAGCCACCTAGTTTTCCATAACCTAATACCGCAAACCCATATTGTTTTTTGTCACTTTGCTCGAGATGCGCTGGCTCACCATAGCGTTTTACCATTTTTTGCCACGCTTGGTGTACCACCGCATCAATAATTGCTTCTGCAAGGTAAGTCAGATGATCACTGACTTTCATTACCGGCAAAACACCTGAAATATCTTCAGCAGCGATGCGTAATAATTGAGCCTGTTTGAATTGACGTAATGCTTCAAGTTGTTGTTCTTCGTCATCTTCAGGAACGCGCATTAAATATTGGCGTAACTCGTCACGGTAGGCCGCTAGTGGCAGAGGCTGGTATAAGGATTGAGGGTCGAGCAATTCATCAAGCAACAATGGGTGGCGCGCTAACTGCTCCGCTATCATGGGTGAAGCCGCACATAAACGAATAACGTGCGTCAAAACCTCATCAAATTCAAGCATTAACTCTAGGTAAGTTGTACGGCTAACAATGCTCAATAACAGTGGTGTGATGCGCTCAATGACTTGGCCTGCATCATCACGTTCACCGACTTTAGCCAACAATTTAGGCATTAATTCATCAAGAACATCCCGTCCACGAGGGCCAATAGTGCGTTTATTGAGATCATGGCGGAACATCACTATGCCGTGAATAATGCGTTGTGCAATATCTTCATTTTTAGAGGGTAAATAGGCGGCTAATTCTTCTTTCGATAATTCACTTTGCCACAGTGTGATATAAATTTCATCGAATGCATCAGTATTCTCAGTGTCATCTTCCTGGCCTATTTGCTCAGTGAATATTTGATGTACTGCCGCCATTTTCTGGCTCAAAAGTTGGTAAAACTCAGGCCAATCCGCAAACCCCATTCCCCACGCTAAGCGCGTTTGGTTTAAAGTATCTTCAGGGAGTGTTTGTGTCTGTTGGTCATCGATACTTTGCAGTAAGTTTTCGACTCTACGCAAGAAAAGGTAGCCATCTTGCAGGATATCAACTTGATCTTCAGTTAATAATGCAAGTTCTCGGATCCCTTGTAATGTTGAAAATAAGGATTGCGACTGTAAAACAGGTTCTCGCCCCCCTCGAATAAGTTGGAAAACTTGTGAAACAAATTCAACTTCGCGGATCCCTCCAGCGCCTAATTTGATGTTATTGACCAAACCACGACGCCGAACCTCTCGCTCAATCATATTTTTCATATTACGTAAGGATTGGATCACGCTAAAGTCGATATAGCGACGATAGACGAAAGGACGCAAAAGTTTTCGCAAACACGCCTCATAATGCAGGCTATCAGCCCCCATAATACGGGCTTTAACCATCGCATAGCGTTCCCAATCTCGCCCTTGTTCTTGGTAATAATCTTCTAGCGCAGAAAAACTAAAAACCAGCGGGCCGCTATCTCCAAATGGCCGTAAACGCATATCGACCCGATAAACAAAACCATACTCCGTCACTTGATCGAGTACGCGGATCAATTTTTGCCCTAAACGCGTAAAAAATTGTGCATTATCTAACTCTTTCCGGCCACCTTGGGTAACCCCATTTTCTGGATAAGCAAAAATCAGGTCAATATCTGAAGAAAAATTGAGCTCTCTGCCCCCTAACTTTCCCATCCCTAAAACCAATAGTGGCTGCGGTTTTCCTTCTGCGTTACAAGGGGTTCCCCATGACTGACTATATTCTTGATACAACCAGTCTCGCGCCGCAACAACCAAGGTCTCCGCCAATATACTGAGCTGATAAATCGTTTCTTCTTGCGTGCTTATTTCTAACACTTGCATCCATGCGCAGCGCACTAATATATAGTGGCGAAAGATGCGCAATACTCGCATCAAATGTTCTTCATGACTAACTGACGACAATTCTTGTGATAACCATGATGCATAACTTTTCCATTCATCCGCTTTCGGTGGCTGAGAACGAATTTCAAGTAAAAACTGTGAATGCGCGAGTACTTTCTTGAATGCAAAATCGCTGAAAGACAGCACCTGAATTTCTTGTTCGCTTAACGGCAGTAACTCGTGAGCCTGTTCCGTTATTCGGCTTAAAACGCGTTCACCTTGGCTTTGTAATAACTCAGGAAAAGCATGCATATTATCAATACCTTAATGGGCTTCTTGATAGGTTAAAGCACTTAACCACTGGATAAAGGCTAATTTACACTTTAACCACTGACTGCTATAGCAAAAATCCTCCGCACTGATGGTTTCATCGGCAATATCTGAACGTAATTGTTCCAGTGGCGTGTCATGGATAAAGTGAGGCACTGAATTTTGGTAATGCACTAAAAATGCCTGAACAAAACGTAAAAACTCACTGAAGCCTTGGCGTGCATTGCTGCTATTTGCTAACCAGTAGTCTTCATGCTGCTGGCAAAGTAATTGCATATGCATTAATGACTTTTCTAGGGGTTGCTCTTCATAGTCAAACACCGAGTCAGGGCGAGCTAATGGCTCTTTTGACGGTGATAGCAATGAATATCCACGTGCAGCTTTGCTAAGTGATGACAGGTGCAGACCATCAATATCTGCAAATTTCTTTGCTAAATTGAGCACATCAGCAATAAAACCTTTTTTGAGTTCTAATTCAAACTCTTGAATAGGCAAATCCTTTGAACCTGCGGATATCTCACCTTGGTCGAAAACGACTTCTATTTCGCTATCTTCAAACGTGACTAACCATTTTTCACGCGTAAAATTCGTGCTGAAAAGGATATTTAATTCAGACTTAAGCTGTGAAATGTCAGTTCCTTCGGGCCAAATTTCAGCGGGTAATGCCGCTAAATCAAGCTCTGGCGAATCTATGTCAACGTTATATTCAGGCCGTTGATGCAAACCACCTACCGCCTGTCCTGCCGTTTTCATTGTCATTTCATAGCGGCCATCACAACCTCGGATACGTAAGCCCATATCCCACTGACGTAACTGCTTATTTGCCGTATCAAAGTAGATATTGGTTAACTTCGTCGGCTCACTGTATTGGTGAGACAATGTCGATAGACACTGTCGTACAGCCTCTATTGCGGAACTCTTAGCAGCAAGTTTGAGTTCAACCTCTACGTGGCTCATACATATCCTTATTTAATTATTTCACTTCACTCATATTACCCCAATCGAGCTAAGCTGAGAAAAGAAACTGTGCGATAAACAAAAATTCTACCTGTCATATTTCTTTCAGTGAGTTATATTGAAAACAAAGTAAAAACAAGGGTAATTTAGACAGTTAGGATAGTTCTCATTCTCCTTTAGACTGTAGAGACATCTGCGTTTAGGATTTGCACCCTCGCGTTTTACTCATTAGTATTCAAATAATATAAAACTCATTCACCATCAAAAGACTGTAAATACCATGCGAAAAATTCCATTATTATTAATTTCAATCATGGGGCTAGGCCTTTCCTTAAATTCACATGCAGCAGAAAAACGTTATGTATCAGATGATTTATCCACATACGTTCATAGTGGACCTGGCACAAAATATCGTATCGTAGGTACGCTCAATGCCGGGGAAGCGGTTGAACTGCTCTCCACAGACAACAAATTTGCACAAGTTCGCGATGAAAAAGGCAGAACGGTCTGGTTACCCGTTGAGCAACTCAGTAATACACCAAGTATGAAAACTCGCATTCCAGAACTTGAAGCTGAAAACCAAAAACTACGTCAACAGCTCGACAATATTGATAACACGTGGAATACACGAACTGCAGATATGCAGCAAAAAGTCGCTGATAATGACAATATCGTCAGCCAACTAAAAGCTGAAAATGAAAAATTAAAAAATGAGTTGATCAAATCCGGCAAAAAGCTAGAAATTGCTGAGGTCAACTTAGATGATCGCCGTCGTGAATTGATTTTACAATGGTTTATGTATGGTGGTGGCGTCGCCGGTGTTGGCTTAATTTTAGGTTTGATTTTACCGCACATTATTCCACGTCGTAAAAAACGTAATGATGGTTGGATGTAATTGAGGCCATTCAAATGAAAGTCTATCTCGTGGGAGGGGCTGTACGTGACCAACTTCTTGGACTACCTATTTCAGATAGGGACTACGTGGTGGTTGGCACAACACCCGAGGCAATGCTATCTCAAGGTTTTCAACAAGTCGGAAAGGATTTTCCTGTTTTCCTACATCCAAAAACCCATGAAGAATACGCTTTAGCCCGAACAGAACGTAAAACTGGCGCGGGCTATACTGGCTTTAGCTGCTATAGCGCTCCCGATGTCACCATTGAAGATGATCTACTACGTCGCGATCTAACAATTAACGCGATAGCACAAAGTGGATCAGGCGAAATTGTTGACCCATTCCAAGGCGTAAAAGATCTCAACAACCGTATTTTACGTCATGTTTCTGACGCATTTTCTGAAGATCCTTTACGGGTCTTACGGGTTGCGCGATTTGCCGCTCGCTACTTTGAACAAGGTTTTACGATTGCGCCTGAAACATTAGCATTAATGCAAAAAATGGCCGCAACAGGGGAATTATCTCACCTCACCGCCGAGCGCGTTTGGACAGAAACCGAAAAAGCACTGAAATCAAACTCCCCACAGATTTATTTTGACGTTTTACGCCAATGTGGTGCTTTAGCCGTTCTTTTTCCTGAAGTTGATGCACTATTTGGTGTCCCAGCCCCTGAAAAATGGCACCCAGAGATTGATACTGGCATTCATACCCTAATGGTAATGAAAGTGGTTACCGAGCTATCTAACAGTGTGGATATTCGCTTTGCTGCCTTATGCCATGATTTAGGTAAAGCGCTGACACCACGGGATGTTTGGCCAAGTCACCCAAACCACGGTGAAGCAGGTATTCCATTAATAGAAACACTCTGCGCAAGATTAAAAGTGCCAACTACCGCTCGGGACTTAGCCCGTCTAGCGGCTCGCTATCATGATAAAATCCATGTTATCAATAAATTACCTGCTAATGAGCTCATTGCGATTTTTGATGGGCTTGATAGCTGGCGCAAACCAGAACGTATTGAACAACTCAGTTTAATCAGCGAGGCGGATGCAAGAGGTCGATTAGGCCTTGAACAACAAGCCTATCCACAAGGACGGTACTTCAGGCAAGCTTTTTCCATTGCACAATCCGTTGAAGTAAAACCAATTATTGAACAAGGCTTTCAAGGCCCTGAAATCCGTCAAGAACTTACGCGACAACGTATTGAAGCCGTTGCAGGTTGGCAGCAACAACAAATCATCTAACACTCATAAAGCTGGCGGCTGAACACCGCCAGTCATCATTTAAGCGCTTTTCACGCCTCTTTCGATAACAACCCCAACCTGCTTGGCTCGCGCCACGGCTCCCGGCTTAGCGACCTTAATACGAACCCATGGGCTAGCAAATTGTGTCATCAATAATTGTGCAACTTCTTCAGCAACACGTTCTACTAACCCAAACTTGTTATTCCCTACATGAGCGAGGATAGCCTGACTAACCTTGGCATAATCTAGGCAATATTCTACATTATCGCTCATAGACGCGCGTTTGTTATCCCATCCCATTTCGATATCGAGCACGAGTTTCTGTTCAATATCTTGTTCCCAGTCATATACACCAATCGTGGTGATGACTGATAATTGCTCAATAAATACGATATCCATCACGTCATTTTCTCATTTATGTACTGAATTGATACCACTTCAGCAAAAATATGCGTATTATCCAAGACTGAAGTGAATTTATGGCCTTAACCGTTTTGGAGTTAGCTATGAGTGCAACCGCGCTTGGCATGATAATCTTCGCCTATCTTTGCGGCTCAGTTTCGAGTGCGATACTGATCTGCCGTTTGGCGAGACTACCCGACCCCCGTCAACACGGCTCTGGTAACCCTGGTGCAACTAACGTATTGCGTGTAGGCGGTAAAGCCGCCGCTGCCGGGGTACTCATTTGTGACGTATTAAAAGGGATGATACCCGTTTGGCTTGCTTATTATTTAAATGTGCAGCCATTCTATCTTGGCTTTGTTGCAATTGCAGCCTGTCTTGGGCATATATATCCCATTTTCTTTCGTTTCAAAGGCGGAAAAGGTGTAGCAACTGCATTTGGCTCAATTGCCGCTATTGGTTGGGATCTTTCTGGTTTAGTCGCAGGGACATGGTTACTTACAGTATTGCTTAGTGGTTATTCATCACTCGGCGCGATTGTCAGCGCCTTACTTGCTCCCTTTTATGTTTGGTGGTTTAAACCTGAATTCACCTTCCCTGTTGCCATGCTGTCTTGTTTAGTGTTAGTCCGCCATCACGGTAATATACAACGCCTTTGGCGCGGCCAAGAAAGCCGTATTTGGCAAAAACTGAAAAACAAAAAACAAAAAACCAATAAAGAAATAGCCCAAGAAGCCAAAGAGCAAGAACAGGATGACTGATCGTTACATTTGATTTTTCCCTAAGAAGAGCTGATTTCAGCTCTTTTTTTATGCTATTTTGCCTTGTTTAAAATTTCCCAAAAAAGCCCATCAATAACAACAGCGCGATATCCCTCCTTAAAACTGTACTGGTAGCAATTTGTGCTGCGTTACATTTTAGCCATAACTAGCGCACACTTTTAAAGAAAAGTTAAATTATTGCAAAATTATTACTAAGGAATATTTAAAAGCTGTCGACTATATAAAAGGAAAATTAAACAATAATAATGGTATTGTAATGAGCAGAACCCCTTATATCACTCAAAATGAATATGTGTTAGATGAAAATATCACATTGATGACAACTAGCGATCTGCAAGGAAACATTGTTCACGCTAATGATTTCTTTGTCCAAGTTAGTGGTTATGAATTAGATGAGTTATTAACACGTCCGCACAATATTATCCGCCATCCAGATATGCCCAAAGAAGCTTTTGCCGACATGTGGGCAACACTTAAAAAAGGAGAACCTTGGACTGGTATTGTAAAAAACCGTCGGAAAAATGGTGACCATTACTGGGTTAGAGCCAATATCATCCCAGTGGAACGCAAAGGTGTCATTACGGGCTATATGTCCATTCGAACCCGTGCAACACGCCAAGAAATTGCGACAGTAGAACCGCTCTATACCGCAATGAATGAAAATAGAAGTAAACGAAAAATTTTTAAGGGAATTGTACTTTCTAAAAAAATACCGTTTCACTTTTCTATATGTTCAACACGCTGGCGTATCCGACTCGTCATGAGCCTGTTGTTTATTCTTTGGCTCATCATGGCAAGCGTTGTTTTGCAACCAATCGGATCCCTTTTAATCATGAGCATCTGCACATTTATCACATTACTGGTCGGTAATGTGATATTTGAAAAAATGCTCGCCACACCATTGGAAAACATCACCCAACAAGCACTTGGTATTGCACGAGGAAATCAACATAGCGTTAACCATATGCAACGTACAGATGAAATTGGCTTAGTATTACGCGCTATAGGGCAACTTGGACTGGTTTGCCGCTGGCTAATCAAAGATGTCTCCGAACAAGTTGATAACGTCCGCAAAGGCAGTGAATCTTTAGTCTCCGATTGTGGTGAATTAGAAACGCATACTCAGCAAACCGTCGGTTATATGCAACAAACCGTTGCGACCATGAACCAAATGGCTGTTTCTGTAAAAATGAATGCCGATAATACAATCCAAGTTGATCAGCTTTCTAATACCACTAGCGAAACCGCAGTAAATGGCGGTGCAATGATGGAAGCCGTTGTCGATACCATGAATGAGATTGTTAATAGTACCAGCAAAATCAATTCCATTACGGATGTGATTAAAGACATCGCATTTCAAACTAATATACTCGCGTTAAATGCCGCTGTAGAAGCCGCTCGTGCAGGTGAACAAGGCAAAGGCTTTGCTGTTGTCGCAAATGAAGTACGCAGCCTCGCAAGCCGTAGTGCAAGCGCAGTGAATGATATTCGCGAATTAATTAATGATTGCGAAAAGAAAGTCAATTCAGGGAAAAATCAAGTAAATACGGCAGGGGACACCATGAAGGAGATTGTTGACCAAATACAGAATGTCACGCAATTGATTACCCATATTAGCCAAGCAACCTCTGAACAAGCAGCTGGGATCGCCGATATTACCCAAGCGGTAAGTGAGCTCGAAACCATCACACAACAAAGCACATTACTGGTAGAGCAAAGTACAGAGACATCAAATATGGTAAAAGCTCGTTCAAGCAGGCTTGAAGATGCGGTCGTTGTCTTACACTAATCGTTGTTTTACATTAATATTTAATTGAAAAGTAAAAGGGCTGTCACCCAGCCCTTTTTATCAAAAACATAAACTCATCAGCGATGTTATTTTTCTAACGGTGGCAATTCCGCCAGTGGCCAGCGCGGGCGAACTGTTACACCAAGCCCTGTCGTTGACCCACCTTTAAGGCGAATAAGCCCCGCTAAAGCAATCATCGCGCCGTTATCCGTACAGAATTCAGGGCGTGCATAAAAAACTTCACCGCCGCGCTGTTTAAGAACGTCTTCCATTTTAGCTCTGAGTGCGCGGTTAGCACTAACGCCCCCCGCCATCACTAAGCGTTTAAACCCTGTTTGTTCTAAAGCGCGTTTGCACTTAATTGCCAGAGTATCTACCACGGCATCTTCAAAGGCTCTCGCAATATCTGCTCGGGTTTGGTCGTCATCCGCATTTTCACGAATGGTATTGGCTGCAAAGGTTTTTAACCCTGAGAAGCTAAAATCAAGCCCTGGCCTGTCTGTCATTGGGCGAGGAAAAACAAAACGGCCCGCAGTACCCTGCTGCGCCATGCGAGATAGCACAGGGCCGCCAGGGTAGTCTAAACCTAATAATTTCGCTGTTTTATCAAACGCTTCACCTGCCGCGTCATCGATAGATTCGCCAAGTAGCTCATACTCACCAATTCCCGTCACACTGATAAGCTGGGTATGCCCACCAGAAACCAGTAATGCAACGAAAGGAAATTCAGGGCTTTTCTCTTCTAACATTGGAGCCAATAAATGGCCTTCCATGTGATGAACCGCCACGGCTGGAACATTCCATGCAAAAGCTAATGAACGCCCAACGGTTGCACCTACCATTAAAGCCCCTACCAAACCTGGGCCCGCAGTATAAGCAACAGCGTCGATATCTTGGCTTGTTAAATTAGCTTCTTTCAGCGCGGCTTGAATTAACGGCACTGTTTTGCGAATATGATCGCGCGAAGCCAATTCAGGCACGACACCACCGTAATCTGCATGAACTTTAATTTGGCTGTATAATTGATTGGCTAATAAGCCACGCTCATCATCATAAATTGCGATACCCGTCTCATCGCAAGAGGTTTCGATACCTAAAACACGCATTGCACTACCCTTGTTTATTGCATAACCGCAAGTCTATCACTATTTTCGCGCAATCGCGTAATTAATGTTGGTAAAAGGCTGACTTTCCTGACTGTATAGTCTATAATCAGTCCCCTGTAATAAAAAATTTCGTGTGGCTAATTCTCATTATTATCTGGTTTTGTTTGCTTTTTCATCGAATGAACTGCAAATCAGGTAATCTTGTGTGATTCAATTTTATACGGCACTTTACAAACCCGTACTCATTGAAGTAAAATTCCGCACCATTTTAAATGAAGGCTGGTGAATCAGTACCAGCAACAAACCGATTTCTATTGAGGTGAGAGGCACATGCCGGTAATTAAAGTACGTGAAAACGAGCCATTCGACGTTGCACTGCGTCGTTTCAAACGTTCCTGTGAAAAAGCAGGTGTTTTAGCTGAAGTTCGTCGTCGTGAATTCTATGAAAAACCAACGACTGAACGTAAACGCGCTAAAGCATCAGCTGTAAAGCGTCACGCTAAGAAACTGGCTCGCGAAAACGCACGCCGTACTCGTCTGTACTAGTTGTTTGCAGTGAAAACTGCATTCATTACAGACGATAGCTAATACAAAACGTTGGTTTCTCTCGTAGTCACTTAGTTTTTGTAGTAGTAAATAGCTAAGCAGTTAAAGGCCGTGCTTTCCTCAAGGAAGCGCGGCTTATTATCGTTCATCAACAGGCGAAAAAGAGGCTTATGGCTGGACGAATTCCGCGTTCATTTATCAATGACTTGTTAGCAAGAACTGACATCATTGATTTAGTAGATGCAAAAGTCCCGTTAAAAAAACAGGGTAAAAACCATCACGCTTGTTGTCCGTTCCATAATGAAAAAACACCTTCTTTTACCGTAAACGGTGAAAGACAATTTTATTACTGTTTTGGTTGTGGCGCTCACGGCAACGCTATCGATTTTTTGATGAATTATGACAAACTCGATTTTGTCGAAGCTATTGAAGAATTATCTGCACTGCATGGCCTTGATGTCCCTTATGAAAAAGGAACGGGTTCAAGCCAAATAGAACTTCATCAACGGCAAAATTTATATCAGTTGATGGAAAAAATTAATCAATTTTACTGTGCTGCCTTAAGTCATTCTTCGGCTAATAAAGCGAAAGATTATTTAAGCCAACGTGGTTTAAGCGCTGAAATTATTGAGCATTTTTCGATTGGTTTCGCCCCTGCGGGCTGGGACAATTTACTCAAAAAATTCGCTGTAAACCCAGAAAGTCGCAAACAGCTTGATGATGCAGGCATGTTAGTGACAAATGATAATGGCCGAATCTATGACCGTTTTAGAGAGCGTGTCATGTTCCCAATTCGGGATAGACGCGGTCGTGTAATTGCCTTCGGTGGGCGTGTGTTAGGGGATGCCCTTCCCAAATACTTAAACTCTCCCGAAACTGATATTTTCCATAAAGGTCGTCAATTATTTGGCCTCTATGAAGCAACACAAAATAGTAGTGAATTAGCGAAGTTACTCGTAGTTGAAGGCTATATGGACGTTGTTGCTCTCGCTCAGTATGACATCCGCTATGCGGTTGCCTCACTTGGCACATCAACAACCTCTGAACATATTCAGCTACTTTATCGTTCAACAGATACAGTTATTTGTTGTTATGATGGCGACCGCGCTGGCCGAGAAGCGGCTTGGCGGGCACTGGAAACAGCACTTCCCTATCTAACGGATGGTCGCCAGCTGCGCTTTATGTTTTTACCCGATGGTGAAGACCCTGATTCATTAGTGCGTAAAGAAGGCAAAGAGACTTTTGAGCAACGCATGAAAGATGCTCAAACCCTTTCCGCCTTTTTATTTGATTCACTTGTGCCTCAGGTAGATTTAAAAACGCAAGAAGGGAAAGCAAAATTTAGTAAACTGGCTATCCCTTTGATTAAACAAATACCTGGTGAAACACTGCGCCTTTATATGGCTCAAGAGCTAGGAAATTTTATTGGTATACCGGATATTTCTCAAGTTCTTGCTATGATTGATAGAGAGAGCACAGAACAAGTTAACTATCAGGCGCCCAAATTAAAACCAACCACAATGCGAATACTTATCGCGCTGTTGGTACAGAATCCGAACTTTTCGGAGCTTGTTCCCTCATTAGAGGGGATCGCCCATATTCAAATGCCGGGGCTTTCTCTATTTCAGGAATTGGTTGATGTTTGCCGTTCCACCCCCGGAATGTCAACTGGGCAGTTGCTAGAGCGTTATCGTGATAATAAATTTTCGAAACAGCTTGAAAAACTAGCAACGTGGAACGATATAGAAATAGAGGAGATAGCGGAAAATACCTTTATAGATGCGTTAAACCATCTATTTAATAGCGCACTCGACGAACGTTTTGACTATTTGATAGCAAAAGAACGAACTGAAGGGCTGACCCCAGAAGAGCGCGAAGAAGTCCGCTTAATCACTCTTTCAAGAGTGAAAACATAATCTAACCCAAAACAGAATTAATATTTTAAACGGCTTAAGTGCCGATAAACACAAGGCAAATGCCTGTAAAATGCTACGAAAATAAAGGGCGTAGCGAATAATAAATATTCCCTTTGTATGTTCTTGTTGGCCGAATGTTTCGCCGACCGACACCAATTAAAATACTCAGAAGTGTGGATACCGTCTTATGGAGCAAAACCCGCAGTCGCAGCTTAAGCTACTCGTAACCAAGGGTAAAGAGCAAGGTTACTTAACCTATGCCGAGGTCAACGACCATCTGCCGGAAGATATCGTCGATTCAGATCAAATTGAAGATATCATTCAGATGATTAATGACATGGGCATCCAGGTCATGGAAGAAGCACCTGATGCCGATGATTTAATTTTGGCTGAAAATACTTCCGATACTGATGAAGATGCAGCAGAAGCCGCTGCACAAGTGCTGTCCAGTGTTGAAAGTGAAATCGGCCGTACAACCGACCCTGTCCGCATGTATATGCGTGAAATGGGTACCGTCGAGCTTCTCACACGAGAAGGCGAAATCGACATTGCAAAACGCATCGAGGATGGTATTAATCAGGTTCAGTGCTCTGTTGCTGAATATCCTGAGGCTATCACCTATCTTCTTGAGCAATATGACCGTGTTGAAGCAGGAGAAAGCCGTTTATCTGATTTAATCACCGGCTTTGTTGACCCTAACGCGGAAGAAGATCTTGCACCAACAGCAACTCACGTTGGCTCTGAATTACCACAAGCAGAGCTTGATAAAGATGATGACGAAGACGAAGAAGATGAAGACGGCGATGACAGCGATAGCGATGACGATAACAGCATCGATCCTGAATTAGCGCGTCAAAAATTCTCTGATCTTCGCGAGCAATATGAAAAAACGCGTCAACATATTAAACAATATGGCCGTAGTGATGCGAAAACGGCTGCCGCTATTGAGCAGCTTTCCGAAGTATTTAAAGAATTCCGTTTAGTTCCTAAGCAATTTGACTACTTGGTCAATAACATGCGTGAAATGATGGACAGAGTTCGCTTACAAGAGCGTACCATCATGAAACTGTGTGTTGAACAATGTAAGATGCCGAAGAAAAACTTCATTACTTTATTTAGTGGTAATGAGACCAGCGAAACTTGGTTAACTGCTGCAAAAGCAATGAACAAGCCTTGGTCAGAAAAACTACTTGAAGTTGAAGAAGAAATTCTACGTTGCCTGCAAAGACTGCGTCAAATTGAAGAAGAAACGGGTCTGACAATTGAACAAGTTAAAGATATCAACCGTCGTATGTCTATCGGTGAAGCGAAAGCACGCCGTGCGAAGAAAGAGATGGTTGAAGCAAACTTACGTTTGGTAATTTCTATCGCTAAGAAATACACCAACCGTGGCTTGCAGTTCCTTGACCTGATCCAAGAAGGTAACATCGGCCTGATGAAAGCCGTTGATAAGTTTGAATATCGCCGTGGTTATAAGTTCTCAACTTATGCAACTTGGTGGATCCGTCAGGCTATCACGCGTTCAATCGCTGACCAAGCACGTACTATTCGTATCCCGGTTCACATGATTGAAACTATCAACAAACTGAACCGTATCTCTCGTCAAATGCTGCAAGAAATGGGCCGTGAGCCATCGCCAGAAGAGTTGGCAGAACGCATGCTAATGCCGGAAGATAAAATTCGTAAAGTACTGAAGATTGCTAAAGAACCTATCTCTATGGAAACCCCTATTGGTGATGATGAAGATTCACATTTAGGTGATTTTATTGAAGATACAACTTTAGAACTACCTTTAGACTCTGCAACGTCAGAAAGCTTACGCTCTGCAACTCACGAGGTGTTAGCAGGCTTAACCGCTCGTGAAGCAAAAGTGCTACGTATGCGTTTTGGTATCGATATGAATACTGACCACACCCTTGAGGAAGTCGGTAAACAGTTTGATGTTACCCGTGAACGTATCCGTCAGATCGAAGCGAAAGCATTACGTAA
This sequence comes from Providencia sp. M-27, assembly GCF_011077905.1. Classification (NCBI taxonomy): domain Bacteria; kingdom Pseudomonadati; phylum Pseudomonadota; class Gammaproteobacteria; order Enterobacterales; family Morganellaceae; genus Providencia; species Providencia sp. M-27. The sequence continues at coordinate 591,785 of NZ_JAALBT010000001.1, read as the reverse complement.
ATTACGTCACCCAAGCCGCTCAGAAGTTCTGCGCAGTTTCCTTGACGAGTAATTAGTTGATTTATACCTAAAAACACCTGCTCCGGCAGGTGTTTTTTTATGTCCGTAACCTCAATACCAATTAATTCACTGATTTATACCTTGCCATCAGGCATAACGTAATCATTATGGCTACCGCTCCACCTAACATCGCTACATTAAAACCAGAAACAAAAGCTGACCGTGTGACTTGCTCAATAAAGGCAGATGGCATTGCTGAAGAAGTTTGAATCAAATGTTTGATTTCCTGTGTCGATAACATCCCAACCAACTTGTCATCCTGTAATAGCTGCTCTACAGCGCGATGTGTCATCAACGTTCCCAAAAGAGCAATACCGAGGGTCATACCTGTTTGCCTCAATGCATTCATAACAGCGGATGCAATGCCGGAATAGGCCTTATCAACACTCGCCATGACAAGTGCCCCAATTGCAGGGGTAGACATTCCCATTCCAGCACCCAAAATAAATAATGTTATCGCAATAGGTATATAAGGTGTCTCAGCGTTAACACGAGTTAATAATAATGAAGCCAGCGCGATTAAAATAAAGCCAAAGATCATCAGATTTCGCACGCTTAAATAGCGAGAGAGTTTACCGAAAGAGAATGAAAAAATAGCCATGGCAATAAACTCAGGTGCCATGCGGATCCCCGCTTCAAATGCCCCCCACCCTTGGCCTTTTTGTAAAAATAGCGCAATAAAAAATACATTGCTGTAAGTTGCAAAACCCAACGCAAAAGAAGCCATATTATATTGAAAGAAAAATGGATTTTTTTTAAATAAAAAGAAAGGTAGTCATGGCCGAGCTACGTGGCGTTCAACCCAAATAAACCCTAAGAATGCAATAGTCGCAATGATTAACCCACTCAATGTGAAATAGCTACCCCAACCTTGCTCCCCTGCCTCAATTAAAGCAAAGGTTAAACCACCTAATGCAATGATACTTAAAGCTTGCCCCATCGGATCCAGTGCGGCTTTATCTGGATCTGAACTTTCTTGTATCCCTAGCCAGCCTAACAGGAATGTTAGCAATCCTATCGGGATATTGATTAAGAATATCGTTGTCCAATTGAAGCTATCGACTAAAAAGCCCCCTAAAATAGGGCCGATAATTAAGGAAAGTGCACTCACGGCTGACCAAATGCCAATAATTCTTATACGTTCAATATCATTCGAGAAAGCTTGTGTAATGATAGAAAGTGCCCCAGGAATTAAAGCCGCGGCAGCGACCCCTTGAATAATACGCCCCGCTATCAACATGTGCGACGATGTAGAAAATGCACAAATTGCAGACCCTAGAGTGAAAATAACAATTCCTGTTAGCCAAATTTTTTTACGCCCATAACGGTCGCTAATAGGGCCAACAGACAAGATCAATGCTGACAAACATAGTGCATAGGCGTCAATAACCCATTGTAGCATAGACATATTCACATCGAGATCACGCCCAATAGCAGGTAGTGCAACGTTTACAATACTGATATCTAACGTTGCCATAAAAGTGCCCAAGCAAACAGCTAGGATCAAAAAAAGTCGTCTCATTTTTTATACCTCATCTTCGATCATAGTAGCATGATAATACTCGACCGACCGACGGTCAATAAAAATGAGAATAAATATCATCTATAAACTTATACTCTCTGTTGGTGATAAAACAGTAATTACTCTGTTTTATCACCCTCATTTTATCTCATTTACACTACTGGAGTTTCATGCAAATAAACCCAAATACACTCTTCTGCTTCGACCCTGATACATGCAGCAGAAATTCTTAACGACTCAATACCATTTATTTGCTGTTTTTCTTGATATTGAACCCAGCAATAACCATTGTCTTCGCGTAATGGCATCAGATTAATACACTCTGTTGTAAATAATGTTCGAGCCCCTACATTCTGACTGAATAACTGAGTCACTTCATTTAATCCAATACAATGGCCCTGGGTTGTAACCATTTTAAAGTGCTTATCGAAACTGGCTAATAGAGGAGCCAAACTTTTATCACCATTTCTCCCCATAAAAACATTCTCAATTAAGACATGTACGTCCACAACGCTTTGCAGCGCTCTTTCCATTGTTTCACTCATTTATTTTTCCTTGATCACTGAAATTAATGAAAGTAACCCGAGTATTGATGCGATAAGAAACGTATATTGATAGCGTAATAAATCACTCGAAAAAGTCGTTAGGCTAAATATAGAAATAAATATGACGGCACCCACACTAAATGCGACTTGCCGATTAATATTCCACAAAACGCTCCCTTGAAGTAAATCTTTATCTTTGAAGTCCATCAACGAGCTAATTTGTGCAGTATTGGCGCTCAATCCACCACCCATCCCCATCAATAAATAAGCGATTATTAATAAATAGAGCTGACTTGAAGATGAAACCCAATAAAGCAGAAAAATACCAAGGCTATGTAATGTAATACCAATAATAAATAATTGTTTTTTCCCTATCTGCAAATAAAGGCGACCACCAGTTAACATTGATATCACCGCTCCCAATGCATATAGCACCATGAATAACCCTGTTTGTGCCGCACTGAATCCCATGTTCTCTTGTAGATTAAAAATATTGAGTAAATTAACCCCTGTAAAAATACCGGGAACAGCATAGTAAACAATAAAAGCGTTACGCAGATTGGCGTTTTTCAATAACTGAAAATTTAAAATAGGTTCTCGACATTTTTTTGCATATTTAAGATAAACAATAAATACAAGGACAGAAGTAGAAAAACTCACCAAAGCCAATAATAAATTGTGATAGTCATTATAAAAAGAGAATGATAATAATAAGCTTAATAAACTTAAACTTACCATTATTAACCCCAAAATATCTGGCTTTTCTCTTATTGTTTTCCCATCATTTTTTATCCAAACCCAGGCAAGTACGGCCGTTAGCAATGAAAAAGGTAAATTAGCATAAAAAACCCAATGCCAAGATAAAGAATCAATAATTAAACCACCAATGGCAGGTGAGAATGCAGGCGCAATTAACGCGACTGTCATAATCAATGTTGATATACGCTGACGATCATTATTTGGAAATAATGCAAAAACGAGTGCCTGACCTACAGGAATTAATAACCCTCCCGCGGCTCCTTGGATAAAACGCCAAAAAATTAAACTATAAATTGAATCACTGCTCCCACTGAACCAAGCTGCAACAGAAAAGAGCAACATGGAATAGCAAAGTAGCTTTTGATTACCTAGCCTGCCTGCTAGCCATAAACTGATGGGCATCACCAGAACTAAACCTAAAATATAACCATTGGCAACCCAAGCAACTTGAGATTGGCTCGCTGAAAATGACGATGCAATATCAGGTAATGCTATCGCTGACATAAAAATATTAATACAATCAATAAAGAAACCGAGTAAAAATACTGTGGCGATTTTGTATCGATAAGTCATGGACTTCCTCCGGTGGCAAAGAATAGATTTAAGTACTTTCTTTGTCGATACAAGGGAGGTAACATGATTGTTTAATAAAAAAGAACAATCATTGTCATTATGCAAAAAAATCTCAAAAAGATTATCAGCTTTCTACAAGTTGTTGACTCCGGTTCATTCACGAAAGCCGCAGATATTTTAGGGCTAAGCCGCTCTATGGTTAGTGTGGATATCAAACAATTAGAAGCTCAGCTCAATGTAAGCTTGCTAACACGAAATACGCGAAATATTGCATTAACAGAAGTGGGAAAACATTTCTATGACGACTTTAAACGTATTCAAAGTCAAATAGATGAAGCTTTTGAAAGAAGCCAAAATTTAGGCACTAATATTGCCGGTTTGCTGCGTTTTTCATCAACGAGTGAGTTTGGCCAACGTTTTATTTTGCCACTACTTCCTGAATTTTGCCGTCTTTATCCTAAGCTACGGTTACAATATTCATTTAACTCATCCTTAGACGACCTGATCACAGAAAAACTCGATTTATCCATTCGATTAGGCAACCTAAAGAACTCATCTCTTAAAATGAAGAAACTGGGTGAATATGAAATTTACTTAGTCGCCACCCCGGAATTTATAGAAAAACACCCAATAAAACAACTCACTGATTTAGCAAATGTTCCATGGATTAACCATGCCCTATTAAACTGGCAAGATCCGCAATATTTTTTACAGAACGCAAAAAATGAAAAATATTACTTACCTATAATTAAAAACCAATACGAGTCTAATTCTGCCGCCGTTATTCACCATATGGTGTTAGCTTCTTTAGGTATTGCAATATGCCCTGCTTGGATGGTTGATGACGACTTGCGGTGTGAACGCTTAGTTCATGTATTACCTGAATACCATTTACCTAAACAAAATATTCAATTACTTTATCCAAATACTCTTGTTTTACCGGCTAAGACACGTGCTTTTATTGATTACTTAGCTGATAAATTAGCTGTAAATAAATAAAAATATAGAGATAGGCAGGTTAAATGTTTCAAAAATTTAGTTTCTAATCGACCACAGAATAAAAGCTTATCCTTCTCGTTGGTAATGCCTATTATGCCTTCCATGGCATAATAGTCTGCTTTATTTCTTAGATGCTAAATAATCTTGCAGAGTACCTTCCGGTTTTTTCTTACAAAACTCAACAATCTGAGGGACTTCAGCAACACTTTGCTCTGTTAGCGCAACATAATCCCCACCTTTAAATTGCGTTTCTTGGTTTGTTACCCATAACGCAACAGGTGCCCAACTTTGAGGATCTAAATTAATAAATTGCTGGCAAGTCATATTTTCAGGTGTAACCATATTTTTGTCTGCTGCCATTGAGTTAAATGAAATTGTAGACACTGCAAATAATACGCTAGATATAATAACCTTTCTCATTTTGAACTCCATTGAAAATTTAAAATATAGAATTATGTGGCTAGCTATTATTAGCATATTATTTATATAAATTATATATTCTAATTTTGATGATTAAATTTATACTGAATTAAAAATAGAATAACAAACAATAAGAACAATAAATTACAAATGACAACTTAATTAGAGCATCAATATAAGATTTGTTTTTATAGAAAAGCCACTTATAAAAAGTGGCCATAAATATTTAACTATATTACTTTTACTTCCATCTCTGCAGGGTCTTTAATTGGTTCATTTACACAGAAGAAGTATGACTCAAAAGACATAAACATCATATCTAACCGATTAAAAATTTAATTTAAAATAAGTATCTAAGATAATAAAAACATGATTTACCATCTTGATACTTATACTTCAAAAGGCGAAGGGTGACTTTGTCTATAAACTCACCCAAAACACCCCTGTTTCTCGGATCTCTGTAAATTGATTTTGAAATTCGACTAAGTTTTGTTCTGGATTTAATGCGCTAAATCGTTCTGGATGCATAAATTTAGCCATAGCTTCAATGGCAAATATATTCATCGGGTTGTTGTAAAAATTATGGTAAATCGCCATAACTCGCTTTTCTTTAACTGCCGTTAATGATGAGATCCCTTGTCTATCCATTAATACTGATAACTGCTTCTGCACGTTAGCTTTATTTGCATTATATCCTAAGCTTACTGCGAGCGAGCGACGATTAAAGTTGTGCCAATCGGCGCCTGTCAGTAAATAATATTCTGGGTTTAATGTAATAATATTCTCAATGGAACTTTCAGCCCCTTTTGCAGGGAAGCTATCTGCAACAAGATTATTTCCGCCTGCCAGGGCCGCTAAAGAACCGTAACCTGAACGACCATAAAGTTGACAACAATTATCGCTAAATAACCCTGCATTCGCTTCAATCAAGACAGTTGGAAATGGCTGAGATAATTGGCTTTCAATCGCATCTAATTTTTCGTGGTACAGCTTCGCAAATCGTTCCGCTCTTTCTTGTGTTCCTAATAATTCACCTAATAATAGAATACTTTTTGGCGTGTTTTTCGCGATATCCATTCGAAAATCAATAAAAATGACTTGGATACCAGCGGCTTCAAGTTGCGGTAAAATTTGGCTATCACGCATCGCACCATAATTAGCCTTATGCATAATTACCACATCAGGCATTAACTCGATCAGTTTTTCAACTTGGAGACCGGCTTCACGAGTTTTCTTTAACGTTGGAATTTGGCCTAATTCAGGCAACACACTGAAATAAGCTTGTTTTAAATCTGGTGCGTATTGTGTAAGCGAATCACTCCAACCCGTGATACGAGATATCCCACTTTTACCCGCAGCAATATCTACTGGCAAAATATCACGGCTATCCACCAGAAATAACTTTTCAACGGGAAGATTAACTGTGACTTCACGGCCTTGTAAGTCGGTGATCACCGTTGGCGTTTTTGCCTGCCCCCAAAAGCTTAGTAAGCACAATAATCCTGTGAGAAATAATTTCATGGAAAATCTTTTACCTTAAATTTAAAAAGGTTGGTATGAATAAAGCCACTGTAAAGTGGCTTCAAACTGCTGCCAAATATATTATGTTTGGCAGCAAGTCGAATAGGTTTTGAAAATAAACTAGAACGTCACACTGTAATTCAGAGCAAAGGTTCGACCACGGCCTTTATAATCGTACAGGTTTGCAGCACCGTATTTAGGGCTATATAAGCTTTGTGCTCGTTGCCCCCAAATTGTGGAGTAATTTTTATCCAGTAAGTTTTCAACTGCAAAACTGACTTTACCCACTGGCAACATATAACTTCCTAATAAATCAACGGTATTATAGCCATCAAGTTTCTTACCAGCCGCATCCGTTAAATTGAACGTTTGCTGGCTTTGTAAACGTAGTGCCCAGTCATTCGGCTCCCAACCAATATAGGCATTCACTTTTGATGGGCTCGCGAAATCAACGCTCCATTTTTCCCAACTACCATCCACTTTAGTTTCTGATTTTTGTAGATTGAAATTACTTCCTACACTCCAATCTGAGTCAGCAAAGAAGTAATCCACCGCACCTTCTACCCCATAGATACGGCGTTTATCGGTTTTCATATAGATGCTCATGTCATCTTTATTAATGCCGTAGCTTCTATCAGATAATGAATAATAGGTAGCAACTTGCGTGCGCAGGTTTTCCCCTGTGTAGCGCCATCCTAACTCAAAGGAGTTAACCTTGATTCCTTTTACCTTGGTATCATTAATGTTAACGCTTTTATTTAGATGATAGTGGCCATTGGCATCTGGAGTCTTCGCATAGTCACCAGTTCCGTAATACTTAGCAATATCGGGAATTTCAAAACCTTGAGAAAAATTAAACCATGTTTGTTGCTCTTCGGTTAGGTTAACCAGCAGCCCTGCGTTAAACAGCAAGTTGTTGTAATCCGTTTTCCCACCCGGTACTGCATCGGCGGATTTACCTTTGCCGTTAGCAATGGCTTCTTGCTGTGCATAACCAATAAAATCATCCACTTTATTTTCTGTGTACTGATAACGCACACCGCCGCTTAACGTGAACATTGGCGTAATGTCATAACTACTTTGTAAAAATGTCGCCATATTCGTCGTGGTATAGCTTGGATAGCGGCCAATTTGGAAAGCTTTAGTTAAGTCCATTCCCCCGGATTCTTTCGCTTTATCTAAATCAAAAAACATTTGGTTCGCGCGAAATTGCTCATGCTCTGCATCCACACCATAAGTTAACGTTAATTCATCGATAGGTTGGCTATTGAACGTCAGCTTAGTTCCATAAAAATTGGTTTTTTGATCCGATGAGCTGATACTTGTAACATCTTTGCCTGTAAGGGTTGGGAAGGGATAAAACTTTTGTGATTCATCACGATAATAAACCTGTGCAACAAAATCCTGCCCAAATACATCTGCATTTGAATATTGTAAGTTGAGCAAATTACGCTCAGTTCCCGGCAAACGGTCAGAACTTAATTTACTGCTGTTATAAGCATCACCTTGCCCTTTAACCGCGGAAAAATTTTTTCCTAAATAGAGGCCGTGTTTACCATCAGACTCACTTTTATAATGCTGATAAACAGCTTGAACCTGTTGTTTTTCATCGATTTTGATAGTACCTGACGCCATCACATCCAAGCGATCAGAAAATTGTAACCCTGTTTGGGTATTATCGATATTAATCGCATTACCTTTACCATCATACCAACCGCCATAGCGTTGATAAGCAACAGAAACACGTCCGTGAGCGTTCTCGTTACCACCACTTACTGCTGCAGCAATATTTTCATCGTGATCTTTACCATTGTTAAAGCCTGTTTTTCCACCTAATTGCAGGGAAACTTGTTTTTCTTCTTGGCCTTTTTTCGTCACAATATTAATCAAGCCGCCGCTGCTACCGCCACCGTACATCGCCGTAGCACCTGAAATAACTTCGATATGGTTAATATTAAAAGGATCGATGGAGTCTAATTGGCGGCTATCACTACGAGAAGAGTTAAGGCGTACCCCATCAACCATCACAATCATTGAACGGCCACGCATATTCATGCCATAGTTTGTCCGCCCTTGGCCGCTGACACTCATTCCTGGAATAAGCTGCGCTAAAATATCTTTTAATTCTTTTCCACCTTCAGCTTGCTGCTCAATTTCAGCATTATCAATCACCCATGTGGTTTGTGCCATTTCTGAAACCGATTTATAGCCACGTGTAGCGGATACGGTTATGGATTCTTCTTTTTTATCAACGGCAAATACAGAGGGAGAAATAAAAGGGAGAACGCAAGGGGAGATAATAAAAAAATGCTTTATTTTCATTAAATTAAACCTTTACATTATTAGAATTGCTGTTATTGAATCTAAAAAATAAATCACAATGCATAATTAAATTACTGTTTATTATTTTATCAAATAATTATTAACAACAGTAACTAAGAATCAAGATAAATATAAGAATTATTATTATTAACAACAAAAAGTGAAAGGTTATTCAGTATTAGTCACGCATCCTTGCGCAAAGCCTTCCTATTAATTACTTCACGCTAACGACAGCGATATAATTCAATTTTCCACGATTTTGCCGAAAATGACGGAACATACGCAAAAATTGGGGACGATTTTCTTTCTTCAATGCATTACGGACAATCTTTAATGCACCGAATATACCTTCATCGTAAATCAGCCCTTTTGGTGATAACAATGTCATTGGCCCTGTATGAGATACCACTTGCTGGAAACCCGCTTGTTGAAATAATTCCACCCATTGTGTCTCAGGTAATGGCTGCGCTTTGACATTAATCGCCTGCTGCATTTGAGAAACCACATTTTGTACCGCTTGGGCATCCTTAAATGCAATATCGTGGGTTAATAGACAGCCCCCCGGTTTTAGTACTCGATAATACTCCTGCAATAACTTTGCTTTCGCTTTATCACCATACATGGTCAGCATGGCTTCATTAATGACCACATCAAAGCTGTTATCTTCAAATGGTAATTTTGATGCATCCGCCATTTGGATTGTCACTAAATCTGTTAACCCTTTATTCGCCACATTTTTTTGTGCTTGAGCGAGCGCCTGCTTGTCCATATCAATACCCGTAATATGGCAATGAAATTGGGAGGCTATTTCAATAGCTGTGGTTCCCATATTACACGCGACTTCAAGAACTTGGCTGTTCTTGTGTACCCCTGATTGGCTAAGTAGCCACTCGGTGGCTTCTTTTCCCCCTGGGCGTAGGCGTTTTTTCCCCAAGCGCGCTAAAAATTTGTGCCCAGCTTCATGGGCGGTAAATGATTGGTCCATTCGCACCTCCAAGCTAGTGTGTACAAGCCGTTTCAGGCTCACGTAACATAACTAACAACATTTTTGCGGGCTCTAGCGCATCTACCGCATGAGGAATATTGGCGGGCATTCTGACAATTTCCCCCGGTTTAGCCATCACAGGCTTTCCTTCGATGGTGAGTTGTAAACTCCCTTCAACAACCATTACAATAGCGTCAAAAGGGGCGCTGTGTTCAGATAGCGCTTGGCCTTTATCAAAAGCAAATAAGGTGATATTTCCCCCGCCATTCTTCGCTAATACACGGCTAGCAATCCCCTGTTCAGTATAATTAATTAACTGGTTGATAATCAGCGCTTCTGCGGGTGTTATAGTGTTACTGCTTACTGTGTTATTGCTCATCGTTTTATATTCCTTAATTCAATCGTTTTCATTCAGTTATCTAAATAGCGGAATGACCCCTTGGGTCTGCCGGCCTTGATAATCCATTGGCGTAATTGCGACAGGTAATTGGTACAGCTGTGTCAGGTTTTCTTCCGTTAAAATTTGTTCAGTTTCACCAAATAAACAACCGCTGCCGTTAAATAACAACAGTGAATAATCAGCGATATGCAGCGCATGTTGTGGATAATGACTCGTAAACAAGATAGTCATTCCGCGGTGTATGGCTAAGTCACGTAATACGCTGAGCACACTGTCTTGGTTGGCGAGATCCAATGCGGAAGTCGGTTCGTCAAGGATCAGGATTTCTGGCTCACTGGCTAATGCTCTCGCAATCATGACCATCTGTTTTTCCCCGCCACTGAGGCAGTTAAAGGGCTGGTCCGCAAATTTGCTTATGCCTAAGTACGCTAAGCACTGCTCTACAATTTGGTGATCTTTTTCATTAGGTGAGGCATACCAAGGCAGGTGACGAATACGCCCGAGACTCACCATTGTGCGAACAGAATAATGAAACAGTGAACCACTAAGCTGTGGAACATAAGCGACCGGTGCATTCAATAAAATATTGCCCGTTGCCCCTTTTTGTAAGCCGAGTAAGAGCTTTAATAAGGTTGTTTTACCACGACCATTTGGCCCTAAGATTGCGCCAATACTGCCTTTTGGTTGCCGAAAACTTAAGTTGGTAAATAACTGGCGTTGGGCAATTTTGAAATTAAGGTGTTCAACTTGGATCATAAATCGGCCACCTTTTTATTTAATGTATGGATAAGTAACGCAAAAATGTGGGCGCCGATCAGTGCGGTGATCACACTCAATGGAATTTCTGCATTGGTCATACTGCGTGCGAAAGTGTCAACAGCCACCATATAAATCCCACCAATGACGGCACTGGCAGGCAGTAATATTCGGTGGTCATGCCCTACCATTAATCGTGCAATATGGGGAACAATTAGCCCTACCCAGCCAATAGTGCCGGATACCGCTACTGTCGCACTGGTGATCAAAGTAACGCTGAGTAACACCGCCCAACGGATACTATTGATTTTCATCCCTAAGGCTTGTGCATTTTCTTCCCCAAGGGACAGCACATTGATACGAAAACGCAGTGCAAAAATAACCAAAACACAGACCAGCACAACCGGAAAAACAATATTGAGTTTGAGGTAAGACGCACTGGCAAAGCTGCCCATAAGCCAGAAAACAATGGTTTGTAACGTGTTGTTTGGGTCTGCAAAATAGGTAATTAACGAAATTAATGCAGCAAAAAAAGCATTAATAATGACTCCAGCAAGGATCAACATTAATAGCTGGCTGCCTTGGCGATTCAAACCAAGTAAAAAAACCAGTACGATAGCCAACAACCCACCGATGAAAGCGAATGAAATGGTGATAACTAAAGAGGAAAATAATAAAATGGCTAAAGCCCCGCCGAGTGCGGCCCCTGATGAAACACCAATAATTTGTGGCCCAACTAATGGGTTACGGAAAATCCCCTGCAAAGCCGCCCCCGCAACGGCTAACCCCGCCCCTGCTGTACCGGCTATCAGAACACGTGGTAAACGTACATTCAGCACAACATTTTGTTCTGTACGACTATAGTTCCCCACCATTTCGTTACCAAAAATAGTGTCATAGAGAATATGCCAAACCGCGGAAAACGAAACTGGGTAGCGGCCACAGCTGAGTGCCAAAACAAAAGTCAACAATAGGCAAATAGCGAAAACAAGCCAAAGATATTGGGGCCTACGCATGCGGTTTCCCCATTAAAGAAAGATAGTGTTGGCTACTTTTGTTCATCTCCATTTGCAATATGCCGTCTATTTGTTCATCCGAAACGTCATAGCCATAAAGTTGCTGATATCGCAGGCGAATTTCTTCCCGCAATGGCATTTTCATCGTTTCTGGGTGAAAAATCATTGATAGCCATTGCCAGTACAGTGGGGTCTCTTGGTTTGGTGCATCCCAGATAAAACCACCAATGGGGAGCTTATACACGCGCTGGTTTTTCACTGCAGTGACTTCACTTAACATAGGGTTACGATAAACGTCAGCTGGCGATAACCCCTCTTCGAAATTCCCCAAGAGAATAATGTCAGGATCCCAAACCAGGATTTGCTCAATATTGAGGGTTCTTGGCCCTGTGAGGTCACGGTTTAAACTTACTCCACCCGCTAGCGCAAAATCCGCATTGTTGTGCGATGTTGAACCAAACGTTTGAATGCTTTGATTAAAGTGTGAAAGATATAAAACTCGAGGCTGTTCAGATTCAGGAATTTTAGCGGCTGTAGAGGAGAGTGAGGTCACTACCTCTTGGCGCCACTGGATCATTTTTTGTGCTTTATCATTGTGGCCAAGTGTTTGCCCCATTAAGCGAACCCACTCTTGCGTATAGCGCTCTTGCCCATAATCTAACGTAGCAACAGTCAGCCCCGCATCTCGCATTGGTGAGATAATGTCATCCCCTCGGTGCCCCCATTGCCATACCAGATCGGGCTCGACATTAAGTAACGCTTCAATATTTGGCGTAAAATTATTCCCCACAACATTTGAATTCACCTGTAAAACTGGTGAAAACATTTGGCTTAGCATGCCGTCCCGAGCGGCAACCTTTGCAAAAGGGTGCATTCCGACTAATTTTTCACTGCTTTCATCCATGCCAACTAACATCGAAGCAGCGGGAATTGGGATCACGACAATACGTTTTGCAGGGGCTGATAAATGAATTTCATCACCTGACATATCTGTGAAATCAACGGCTTGTGATGCGCTTGCATTGGCCATCCCACCAATAGTTAGAAAAACAGCGGCTAGTCTAAAAGCATTATTTATCATAGGGTTATTCAGCTCTCTGCTAATATCTCAATTGATAATGTGTATGATTATCATTTATACTCAAGCCATTCTAAGACGACGTAAGTGGATGACCTATGACATTTGTCAAAAACGTTTTCCCCCATACACAATCGCTCAATGCCCTTAAATCATGCTTGCTGTTTAATGAAGTAGAAGATGAAAAACTGGCATTACTACTGGAAAATTGTGGCTATATTCGCTTTAAAAGTGGTGAAATTCTGAACCATGAAGGGGAGCCATTCAAACATTGCCCCCTAATGATAAGCGGGCAAATCGAGGTGTACCGCCACACTTATCTGGGCGAGGAAAAAATTTTCGGTTTATTTTGTACAGGGGAAATCGTTGCCATCGCCGCGGTTTTTATGCCGCACAACCGCTATCCGATGAGTTTACGGGCGAAAACCGACGGTGAAGCCTTGCTACTCGATAAACGCGATATTTTGCGGCTTTGCCATGCTTGCCCACAGATTATGGAAAAATTACTCATGCGTTTTAGTAGCAAACTGTATGAAAACATTAACCATATCGATTGGCTAACCTCGAGTTCTGCGGAGCAACGACTAGCCGCTTATATCCTTGATTTAAAACACAAGCAATTGACTTCAAATATTATTTTGCCTTTATCACGAGGCCAGCTCGCGGCTAAATTAGGCATACGCTACGAAACACTCAGCCGGTTGGTTTCTGGCTGGCGGCAAAAAGGATTTATTGATATCGAAAAAGACACTGTGCATATCCATAATGAAAACTACTTAACGCAATTATCTATTTCTGCACAGCGTCCATTTTAGGCATAACGCATTAACCAATATTAATGCGTTATTTATTATTAGAAATTATAGGTTACGCCACCATTCACATTAAACCCCATACCGGGGAATAAGGTACTGTCTTTTGCGGTGACGGTTTGGTTAGCAACCGATGTTGTCGCATAACGTTCATCCGTTAAATTATCCATCGATAAATACACAGACCACTGCTCTGTTGGCTTATAACTGCCTTTAAGTCCCAGTACGGCATAATGTTTACGTTTTTGAATATCAAGGTTGTTTTGGTGGTCAACAGCCATATCTGTTGGCGCCCAATGAATATTCGGTCCAACACTCCAATCCCCAATTTCATATAGCACCTCAGCAGCGACAATATTGCGTGGAATACCCGCGATATAGTTGCCATTATATTCTCCGCCCATAAAGCGAAAATCGTTATAAGTCCAAGAAACTCGGTAATTAATATCTCCCGGCCCTGCGCCAACGCGTCCTGCAAGCCCTGCTTCTAAACCTTGATGGCGAGTTTTCGCGGCATAATTAAACACGCCCACGACAGTTCCTGCACTGTCATAAGTGGTAATATACTCATCTTTAATTTGGCTACGATACAGCGCTAAGTTCCATTTCAACGCATCCGTGATATCCCCTTCCCCTCCAATTTCATAAGTGATGGCTTTTTGTGGTGAAAGTTTCGTCAATTTTCCATTGCTGGAGTTAATAATTTCCCAAAATGTCGCTGGTTCTTCACTCGTACTGATATTGGCAAAGTAGCGCTGACTTTCTGTTGGGCGCCAAATAACACCCGCTTTTGGTGTCCAAAATGTCCAACTTTGGTCTAACGACAAATGACTTTGCCGTTTTTCCACATCACGGCGTGCATGCGTACCTTTGACATCTAAATTAACTGTCACGGTTGGCGTAATATGTAAATCCACCCCAACACTGCCGTAGAGGTTTTCAGCTCGGCCATCATATTTACCTATTTTTGTTTTGTCTGCTGGTGTTCCTTTACGGTTTTGCATTAATTCGGTCTGCAAGGTCATTTGGTCCCAAGCAAGTGCCGTGCGATAAGTAACGGGTTCAGTTTCAATATTATAGGTAAATTGCAGCCCTTCACTGTGGCTGCGGCTAAAGCGATAGTACGCAGGGGTGGTAAAATTATCATGGGTACGAATGTGCCAAACTCCTGCGCCAATCGCTTGGTTATCCACTTGCCAGTCAGTGCGGTTAGCCACTCGCAATTGCTCAACATTACGGTGTGGGTCACGCAACCATA
Organism: Providencia sp. M-27; assembly: GCF_011077905.1. NCBI lineage: Bacteria > Pseudomonadati > Pseudomonadota > Gammaproteobacteria > Enterobacterales > Morganellaceae > Providencia > Providencia sp. M-27. Next base: position 576,759 of record NZ_JAALBT010000001.1, on the reverse strand, counting down.
CCATCGGGTACACATCCGTTGGGTTATTATTTAGTACCTCTTCGGAAACGGGCCCTGCAACGTCAAAACGCAAGTCTGTCCAGCTCAACCAAGTTCGGTTTTCAAAGTTATCGGTCACATAACCAAAGTTACTGCGTAAAGTTTTGCGTTGAGAAGAAGAATGTTTTCGATAACCATCAAAATGGTCGTAGGTAAAATTAACACGCCCATCAAGTACCCCATCGTCAGAAACACCACCGAATGCCGTTTGCAACCCTTCGCGCCCATGAGAGCCGTACTCATAGCGTAGTCGGCCTTGTTCGTTTCGACCTGTGTAAGAGAGCACGTCCAATTCTCCCCCCAAACTATTGCTCTGTGGGTTCAGGCTATTTGCACCACGGCGTACGCTCACCATCCGCGCATCACGCATTTCTAAGGTACTGATATGAAAACTGCCATCTGCATCCGTTGCAGGTAAACCATCTTGGAGCAGCAACACACCACGGGCAAGCGGTGCACTTTGCACTCCTGAGCCACGAATATTCAAACGCGGCTGGTCAATCCCTCCAAAGAAATTCTGGATCACCAGCCCTGGCTGGTAATCAAGGGCATCTTGTAAAGTCGCAAGGCGAGTCTCTTTTTCGATAACCACTAAATTTGTTCCGCCTGCCACTTTTTCGAGTTTATCTTTTTCTTGCTGTTCACTCGGTACCAAGCGGCTTTGCCCTGTTGAAGACGTGACGATCAGTTTATCTGCTGTTACTGCTGGTGCAGCGAACCCAATTGGTGTCGCCAAAGATCCGATGCCTAAAGTGAGTGCAATACAATGCGCCAATTGGTGCCGTTTTAAACGATAAGACATATATTCACCCTAATAATAGTAATGGTTATCATTTTCATTTGAGGAGTTTAAAATAGAGGATGGGAATTGATATCCCTATGACATTTGTCAAAAATGCCTAGAGTGAACTTCATTTTCAGGTTAATCACACATGTAATTAGCCAAGTGGTACTTTAAATTACTGTGGGTATCAAAGGATTAATAACCCATTTTATTTCATAGTAGTGTATTCGCAGTCCAAATACGGCTACACACTTTCTCTAATAACGCTTTGTTATGGCTAAAAATAACCATTGCTAGTGGCCGCTCTTCGGATAACTTCAGTAACAATTGCCAAATCTCTTTTTGCAAATTAGCGTCTAATTGCGCAGTGACCTCATCGGCAATTAAAATTTTCGTTCGCGGGTCAAGGGCTCGCAGTAACGCAATACGAGCAAGCTCACCACCGGATAACTCACTGGGAAGCCTTTCTAGCCAAGCAGGTTTAATTGAAAAACGTGCTAACCAATGGGAGTCTGGCTGCCAAGCATCAAACAAACTCGCACCGACCTTACGGTATGGGTTAAAACTTTTTTCTGGATGCTGAGGGACTAATTGAATCGGGCAATAGCCTTGTTGAGGTAGCCGTCGCCCTTCAAACAAAATGGTTCCTTGAGATGCCTTTTGCCACTGAGCCAATACTCGGCCCAACGTAGTTTTACCAAACCCACTAGGCGCAGAGATCCCAAGGCGTTCACCGCTAGCGAGTGATAAGTTAAAGCCATCCCACAGCCGCCGCCCACCTTGTTCAATGCATAAATTATTTACTTGTAAAATAGGTTCAGTGATACTCATTTACTTGCCATAAATTGATGTTCCGGTAACGCATTCCACAACGACTGCAGCCATTTTCCACCGCCACCTTGTTGTAGCGTTTGGCTACTTAACACTTCTTCCAATGCTCCGTTACGCAATAAGGCAATACGGTCAGCAAAACGCACTGCCATGGACAAATCATGGGTGACCCATAAAACACCTCGGCCATCGTGGCAGAGCGATTTAATGTTTTCGAGTAGCTGTATGGCATGGTCATCATCCAACCATGATGAAATTTCATCCGCTAAAATATATTGTGCGCAGGAGAGTGTCGCACTGCTGGCAAGTACCCGTTTTGCCATTCCACCAGATAACTGGTTTGGGTAGCTATCCACGAGTGAGCTTTGTAGATTATATTGCTGTAAATGCCGCGCGACATCGTGCATTTTAATGTGCTGACCACTTAACACAGCGGCACGTTCTAATTGTGGGCCGATACGAATTAACGGATTAAGTGCGCTAACCCCTTGAGGGATATAACATAATGCGTTACCACGGTGCTGCGCTTTGTTTTGTTCGGTCAGTTTTTTACCATTAAGGTGAATACCGCCACGACAGCGCATATTATGGGGAAGCAACCCCAAAACACTCTGTAATAACAAGCTCTTACCTTCTCCGCTCCCACCTACCAATGCAACCATCTCACCGGGCTGAATATCCAAGGAAATCCCTTGTAGTAATGGCGCCCAACGTTTACGCCCTAACCAACGAAATTGCGCGACATCCACGGTGAGATTATCAAGACTCAACATACGGCCCCCTTCAACCATAACTGCTGCAAGGCTTTGGCAAATTGGTCAAATAATAACACTAATCCAACTAAGGCAACGCCTGGAAAAACCACCAGCCACCAAGCTCCTGTGCTGAGATAACGCAACGCATCAGACAATAAAATGCCCAGTGAGGGCTCATGGGGCGATAAACCAAAACCTAAAAAGCTTAATGCTGCGCTGTGTAATACTGCGTGGGGAAACATTAATAACGTTCCTACCATCCATTGCGGCAAAATCATGGGTAAGTAGTGATAGCGCCAGCGATAAAATGCACTGTTACCAATACGTTGAGATAACATAATGTAATCTGACTGGCTAACTCGTTGTAACTCCGAACGTAAAATTAAGGCTAGTTTTGGCCAATGCGTTAGTGCAACCGCCCAAATAACCCCCATTTTTCCGCCTCCCAACGTGAAACAAATCAATACCAGCAATAAAAGATGGGGTAATGCCAACATGGCATCAATAATACCACGCACCACATAGTCCATGGCTTTGCTTATTGAAGATAACCCCGCCATGACAAGTGCAATAAAACCACTGGTAATGGCAGCCATAAGGCCGATTTGCAAACTGGTTGCCACACCTTGAAAGGTTCTGGCAAATAAGTCACGCCCTAAATTATCTGTACCAAATAGATGTGCCCACGACGGAGGCAGCCGCCTATCGAGTAAATTCATTTCAATATCATTGAGGGAGAAACCAAACGCATAGATACTGACGATGACCAATAAAAGCAACGAGAAAGCTAACTTAAGCAAAGCGCGATTCGGGTTATATGTCATGACTACCTCATCACTCCCTTATTCACTTTTTTTAGCAAGCTGTCGGCTACCGTATTGCTAAAAAATATTAGCGCAGCACATAACATCACGATCCCCATCAACAAGGGAATGTCTCCACGTAGCCCCGCATCAATCGTCGCCTGACCTAAGCCTGGATAGGCAAAAACTTTCTCTGCTAATAATGCCCCGCTTAATAACTCACCAATAGACGCAAACTGTAAACAAATTGCGGGGGTGATGGCATGCTTTAGGACATGAAAGCCTATCATCGACCAGCCTTTATCTCCTTGGGCTTGTGCATAATGAATAAATTCACTGCTCATCACCTCAACCACTTTGGCACGTGTATGCAGTGCGATATTGCCGACGCCTAACATACCCAACGCAATGACAGGTAAAACCAGATGATGAAGTTTTTGTGAAAATGTTGCCGTTTGCTCATCCAAGCCTATCGGCCAAGCACAGCATATCGGCGCCCACTGTAATGTCACCGCAAACAGAGACAACAACAGCAAACCCACCCAAAAAACAGGAATTGAAGCAAGTAAATAGCATAACGTTGAAATAAGTTTGTCTGGCCAGCGGTTTAAATAACGTCCCGCGACCAAACCCAACGCAAAACCAACAACGCCAGAGAACAGCCAAGAGCTAATAAGTAGGGCTAAAGAAGGCACAAGGCGGTCAGCAATCACTTGAATTACTGGGGTGTTATAGAGCATGGAATAGCCCAAATCCCCCTGTAAGACTTGCGAAAACCAGCGCCAGAACTGAACCCACAGTGGCTGATCAAGCCCCCATCGAGCAGCAATGAGCGCATATTGCTCAGGGGGAACGTGCAGTAAGTCATTGCCGATATAGGCTTTTATTGGATCAATAGGCGAGTAACTCAGCAGGATAAAAATTCCTGCTGCCGTTACGGTTAATAAGCAAATAAATCGTAATAAAAGCCCGAGTGCGGTTCGCATTACTGACAGGTCCACGCCCATTCATCGACATTATTTAACACTGACCAAGAGCCGTGAATTTCAGGGGCACTGGTGCCTAAATCAACACAATTATTCAGTAAATAAATATGTTGCAGATTCATCAACCAAGCCCATGGGGCATCACCTTTAATACCCACCCCCGTGTTACCGTTCCAATCCACTTGTTGCCATAACGGGATCGCTGCGTCTTGGTCAGCTTGCGCTAACGCTTTTTCAATCAATTGATCGACTTCAGCATTTTTATAATAACCCGGGTTGTAAAAGCCAACACCCGCAGCCTTGCTGCTGTAATTATGGACAATTTCCATCGGGTCTAAGCTTCCCCAACCAAACAGTGTTGGATTCGCATGCATATTGAGTTCAACGGTTTCCCAGCTCCCCGATTTTAAGTCCATTTCGATACCAATCGGTTTTAAACTTGAACGAATAGCCTGAGCCAAATCGCGGCGTGTGGTATCGCCACTCGCATACCATAAGGTTAGCTTAGCCACTTTGCCGTCTTTTTCCCTTAAGCCATCTTTGTTTAGCGTCCACCCCGCCTCTTCTAAAATGGATTTCGCTTTCTCAAGATCGCCATCTTTAAAAGCGGAGTCTGGGTTATTCCATGGCAGCCCCGCGACGCCGGTATAAGCCGGTACGGCAAAACCTTCCAATACGGATTCTGCCAATAGTTTACGGTCAAGTGCATAGTTAATCGCTTTACGGACAGCAACATCAGAAGTGATGTCGTTACCGATAGGGTTACCTTGAGCATCTTTCTCACCCGCAGGTGGAATTGGGAAAGAGATACCGCGATTTTCCACACTATAGCGTTCAACCAATTTCATATTTTTCACATTATTGGCATTTGCCGCTACCGCAGCGGGAATACGGACGATTTCCAGTTGATTGCTTTGTGCTGCAGCAAAGGCCGCATCTTCATCAAGGAAAACAAAGACCATTTTACCAAAGGCATTTTTTGGCCCTGCATAATATGGATTTTGCTCAACAATCAGTTGCTGCCCCGGCTGGAATGCGACTAAGCGATAAGGGCCTGCGCCAATCGGGTTATGTGCATAGGTTTTCGCATCATATTTATCGGCACAAACAATCCCTAACGAGCCTAGTACATTCACAAAGGTACTTTGTGGGGAAGATAACGTGATTTTTACGGTGAGTGGGTCAATTTCCTCTGCTTTGGCAAAGTTGCCCATGTCCACCTTACCGCCACTTGCTGCGGCATTGTTATAGGTAAAAACCACATCTTTGGCGGTCAATGGAGAGCCATCGGAAAATTTTAAGCCTTTTTTCAGCTTGAGTGTCCACTGTTTACCATCTGCATTATGTTGATAACTTTCAAGCATATAGCTATGCCATGAAAGGTCAGCTTTTTGTTTCAGTAATGGGCTATGCAACAGTAGGTAGCTGCCGTGGCTCCACCCGAGCATGGGGTCAAAACCCTCAGTTGGCTCTGAACCAATCGCTAAACGTAAAGTTTGTGATTGAGCCGGTTCAACTGCTTGTGCTTGCAGTGTGAGCCCCATCAGGCACATTGCTGCAACGATATTTTTAATCATACATCCCTCTATAGATAGGTTTTATTTTTTATTTCAAACCACCAATGTCGTTATTTTCATTGATGTCGCTATCGGTGAGATATTTACTAAGTGTAAGGTAGCAAATATGAGTTATATTAAATTTAATGTCTTGATTGCTAGGCGCTACATCAATAGAACAGCGAATTTAATCGAGAAACCGCTAAAATTAAGTCGTTATTTGACCTACCTTAACAACTACTCATCTATTTCTTTGTCAAATTCAATTGGGTTAGAACGCAAGGATAAATTAGTAATAAAATTAGGGTCATTCGACTGCCTTGATTGCAACCGAAACTGGGAAGGTGTCATATTATATTTTCGCTTAAAAACATCACAAAAATAAGCATTGCTACCAAAGCCGCAGCGATGACTAATTTGAAAAACAGAATAGTTCGAAAACGTCAAATAATTCAACGCCATCCCCATGCGAACATCTAACAATAATTGACGAAAAGACACCCCTTCGCGGTTCAAATGGCGGCGCAATGTTGAAGGTGTCGTAAATAACGCTTTCGCAACATCGTCTAAATGCCATTTTTTTTGCGGTTCTTGAGTTATCAAATGGGTAATCGCTTGGTTTTTCGGTTCATCATAATTGAAACGAAAAAGATTCAGAATATCGATACCTTCTTGATATATTGCCATTAAAATAAAATATAGGCTCTGTTTCATTAACAATGCTTCTTGGGATTCACTCTGTTTTTCTAATGGTAAGCATTGTTTTAACAAACTAAAGTTATCTCTCACGGTTTCTGGGGGAGAAATATGGTAAATCGGTTGGTGGCTAGTCAGAGGCGCACCAGACTTCATCAATGTTTTCAGTAATAAAAATACCGCTTGTAATTCTTCTGCTGACATCGACAAGGTGTGTAACTCAAGCGGCTGCTTCACGGTGTTACACACAATATTGCAGGAAACTTGGCTGTATTTAGGAATAATTAAGGTGACATCGCTTTCAATTTCAATGGATTGGCCATTGATCACGATATTTCCTTTCGCGCCAGTTAGCATGGCTATCATCGCGCTTTCAATATAAAACGCTTTTAACACCATTTGGCTTTTCGAAAGAAAGAATTTATATTCCATAATCTCTATAAACTGCCGTTAATGTCAGAATGACTTCCCAAGAAAAGGGATTGTTGAATAGATATAAGGTAACGTCGTAAACATCTCCACCCCATATCAGTGCGGCTGAGAATATAGTCCTGTTACGCTGAAATCGCAATATAGATATACGCTCATTTTTTACTGTTATTTTGATGGTTGTTATATTTTCTAAATAAAATGCTGTTTAATTGAAAGGCAAATTTCGATATAAGGTGTAGAATCGCGCGGCAGACAAATGTAGCTGACAACACTGCATAATAATAATTTTAGTGTTCATTCTCATCCTACCCTACTTGCATTAGCTTTTACATCATAAGTACCCAATTTTTGTTTGGGCTATAGCTAAACATGTTCGCGTATTTTTAGTTGACTGAGTTGCAGGAGAAAGTATGTCTGATTTTTCAGGATCAGGCTGGTTAGCTGAAATCTTTTTACGATATGAACTAAAACGTGGCGTCACCCGCTTAACGGATAAACAACATATCGGCCCTTTAATGGTTCAGCGGCCATTCTACCCCGAGCAAGGAATTGCACACACGTATTTACTTCATCCACCCGGTGGCGTTGTCGGGGGGGATAAACTTCTTATCAATATTGATGTTCAACCACACGCCCATGCGCTATTGACCACGCCTGGAGCGACAAAATTTTATCGTAGTGCAGGCGGTGTTGCACGGCAAGTACAAACCTTAACCGTGGCACCTAATGGGTTCTTAGAGTGGTTACCTCAAGAAAACATTTTTTTCCCTGAGGCGCAAGTTCGCTTAGAGACCCATGTGCGGATCGCAAGTTCATCAAAATTTATCGGCTGGGAAATCCAGTGTTTAGGCCGCCCAGTATTAAACGAGCAATTCGACAACGGTAATATTCGGGGCCGATTGCAGTTTTATATTGATGACAAGCTCACCCTGGCGGAATCTATCTTTATCGACGGTTCTCAAAAACAGTCGGCTGTCATGCGTGAGTTTCCCATGGTCGGTTCTTTGTATATCTACCCCGCCAGCGATGAGTTGAAAGCTGAACTTCAAGATAGCTTGGCCTGTTTTTTCTCTACAGATGCTAGGCCGCTTGAGTATGGGCTAACTGATGTGGATGGTATTTTAGTTTTGCGGCTATTAGGCTCCCAAACCGAGCCAATGATGGCCTGTTTTGCCCATATTTGGCAGGCAACAAGGCAATACTGGTTAGGTTATTGCCCTGAGCCACCGCGTATTTGGGCAACATAAACGTTTTTTTAGGAGCAAAAAATGGAACTAACCCCAAGAGAAAAAGATAAATTATTGCTTTTTACGGCAGGCCTCGTCGCAGAAAGGCGTTTAGCGCGTGGATTAAAGCTCAATTACCCTGAAGCGGTCGCGCTAATCAGTTGTGCGATTATGGAAGGTGCCCGCGATGGCAAAACGGTTGCCCAATTAATGAGCGAAGGCAGAACCGTGTTAACCGCAGAGCAAGTAATGGAAGGCGTGCCAGAAATGATCAAAGACATCCAAGTGGAATGTACATTTCCTGATGGCACAAAGTTGGTTTCTATCCACGACCCAATTGTATAGGAGGCAACATGATCCCCGGTGAAATTAAAGTCAATCAAGCTTTAGGTGACATCGAACTCAATGCAGGCCGAGAAACCCAAATAATCCTCGTCGCAAATACAGGCGACCGCCCGATACAAATTGGCTCTCACTACCATTTTTACGAAGCGAACGAAGCGCTAAAATTTGCACGTGAAGGCACGCTTGGGTTTCGTTTAAATATCCCTGCGGGAATGGCCGTTCGTTTTGAGCCCGGACAGAGTCGCACTGTTGAGTTAGTCGCATTTAGCGGTAAAAGAGAAATTTACGGTTTCCATGGCAAGATCATGGGAAAATTAGAGAGTGAGAAATAATCATGAAAACCATCTCACGGCAAGCCTATGCGGATATGTTTGGCCCAACAACGGGTGACCGCCTACGCTTAGCAGACACAGAATTATTTTTAGAAATTGAAAAAGATTTCACGACTTATGGTGAAGAGGTCAAATTTGGTGGCGGTAAGGTCATTCGTGACGGTATGGGACAAAGCCAAGTAACCAGCGACCAATGCGTTGATGTGATAATCACCAACGCCATTATTCTAGACCATTGGGGCATTGTTAAAGCCGATATTGGCATTAAAAATGGCCGCATTGCGGGTATTGGTAAAGCTGGCAACCCTGACGTGCAGCCGAATGTCGATATCGTGATTGGCCCCGGTACTGAAGTGGTTGCAGGCGAAGGCAAAATTATCACCGCGGGTGGCGTTGATACCCATATTCACTTTATTTGCCCACAACAGGCTGAAGAAGGCTTAGTGTCAGGCGTCACCACCTTTATTGGTGGCGGAACCGGCCCTGTCGCGGGCACCAATGCCACGACCGTCACGCCTGGTATTTGGAATATGTACCGCATGTTACAAGCGGTGGACGAGCTGCCGATTAATGTCGGTTTGTTTGGGAAAGGCTGCGTCAGTAAACCCGAGGCTATCCGCGAACAAATTGAAGCGGGAGCAATCGGCTTGAAAATCCACGAAGACTGGGGCGCGACCCCGATGGCTATCCATAACTGCTTGAATGTGGCTGATGAAATGGATGTCCAAGTCGCCATCCACTCCGATACATTAAACGAAGGCGGTTTTTATGAAGAAACCGTAAAAGCCATCGCTGGGCGTGTGATCCACGTGTTCCACACCGAAGGTGCTGGTGGCGGCCACGCCCCTGATGTGATCAAATCGGTGGGAGAGCCCAATATTCTGCCTGCGTCAACTAATCCAACCATGCCATACACCATCAATACCGTTGATGAGCATTTGGATATGTTGATGGTTTGCCACCACTTAGACCCGTCCATTCCTGAAGATGTGGCATTTGCTGAGTCCCGTATTCGCCGTGAAACCATCGCCGCTGAAGATATTTTGCATGATATGGGCGCCATTTCAGTCATGTCTTCGGACTCACAAGCCATGGGGCGTGTTGGTGAAGTGATTACTCGTACTTGGCAATGCGCTCATAAAATGAAATTACAGCGAGGAACTTTAGAAGGCGATACACCAGAAAACGACAATAACCGCATCAAACGTTACGTGGCGAAATACACCATTAACCCCGCTATCGCCCACGGTATTGCCCATGAGGTCGGGTCGATTGGAAAAGGTAAACTTGCGGATATCGTCTTGTGGGATCCCGCATTTTTTGGCATCAAGCCCGCCTTGATCATGAAAGGCGGCATGGTTGCTTATGCCCCTATGGGAGATATCAACGCGGCTATCCCAACGCCTCAACCTGTGCACTACCGTCCAATGTTTGGCACATTAGGTAAAGCCAAATACCAAACGTCGATGATTTTTATGTCGAAAGCGGGGATTGATGCTGGCGTGCCTGAAAAACTCGGTTTGCAGAGCAAAATTGGTCGTGTGGAAGGCTGCCGAAATATTAGCAAGGCATCCATGATCCACAATAGTTATGTGCCGCATATTGAGCTGGACCCGCAGACTTACATCGTAAAAGCCGATGGTATTCCATTAGTTTGTGAGCCTGCAATTGAGCTGCCGATGGCACAACGTTACTTTTTATTCTGACCCCGACGAAAGAACTCGAACATGAAAAAATTCATTAAAATTATAGATAACCACCAAGCATCACACACTGAGTTATCCTTGTGTTTGACTATGGATGAGCGCACAAAGAGCCGCTTAAAAGTCACCTTAAGCGATGGCCAAGAAGCCGGGTTGTTTCTGCCACGTGGTACCGTGCTTAAAGAAGGCGATATCTTAGCCACTGAAGAGGGTGAGTTAGTCACCATCGAAGCGGCAAAAGAGCAAGTATCAACCGTTTATAGTGATGACCCTCTTCTGTTAGCGCGTGTTTGTTATCACTTAGGTAACCGCCACGTACCGCTGCAAATCGAAGCAGGCTGGTGTCGTTATTTTCATGACCATGTCTTAGATGATATGGCTCGTGTGCTTGGTGCGACCGTCAGTGTTGGTTTGGAAAAATACCAACCAGAGCCGGGGGCTTATGGTGGTTCATCCGGTGGGCATCACCACCATCATCACGATCACGATGATCATCATCACCATTAATCATATTTTGGAAGTTTATCCATGTTAGCGGATTTGCGTTTATATCAATTAGTCAGCCCGTCCTTGCCTGTTGGGTCATTTACCTATTCCCAAGGCTTAGAGTGGGCCATTGAAAAAGGCTGGGTAACCACGCCTGAAACGCTAGCAAGCTGGTTAACGGCACAAATGACCCATGCGATTGCGACATTGGAACTCCCTGTTTTACGGCAAATTCACACCCACTTATTGAGTGCTGATATGGAAAAAGTTTCCTATTGGTGTGAATTTATAATTGCCAGCCGTGAAACCAAAGAACTACGGTCAGAGGAGCGCCAGCGCGGCATTGCATTTGCCCGTTTGCTACCTCAGCTGGGTATTGAGCTTGATACAACCACATTGAGCTGCGTTAAACAAACTCAGCTAATGGCCTTCGCCCTCGCTGCGGTAAATTGGCAGATTGACGTTGAAAAATTATGTGCCGCATATGCATGGGGCTGGCTTGAAAACACAGTGATGTCAGGTGTTAAGCTTATCCCTTTAGGGCAAAGCGCAGGGCAAAACATCTTATTTACCCTTGCTGAACGCATACCCGAGGTGGTCACGCAATCGGCAATCTGGCCAATAGACGATATTGGCAGCTTTACCCCAGCACAAATTATTGCCAGTAGTCGGCATGAAACCCAATACACACGACTTTTTCGTTCATGAGAAAATGCTATGCAAGAATATAATCAACCCTTAAGAATTGGTGTCGGTGGGCCGGTTGGCTCAGGAAAAACTGCATTATTAGAAGTGTTATGTAAAGCCATGCGCGACACTTACCAAATTGCCGTTGTCACCAATGATATTTACACCCAAGAAGATGCCAAAATTTTAACCCGTGCCGAAGCATTAGATGCAGACCGCATTATTGGTGTTGAAACTGGTGGCTGCCCTCACACGGCTATTCGTGAAGATGCATCAATGAATTTAGCCGCAGTTGAAGAGCTCGCCATGCGCCATAAAAACCTCGATATCGTATTCGTGGAAAGCGGTGGCGATAATCTCAGTGCGACATTTAGCCCAGAACTGGCAGACTTAACCATTTATGTGATTGATGTCGCTGAAGGGGAAAAAATCCCACGTAAAGGCGGCCCGGGGATCACGCATTCCGATTTACTGGTGATTAATAAAATCGACCTTGCACCGTATGTCGGGGCTTCATTAGAAGTCATGGAAGCGGATACAGCAAGAATGCGCCCAGTGAAACCCTATGTGTTTACGAACTTAAAGAAAAAAGTCGGCTTAGAAACCATTATCGAGTTTATTATCGATAAAGGCATGTTAAGACGTTAATACATTTGTTCACCCTATAGGTTTTATCTATAGGGTGCCCAATTAACAAATGCGCGGTAAAGGCTCACTGTGGGGTAAATCTAATAACCTTGATGTACCGAAGATCCCAACTAATTTGACTTGTTTTTGCTCAGTCACACAGCCAATCGTGGCTGCATCTTTCCCTAATGGGTGTTGGTGTAGTGCAGCAAGGACTGCATTTTCCGCTTCAGGTTTCACCACAATCACTAATTTGCCTTCATTCGCAAAGTTTAACGGCTCTAAACCCAATAGCTCGCATACGCCCCTAACCGCAGAAGAGACAGGTAAATCGCCTTCATTAACAGCAATTCCATAGCCGCTGGCTTGGGCAAATTCATGTAGTATTGCCGTTACACCACCACGAGTTGCGTCTCGTAATGCTCGAACGCCGCCAATTTCACGTAACGGGGCGATTAATGGTGTTAATACTGCACAATCACTGCAAAGTTCTGCTTCTAACCCGAGCTGTTCGCGTTGGTTTAAAATAGTTGCTCCGTGGTCGCCCAACGTACCACTGACAATCACTTTATCCCCCACTTGAATATGCTGAGCTCCCCACTGAATATTGGTCGGGATCACGCCAATACCTGCTGTATTGATAAAAATTTTGTCTGCCGCACCGCGCTGTACTACTTTAGTATCACCTGTCACAATAGCCACGCCAGCCGCTGCTGCCGTTGCAGCCATCGATTCCACAATTAAAGTAAGTTCAGAAAGTGGAAAACCTTCTTCCAAAATAAAGCCGCAAGAAAGATACTTGGGTATCGCACCACTGACTGCGACGTCATTCACTGTACCGCATACAGCCAGTTTTCCAATATTACCGCCCGGGAAAAAAATTGGGTCGATAACATAACTGTCAGTACTGAATGCTAAACGGTCGCCCAATGCGGTCATTTCCGCCAGTGCTAGCCGAGCTTGGTCTTCCCGCTCATTCAACGCTGGGTTAGCAAATGCCTGCAAGAACAACTGTTCAATCAATTGCTGCATAGCCTGCCCACCACTACCATGTGCCATCGTCACCACATGATTACTCATTTATACCTCCCGACGATATTGGTAATAAGCTGCACAGGCGCCTTCAGAAGAAACCATCAGTGCACCAAAAGCGGTTTGTGGCGTACAACGGCGCCCAAACAACGTACATTCGTTGGGTTTGCAGCGCCCTGTTAATACTTCGCCACAACGAGCTAGCGGGTCATCCGCCACTTTATGAGGTTGTACCTGAAAACGCTTCTCGGCATCAAAAAACTGATAAGCTTGAGTTAATTGAACCCCTGAACCTGCAATTTCCCCCAATCCACGCCATTCGCTGGTTTGTTTGAGTTCAAAAACTTCTTCTAACGCCTTCATTGCCAACAGGTTACCTTCATCGGCCACAACACGTTTATATTGGTTTTCTACCTCACAACGGCCATCAGCGATTTGGTCAACTAACATGGCTAATGACTGCAAAATATCTAAGGGTTCGAACCCTGTGACCACCAAGGGTTTATGAAAGTCTTCGGTAATAAATTGGTAGGGATGCGCCCCGATCACCATACTCACGTGTCCCGGTGCTAAAAAACCGTCAATACGGACATCCGGTTGCTCAAGTAAGCTACGCAAGGTGGGAATGATCGTAATGTGCTGGCAAAATACACTAAAATTTGCTAATTGGCGTCGCTTCGCCTGCTGCAAGGTAATTGCCGTACTCGGCATTGTGGTTTCAAAGCCTAAGCCAAAGAAAACCACTTGCCGATGAGGGTGCTGCTCTGCCAATGCCAAAGCATCTAACGGTGAATAAACGATACGGACATCCGCCCCATTGCGTTTGGCGTCGAGTAAAGACCCCTTTTCCCCCGGCACACGCATTGCATCGCCATAAGTACAAAAAATAACCTCTGGGCGCTGCGCAATTTCGATACAGCCATCAATGCGTCCCATTGGTAATACACAAACAGGGCAACCCGGCCCATGAACAAACTCAATTTCAGCGGGTAATAACTGGTCAATACCAAACTTAAAAATCGCGTGGGTATGGCCACCACAGACTTCCATGAGTTGTAATGGGCGTCGTTTCGCTTGGGGTATTTCATTCACCCGTTGATGAATATGCGCCAACAGCGCTTTTGCAAGAACAGGGTCGCGAAATTCATCGACGTACTGCATCTGCCGCTCCTGCATTTAAACCACTAAAATCGCTGACCTCGTGGTCTAGCTGGCTCATCGCGGTTAACGCATCCAAAGTGGATTGCGCTTCTTCTTCATTGATGATACTCATGGCAAAACCGACGTGTACCAATACCCATTGGCCTAATAAATCAGCGGTTTCTCCTTCACAAATGAGGCCAATATTCACATCGCGTTTTACACCACAAACATCCACTTGAGCGAGTTGGTGAATGTCTTCACCAACGGCAACTATTTTGCCCGGAATACCTAAGCACATAGCTGTGTCTCCAACCATGCCAGCCATGCATCCATCCCTTCGCCGCATGTCGCAGACACTTGGATAACTTGGATATTGGGATTCACCTGTTTGGCATTAGCAATACAGGCTTCGACATCAAAATTCAGGTATGGCAATAAGTCAATTTTATTCAATAACATGATATCTGCTGCCGCAAACATATGTGGGTATTTGAGGGGTTTATCTTCCCCTTCCGTGACCGACAGCACCGCCACTTTATGGCGCTCGCCCAAATCAAAGCTAGCAGGACAAACTAAATTCCCCACATTTTCAATAAATAATAAGCTGTTATCGGCTAACTCTAAACGCGCTGTTGCATCGTGCACCATTTGTGCATCTAGGTGGCAGCCTTTTCCTGTATTCACTTGAATCGCAGGCACACCCGTTTCGCGGATCCGCTGTGCATCATTGGTAGTTTGTTGGTCACCTTCAATCACTGCACAATTGATTTTGTCACGCAGCCTTAACAACGTTTCTGTTAACAACGTGGTTTTCCCTGAACCGGGGCTAGAAACGAGGTTTAGCGCTAAAATATTCTTCTGGTTAAAATCTTCACGGTTATGCTCTGCCAGATGGTTATTTTTATCTAATACATCCATCTCGATTTGTAGCATGCGTTTTTGGCTGATCCCCGGTGCATGGGTACCCGCTTCACCGTGTCCATAATCAAGGTCATGATGTTCGCCAGCCGGTTTAAAACTTGCCTCTGCGGTTTGGTAAATATGTTTGTGCTTATGTTTGTGTTTATGCTTTTTAGATTTGCTTTCAGCAGGTGCGGGTTCATATTGGTGATAGTGGTTGTGAACATCACCTTGATGATAGTAATGGTGATGAATGATCACCGTTTGCCCGTGAGGTTCATGATCATGGTGATGGTCGTGATCATGGCCGTGATGGTGGTCATGGTCGTGATGATGATCGTGATGGTGGTCGTGAGCATGGCCGTGATGGTCATCACCCTCGATTTTGCGCTCTCCCGATGCACATCCACAAGTACTGCACATAAGTTTCACTCCCAACAGCTAAATTGTTAAATTAGATTAATACATAATCCATAGAGTCTGGTTGATACACCTCAAGCTCACCTCAAAAAGCTATTCCACTTCCAACTCTTTGATGCGTAAACGCTCCCCACTTTCCACTTTCAGATTCAACCCCTGACAGCATGGACAAACCGATTGGTGGCTATCTATTTCCACTATTTCACTGCAATCCCAACACCATGCTTGTGCGGGCTGGTAAATAATGTGGAGCTGGCAGCCTTCTGCAACCGTCCCACGACAAACGACGTCAAAACTGAAGCGAAAGGCACTCTCTTCAACACAAGAGAGCGCACCGATTTCAAGCCAAACAGCGGTGACTCGGTTAACTGCATTTTTTTTCGCCTGCTGTTCAATAATTTCTATCGTACTTTGGCATAACGAAACCTCATGCATCCTGCCCCCTTAAGTGGCGGGCAAACAATGCTCTACGTTCAGGTGCTTGAGGAATATTTGGGTCACTCACTGGAAGCGATAACAATATTCGCTGGCAATCATCCGTTAGGTGAATACCTTGTTCTGGTGTCAGTTTCTTTTCTAATGGCGACATTAATGAGCAAGCAAAATATTGGGTCAAGCCGTCTAATTCCCCCACGGTATACGTCATTTCACCATAGGGGAGGATTAGCCCAACCTTGTCACCGACCACGCGACGAGGCCAGTATTGTTCAGGCCCCGGTAGAATAATCGCGCTGAGCATCCAAGGCGTGATCACCACGCCCACCCATTGCCCTTCAAACAGAGCAAACTCACTGGCGTGCACAGGCATAGCCGGATGCAAAAATGACAAATCATGCATCGATTGTTCAGCAACTCGCGTAAATGCGGCCTCAACTAGAGGCCGAGGGTTAGTTTCATAACCTAAGATGTCATCCGGCATGCAAACTCTCTTCTTTCGCTATGATTTCCAAGCCTTCGCTTCGCAAAACCTCAATAACCTTTTGTAAAGCTGGCTCTAAAGCGGCCTGCCCTATTGCCGTCAAACCGATATGCGGTTCGAGGGATCCAGGCACAACGCCAACTAATGTTAGCCGCTGTGGGAATTCATCGGTTAAATGCAAAGCGGATAGCACATCTGATAAACCGAGTTGATGCGGGGAGATTTTACGCGTAAACAGTGCAGGAACTTCGTCATCGCGCAAGACTAAAATCGAGCCAGCCTGCTGGCTCGATAACACAACATCAGCAATGATCAAATGGTCTCTATCTGCCATCGGGCCAATCAATTCCATTCCCGCCGTTCCACCATCTAGCACTTCCACGCATTCAGGCAGGTGATAGCGCTGCTCTAAAGCCTCAACGATGCGTACCCCAATCCCTTCATCGCTCAGCAATATATTGCCAACACCTAAAACTAAAATACGCATTACAGCACCTTAACCTTAGTGACTTCGCCACCTTCTGGGTCAACAATGTGCACAGCACAAGACATACAAGGGTCAAATGAGTGAATGGTTCGCACCACTTCAAGGGGTTTAGCGGGATCAGCGACAGGAGTTCCTACCAATGCTTGCTCATAAGGGCCTGGCTCATCATTGAAGTTACGCGGGCCTGAGTTCCAAGTGGATGGCACTACCGCTTGGTAATTTTCAATTTTACCGTCTTTGATCACAACCCAGTGCGACAATAAACCACGTGGGACTTCCCCAAAACCAACACCTTTAATAGTGGCATTTTCAGGGAATACGGGTTTTACAAAGGTGGTGTAATCGCCTTTTCCTATGTTATCGACCAGCGCTTGCCATTGAATAGACAGAGTTTCATTCAGCACACAGCAGCGAACACTACGTCCGATAATTCGGCCCAATGTTGAATGCAGTTGATCCACACTAATCGTATTGCCTGTCAGTGTTTGGTACAGGTTTACCACATCATTAAAGTGTTTTTCTGTCGGCTCATGTTTTGCCGCTAATTTACACAACAAGTCAGCAAGCGGCCCGACTTCGACGGTTTTATCATAAAAAGTTGGGGCTTTTACCCATGAGTATTTACCGTCATCGTCCCAGCCCGTGTAATCTGGGTTGGTGGTGCCTTCCCATGGAGCCTGTGGCTCATTTTCTTTGTACCATGCATGTTTGCTACTTTCTTTGATGCCGTTGATCAAATACTCATCCATATGGCTAGTAATGGGGCGATAAGTACTAAAATCGCTGTTTTCCAGATAACCACCCGGTAATAGGAAACTCCCATTTTTACCGTCCATTGGCATTTCAGGCATACACATGTAATGTTTTGCGCCTTGGCCGACTTCGAGCCATTCAGGGTAGCCCGCAGCAATCACTGCGGCATCAATCTTATACACTTGCTCAATGAAATCCCCTAAACGGTCAATAAAGGATTTTACATACATCAAACGCTCGAGGTTCAGAACCCCGACACCATCAAGGTTAATAGGGTTTGCGACACCACCAACGGCAAGGTTTTGAATATGCGGTGTTTTCCCCCCTAATAACGCTACAATTCGGTTGGCATCTCGCTGACATTCAAGGGCTTGTAAATAGTGAGCTACGGCGATTAAGTTCACCTCCGGCGACAATTTCATCGCTGGGTGCCCCCAATACCCATTGGCAAAAATACCCAATTGCCCACTGGCAACCAGTTTTTTAATTTTATCTTGAACTCGCGTGAATTCTTCTGGGCTATTCAATGGCCACGTCGAAACGCCGTTCAAGATTTCTGCTGCTTTATTTGGGTCTGCATTCAATGCAGAGGTGATATCCACCCAATCTAATGCAGATAATTGATAAAAATGGACAATATGGTCTTGAATGGTGTGCGCGGCTAAAATCATATTACGGATATACTGCGCATTCACTGGCACATCAATATTTAAAGCGCTTTCAATAGTGCGTACCGACACAATACCGTGCACCGTGGTACAAACCCCACAAATGCGCTGCATAATCATCCATGCATCACGGGGGTCTTTCCCTTTGACTATCTCTTCCATACCACGCCACATCGTGCCTGAAGCCCAAGCCTTGGTGACTTTTCCATCTTCAATTTCACAATCAATACGTAAGTGACCTTCGATACGAGTGACTGGGTCTATTGTTATACGTTGGCTCATGCTTTACCTCGGGCCTCTGAATGGCTCATCGTTGTTTTTTTCAATGCTGGAATAACAGGTAATAAGCGGATCAATAAGATATAAGCGCATACCTCTATTGCCACAAAACCTATTGAAATTAAAAGTTCTTCTGTTGTTGGGAAATAGTCATATCCGCCCCCTGGGTTGAATGCAACGAGGGAATAGCTCATCCGCCACATGGCAGCCCCAATCAACATGCTCAAACCGCTTGCATATAACCATCGTGAATCATTTCTCAATGATGGCATGCG
The DNA here is from genome assembly GCF_011077905.1 of Providencia sp. M-27. Classification (NCBI taxonomy): domain Bacteria; kingdom Pseudomonadati; phylum Pseudomonadota; class Gammaproteobacteria; order Enterobacterales; family Morganellaceae; genus Providencia; species Providencia sp. M-27. Next base: position 557,595 of record NZ_JAALBT010000001.1, on the reverse strand, counting down.
GAAAATAATCAATGGGAAAACCATTAATGCGGTTTCTATCCAGAACATCATGGCGTAGAAATCGGTATTGAAGATATGGTGCAACTTGCCCCGATAAATTAGTTCACCGAAACGGCAGACCAAGAACAGCACTAACAATACCTGCAAGATCCGAGTGATACGAACAAACAGCGGCCGTTCATCAGCGCCTTGCCCCCGCAACGCGGCTTGGAGTAATGACCCTTCGAAAATGACGATGGAAAAGCCCATAATGAATGCAGTCAGTAATGAGAGTAGTGGCAGCATTTCATAACTTTGCCAAATAGGGTGGACTTTATACCCCGCCGAAATCATCAATGAACCCATAGACGATTGGTGCATCATCGGCAGTAATGCGCCAAGAGCAATAATAAAAAACATCGCTTTATTCAGTCGCTTTAACGAAACCTTCCAACCAAAGCGCTCACACAGTGCAGGGGCAAATTCCAATGCCATCACACCGATATAAATCGTCATACACACTGCGGTTTCAAACAGCACTGAGTTGGTGTTAAAGAAACCGGGGATGTAGAAATAAGGCAAGTTCCAGTAACGACCTACGTCAATAGTGATAGACAAGCCACCGAGAGAGTACCCGAACAAACTGGCTAATAATGCAGGGCGCACTAACGGGTGATATTCACCGCGGTTAAATACATACACCGCCCAAGCCAGCGCCCAACCGCCACAAGCAAAACCGGTTCCAATCAGCAAGTCAAAAGCAATCCAGATCCCCCAAGGATAGCCACCATTTAGGTCAGAAACTGAGCCTAAGCCGAAGACCAAGCGTTTAACTATCAAGATGACACAAATCAGCACTAAGGGCCCAAAGACCATGATTGGCCAACTGACTAAACGCCCGCCTAGCGGCTGCTCTTTATGATGCGTCGTCATTTGAGTCATCTCCTTCGTGTTTGTCATTCTTGGTATTGCGATACACCAAGAAACTCAGCCCTGCCAACGCGGCCAATGGCAGTACCATGCCTTTGTAAAGCGTGTGCTGCACATATTCAGAACGCGCCCCTGTGGACAACTGCTCCAATTCAGGTAGCCCAAGGTTTTGATATGGCACACCGGAAAGAACAATGACTTGTGTACCACCGCCTTCAAGTTCGCCATAAACATGGGACTCATATTTCGGCACTTTAATCACATTTGGGTCATTGCTGTGTAAGGTTTGTCTTGGGTAGCCGTACTCATCCCCCACTTTGAGTGTTAAGCGTTTTTTGGCTTCCGCGAGTAATTCTTCACGCGTCCCGAAAATTACTGCGCCCGTTGGGCAAACTTCGACACAACCGGGCAAACCGCCCTTGTCTAAACGTTCGACACCTTTTTGGTTGCATAACTCGCACTTATGAATTGCACCAAATTTGTCATCGTAGGCATATTTCGGGATATTAAATGGACACGCCACCATGCAATAACGGCAACCAGTACATACGCTGGCATCGTAATGAACAATGCCGGTTTTTGGGTCTTTTTTCAGCGCTTGAACAGGGCAAACCGACACGCAATTAGGGTCAACACAATGCATGCATTGCTTTTTAATGTAGGCATAACCGTCTTTTTCTTGGTCTTTATGAACGCCTGTTCCACTGCTCCAAACCTGAATAATATTGTTGGTATAAGGGGTGAGTTTGTCATTATTTGACCAAGTTTGTTCCCCGACCGGGTTACGTTCTGGGTGGTTAATATCTTGGCATTTTGTCACGCACGCCTGACACCCAATACACAGGGTCGAGTCATATAGCATCCCCAAAGAATTAGGAATTGGCGGGCGGTTTTCAGGCCCCGCCAAGCTGGGTGAACTTCCCGCAAGTAATGCTCCCCCAGCGGAGAGTTTAAGAAAATTTCGTCTATTCACGGTTATTCTCCCCGTGAGTCAGTATCTTGTTGGCGTTTTTGACGACCTAATTCACGTACCGCCATCACGCTAACCCCAGCCACTAACCCGACAACACCACCAATTAACCCCACAGCTGTAGATGAAATTTGGCCACCTTCGCGGTTATTCACATCCGGTTTATCCACACGTGGTGTTGGGTTTTCAACACTTGCTAGTTGGTGGATAGCTTTATGGAACCCTACATTTTCTTCATTACAGCCATAACAAGGGTGACCAATTGCCACAGGCCAGACACCGCCAACATCACAGAATTGCAATGTGGAGCAGTTACCGTACGTTTCAGGTCCCTTACAACCTAAATGGTATAAACACCAACCTTCACGATGGCCATCATCACCGAACTCTTTTGCGAAGCGGCCCGCATCAAAATGAGGGCGACGTTCACAGTGTTCATGAATTAATCGACCGTACGCGAACATTGGGCGATTTTTGCTATCCAATTTTGGTGGGCGATTAAACGTAATTAAGTGTGCGACCGTCGCAAGGAAGTTGTGTGGATTAGGCGGGCAGCCTGGAATATTAATAACGGTTTTATCTTTAATGACTTGATCTAAACCCACAGCTCCTGTTGGGTTATCACCTGCCGCAGCAACACCGCCCCACGAAGCGCAAGAACCTATCGCAATCACAGCCGCAGCGTGTTCAGCCACTTCACGAATATGCTCAACAATCGGTTTCCCCGCCACCATGCAGTAAATACCACCATCTTTCAATGGGATAGAACCATCGACAACTAAAACATATTTTCCTTTGTACTTTTCAATTGCATCATGTTTATTTTGCTCAACTTGCTCACCAAAGGCGGCAGACAACACCTCGTGGTATTCCAATGAGATGGTATCGAGAATTAAATTTTCCAAAGTTGGATGGGTTGAACACAGCAAAGATTCCGTACACCCCGTACACTCTTGGGCGCCAATCCAAATGACAGGAGGTCGAGCTGGGTCACTAATAGATTCCGCAATTTGGGCAGCAGCCTTCCCGCTTAATCCCATTGTCGCAGCCAGTGCTGTACATAACTTCATAAAATCACGGCGGTTAATGCCATGCGAAGAAATAATAGAGTTATCTCCTATCATTCTTTTTTCCTATTATTATGGGTGGCTTAAAACCTATTCACTAGGAGAGAATTTTTGTTTATTATCTTAAAGTTATAAATACCACAAAGCCCTATGCACAAATGATGAATACGCTTTTTGCTTGTATTTATCTATTTAAGAAGCAAACAAAACTAACTCTAATGAAATAAATTCTTATTTAAGTAACCTGATGTATAAATATAAAATAAGATCCTATTCCTACCGCTCCTAAATCATTTGATCTTCATCAAAAGGCAACAAGAAATTTTATTTTTTTTATATATTTGCTAGAAAAATCGATTCAGTAACCCGTACTGAAACAAAAATTAAAATATAAATAAATAGATTTTATTTTCAATACTGCGTTATACATCACATCATTTAAAATAAAAAAGCATTTATTTTTCATTGTGATACTTAAACTCATTGTCTTAATATAATTAATTAAGCGGAATAGGTGTATTAATAACAACCCAATCATTAATATAAAAACAAATATGTTAAATAAGAATCAATATCAAAAATAAAATATAATCTATTAAAATGAAAAGCTGAAAAAACAGGTCGGTATACAACCCTATAAATATAATACTGCCCATTAGTAATAGATTAATTTTTCAACATCGCAGAAGCGATAGCGACTTGCCCCAATGATAGCCCACCATCTCCCATGGGAAATTGTTTTGCATATAGCACATCGAACTCAGATAGGTTATTCACTAATAGTTTTCTCAATAATTGGTTATGGGTCACGCCACCTGACAAAACAATTGTCTTAGTACCATATTGATTCGCTGACTTCCGTGCTAGCTCAGCAAAACCTTGCGCTAATGCCACATGAAAGGCATGTGCCCGTTGTGGTTTAGGCGCACAGTACGCTATCCATTGTTGCCAAAATGTATGTAAATCTAATTGTTGATCCACTAATGGCATAGTGACCGGATGTACGCTCACGGGTGATTTCATGGCAATCGCTTCCAGTTGGCAAGCAGCCTCTCCTTCCCAACTGGTTTGTGCCGTACAAATACCTAACGCTGCAGCAACCGCATCAAAAAGCCGCCCAGTAGATGAAGCCGTTGGGCTATTAATTCCTTTCTCAATCGCCTTTTGTAAGCCTTGCCAAGGAAATGACATTAAATAAGCGGCGCTCTCTTGCTTTTGCCACTGGGGAACAAATTGTAAACAATGCGCAAGGAAATTACGCCATGGCTGCCGAGAAGCTAATTCCCCTCCCGGCAGTGCAACTGGGGGCAAGCCTCCTAGATATTGACTGGATTTATAATCCACTAGTAAGCATTCACCTCCCCATAGCCGGTGGTCATCCCCATACCCCAAACCATCCAAAGCTAACCCAATGACTTTACTTCCATTTAATGGCAAACCATGCTCAGCCATTACCGCAGCAATATGTGCATGATGATGCTGCACTTTTATCAATGGGATCCGTAATTGCTGTGATAACGCCTCGCCATAGCGCGTACTCACATAATTAGGATGCATATCAGAGACTATAGCGGTTGGCGTAAAACGATAAATAGATTCAAATAATGCAATCGCAGACTGATATTGCTCAAAAATATCCATATCATCAAGGTCGCCTAGGTGTTGGCTCATGACTGCACTTTTGTCTCGCAATAAACAAAAGGTATTTTTAAGATCAGCCCCTAAAGCCAGTATTGATGGGGAATTTTCAAACCCTTCAGGTAAATCAATCGCATCAGGGACATAGCCCCGTGCACGGCGGAGCATTTCCGCTTGTCCATCATGATAACGCACCAATGAGTCATCTGCACGTTGGACAATATCGCGGTTATGAGTGAGCCAAACATCGGCGATATTGGCTAAATCAACCAGCGCAGCTTGCTCGCTCAACACAGGGGGCTTCCCTGATGCATTTCCTGACGTCATCACTAATGGGCGATTAACTTGTGCCATCAATAGGTGTTGCAATGGGTTAGAAGGCAACATAACACCGATTTCCGCTAGATTTGGCGCAATATATTGGCTTAATACAGGGTTTTTCCAATTTTTAATCAATACTATCGGAGCGGCAGAGCTTTTTAATAATGCACGTAAGCCATCACTCAGCGGCATATTGTGCTGCTCTAACCAATTCAGTGATGGGATCATAACCGCCAGCGGCTTGGTTGGGCGGCATTTACGCCCTCGTAAAGCTTCTACCGCCTCATCACTACTTGCATCACAAGCAAGATGAAAACCGCCAATCCCTTTAATAGCAACAATTTTCCCGGCCAATAACTGCTGAACTGCCAAGACTAATGCATTCTCTTTATTTGCGATCATTTTTCCTGATGGGTCGCACAATTTAATTTCAGGACCACACACCGCACAGGCATTGGGTTGTGCGTGAAAACGCCTATCTGCGGGGGATTGATATTCCACTAAGCAATTAGGACACAAAGGAAAATCGGCCATTGCAGTATTGGGCCTATCATAAGGCATACGACGAATAATCGTGAAGCGAGGGCCGCAATGCGTGCAGTTTGTGAACGGGTAATGAAAACGTCGATTCGATGGAGCAAAAAGCTCTTGTTGGCATGCATCACAAGTAGCAGCATCTGGGATGACTTGAGTATCCATTTTACCTTCGCCACTACGGCGAATAGTAAATGCGTCGGGTAATTTATCCCATTGAAAAGGTTGCAGTTCAATACTTTCTATATGGGCTAACGGTGGACAGTGTTGGTACAATAACTGAGTAAATTCAGTGGGATCCGAATCAGTACATAAACGAATCAGCACCCCTTCAGCATCATTACACACATCACCTAAAAGTTGGCATTGATGCGCTAATTGCCAAACATAGGGGCGAAAACCTACACCTTGCACTTTCCCTTTGATGCGTAACTGTATACCGTTTTTCACTCGTGCACCCTCTTAATACACTGAGGATATTTTCCCGCGAAGACATAAAAAAAACTTCACTTGAGATCAATAAAATATGAAAAACACATTAACAATACTCGCTCAATAGAAATAGCCACAAAGCAATTCTTGTGGCTATTTTAACAATAACAGTGAATTTATCAGTTTAATCGCTGATAAAACCATCTTCCATACGATTAAAGTTGTAGAAGAACTCAGAAGGATCCACGACCGCTGGGTCGCTATATTTTCTTGCTTCATCCCCCCATAATTGCTGCAATGCTTTCAGTTTTTCTGGGTACTTTTTCGCTAAGTCGGTTGATTCAGAAAAATCTTCTGCTGTATTGAACAGTTGCCATTGGTCATCATCATAGCTGGTGTTGTAACGGTGTAATGCGACAGCTCTCCAGTCTCCTTGAGTAATAGCTCGCTGACTACGCAGTTAAAAATACTGCACGTCACGGGTTTTTGCGTCATCCGAATTTAGTGTTCCCAAGAAAGATTTACCTGCCACAGGAATTTGTTTTCCCCCATCAACCTCTGTTGTAAATGAAGTTCCCGCTGCATCTAAAATTGTAGGGGCAATATCAATGACACTAACATATTGGGAGCGAATACTATTTGGTTGCTGTGTATGACTAGGCATGACACAGTCAGTGGAGTTCTAACACCGCCTAAATAAGGCCATAATTTATAACGCTTAAAAGGTGTTGCCCCACTGGTTGCTGGCCCTGAACCATGAGGCGTTTCTTTCGATGGCACATTGAAATATCAGGATTTTTCAATCGATACGCTATATGTTGATAGAGTTATGGAACGCTTTACCCCGAATAAAGAAAAATTCCATAGTGCAAATAAAACCCCTGTTGAATATATCGCAGCGGGTGGTATCAACTATAAAACAAAAGAACTCACTGCCAGTTATAATTATGGCTATGCGAAAGATTTCATTGACCGTCATGTTCTTGAACTAAGCTATATGCCTTATTCTAATATCACTCTTGGGTTCCAAGCTTTTGGTAATGTCCCTTTAGAATTATATAAAGATATGCCCTCCGCACAGCAGGCCGCTAATGGCACCTCTTGGGTCTATGAAGGTACTGTTAGATGGTAACATGATGCCTTAGGTATGAAACTGGGTATTGGCTATACTGATGCTTCAAAAAATGACGGGTCACTCGGTTATTTTGACAGGCATCCTTTGAGAAATGCACGTTGGCGTATTGAGCCTATGTCATCTGCCGCTTATCACTATCAGCGTGATGGTGAATTAGCTCTAACAGGGCTTATTGATTATAAATATGCTGAAGATTTTTATTCTGCAGTACAATTAAATTACGGTCAGTTTGATTTTAAAAATAATAAAATTAAAACAGGTGAGATTAATCTCATCAATGCTTGGCAACCTAGTGATCCAAGCTTAAAAAACTTTACGATATTTACTAAATTAACCAAAGCTTGGTTATATCAAGTACAAGGAAACCGCGTACAGCCTGTTTTTGATGATAGTGGCCACTATATTCGAAGAAATGCTATCGCCGCAGATATTATTTTTGATTATAAATTCAATATATTTTAATACCACTAATCATGTGTCGAGGGGCAAAATGAAAAAAACAATTTTAGCTATTAGTTTATTAACGTTATTAGGACTTCAAGCTCAAGCCAGCAACGATAAAATGCGTATTTTATTAGTTAATGACGATGGATGTGAGGCATTTGGCCTAACTGAATTAAAGTCTCAATTAGATGCAAAAGGTTATGATGTTTGGCTTGTCGGTCCAGCAACAAATCAAAGCGGAATAGGGACTGCTATTACATTCAAAGCAGGGAAAGAGTTTGATGTTAAAAAAGTCGATGAGCGTACTTATTGCTTCCCTGGTACTCCTGCAGATTCACTGGATTTTGGTTTGCAGGGATTATTACGGGAAACACCACCAGACCTTGTAATTTCTGGAGTCAACGATGGCCCAAATACCGGAGCCTCGCAACTTAATTCAGGAACGGTCTCAGCCGCAGCTCGCGCTGTACGTCTTGGCTACCCAGCGATAGCCGCAAGTATTGGTTATATTATGACTGAAGAAGAAATAAAATCAGGTTGGCCTAGCACCCAAAAATATTGGCCTGATTCAGTCACTTATATTGTTGATCTCGTTGATAATTTAAATAAAAAATGGTAGGCTGGCGAGAAAGTACTTCCAGCGAGATCAGGATTAAGCATTAATTACCCTGCACTGCCTAAAGATAAAATTAAAGGCGTAAAGTTTATTGAAAACGAATATACCGTTTCACCACAAGTTTTATATGAAATAACCGCCGAAGGAAAAACTAAGCAATTCATTAATCCTGAAGCATTAAAAATGAGAAATGATAATTCGGATACTGGATACCTCGACAAAGGATATATTACTTACACTGTATTCGATGGTGATTGGAATGCTCCTGAAGAAAAAGTAAAAGAATATAAAAATGATTTCAATTTTTAGGTCACAAAAAGGATTACAACATCCATCACATAGCTTCAAAAAGCCAGTAAGTATACGGATTAACAAGAAATTAAAAGCCGAGATGAATTACAAAAGTATTTTGGTGAGTCATTAGCGTGATATGTTTTAGAAAAACAAAAAAGCCACTTGCTAAGAAGTGGCTTAATGCGCTGATTTAACAGCTAAAATTTGGTGGCCCCTACTGGACTTGAACCAGTGACCAATCGATTATGAGTCGACTGCTCTAACCAACTGAGCTAAGGGGCCAAAGTGGAGAGGATTATACGTGTAGTTTTAGCTTAGGTCTAGTGTTTCGAAACCGTATGATGAAATTGTGTTCAACCTAGTTACCTTTCTTATAATTCAATGCGATAGCACAGGCTATTACTATCATTCGAACGTCGTTTTTTGCAATTTTAATGAGCCCTGCTATTTTTTATTTAAATCACTTTCTCGCACTTTATCTATATTTAACTCTCACCAATATCAAATTAACAATAAAAACAACATCATAATTGCAATCAATTTTATTAAAAATTCTTTATTCAAACAATTGATATAGAACAATATTTTTTATATTCAAATCTCACAATATGGTCTATAGATAATTCGCATATAGGACAATAATGATGAAAAAAGTACGTGCAGTTCAATATGGTTGCGGAAAAATGGGTAAATTTTTGATCCGTTACTTGCAAGAGCATGGTGCTGAAGTTGTGGCGGCTTTTGATATCAATGAAGCCGTTATTGGCAAAGATATAGGTGAAATTGCAGGAACGACGCCAACAGGGGTAAAAGTACAACCGCTACATGAAGCAGATAAAACCCTCGAAACCTTAAAGCCTGATGTTGGCATCATCGCAACATTGAGTACCATGGCTGATTTAGAAGACGCATTCTCCCTATTTGCTCGTCATGGTGTAAACGCCATTTCAACCGGAGAAGAAGCTCTTTACCCATGGAATTCATCACCTGAAATTACACAAAAGCTTGATGCATTAGCCAAAGAAAACAATTGTACTCTTGCGGGCAGTGGCTACCCTGATATGTATTGGGGCGTACTCATTGACACCTTAGCAGGCTCCATGCACAAATTGGTGAAAATTAAAGGTTCTAGCTGCTATAACGTTGAAGATTACGGTATCGCTCTTGCTGTCGGTCACGGTGCGGGTTTAACTGTTGATGAGTTCGACAAACAAATTGGTAACTATAATGACTTACCTTACGATGTTATTTCGCAGAAAATCGAAAGCGGTGAATATGCACCACCGTATATGTGGACACAAAACGGCTGGCTATGTAGCCGCCTTGGGTTAACGATCACCAGCCAAACTCAGCGCTGTGTACCGCAAATTGCCCAGCAAGATATTTACTCCGAAACGCTCAAAATGACTGTTAAAAAAGGGGATGTCTTAGGCTTATCTGCAGTGGTGATCACCGAAACCGCAGAAGGTATTACCCTCGAAACAGAGTGTATTGGGAAAATCTTAACAGCGGATGAGTGTGATAAAAATAGCTGGCAGTTAATTGGTGAACCCGACACCTCAATTGAGGTGAATAACCCAGCAACCGTAGAATTAACCTGTGCAAATTTAGTGAACCGCATTCCTGCACTGATTAATAGCCCAGCAGGCTATACCACCACAGAAAAAATGCCAAATAATGTATTTATGACCAAACCAATGCATGAGTATTTATAGCTAACATTGCCCACCTTTCGGTGGGCTATTTCCCCACACCTAGCCTTAGCGCGGTTTTACCATCTGCCATTCTAAGTGGTGTTTTATCGACGGCCATTCTGACTCGATAATGCTATATACGCAGCTATCACGCAGTTCACCCGTTTTAGTTTTCATATGATTACGCAAGATACCATCGAGCTTAGCCCCTAAACGTTCAATGGCACGGCGACTTTGGCTATTTAAAAAATGTGTACGAAACTCCACTGCAACGCAGTCTAATTCCTCAAAGGCATGTTTTAACAGCAAATATTTAGCCTCTGTATTTAATGCGGTACGTTGCACCTCTATTCCATACCAAGTGGCCCCGATTTCAACCCGCCTTACTGCATGGTCCACACGGTTATAAGAAGTAATACCCACTGGTTTATCGCTTCGTTTATCGATCACCACAAAAGGTAAGCATTCCTTTTTCTGGAAATTTTCTAGGCGCTTTTCCACATCTTGAGAGAAATGCTCAGGCTCAGGCACTAAGGCATACCACAAATTATGCAGCCCATCTCGCCGAATGATATCTGCCAGTTCGACGTCATATTGGTGAGATAGAGGTTCAAGGCGAACGTATTCACCTTCTAAAGTAATAGCTTGGCAAATCTCTTTCATCATGGTTTCCCTATATTGCTCTTTATGCTGTGTGTTTCTTTTTTTAATCTCTTTTTATGACATAAAAACAAAAAAACACCTATTTTTTTATGACACTCAGCTATTTAACCGAAAACATATGATAAAAATCACAAAATTTTAACATCTTTACCAAATTACCCCTTCATTACGCTACAGTTAACTCATCTGACCTGTTAATGAAATCCCGAATGGGAGTATAATAATGAGCAATTTCCCACACCTTTTTACCCCACTTGATTTAGGCCATACCGTCCTAAAAAATCGCATCTTGATGGGTTCAATGCATACTGGGCTTGAAGAACACCCACAAGGCAGTGAGCGGCTAGCACATTTTTACCGCCTACGCGCTGAAAATGGTGTCAGCCTCATCATTACCGGTGGTATCGCCCCCAATCCAGAAGGGGCGCTTACCGCTCATGGCGCGGTATTAAACGATAAAAACCAGCTTTCATTTCATCAACAAATCACGGATGCCGTCCACCAAGCAGATGGTAAAATCGCCTTACAAATCTTGCATGCAGGGCGTTATGGGCTGCACCCTAAATTAGTTGCGCCAAGCCCTATTCAAGCAGAAATTATTCCTTTCGCCCCTCGAGAACTTTCAACTGATGAAGTTGAAAAAACGATTGATGACTTCGTGACAACAGCCAAGCTAGCTCAGCAAGCTGGGTATGATGGTGTTGAAATTATGGGTTCCGAAGGTTATTTAATTAACCAATTCATTACCAAGCGTACCAACCATAGAACTGATGAATGGGGTGGGAGTTACATAAACCGAATTCGCTTTCCCATTGAAATCGTGCGACAAATACGGGAAGCCGTTGGGGAAAACTTTATCATTATTTATCGACTTTCCATGTTGGATTTAGTCGAAGAAGGCTCAACATGGGAAGAAGTTGAATTTCTTGCCAAACAAATTGAAAACGCAGGTGCCAGTATGATCAACACGGGTATTGGTTGGCACGAAGCTCGAGTACCTACGATAGCAACACAAGTTCCCCGTAGTGCGTTTAGTTGGGTTACGCAAAAATTAATGGGAAAAGTGAATATTCCGCTGATAACCACAAATCGCATCAATGACCCCTTTGTTGCAGAACATATTATTGCCAATCATCAAGCAGATATGGTTTCAATGGCTCGGCCGTTTCTTGCTGATGAAGCATTTGTCCGTAAAGCAGCAGAAAATCGAGCTGATGAAATCAATACCTGCATTGGTTGTAATCAAGCCTGTCTCGACCTTATCTTTAGTGGAAAACTCGCCAGTTGTTTGGTTAACCCACAAGCCGTTAGGGAAATGGATTACCCTAACGAAAAAGCCCCACAGAGCAAATCTGTCGCAATTGTTGGCGCAGGGCCTGCCGGGTTATCTTGTGCAATTTATGCAGCAAAACGTGGGCATCGCGTCACTTTGTTTGAAAAGTCTAACCACATAGGTGGGCAATTTAACCTCGCGAAGCAAATCCCCGGTAAAGAAGAATTCCATGAAACTATTCGTTACTTCTGCCGACAACTGGAACTATTAAATGTTGATGTGCGCCTTGAACAACAAGCCGATGTTGACTGTTTATCTGGATTTGATGAGGTCATTATTGCAACGGGTGTCGTTCCACGAAAGATCCAGCTCGAAGGGGTTGACCACCATAAAGTCATTTCTTATATCGATGTCATCACCAAACAACGTTCAGTGGGGAAAAGTGCCGCCATTATTGGGGCTGGGGGGATTGGTTTTGATGTTGCCGAGTTGCTAACCCAAGAAGGAAAAAGTAGCAGTTTAGATTCATCACTATTTAATAAGGAGTGGAATATTGACACCACGATCCATTCAAAAGGTGGCGTATTTCCCCCACAAAAATCCCTTATGTCATCAGCTCGCCAATTGTACTTATTACAGCGTAAAAACAGTAAAGTCGGGGCGGGCCTTGGTAAAACAACCGGTTGGGTGCATCGCTTATCCCTAATGAAGCGGGGCGTGCAGATGCTAAATGGTGTTGAATATATGCGAGTTGATAACGAAGGACTACATATTCGTTATCAAAATGAAATCCAGTGCCTTCCCGTTGATAATGTGATTTTATGTGCAGGGCAAGAGCCTTACCGCCCATTAAAAGTACAATTAGCAGAACGTGGGATTAATGCCTATGTTATTGGTGGTGCTGATGTCGCCGCGGAGCTGGATGCGCGCCGCGCTATCGAGCAAGGTATGAAAATTGCGTATCAGCTTTAATTTTTCTGCTCCGTTGTTCGGGATTTTCGCTAGGGTTTATCACATATCCCAAAAAAAGGCAGAGATTGCTTTCACAGTCCCTGCCCTTCTTTTGGTTCACACAATTAATCGCGGTGAGATAACCGTGCTTCAGCGTTAGCCAGTTTTTCATCTTCCGCTATGCACACAGCCGCAGTAAATAACACGTCAGTTGAAGAGTTAAGCGCTGTTTCGACTGAATCCTGTAACACGCCAATCATCACACCAACCGCAACCACTTGCATCGCAATCTCATTTGAAATACCAAACATGTTACAAGCTAATGGGATCAATAACAGTGAGCCGCCCGCAACCCCAGAAGCGCCACACGCACAGACTGCGGCCACTACACTTAATAGTAATGCTGTTGGGATATCAACAGGAATACCTAAAGTGTGTACCGCGGCTAACGTCAGCACTGTAATCGTTACCGCTGCGCCTGCCATATTGATGGTTGCGCCTAATGGGATAGAAACAGAGTAGGTATCTTCGTGCAGATTCATACGACGGCACATCCCCATATTCACAGGAATATTCGCTGCGGAACTACGCGTAAAGAATGCCGTTACCCCGCTTTCACGTAAGCAAGCTAAAACTAATGGGTATGGGTTGCGCTTCATTTTCCAATAGACAATCAGTGGGTTAACAACCAAAGCAACGATCAACATACAGCCAATTAAAACTGCGAGAACGTGGATATAACCTTTTAAGGTTGAAAAACCTGTCGTTGCGATAGTTGAAGCAACCAAGCCAAAAATCCCTAAAGGCGCTAAGCGGATCACAACACGTACCAGCTGTGTTACTGCATTAGAAAAATCATGAACTAAATTTTTTGTGGTTTCATTTGCATGGCGCAGTGCAATACCCAACCCAATCGCCCACGCTAAAATACCAATATAATTGCCCTTAATCAGTGCATCGATAGGGTTCGCAAATATATTGATTAGCAAACCTTTTAACACTTCAGCAATATTTCCCGGAGGATTTAGCTGTGTATCACCGACCACTAACACTAAATTTGATGGAAATAGGAAAGAACCAATAACGGCGACAACCGCGGCAAAAAATGTTCCCAAAATATATAAGACCAGTATGGGTTTGATATTGGTTTTTTGCCCTTGGCGGTGGTTAGCAATGGATGACATCACTAATACCCATACCAATACAGGCGCAACAGCCTTTAATGCACTAACGAATAAATCCCCTAACAACCCGACATTTTTTGCAGCAGATGGCCATAACCATGCAAGCAAAATACCTGCTATCAAGCCAACCAGTATCTGCTTGACTAGACTACCTTGGCTAATAACTCGCCATAACCCTGTTTTATTTGTATCCATAATAGACCTATATTATTTATCTTTATTAGGAATTAAATGTGTTTGCACAGCAAGTATAAGGAATAATAGTCGCCTGAAAAGGCAATTATTCAAAATATACACAATGATTGATTTTGTTTAACAAACATTTTACATAACTGTGATCTCAATAGAGTTTTGTTTCTTATAGTAGAATGGCATGAACAAAATGGTTGAGTGTTTTCAGAGGGTTAAAAAAAATCCCCTGCTTTTACAGCAGAGGATTTAAAAAATGAAAAAAATGAAAAAGGTAAATTAATTTTTTGCTTCGTTGCGTTTATTAACAATAGCATTAATAACTAGCGTTACGACTAAGATTGACGCAATCACGCCCAATGAAATCGGTGTTGGGATGTGGAAAATATCAATCAATAGCATTTTTATACCGATAAAGCTTAAAATCACCGCTAAACCGTATTTTAGCATTGAGAATTTCTCAGCAACCCCAGACAACAAGAAGTACATGGCTCGCAGGCCTAAAATAGCAAATAAATTCGATGTTAAAACAATGAATGGGTCAGTTGTTACCGCAAAAATAGCGGGTATGCTGTCCACTGCAAATATCACATCACTAATCTCAACTAAGATCAGTACTAAAATAAGTGGGGTCGCAAATAAAATGCCATTACGTTTAATGAAGAATTTTTCACCATGTAATTCATCTGTCATGCGTAAATGAGAACGAACCCATTTTACTAACGGTTTATCTGTAATTGGCGAGTCATCTTCTTTAGCAAAAGCCATTTTCAAACCCGTAAATAGCAAGAACAAGCCAAATACATATAAAATCCAGCTAAATTGTGTGACTAACCAACTACCTGCAAAAATCATAATCGTACGAAGTACGATAGCGCCTAATACTCCATAAACCAACACGCGACGCTGTAAATTGGCTGGGATCGCGAAATAACTAAATAACATTAACCAGACGAATACGTTATCGACAGCTAATGCTTTTTCTAATAAATAACCCGTTAAGAACGCCATGGTTTGGCTATCGGCAAACTCACGTCCTACGTTCTCATTAAGATACCACCAAAAGCCTGCTGCAAAGAGCAGTGAAAGCGTTACCCACACAATACTCCAAGCCGCAGCTTGTTTCATCGACATTGCTTGGCCTTTGTGTTTCCCTTGCCAGAACAAATCAATGAGTAACATAAGTAAAATAATAACGGCAAAACTACCCCATAAAATTGGGTTACCAACTGAGTGCATTTTCCTTTCCCTTAAAAACAAAAAACGGCTGATATCCAGAAGACATCAGCCGCTTAAAATTCGTTAACCACAAGTTATTTCTTTTGGTTGTAAATTATGAGCAAACCCCGCCTTCTGGCAAGGTCTCACTTACAACACAAACACCCCAAAAATAGGGAACTGTGGTGCTCGGCTACCGGGTGTAATATGTACACCGTAATGACGATAAACCGACAAGAAGAAGTTACTCCCCTTTGCTATGGCGATAAGATACGGTAAATAGTCTTAAAATGCAATAATTAGCCGTTATTGTTTTATCGTTATTTTTTTACATTAAAAGATAAATTAACCAGTATATTTCGCATACTCTGAGAAAAAAACAGGCTAAACGCCGTTTTTAAGCACTTTACATCGTTACATACCACACGATAAATTGTAAAAATAAACCAAAACTTAAATGAATTCTAAAAATAAGCTTAAAATTTGCTGTTTAGTTATTTTCTGTTTTGTTAAAGTGAGCGTGCTTTACACTAACAGCCTGAGGAAACACTACTTTCACTTTGGCATTCACTTAATCCATTTCTCCCTGCCCAACAACAAGTTTGTTGCTGTTATTGCCGTTTAGGAAACATTAATGGAATTAGTTAAAGAACTTTTTTTCGCCCTTTGGCACCAAGATTATGTCACCTTATCTAACCCAGCGTTAGTGTGGTCGATTTACTTCATGCTGTTCGCTATCTTGTTTCTTGAAAACGGGGTATTGCCTGCAGCGTTTTTACCTGGTGATAGCTTATTGATTTTAGTTGGTGTACTCATCGCTAAAGGCGCGTTAAGTTATCCGCTCACCATCGTCATTTTAACCGCTGGTGCCAGTTTAGGCTGCTGGGTTGGTTATATACAAGGGCGATGGCTGGGTAACACACGAATTGTTAAAGGCTGGCTAGCGCACTTACCTGAACACTACCACCAACGCGCTTATGGCTTGTTCCACCGTCATGGCCTCGCTGCCTTATTAATTGGCCGTTTTTTAGCTTTTGTCAGAACACTACTTCCAACTATCGCAGGCCTTGCAGGCTTGCAAAATGGTCGTTTCCAAGTATTTAATTGGTTAAGTGGCTTACTGTGGGTGTTAATTTTGACTGCGATTGGTTATGGCTTTGGTAAAAGCCCGATTTTCCTACAATATGAACATCATATTATGAATATTTTGATGTTGATCCCTGTAGGGCTACTGATCCTTGGCCTAATTGGTAGCATTGCCGTTGTCGTCAAGAAAAAGTTTTCAAATAAAAAAGTAAATTAATCCTCCGTGCGGGAACGCCCTGTTCTCGCATTTTCATTTTTACTTAATTTTACCTCTCAATATTTCGGCTCACCCCAACAAAGATAAACCACTGAAAATAAAAATATTTTCCTTAATACTGTTTTTTACATTTTTTCTGAGCCCACAATTTATTGTTGAATAACTCATTGCACTTAATGTAAAAACGGTTATTGTTAATACAGTGAAGTTTCTTTTCTATTGATAGGAGGTTCTACATGTCATCAAATCATTCATCAGAAGGCCTACGCGCAGAACTCAAAGCGTTAGCTGACTCTCTTGAAGCTGTATTGAATGATACAGGCGAGAAATCGAAAGAAGAGATTGAAAGCTTGAAATCCAAAGCGAAAGACGCACTTTGCTCATCTCGCGCTAAACTCGGTCAAACGACTGAAAGGATCACTGAACAAACTAAAGAAATTGCGGGCCGCGCAGACAACTATGTCAAAGAAAACCCATGGACTGGTATCGGTATCGGTGCTGCTGTTGGTGTGGTTCTTGGCGTACTTCTCGCGAAACGTTAATGACTTATGGAACAAAATCAACAACGTCAGGGCCCCGGTAAAGGGGTCCTTGAAATACTGCAGCGTATCGCGAGTATCACCGTTAATATTGTTGAAACTCGCCTTCAGCTCATTGCTGTTGAGCTTGAAGAAGAAAAAGTTAATTTTATCCAACTGCTATTGTTAGTTGGGCTAGCGCTTCTTTTTACTGCTTTTGGTCTAATGTGTCTAATTGGACTCATTTTTTGGTCTGTAGACCCTGTTTATCGTTATCAAGCACTGGCGATAACAACAGGATGTTTAGTTCTACTCGCCATTATTTTTGCTATTTGGGCCCTCAAAAAAGCGAAGCAATCTACCTTATTGAGCTCCACACGGGAGCAATTAAGCCAAGATGCAAGTGCATTAGCAGGTAAGGATAATGACCAGAAATAAACGCCAATTACTTGCCGCAAAAAAACAGCGATTACTCAACAGAATTGAGCAGCAACGGAGCGACCTTGCTGCAAGTTCTGAAGATTGGCTACATGTGACAGCCCCTTATGACCGCACATGGAAAACCTTGGTTACCTTCCGCCCTTTATTTATTGCGGCAACAGGCCTGCTTTCAATTTATTCACTGAAAAGACCACAGCGCATACTCCAATTAGGGAAAAAAGCCTTCACGATGTGGGGCATAGCAAGAACAATTCAAAGTACGATCAATGCAGGAAAGAAATAGTTTCAATTAAAATCAATATGTTAAATTAAAACTCATCACTTTAGCTAGTTCTCTCTCCATCTCCATTCAATTTTTTTGACTATCTTTGTTAATAAGCTTTGCTTTTTATTGAAAAAGCAAATGACTACTATAAGTCCATCAAATGTTTTCTTGCCTATTTGTGCTGAAAACAACATTACAAAGCGACACATATCGCAAATAATTTATATTTAATGGCTTATTAGTCTGGAGAATCTTAATGAAAAATTTAGAAAGTGGTGCGGTATTGTTAGCTCGTATTATGATGCCAATTCTGTTCATTGTTGCTGGGTATGGAAAACTGGGAGATGCATACGCAGGAACACAGCAATACATGCAAGCAATGGGTGTTCCAGGCTTTTTATTACCGTTAACCATTTTATTAGAACTTGGTGGTGGCCTAGCCATTCTGTTCGGTTTCTTAACTCGAACTGTTGCCCTATTTACTGCAGGCTTTACCGTATTAACGGCGCTACTGTTCCATATCGACTTTAGCGTGGCACCAAACAGCTTAATGTTTATGAAAAACTTTACTATTGCAGGCGGTTTCTTACTGTTAGCTGTGACTGGCCCAGGGAAATTTAGTATTGACCATTTATTAAATAAAAAATGGTAACTCCGATTTCATTACACCCTTATTGATTTAGTTTATTTTTGTCCAATTTGTACCTCCTTCGGGAGGTATTTTTTTGCCTAAAATAAAGGTTTTGGCTCAGCTGAAGGAAATTTATTTAGGTAAGGAGTTTTCAGTTATTGTTTTAGGGGGCTGCATAATCAAGCCTTACTCGTAAACTCTAAATAGTTTGAGTTGTAAGTAGGCGGCAAATGAGTCTCAATTTATTTTTTCAGCTACGGGCTAACTTTTAAATAATTCGTGCTACAACTGAGCTATGACTGAGATAGTTTTACTCTTTTGAACCGCTACCAGCAAACCCTACTCGTAAACTCTAAATAGTTTGAGTTGTAGGTAGGCAGCAAATGAGTCTCAATTTATTTTTTCAGCTACGGGCTAACTTCTAAATAATTCGTGCTACAACTGAGCTATGACTGAGATAGTTTTACTCTTTTGAACCGCAACCAGCAAACCCTACTCGTAAACTCTAAATAGTTTGAGTTGTAGGTAGGCGGCAAATTGAGTCATCCCGTGAGCATACATAAGTATGTGACTCGGGTGACTCAATGAAGCCAACACCCCTACGGCTCAAAATATAACGAGTTTACACTCTAAATAATTTTGGGATCTCTCGGAGACACCACGACTTAGCCTCCCCCATACTATCTCTACGCCACGCCATAATAATATTCGTCTCATGGCTAAACTCAGCGCCAACCACCTTCAAACGCCCTTCACGAATATCTTGCTCAACCATTGGGTACGGCATCGTCGCAACACCAAGGCCGGCCAACAGTGCATTGTGTTTATCTTCAATCGTCGACACCGTTAATCGTTGTTGCTTATCCAACAACTGCACCGTTATCACAGGCCGCTCACGTGCGGTATCAGCCACTGCGATCCCACGGTACTTCACTCGAGTCGCATCAGATAACGGTTCTGGCTCTTGGTGAATGGGATGATCCGGGCTCGCCACGTAAATATGATTAATGGTATATAACGATTTAGAGTTAATCTCTGAAGATGATCGGAAATGCATATCAGGGGCAATCACGATATCCGCTTTACCACTTTCAAGGCGCTCCCATGCGCCCGCTAAAACCTCAGTAATTAAAGATAACTGTGTTTCTGATTTTTCCGCCAATCGTTCCACCAGCGGAAAAAGAGAATGAACAGGAACTAGCGCCTCGCACACGATGGTTAAATGCGTTTCCCATCCTTTTGCCAGGGCTTCTGCATCAGATGTTAGCTTATCAGCGGCTTCAAGTAGGATCCTCCCTCTATCAAGTAACATCCTACCGACATTAGTAAACTTAGTTCTATGCCCTGAACGGTCAAATAAAATGACATCGAGCTCTTCTTCTAATTTTTGCATGGTATAACTCAGCGCAGAAGGAACTCGCCCCAATTCTTCAGCGGCTGCAGCAAAACTACCACGGCGGTCGATTGCATCCATAACCCTTAATGATTCAAGTGTTAATGCTCTCTCTTTACTCATGAAGCTTCTCTTTCAGGAAATTTGAACAAGGGAAACAGATTAACTGGCTAACAATTCAACGTCCAGCTATTTATTATAACAATAGATTATTAACTTATTTATTTTCGATAGGGGGTTAACCATTATGATGATACTAAGACCCGCTAATCATTGCGGCAAAGCTGATTATGGTTGGCTACAAGCGCGTTATTCCTTTTCATTTGGTCATTATTTTGACCCAGACTTTATGGGTTTTAAAACACTCAGAGTGCTGAATCAAGAAGTTATCGCGCCACAAAATGCATTACAGCCAAGAACCTACCCACATGTCGATATCTTAAATATCATCCTAAAAGGGCATGCGGAGTATCGTGATAGCTCAGGTAATACTATCCAAGCGAATGAAGGTGAATGTGTGCGTTTTTCACCGCGCCCAGACCTCAGCTACAGTGAACAAAATGTGTGTCCCAAAACACCGCTAACGCGTTTACAGCTCTGGCTAAATGCTTGCCCACAGCAAGAATCGTTACCTTTGCAAAAAATAACCATTAATGAAAATGAGAATAAACTTATCGCATCTCCTGATGGGGAGGAGGAAAGTATTCAATTACGTCAACAAATTTGGATCACCCAAATTCATTTGGCGGCCAATGAATCATCAGCGATAACGCTAAAAGGAAGAAACTCATTCCTTCAATCTATACATGGTGGAGCAACATTGCGTACACCAAAAGGCGAGCAGTTAGGAATGAATTGCAATGACGGGGCGTTTATCCAAGACGATAATCAAGTCATCATTAGTGCAGATAAACCGTTTAGAGGCCTGTTAATCGACCTTGGGGAATAAAAACTCCTCCCTTCCAGCTATAACAGCATGAATTTTGCGAACGGATTCGCAAATTTCATGATTTACATATCCTACATATTGACACGCTTGTGTTAGAGTCCTGCCATTAGCGAGCAAAAAACACGTAATTTTCTTGCTCAAATTCTTAATGAGGTTGTGCCTCAAGACGAATTAGCAAAAAACTTTTCGGTTTCTACTCGAACTATTCGTTCTGATATCAATGAAATCAATGAATTGATACAGCCATATAGTGCACATATTGTGTATGAGCGAGGTCGTGGTTACCGATTGAAAATTGAAGATGAAGCCCTATTTGCCACTTTTACGCAGCAAAATGATGAAGACAATCATATTCCTCGTACGAGCAAAGAGCGCATTGATGCGCTGCTATTAAAGCTCTTAATGCTATCACTCCCCGTAAAGCTTGATGATATCGCTGAAGAGTGGTTTATCAGCCGCGGTACATTACAGCAAGATATGGGCGCGGTGCGAGAACAGCTTCAGAAATACCAAATTGCGTTAGAAAGTATTCCTCATCAAGGCATTCGTTTAAACGGTAGCGAGTGGGCGGTTCGAGCTTGTATGACCGAAACTTTATGGCGTCGTTATTCCGCACAGATAACGCCTGATTTATCCACTTTCCGTCCTGATTGCCTTGATAATTTAGACCTGACATACATCGATAAAGTTTTGCATAACAGTATGAATCGCTTTGATATTCGTATTAGTAATGAAGGGCATTTGTACTTGGTTTTTAATTGTGCAGTCACTATTTTACGCATCACTCGCGGCCATGAACTCACCACCGCTGTCAAAGATGATGACAGTGAAGAAGCGATCCGCAAAGCCTGTGGTGAAATATCTAAAGGATTAATCTACTTCCTTGGTAATGACCTTTCAGGGGCAGAACTTAGCTATTTACATGACCAAATTATCGCCCAACGCATTAGTCACCAAGACTCTAGCACGCAAAAAAATGGAACGCATAATGAGCTATGCGAATATATTTTAAATTACATTAATGAATTATATAATTATGATTTGCGTAACGATGAAAAGCTCAAAAAAGATCTCAATACGCATCTCGCTGCGTTGATCACTCGCTTGCAATACCATATTTCCACACCAAATCCATTACTTTCTGATATAAAACAATATTATCCTTTTGCCTATGACGTCACACTAAGCGCATTGACCAGTGCCAGCAAGCAGTTACTCCCTCATCCAATCAGCGAGGACGAATTAGGTTATTTAGCGGTGCATATCGGTGTCAGTCTTGAAAGAAATTATGGCGCAGGCTCAATACGACAAACGGAAGTACTGGTGGTAACAGATGCAGGAAACTCCACGTTTCGCGTGGTTGAATCTAAAATCATGCGTGAATTTCCACAGCTCAAATTTAGCAGAGGGTTAACGTTACAAGAGTACGAGTCCTTGGATGAAGTCTCTGAAGATTTCGTCATTACCACGGTGCGAATTTCAGAGAAAAACAAGCCTGTCATTAAAATCGCGCCTTTTCCGACCCCCTATCAGCTAGAGCAAGTTGGCCGCCTAGCGATGGTTGACCAAACCCGCCCTTACATTATTGAGCGTTTTTTTGATGAACGGTTCTTCATGGTCATTAATGAAAAAATTAGCCAAGAAGCGCTCTTTCAAATGGTTTGCCATAAATTACAGCAAGAAGGCTATGTCACACCCGATTTTTACCCTTCACTGCAAGAGCGTGAGTCAATTGTTTCCACATTGCTCGGGGAAGGCATTGCATTGCCCCACTCTTTAGGGCTACTTGCCAATAAAACGGTAGTTGCAACCGTTGTCGCCCCCAAAGGCATTGAGTGGAATAAAGAAACCAAAGAGAACGCTTATGTCATTTTCTTACTCGCGATAAGTAAAACAGACTATGAAGAAGCAATGGCTATTTATGATTTATTCGTTACCTTTGTAAAAGAAAAAACGACTCGTCGCTTAGTCAGTGTCAAAAATTTCAATGAATTCCAGGTGATAGCTAAAGATAGCTTAGCGCGTATCCTTTAATTTGATAGCAACTTCCACTTTTTAGCGGAAAAGAGGAGGTTGCTGATTTTTACGTGATCCTAAGCACAACTCTCACAAATATTTTCCTATCCTAAACGGCCTGTTTTACACACAAAACGACTAAGTGGAAGCAATTACAACTAATGTAAAATAATTTCCATTTATAATTTCCACTTTCCTTTCCAGTTCATTTTTTTATTTCCATTTTTTAGTTAAAAAAATAATCAATTGATAAATAACATATTTTATTCACAGTATTGTTATTTTTATCCTTTTTAGAGAGTTGATTAATGTCAATTTTTCCACTTAATTTCCAAATAGAACAAAAAACACACCAAATATACACTCGTTAGCTTCCAAACAATTTCCACTTACAAGTGGAAATTCCCTGCCTGCAAAAAATACGAATAAGCGTCTAATGTATAAGACATGAAGGAACAGAGTAGTCTAACTTGCAATATTACTTTGGATTTTAAATAGTTATGAGTGAATCAGTTGTCGTTTTTAAAATGTTAGAACATAACCTTGATATTGATGAGGTGACACAAAAACTGCTAGCAGTGATTACTGACTGGCTCAAGCAGGAGGGCTGCTATACCACAGATGTACAACAACAAATGTTGGAGTCTCATTTACGTGCCATGGTCGGTAGAGCAAAAACGGGTGAAGCCTTACCAGAAGTCGATATCAGCCTATTCGATGAAATTTCTGAACATTCGATTACGCTCGCACAACGGGTCGTTGACACACTTCCCGGTTTAGCACCTGAAGAGACCTATTTACTCTCTGTTCACTTTGAAGTCGCACGTTCAAATGATTAATTACTAATTTTGTAGGATTTGGAGAATATTTTATGAAACAGATAGTTGTTGTTATCGGTGACCGTTTAGGTAAAGGCCAAAAAGTGGCTGCAGGTGTTGAAGCTGCCGGTGGTAAAGCTGTTGTTGTTCCGGGTGTCGCTGCTGACATGAAACTCGGTGATGTCATGAACGCAGAGCAAGCTGATTTAGGTATCTCATTTTGTGGTAGTGGTGGCGCTGGCGCAATTACCGCTCAAACGAAATATGGCTATAAAGCTCGCTATGGGATGCGCTCTATTGAAGAGGGAGAAACCGCGATTGCAGACGGTTGCAATGTATTAGGTTTCGGTTTTATGGACAAGGAAGAGTTAGGCGAGCGCTTGGTAAAAGCATTCAATAAAAAATACGGCAAGGCGACACTAAGCAAAAAGCGATAGCTGACGCCTTAAATTCAATTCAAAAAACCGTACTTAAAAACAGCACAGACATCATCCTACGGATAGAACCAAAGGATGTTGAAGTGATTAGTGCTCACTCTCATTCGCGGACAGAAAAATTTCTCTTTCTCTTTTTGCCACGCAAACGTGAACATTTTCGTGTTGTACTCGACGTTTCGCTGGATGTCACTTTACTTTCTGTCAACGAAATACCATTTACAGAACAATAATAGCAATCAGGTCTGGAGTTAATTCCATGAGTGAAACTGCATCTTTTTTAGAAATATTGGGTATATCCCTAATCATCGGTGGGCTCTGCGGCTTTGGCTTAGGCGCAGGGGCTGCGCGTATGTTCCACGCGCCAACCATACAGGGCATGGGGGCATTCCGTACATTGGGTGAGCTGAACGCTTGTGAAGGAGATCCCGCATCTCACTTTTCTTTCGGCTTAGGGTTCTTCTTTAACGCATGGGCATCGTCAGTTGCTGCAGGGGCATTTACACAAGACGTTGACCACCGCATCATCCCAAACTGGGGGGCCGCAGCGTTACTAACCAAAAACCGTAGCGTTGCTGACACACTGCATAACCCGAAAAAAATGGCTATCGCTTGTGCCATCATCGGGGCACTCGTTGTTGCCTTCTTGAACACTACCGCTTCTGCAGTTCCGGCTGCTCTGCAAACAACAGCCATTAACGTACTAGTGCCTGCCGCAAACTTGCTCGTTAACACAGTGATGCCAGTTATCTTCTGGTTAGCCGCTATGGATGCAGGCCGCCGTTCAGGTTTCTGGGCAACGCTATTTGGTGGTTGTGCCCAATTAATCATGGGTAATGCCATCCCTGGTTTAGTTTTAGGTATCTTGATCGGTAAAGGCGTTGATGACAACGGCTGGAACCGTATCACTCGCACAATGATGGTAACAGTCGTTCTGCTGTTTGTTCTTAGCGGCTTCTTCCGTGAATTCGACCTGAAGATGATCACCTCTTTCAACCTAGATAAACCATTGTGGCTTGAATACGTCCACGGTCTGCTGAGCGGGAAATAATCATGACAACTGAAATTAACAAACAAGATTTTTGGTATGCAGAATGGTCCTTCCCGATTTTTGTTGGGCTGTTATCAGCGGGGATCTTCGCAGGTACCCACATGTATGTCGTCTACGGCTTTGGAGCATTTAACGAAGTGGCGTTCGTCGCCATGTTACGTGCGGGCTTAGATACCGGAGTTTATGGTGCGGTTGCCGCATTTGGTGCGAGTTTCCTATTTGCTCGGATTATCGAAGGCTCACTGGTAGGTATTTTAGATATCGGTGGCGCGCTACAAACCGGTATTGGCCTCGGTGTTCCCGCCTTATTTTTAGCCGCGGGTTGGGATTTTTTAGTCACTAACTTCTGGATGTCGTTACTAACTGGCTTATTTCTTGGCGTATTAATCGGCTTACTGATTGTATTTGCACGTAAATTCACGATTGCTCAGGCTAACTCAACCTTTGGTGCTGACGTCATGATGGGTGCGGGTAATACCTCCGGCCGTTTCTTAGGTCCACTAATTATTTTAGCCGCGATGGCCGCATCCATTCCAATCGGAATTGGCTCTTTAATTGGCGCATTGATTTTCTATGTATGGCAAAAACCCGTTGCCGGCGGGGCAATTTTAGGGGCGATGTTGTTCGGTTATTTCTTCCCAATCGTCGCCTAACTCGTATCCTCCCGGAGCATCTGCTCCGGGTTACTAAATAACATCATTAAAAACAGGCTCGAAATAGTTCAAAGAGTAGCATAAGAGTAACCAACAACGCTGCGGTTGACATCATAAAGAGGACAACTATGTACACCCTAATCATCAAGCATGGCAAATGTATCGATGGCACCATAATCGACATTCTTATTAGAGATGGAAAAATCGAAGCGGCAGGCCCTGAATTAGCGAATAATCAGCAAGCCGAAAAAGTCATTGACCTACAAGGAAAAACTTATGTCAGTGCTGGGTGGATTGACTCTCATGCTCATTGCTTTGTTGAGTCACCTATTTACTTCGATGACCCTGATTTAGCAGGAGCCGCTGGCGGAGTTACCTCACTGGTTGATGCAGGTAGTGTCGGTGCTGATGATATTGATAAATTTTATCAGCTCACCCAGAAATCAAAAACGAATGTCTTTTCTCTACTGAATATTTCGCGTATTGGCATCATTGCACAAAATGAACTGTCCGATATGAACAACATCAATGAAACCTGCTTTCAAGACGCTATCGAACGCCACTCAGGCTTTGTCGTTGGTATGAAAGCCCGTATGAGTAAAAGCGTGGTGGGTGAAAATGGCATTGCCCCACTGGTTAAAGCCAAAGAAATGCAAAAAAAACATCATCTTCCACTCATGGTACACATTGGCAACAACCCACCGGATATCGATGAAGTCGCTGACTTACTGACGCGCGGCGATATCATCACTCACTGCTTTAACGGTAAACCCAATAAAATTTTAGGCGAAGATGGCTATCTAAAACCGTCAATTGCTCGCGCTTTAGCGCGCGGTGTCATATTGGATGTTGGCCATGGTGGTGAAAGTTTCAGCTTTAAAGTTGCCGAACAAGCAATGCGTATCGGCACTTACCCTGACATCATCAGTTCAGATATTTACCACCGCAACCGCGTTAATGGCCCAGTTTATAGTCTCGCTTTTGTGATGACTAAATTCCTGTGTATGGGTTTTAGTGCGGAACAAGTGCTTCGCTGTGTGACCGAAAAAGCGGCCAATTTCTTATCTTTGCCAGCGAAAGGGTATTTAAGGCCAGGCTTTGATGCCGACATTACCCTTTTTGACCTCAAAGAAGAGCAAACTGAGCTCACCGATGCAGAAGGCGAACAGCGTATAGGCACACACCGCTTCGTACCGTTGGCCGCTATCGTCGGTGGAAAACACATTATTCATGCACAAGGTGAATCCGAACATGCAATCGATTTATGATAAATATCAGTTAAAACACGTTATTAATGCTTCTGGCCGCATGACAATCCTTGGTGTTTCAACGCCAACGCCAGAAGTTGTCGAACGTGTTGCTTACGGCCTAAATAATTATTTTGAAATTAAAGACTTAGTTAACAAAACTGGCGAATACATTGCTAGTCTATTAAACGTTGAAGCTGCAGTTGTTGTTTCCTGTGCATCTGCTGGTATTGCACAAGCGGTTGCGGCAGTCATTGTACAAGATGACGATGATTTACTGCTCAATTTGCATTCATCCGACAAAGTGGTTCCACGTGAAATTATTTTACCTAAAGGCCATAACGTTAACTTTGGAGCCCCTGTCGACACAATGGTGAGCTTAGGTGGTGGTAAAGTGGTAGAAGCGGGTTTTGCTAATGAGTGCAACGCTGCTCAATTAGCTGCAAAAATCACCCCCAATACCGCTGCTATTTTGTATATCAAATCGCACCATACCGTACAAAAAAGCATGTTGACAGTTGAACAAGCCGCCAAAGTGGCTCATGACCACCAGCTCCCTCTGATTGTTGATGCTGCTGCTGAAGAAGAGCTCACGGCTTACTACCAAGCTGGTGGTGATATTGTGATTTACAGTGGCGCAAAAGCGATTGAAGGCCCAACAAGCGGCCTTGTTATCGGTAAAAAACAGTATGTTGAGTGGGTAAAGCGCCAAAGCCAAGGTATTGGCCGTGCGATGAAAGTGGGCAAAGAAGGTATTTTGGGCCTCACCCTTGCTATCGAACAGTATCTCACTGCGACAAAAGAGACGGGCGCAGAGATGGTCAATCGAATGAGTCAATTCATCAGCGATTTAAATGCGATTAAAGGTATCTCCGCCCAAATCGTCTGGGATGCTGCGGGACGTGATATTGCTCGCACTGAAATTAGCTTTGATGAAAAAACGATAGGCAAAACCACTTACCAAATCATGGCTGAATTAAAGCAAGGTGATACCGCGATTTACTTCCGTGAATACAAAGCCAACGAAGGAAAAGTAGAAGCTGACATTCGTAGTGTCAGTACTGAGCAACTTAATGTTATTTCAAAGAATATTCGTTTGTTAGTAGAAGGAATTTAAGATGAAATTGTCACCGAATTTTTATCGTGACCGTGTCTGTTTAAACGTTTTGGCGGGCAGCCATCAAAATGCAAAAGATATCTATGCCGCAGCAGAAACCTTTGTTGTTGTTGGTGTTTTATCTAAAAATTACCCTGACTTAGAAAGCGCGATTGCTGATATGCGCATTTATGCACAAGAAACGGATAATGCGTTATCTGTTGGCCTTGGTGCTGGCGATCCAAACCAATCCACTATGGTATCGTTGATTTCAAAAGAAGTTCAGCCACAGCACGTAAACCAAGTCTTTACTGGTGCACCGATTAGCCGTGCATTGTTAGGCCAAAATGAAACCTTCGTTAACGCATTGATTTCACCAACAGGTACCGTTGGTATGGTTAAAATTTCAACTGGCCCACTAAGTTCTCAAGCGCCAGATGGCATTGTGCCGATTGAAACTGCCATTATGATGCTTAAAGACATGGGAGCTGACTCTGTTAAATTCTTTAATATGAAAGGGCTAACTTATATTGAAGAATATAAAGCCATCGCCAAAGCGTGTGCTGAATTTGATTTTTCTTTAGAGCCTACAGGCGGTATTGATTTAGATAATTTTGCCGAAATTTTGCAAATTGCCCTCGATGCTGGCGTGAAGAAAATCATTCCTCATATTTATAGTTCAATCATTGATAAAGAATCGGGCAATACTCGTCCAGAAGATGTGCGTCAATTATTGCAGATGGTTAAGCAAGCGGTTAATTGATGCGGTAGTGAGTAGTAAGTAAGAAAATAAATATAAGCGAGACGTTATAATATAAGTCATTGTCACAATGACGAAACAATAAATCCCCCACTCATCAAATATGAGCGGGGGATTTTTTACTATGAGTTAATGACCTATCGTTCTTGCATTCGGTATAATATGAAACCAATAATTATCAGGCACTGGGCTACCCCAAACGCCAAAATACATGGCAATTCCAATGGTTATAAATAAAATTGCTAAGGTTAAAATGGCCATCAGCATACCCGATAACCGAAACTGACGTTTTTTTGTTGGCACTTGCAATGAAAAATCTAGCGTTGATGCAACAGGGCAAGATTCCACGCACGTCATACATCCCGTGCACTCCACTGTTTTTACCGTAATTAACTTGTCGACAGGGATCCGTGACGGGCAATTTTTCGCACATTTTCCACAATCAATGCAGCTTTCCCTATTTCTGCGAATTTTAAACGGTGAAAATAACGAAAATAGCCCTAATAATGCACCATAAGGACATAAATAACGGCACCAAGCGTTACGAATAAACAAGCTTGCCACCACTAAAACGACCACAGTGATAAGCGCAAATAAGCTAATATAGCGAAAGAAATCCAACATTTTTACGTCAATAATGATCCCATAAGGGGACATCATAAAATATTGGATCATCTGCGCAGACATGGAAAATGCAATATAAAGAAAGAAACCTAATAATAAATATTTTAGGCCTCTTAAAGGGATATCGAGCCATTTAGGTAAACTGATTTGGTTTTGATAACGAAAGAGTTTTTTCCCTAACTTACCTGTGTACTCTGATATTGTGCCAATCGGGCACATCCATGAACAGAATGCTTTTTTGAACAGCAAGCTAATCACGATAAAAGAAACTAAAAGAAACATTGAGGCCGCATGAATGACAGGAAAGCTGCCCGTTTCCAACGTATATTTTAAATTCATTAGCCCAGCAATCGGCAGCCAGCCTTCAATTCCACCAGGGCGAGGAAGATAAAGGGTTGCCCCACCCGTTTCATAGTAACGAACCCAGTAATAGAAAGTAATACCGATATAAAGGTTAATTGCTAACAGTGTTACCTGTACAAATTTACGCCAAGTTGACGCGTTTCGCCAATCATTCCAAGGGAGCTTTCCTCCTGTTGTACCGGGGCGACGTTGGTACCTTATACGTGGTTTTTCTATCATGTCCGCACATCTCTTTAACATGCATTATAAATACCACTATTCTATTTACATATTCAGAGAGCGTATTGATTTGCATCAGAGGGTTATGATCTTGATGATTTGATGATTTGATGCTTTGATACTTTGATACTTTGATACTTTGATACTTTGATACTTTGATACTTTGATACTTTGATACTTTGATACTTTGATACTTTGATACTTTGATACTTTGATACAGCGAATGGTGAAGACAAACAAGATAAGTATTTTGATATTAAATAAAAAGATTATGATTTTTTCTAAATAATTCGAGTTGTGCCACGGCGGCAAAATGAGGAAATCCCTAGGAGCATACACCAGTATGTGACTAGGGTTGACGAATGAAGCCAACACAGGCACAGCTTGAAGTATGACGAAAAAAAGGAGCATACACCAGTATGTGACTCGAGTTGCTAAATGCAGCCAACAAAGGTACAGCGCGAAATATGAAGAAAAAAGGGAGTTGGCCGATAAGCCGGGTTCTGTCATGGACAACCATTCATCTAGGCCAGCACTTGCGCACTGGCTCCAGCAACCTACCCGAGTTCAATGCGGGCCGCACCATATGAACCCCTATTTGGTCTTGCTCCGGGTGGAGTTTACCGTGCCACGAACTGTTACCAGTCGCGCGGTGCGCTCTTACCGCACCCTTTCACCCTTACCTGATCCTGTAAACAGGCCATCGGCGGTTTGCTCTCTGTTGCACTAGTCGTAGGCTCGCGCCTCCCAGACGTTATCTGGCACCCTGCCCTATGGAGCCCGGACTTTCCTCCCCTCTCCCCGTCTCCCGAAGGGACTACGATAAAGCAGCGGTTGTCTGGCCAACTCCGCGGCGAATTATAGGCACTTTACTGTGTCTTGTACAGACTCTAACGACTTTCATTTACCACTTATATAAATGAACTCGTCTATTTGCTCAAGAATCATTCATCAGCTTGATTATCAAGCATCAATTTATACAACATATTTTTCTTGAGGCCATAAATTTCAGCCGTGATTGCAGCCGCTTTTTTCGGTGGTAACTCTTTTTGTAATAAATTCAAGGTACGAACTACATCCGGTGAAATTGCTGAATCATCTTCAGGCTTCTTATATCCTTCAACAATTAACACCATTTCGCCGCGGTGACGATTCTCATCTTCTTTTACCCAAGCGAGCAACTCCCCTACGGGGCGGCCTTCAATGGACTCCCACGTCTTAGTGATTTCTCGCGCTAAAACAACATGGCGCTCCGGTCCCCAGACTTCCACCATATCTGCTAAACTGTCTAACAAACGGTGGGTTGATTCATAGAAAATCAGCGTGCGAGTTTCTTGTTCGAGTGATTGTAAAACATCTTTACGGCCTTTTGTTTTTGCGGGTAAAAATCCTTCATAACAAAAACGGTCTGAGGGCAAACCTGCGGCAGATAACGCAGTGATAGCGGCACAAGGCCCCGGTAAAGGTACAACTCGAATACCCGCTTCGCGGCAACGATTGACGAGATGATAACCCGGATCATTAATTAAAGGTGTACCAGCATCGGAGACTAATGCGATACTATCGCCTTGTTGAAGTCGACTAATTAATTGATCTGCCTTTTGCTGTTCATTATGATCATGCAGAGCAAACAACCGTGCATTTATCGCAAAATTCTGTAATAGAATGCCTGAATGCCGAGTGTCCTCTGCAGCAATAAGGTCAACATGTTTAAGAACATCCAACGCGCGTTGCGTGATATCCTTCATATTACCAATTGGGGTAGGAACGATATACAGCGTGGATGCCATAACCACAGCTTGATTAGGTTGGTTCATTGTTTCATCCAAATAGCCGGTTTAAAATTAAGCAATTGAAAAATACACCATTGGATACAGTATGCGTCCTTCAATTTTTTTGCATTTGAAAAAAGGGTTAATGTGCACAGCAATGCTGTCCACATTTGCACTGTCAGGGTGCCAAATTGTCTCGGAATATTTTCCGTCAACCCAAAAAACGCCTGAGCAAAGCACATCTGATAATGCTAGCCATTACCAAGCAATCATCGATGCTGCACAAGGTAAGCCTTCAATGGAGGCGATACGCGCCTACATTAGCCAAGAACCTTTATTAAAAACAGCCGCTGAACGCCAAGCTAATATTGATGGGTTATGGCAGATGTTAACACAGTTAACGCCAGAACAAATTCATGGCGTTGGTGCCGATGAAAATATTCTCCAAGGCTGGGTCGATCTTTTAGATATTTATCAAAATAACCGAGATGACACAGATGCCTTACTCGCTGGCTATAACGATTGGAAAATGCGTTATTCAAATAACCCAGCAGTAACGACAACGCCGACTCTTTTGCAGCAAGCCATGATACCTCAAGTGGGTAAAACCCCTAAGATTGCTTTATTTTTACCCATGAGTGGCCAAGGGCAAGTATTTGGCCAAGCGATCATGCAAGGCTTTATGGATGCGCAAAAAGGCCTACCTCAAGGGTCTGCCCCTCAAGCTGCCGTAACACCAGCGAGTAGTGGAAATGATGTCCTCGACCAAATCTATGAACAAGTTGCGGCAACCACAGGTAATGCCCCTACTACTAGCGATAGCGATGTAGTGACATCCGCTTTGCGTATCGATGCCGCCCCTGTGAACACCCAAAGCGTCAAGGTGTTTGATACGACAAACAAGCAAATGCCTGAGCTCATTGAACAAGCAAAAAATGAAGGCTTTAATCTCATTGTTGGGCCATTATTAAAAAGTGATGTTCAAACCATTACCCAAATGGGGGCACCTGTCAGTGTGCTCGCGCTCAATGAACTTGATGCGAACCAATTACAGCCTCGACCAAATCTTTGCTATTTTTCATTATCGCCAGAAGATGAAGCACAAAATGCAGCGGCTTACATGAAAGCTGAGGGCAAGCAAATGCCATTGGTATTAGTTCCCGCTAATGCTTTCGGTGATAGGATAGCCAAAGCCTTTGCCCAAGGGTGGCAAGAAAAAGGCGGCGGGACCGTTCTAATGCAAACCTTTGGCTCAGTCCCTTCTTTAAAAGAGTCAATTAATCGTGGTACAGGGATCCGTATGACTGGAACGCCAGTGAATGCGGGTACACAGTCGATAGATACACAATCAATAGATCCACAATATATCGATTCAACAGGGGCGATTGACAGCGTTTATATTGTTGCTACTCGTGATGAGCTCACCTTAATCAAACCAATGATTGAAATGGCGATTAGCTCCCGCTCTCGTCCTGCGCTTTATACAAGCTCCCGTAGTAACCAAGCAGGGTCTGGTGCAGACTATCGCTTTGAAATGGATGGCGTTAAATTTAGCGAAATCCCTTTACTCGCAGGCGCAAACAATAACTTACGTAAACAAGCTCAACAAAAGCTGAGTAATGATTACTCTTTATTCCGTTTATATGCCATGGGTATTGATGCATGGTCTTTAGCCAACAATTACGACAAGCTGCAACAATCTGGGCAATTTCGTATCAATGGCGCATCCGGGATCTTAAGCACAACACCAAACTGTGTGGTGTACCGAGAATTACCTTGGCTGCAATTTAAACAAGGTAAAGTGGTTTCGGCGCAATAGCATCATTCAATACTTCACTTTTTTTCAGACAAGGACGTCATGAAAATTATGCCAAAAGCCATACAATGGTTAACAGGCCGGTACTATGAGAACCAAGTACTCGCTTTCCTGCAACAACAGGGATTAACATTTGTCGAACGTAATGCAAGGAACCGAGGCGGAGAAATCGACCTCATCATGCGAGATAATACAGGTTGGGTATTTGTTGAAGTTCGTTTTCGCAAAAATTGTGACTATGGAGATGCACTTTTATCAGTAAACTGGCACAAACGTCGAAAACTATTAGCTGCTGCTAAAATTTGGCTCTCAAAAAGACAAGAAAGTTTTGAAACTAGCGCATGCCGTTTTGATATCTGTGCCATCACGGGAAACCGGTTTGACTGGGTACAAAATGCATTCAACGAAAATGATGTTTATTAACAGATAAGATAGTCAGCTTTATACACTGTTCATGCAGTCAACAACGCTATAATTCAAATATAATGGTAATACACAAAATGATTTGAATTATATCGAGGCGACAAAGGAAAAACTCGTGCTAGACCGAATAAAAGTTTGCTTTACTGAAAGCATCCAAACTCAAATAGCAGCCGCTGAAGCGCTGCCTGATGCCATTTCAAGAGCCGCGATGATGATGGTTCAGTCTTTACTCAATGGCAACAAAATTTTATGTTGTGGTAATGGCGCTTCCGCTGCTACCGCACAACGTTTTGCTGCGAGTATGATCCATCGCTTTGAAACCGAGCGCCCTAGCTTACCCGCTTTAGCACTTAATACCGATAATGCCGTGTTAACTGCCATTTCGGGTAGTAAGCAACCTTCTGAAATTTATGCGAAACAAGTTAGAGCATTAGGCCAGCATGGCGATGTTTTGATGGCAATTTCAACCCATGGTAATAGCAGTGATATTATTAAAGCTGTTGAAGCTGCAGTCACTAGAGACATGACAATTGTCGCCTTAACAGGCTATGACGGAGGGGAACTCGCGGGTTTACTTGGCCCCCAAGATGTTGAAATTCGTATTCCATCCCAACGAAGTGTTCGAATTCAAGAAGTTCATCTTCTTACTGTAAATTGTCTGTGTGACCTCATAGATAATACTCTTTTCCCACATCAGGACGATTAAGGAGACAAAATGCGATTAATACCAATTTTTGCCATAGTCATCAGTACTGTTCTATTACAAGGCTGTATAGGGGCTGCCGTCGTAGGTTCTGCGGCCGTTGCAACGAAAAGTGCCACAGACCCTCGTACAGTTGGTCAACAAGTTGACGATGGGACCTTAGAAGCTAGGGTTAGTGGACAACTGAATAAAGATAAGGATATCACAGGTAAGGCTCGTATCATTGCGACCGCTTATAAAGGTAATGTGCTGTTAACTGGCCAAAGCCCTGATATGGCTTGGGCTGAACGAGCAAAACAAATAGCCTCTAACGTTGATGGCACCATCGCAGTTTATAATGAAGTCCGTAGTGGAGAGCCCGTTGATTTGGGTACTGCTTCAAAAGACACTTGGTTAACAACCAAAGTGAAATCTAAAATCCTTGCTAGTGATAGTGTTAAATCTGGTAGTGTAAAAGTTATTACTGAAAATGGTGAGGTTTTCTTGCTAGGTGTTTTAACAAGGCAAGAAGGTGATGCGGCGGCTAAAATCGCCAGTGAAACAGATGGTGTTCGTCGAGTAACGACTGCTTTCACTTATCTTAATTAATCATAAACAATAATATATTGTTATAAATACAAAAGCCGTGAGAGAAAAACCATGGCTTTTTTCTTATTCATCCATCAATTGGTTTATTTTCAGATAATTCTTACCTCCTAATAAGTGCATTTGATTCAAGATCCAAGCTTGCCTTTTGAGGACGTAAGAAGATGGTTTTTTTACGCTATATCTATGAGGATTAGGAAGAACTGCAGCTAATAGCGCAGCCTCACTCATTGAGAGCTTGCTAGCAGGCTTATTAAAGAATTTATTTGCAGCCTCTTCAACCCCAAAAACTCCATCACCAAACTCAACTATATTAAGATAAACAGTCAAAACCCTTTGCTTTGACCACAACAGCTCCATAACAGGAGTCATTACTGTCTCTAGGCCCTTTCTTAGCCAGCTTCTCCCATCCCATAACCACAAGTTTTTTACTGTTTGCTGGGAGATAGTTGAAGCCCCTCTAATTGTTTGTTTATTGCTCAAGTTGTGTTTGTAAGCACGCTCGATTGCATCAAGGTCGAAACCCCAGTGATGAGGAAAATTTTGATCTTCTGCAGCAATTACCGCTAAATAAACATACGGAGAAATGTGATTTTCGTCTACCCATTCAGAACGAGATACGTAAGAAAAATTTAAGTTTACCCATGCGGTAATTTGTCGTTCGATCATCACCGCAGAAAAAGGCACTGGTATGTATTTAAATAAAACGACTGAACAAATCCACACCACAAGTAATGAAAATGTGATCTTCTTTAACCAGTGCCATAATTTAGAAACAATAGTTCGCATTCAAATAATCACGCCATTTCCAATACTTTCTTAACAAGCTTATTAATGCCCGTATTTGCTTCAGAAATTGATTGAGCCAGCATATAAGCAGGTGTTGTAACAACTCGGTTAACTTCATCAATTACAATGTCATCAACAGCACATTCAATATGCTTTCCTCCCATAATTTCTATTTGAGCAATCGTTTCACTATCATTACCAATAGTTAGTACTACTGATGTATTTAACATTTTAGGAAGCATCACAGGAGCAATACACATCAGCCCTAGCGGCTTTTTCTGTTGGTGCATTTGGCGTACTAAACTTAATAGTTCTTTATTAATTACACACTCACTTCCTTTAACTGCAAAATCACATAAATTTTTTGCGGCACCAAAACCACCAGGAATTATGAGGGCATCTAGCGTTGAAGCATCAGCTGATGACAAAGGCGATATTTTCCCACGTGTAATACGTGAAGATTCTTCCATTTGATTGCGTTTTTCTGATTTAGACTCCCCAGTCATATGATTAATAACAGTAGGTTGTAGCTCATCAGGTGCAAAAAAGTGAATTTCAGCATTATTTTGACTCAAAGCTAACATAGTTAGCACTGACTCATGGATCTCACTTCCATCAAAAACACCACAGCCACTTAAAATAACCGCAATTGATTTCATATCTTCCTCCATTTGTAGTAAATTATCTCTCAAGCGCTAAGGTGCATAAACATCAATCTTCATCACAGATTTTAATGAATCTTGTAACAGATTCGCTAAATTTTGGTATCTTGATGTTGCCCTTTACAGTGATATACCTAATTTAATGATTTGCAAAAAACAAAAAACACATGCAGATCAACGATTTCCCTGGTGTTGGCGCAGTATTCGCGCACCCCAACTTCGGTTGGGGTTATTTTTTTGTACGTTCATCAACCCAGTTTCTCA
Source organism: Providencia sp. M-27 (assembly GCF_011077905.1). Classification (NCBI taxonomy): domain Bacteria; kingdom Pseudomonadati; phylum Pseudomonadota; class Gammaproteobacteria; order Enterobacterales; family Morganellaceae; genus Providencia; species Providencia sp. M-27. The sequence continues at coordinate 520,268 of NZ_JAALBT010000001.1, read as the reverse complement.
AAGTTTCTATATCTGCTTTCCAATCTTGTTTTAGTTCATCCACCCATTCCTGTACATTGTCCCACCATGCTGGTAATTCAGGAGATTGAATCTGTTGTGCTATTTTCTGTAAGTTCTTTAAGCCAACAGAGCCTGCCGCTCCTTTGATTTTGTGGGCTTCCTCAACAATGCCTTTTTGGTCTTTAGCCACCATGTTCGAGTCAAGAATAGCTAAGTAGCCTGGAAGCATTTTTTCAAAGACATCTAGCCCATCATAAATAAGCTTAGGGCCAACTAATTCAATATACTGCTCTAGCATATCGCAATCTAATATTGACTCATCAACACTTGAAGCCTCACGGTCATTCGATGCTTCTTCAGGTTGAACAGATTGCTCACCCCAAAATTGCTCAATAACTTGGGTCAATGCAGGAACTGATAATGGTTTACTCAATACGCCATCCATACCTGCATCAAAGTATTCTTTCTTATCTTTGAGAACATTTGCAGTTAATGCAATTAATGGTGGCAGGTCTTGCTTATCATACTGCTGTTTTAGTTGCCTTGAGATATCTAAGCCTGTCATATCAGGTAATTGAATATCCAATAAAACTAAGTCATATTCCCCAGGGGCAAACATCTCGAGGGCATCTTTACCATTCATTGCCACGTCGACCGTGTTGCCTAAATTTTCTAATACAGAACAAGCAACAACAATATTCAGTTCAATATCTTCTACGAGTAGAATATGCAATGCTGGCAATGGGTAATCGTCTTCAGGATCTTGCTGTTCAATAACATTATTTTCAACAACTGGCGCTGTAATGGATAAAGTAAAAGTGGAACCTTGGCCTATTTCACTTTCAACTTGTATATCGCCTCCCATATTTTGTGCTAAGCGACGAGATACAGAAAGCCCAATCCCCGTCCCCGTAGCGGGTTTACCACCAGCAGAATCTGTTACTTGATAATACATTGCAAAGATTTTATCTAACTCATCTTTCGGTATGCCTATGCCGCTATCCTGAACTCTAAAAAACAATTTATTTTCAGCTTCTTGCCAAATACTAAGCTTCACTTCACCTTTCTGCGTGAACTTAACTGCATTACCAATTAAATTCCATAGGACTTGCCGTAAACGAGTCCCATCGGTTAAAACCGTTTTGGGTAATGCAGGCGCAACGTCCATGACAAATTTAAGCCCTTTTGGCTGTACCAATAACCCACTTAAATTCTCTAAGTCATTCACAAATTCAGATAATGTAATTGGCTGGTTATCTAACTGAACTTTACGGCGTTCAATTTTATCCATCTCAATAATATCATTGAATATATTACCCAAAGTGACGGCACTAACATGAATAGTTTTCAAATAGCTAGATTGTTCCGAAGTTAAATCGGTGTCTAATAAAATTCGACTCAAACCAACAATGCCGTTAAGGGGTGTACGAAGCTCGTGGCTGATTGTAGAAATAAAGGTAGTTTTCTCCCTACTCGCGTTCTCTAACGCTTCCTGATAGCGTTTACGCTCCGTTATGTCACGCCCAAATCCCATCAGGCCATGTCGTTTGCCAACTCGGTCATAAAAAGGCACTTTACGGAGCTCAAAACAGGCTTTACGGCCATCTGGATATACCAGCCATTGTTCATAAGTGAGAGAAACATTATGACGAAAAACTTTTTCATCGGTTTCCATAACCTTGGAGGCAATTTCAACATCATAAATATCTAATGGCGTTAACCCAACTAAGTGTTTTTCACTTTTCCCAGTCAACAGTTCCATTGCTCGGTTACATCCCGAAAACTCATTATTTTCATTGCGGTAATAGACTAAGTCAGGAGAAGCATCTAAGAATGAACGAAGTAATACAGATTGCTGCTCAAGTTCAATCTGTGTCTGCTCACGGTATTTCATTTCTTGTTTTAATTGCTCAAGGAGCTCTAAGTGAGCGCGCTCGGCCTTTTCTCGTTCGAGAATCTCAAGGTTAAGTTGTTCAATATTTCCCTGCAATTGAATGTTTAAATCCGCATCACGCTTTCGCATAACTTCAAGTTTATCAACCATTCGCGATAAACGCTGCCGAGACTCTTCGAGTTGCTCAACCACCACCGACAAAAAATAGACGGCCAATGGAGTAATGATTAACCCAAAGAAAATTGACCCCACCATGTCGAGGCTATCAACATGCCCTCTTAAAACAATTGTCACTGCCATTTGCATTATCATGGCGAGAACAACCAATGCAGCTGCAAGTAACAGAGAAAAACGCACTAGACCGAGCTTCATCATTAAATCGACATAGTATTGCGCCAGGCCGCGAAGTACTTTCATAACCACCCCTTAGTTAAATTCTCTTTGAATCATATATCAAACAAGGCAGTTTCGGATGATTATTCACTCGAAATGTCGATCCTGCTCATTCAATAGCCATTTTTTACGATTAATGATAAAAAACAATCAGGTATTTTCTTTCTATTAGATAAAGTAAAAGTTCATTTCGGATAACTTTTAATCATAATCACATAAAAATCAAAATAATAGCACTATTGTTCCTTGGGTAAGGCCGCTAAAATCACAGTAAAAGCCCAAGCTATCTCAAGTAAAATCAGACAAAATTCAGTAAGGAATACCATGAGTTCGAATATTTTCGGTCACCAACGTCGCGAACCGCTCAAAAAAGCGCTGGCAATCCGCAAAATAGCGTTTACTGAAATCTATGAGTCCGATAATGCCGTTGATGTACAACAGCAAGCGAGCCGCTGCCTCGCTTGTGGTAGCCCTTTTTGTGAATGGAAGTGCCCGTTACATAACCCAATATCAAAGTGGCTCAAACTTGCTGCTGAAGGAAAAATAATTGAAGCGGCTGAATTATCTCATCATACCAATAGCTTACCTGAGATCTGTGGGCGCGTTTGCCCACAAGAAAAACTCTGCGAATTAGCATGTGTACTTCATGATACAACAGGTTCTGTTACTATCGGTCATATTGAACGATATGTTAATGATACCGCCTTTGAGATGGGATGGCGTCCAACCTCTTTCCCTATTCGCTCTGTAAACAAACGTGTCGCCATTGTTGGTGCAGGCCCTGCAGGCCTTTCTTGCGCTGATGTACTTATTCGAAATGGTGTAAATGTCGTCGTTTTTGATAAACACCCTGAGATAGGGGGATTACTAACTTTTGGCATTCCCTCATTTAAGTTAGAAAAGAAATTAATGGTCCAAAGACGAGAAATATTTACAGAAATGGGCATTCAGTTTCAATTGAATACCGAGGTGGGTACAGATATCTCTCTAGATGAGCTTCTTTGCACTTATGACGCTATTTTTATTGGTACTGGTACTTACCAAGCAATTCGAGGCAACGTGCCTAAAAAACCGATTCAAGGCGTTTTTGAATCACTCCCCTACCTAATCGCAAATACGCGCCATTTAATACAACTTCCTACTCCTAATGATGAGCCCTATATCAATTTACACTCAAAAAGCGTTATCGTATTAGGAGGTGGAGATACCGCGATGGATTGTGTTCGTAGCGCTATTCGCCAAGGAGCGAAGCAAGTTAGTTGTCTCTATCGTAGAGATGAACAAAGTCTGCCAGCCTCACGAAAAGAAGTCGTCAATGCATTAGATGAAGGCGCTCAGTTCCACTTTAATTTGCAAGTCACTCAGTTTGTCGTTAATGAGCAACAACAGCTTACAGGGGTTTACGCCACTCGCACACAAAATGGCAAATTAGAAAATGGCCGCTATCAATTAGAACTCATTGATGATTCAACATTTTTTATCGAAGTCGATGCCGTAATTGTGGCTTATGGATTTGCACCTCATGACCAAGTTTGGTTGAATAACGCGTTAATCAAGCGTGATAAGTATGGTCATATTTTAGCAAACCGTAATAGTCCCATCCCTTTTCAAACTTCACATGAAAAAGTGTTTGCTGGTGGAGATATAATAAGAGGTTCAGATCTTGTTGTGACTGCGATTGATGATGGGCGTAATGCTGCTGAAGGTATTTTGTTATTTCTAGGGGTTTAGTTATCCATTTATTTGAACATAGAGGGAATATAAAAACAGAGGGTTTCCCCCCTGTTCTTAATTTGCTGCTAACCCGCCTAATGAGTTATTTAACAACCCTTAAAGAAGGCCTACCTTTTGGTGGTCGTGGTGGTTCATCCCCTGATGGCTCATGTGACTTTTCATCCACAGATTCAGCTTCATGAACTAGAGTAATGTTGTCTTCAGGTTCTTCAACGTGTTCAAAACCTGCTGATAACTCTGCATCATAAGCAGCTTCAGGCTCAAACATCATTCCAGCCCCATTTTCACGTGCATATACCGCCATAATTGCGGCCATAGGGACATAAACTTGGCGAGGTATTCCACCAAAACGAGCATTAAAACGCACTTCATCATTGGTTATTTCAAAATTACCAACAGCTCTTGGCGCAACATTCAACACAATTTGCCCATCACGGGCAAATTCCATAGGAACGTTAACAGCAGGAACGGTGACATCAACCACCAAATGCGGAGTCATATCGTTATCAAGCAACCACTCATAGTGGGCACGTAACAAATAAGGGCGACGTGGTGACATTGCTGTCATTTCCATCATTCTTTTAGCCTCTTGTAGACAAACGCATTTCGCGCTCAGATTCAGTCAACGATGCTAAGAATGCGTCACGTGCAAACACACGTTGCATATATAACTGCAAGTATTTGCTGCTAGATGGGTTCAATTCAATACCAAGAACAGGTAAACGCCATAATAATGGTGCTAAATAGCAATCTACGAGACTGAATTCTTCACTCATAAAGAATTCCATTTCAGCAAAAACAGGAGAAACAGCGATCAACTCTTCAGACAGCTGACGACGAGCATTTGCGGCTTCTTGCGCACTGCCGTTCTCTATTTTACTCATTAATGAATACCAATCATTTTGAATGCGGTGCATCAATTGACGGCTAGTACCACGCGCAACAGGGTAAACTGGCATTAATGGCGGATGAGGAAAACGCTCATCAAGGTATTCCATGATAATGTGTGGGTCATAGAGAGTCAGGTCACGGTCAACTAATGTTGGAACGCTCTGATATGGGTTGAGATCGATCAGATCTTGAGGCAGATGACCGGGTTCGACATGTTCAATTTCAACACTTACCCCTTTTTCAGCCAGCACAATACGTACCTGATGGCTAAAAATGTCAGTAGGGCCAGAGAACAATGTCATTACCGAACGTTTATTAGGAGCGACAGCCATTAAAACCTCCAAAATACAAAATGGACGAAATGTAATTAATTTTTAATTACCCATTACCCATTTTAAAATCCCCTGTGTTTAACTTTCATTTATCCATATTGAAAGTCAACACAACCCTCCCGCACAGTAAAGGCGAGAAATGTGAAATAAAAAAACAGGGGCATATTCTAACAGATTTTGTACAACTTAGGGGCGGCACATCGAAAAAATCATAGATTTATTTCATAACAAGAAAGAAACAGGAAGAAAACTAGAATTTAATTAAATATTAAATCAAAAATAAAGAATAAAAACCCTAAAGTTAACTCCATGGTTTGAGTCGTATTCATTAAAGATATGCCAATTCAGTTAACTAATAATTATTTTTAATTTTAGGCTAAACTATTATTTTCTCTTTAAACTATATATTCGTTCTTTTATAAAGCATCATGATTAGACGCAGTTATTCTATCATTAATAATAAAAATATAAGTAAAACAATAGACAATAAAAAACCCGTCATTAAGACGGGTTTTTTCATCAATTTTATACCCAAAGGGTAATAAATTAACGTTTGGAGAACTGTGGACGACGACGTGCTTTGCGTAGACCCACTTTTTTACGTTCAACAGAACGCGCATCACGGGTAACGAAACCAGCTTTACGCAGATCAGAACGAAGAGTCTCATCATAAGCCATCAGTGCACGTGTAATACCGTGACGAATTGCGCCTGCCTGACCTGAAATACCACCACCTTTAACAGTGATGTACAGATCCAATTTTTCCAACATTTCAACCAATTCTAACGGCTGACGAACTACCATGCGCGCAGTTTCGCGACCAAAGTATTGTTCCAGTGTACGTTGATTGATTGTGATGTTACCGCTACCCGGCTTAATAAAGACACGAGCAGATGAGCTTTTGCGGCGACCAGTGCCGTAGTATTGATTTTCAGCCATTGCTATAATCCCGATTAAATGTCAAGAACTTGCGGTTGTTGAGCCGCGTGGTTGTGCTCATTACCTGCGTAAACTTTCAGTTTACGGTACATTGCACGACCCAGAGGTCCTTTTGGCAACATGCCTTTAACCGCGATTTCAAGCACACGCTCAGGACTGCGAGCAATCATTTCTTCGAAAGTTGCTTGCTTGATTCCACCTACATGACCAGTGTGGCGATAGTAGATTTTGTCTTCGCGTTTATTGCCGGTAACAGCAATTTTTTCTGCATTCAGAACGATGATGTAATCACCAGTATCCACGTGCGGAGTGTATTCCGCTTTATGCTTACCGCGCAGACGGCTAGCAATTTCAGTTGCAAGACGGCCTAAAGTTTTGCCATCTGCATCAACAACGTACCAGTCGCGTTTTACGGTCTCTGGTTTAGCTGTAAAAGTTTTCATTAAAACTTACCCAATATTGAAGTTACACGTTGGTGAACACTCATGTTCATAAGCTTTCTGAGGTTCACACGACTCTTTGTCCAGTAAACCTACCCCTTCGAGCAGCCTAACTGGCATTTATGCGTTATTTTTTGGGAAATAAAAAATAACGCTGTAACGTGGGGTCGCAAGATTATAGAGAAGTCAGAAACAAAAATCGACCCCAAATGCATTTTTTTTACGTTTGCTCGAATAAACATCGCATTTTGTACTTAAATTATGCAATCCAGGTAACTTTTGCTAACAACCCTGTTTGATTACTCCCTTAAGTTAAATGCGGTATTTTCAAGTACTCTTCACTTTGCATTTCTTGTAATCGAGACAAGCAACGCTGGTACTCGAAAGCCAAAAGTTTCCCTTGATACAGCGATTCCATTGGCACTTCCGCATTAATAACCAATTTAACTTTTCGTTCGTAAAACTCATCAATTAATGCCAAAAAACGACGTGCTGGGTTTTCATCTGTTGTTCCCATCACGGGCACATTGTACAACAACACGGTGTGGTAGCAATTTGATAGGTAAATATAATCATTTTGACTACGAGGCTCTTCACACAACACTTTAAACTCGATGGCTAACACCCCTTCCGCTGCATGAATAGCTTGCATCTTACGATGGTTAACCTCTAAGACGGGATGTTGTTCTCCTTTCTTACCTGCCAATTTAATGAAAACCTCATCCAAATGCTGGCGGTTTTGAGGATTAATCGGGGATAAAAAAAGATGTGCTTGAGTTAAAGTCCTTAAGCGGTAATCAATGCCTGCATCGACATTCATCACATCACAGTATTTTTTAATTTGCTCAATAGCAGGCAGGAAACGCGCTCGCTGCAAACCGTTACGATAGAGATTATCAGGGATGATATTTGAGGTAGCGACCAGTGTAATGCCTCGAGCAAAGAGCCCTTCAAGCAAAGTGCCAAGGATCATAGCGTCGGTAATGTCTGACACAAAAAACTCATCAAAACACAACACATCTGTTTGTTTTTTAAACTCATCCGCAATAATATCTAGCGGGTTCTCTTGCCCTTGCAATGCTATCAAATCTTCTTGTACTTTTTTCATAAAGCGATGAAAATGTAAGCGAAGTTTACGAGTACCTGGTAAACTTTCGTAAAACATATCCATTAGCCATGTTTTCCCACGCCCAACCCCGCCCCACATATAGAGCCCTTGCACGGGAATAATTGGTGCTGTTGACGTTTTACCTAAAAGACGACTAAAGCGTTGCTTTAAACCTGAAGGCTTATCTTGTAAAGTGGAAGAAGTTGCATTAACAAGCTGCTGATATATTTTATCCAAGCGTTCCACAGCGAGCCTTTGGACGTCATCTGGCTGATAGTTACCATCAGCAAGCGCTTGTTGATAACGCATTGTAGGGGTCATCGGCGACATTAACTGAATAATCCTTAAAAATTTTTCGGTTTTTTTACCGTTATTTGATATACACTGCCTTTATTATAACCAGATTCAGTTATCATTTAACTTTCGGTTAACGAGCCGCTATAGAGTAAGGAAATTCGATTTAAGATTCCACTCTTAATAAGTTGTTGGCTAATTTAACCTGTCGACTTCAAGGCTTGTAGATTTTGTCATCACTTAACTAGTCAGATTACAATATGTTAAGGTGCTTTACTTGACGCTTACATGCAACTTGAATTATTTAAGGTATAGTAACGGTAACAACACTAATTTCTGCGAACATTGAATCTGTGAACATTGAAGTAATGAAGGAGTCAGCATGACCTGGGAGTATGCATTAATCGGATTGATTGTGGGTTTTATCATCGGTGCATTAGTTGTGCGCTATGGCAACCCAAAGCTTCGCCAACAAAAAACAGCGCAAGCTGAGCTAGACAAAAAAAGTACTGAACTCGAAGAGTACCGTAAAGAACTTGTTAGCCATTTTGCTCGTAGCGCAGGATTATTGGATAAAATGGCGCGTGACTACCGTCAGCTATATCAACACATGGCACAAAGTTCATCTGAATTAATGCCTGATATGCCAGCACAAGACAACCCATTTAACTATCGTTTAACCGAATCTGAAGCGGATAACGACCAAGCGCCAGTTAAAATGCCACCAAGAGATTACTCAGATGGTGCTTCGGGTCTTTTCCGTCCTATCGAAGAGAAAGAAAAGTAAATTTTTATCTTTTATCACCAGTAAGCACCACTTACTGGTGATTTTCTATAAAACGCACTAAATTTAGTCACTTTCCGTATGTCTTCCATTATTAAATTTTTATTTAATAATTCTGAACAAGATTTCCATCCAAATATAATTTAACAATTCATTTATATAATGTATAGAAGTTAAAGTTTCACTTAAAGCACATGTAAATAGATGTAAAAGAGTAGATATTCGCTACCCGTCATGGGAACTTTTGCGCATAATCGGTAGTCATAGTCATCAGTAAAATTGAATCTGATACCAACCAATATTATATCAACGCATTGTGTTTCTTCTAAAATTGCATTCACAGTGAGTTAATAATTTATTCTTGAGAGAATCGACTGAATTATGAAAAGAAAAAACTTTTTTCTTACCGCAGTAGCAATGAGTTTAGGGTTATCTTTAGCGGCTATTCCTGCTGTTAGCAGTGCAGCATTACCCGCCACTTTACCGGCTACAGCACAAAGCCAGAACATGCCTAGCTTGGCCCCTATGCTTGAAAAAGTATTGCCTGCTGTAGTGAATATTCATGTGTCTGGTACTCGCGTACAGAACCAACAAATTCCAGAAGAACTTAAATTCTTTTTTGGCCCAAATATACCACAGCAACAACAAAGCGTGCGTCCATTTGAAGGCTTGGGCTCTGGTGTCATTATTGACGCCCAGCAAGGTTATATTTTAACTAACAATCATGTAATTGATGGTGCTGACAAAATTCAAATTCAATTAAATGATGGCCGTGAAATTGCGGTTAACTTAATTGGCAAAGACCCACAAACCGATATCGCGTTATTGAAAATAAGCAATGCAAAAGATATCAAAAACTTAACTGCGGTTAGTATTGCAGACTCCGACAAATTACGTGTTGGTGACTTCGCTGTTGCGGTTGGTAACCCATTTGGCCTAGGCCAAACAGCTACATCAGGGATTATCTCTGCGCTGGGGCGTAGTGGCTTAAACCTTGAAGGGTTAGAAAACTTTATCCAAACCGATGCTTCCATTAACCGAGGTAACTCTGGTGGTGCACTCGTTAACTTAAATGGTGAATTAATCGGTATTAATACCGCTATTTTGGCACCAGGTGGCGGTAATATCGGTATCGGTTTTGCGATCCCAAGTAATATGGCTAAAAACCTTAGCGAGCAGTTAATTAAGCATGGTGAAGTAAAACGCGGGATCTTAGGTATCAAAGGTACTGAGATGAACTCCGATATCGCTAAAGCATTTAATATTGATGCACAGCGTGGTGCTTTCGTAAGTGAAGTTTTACCTAAATCATCGGCTGCTAAAGCAGGTATTAAATCCGGTGACGTTTTAGTCTCTGTTGATGGTAAACGCATTAATAGCTTTGCTGAGTTAAGAGCTAAAATCGGTACCAGCCAAATTGGTAAAGAGATCACTATTGGTTTAATTCGCTCAGGCAAACCGATGGAAGTCAAAGTGGTTCTTGAGAACGACGAAGGCTCAGCAACAAAAGCAGAAAAACTGAGTGAATCGTTATTAGGTGCAACAATTTCTAATGCAACCGTTAGCAACACTAAAGGTGTACAAGTTGACAGCGTGGCGCCAAAATCGCCAGCCGCAGCCATTGGCCTCGTAAAAGGTGATTTAATCTTTGGTGTCAACGACGCTCGTGTTGAGACTATTGAGCAATTCCGTAAGATTATCGACGCTAAACCTCCGGTGTTAGCAATGAAAGTATTACGTGATGGTGAAACCTTATATTTACTGATGAAAAATTAATTCATCAAAAACCCTCTGAAAATCAATAAACGGGTACAGTATCACTCTGCTGTACCCTTTTTTTTGTGTTATGCTCAGAACATGTTTAAGCAATAACTAAATATTCTATATCCTATGGTGAAGAAGCTAACTTTATCTGTCATGCTTGGCCTGTTGACTGCATTGATTATTATCGTTGCGGTTCCTTCTTTGCGCCCTCAAGGTTTAGCCGATTTACTATATGGTAAAACAAGCAGTGAACCCGTCAGTTATAACAAAGCTGTACGTCGTGCTGCACCTGCAGTGGTCTATGTTTACAGCAGTTCAAAAGGAAGCTTCTCCCAGTCAGGACGTGAATTAAAGTCTCTCGGTTCAGGTGTGATCATGAGCCAAAATGGCTACATTATCACGAATAAACATGTCGTTGATAACCCAGACCAAATCTTAGTGGCTTTACAAGATGGTTCTATTTTTGATGCCCTATTGGTTGGTTCTGATCCATTAACTGATCTCGCCGTACTGAAAATTGACGCTGATAACCTACCTGTTATTCCAATTAATACACAACGAGTCACTCATGTTGGTGATGTCGTACTTGCAATCGGTAACCCTTACAATATAGGTCAAACTGTTACTCAGGGGATTATCAGTGCAACAGGTCGCGTAGGGCTAAGCTCTACTCGCCGGCAAAATTTCCTGCAAACAGATGCCTCAATCAACTCGGGTAACTCTGGTGGGGCATTAATTAATACCGAAGGTGAGTTAGTCGGAATCAACACGCTTTCTTTCACTGCTGGCCAGGGCATTAGCTCTGAAGGTTTAAGCTTTGCCATTCCTACTGCCCTTGCGACTAAAATCATGGATAAACTAATTCGTGATGGTCGAGTTATCCGTGGTTATATTGGTATTACAGCACGCGAACTGCCTCAAATTAGGTCAAATAACAATAATATTAACCAAATACAAGGGTTACGGGTTTTCCAGGTTGCCCCAAACGGGCCCGCAGCCAAAGCGGGGATATTGCAAGGAGACATCATTTTATCCGTTGATGGCAAACCGGCTATTTCAGCCGCAGAAACCATGGACTTAGTTGCAGAAATCCGCCCTGGAAGCAAAACCGCAGTACAGATTTTACGAGATGGCGAAATTAAAAATATTGATGTGATTATCGAAGAAATTCCTGATGAACAGGCAGGATAATCATTTTAAAACGGTCTTTCGTAAAAAAGGTTGTTCGATATCGAACAACCTTTTTTGATTTATCAAATAGATGAATGAAGCCAACACTTCATTCACCTTTTCAAAGCATTAATCATCTGAATGCACGCGCTGAATATCAGCACCTAAGCCACGTAGTTTATCTTCGATATGCTCATAACCACGGTCAATATGATAAATACGGTCAACTGTTGTTGTCCCTTCAGCAATACAGCCAGCAATAACTAAACTCGCAGAAGCGCGTAAATCTGTTGCCATTACCTGTGCGCTGGTTAATTTTTCAACACCGTGACATAACACAGTATTGCTTTCAATCTCAGCGTGAGCCCCCATACGAATTAGCTCAGGGATATGCATGAAACGATTTTCAAAAATGGTTTCAGTGATCATCCCCGCCCCATCAGCAACAAGATTGAGTAAACTAAACTGTGCTTGCATATCAGTTGGGAACCCAGGGTGTGGTGCTGTACGTAATGTCACCGCTTTTGGACGCTTGCCTTCCATATCTAAGCTAATCCAGTCATCACCGATTTCAATTTTAGCCCCTGCTTCACGTAGTTTAGCTAACACTGCATCGAGTGTATCTGGACGTGCATTACGGCAGATGACTTTGCCACGTGAAACCGCTGCAGCAATTAAAAATGTTCCCGTTTCAATACGGTCAGGCAGTACTTTATAGACTCCCCCACCTAAACGTTCAACACCTTCTATAACAATACGGTCAGTACCTGCGCCTGTGATTTTTGCGCCAAGAGTATTTAAGAAGTTGGCTGTATCTTCAATTTCAGGTTCACGTGCCGCATTTTCGATGATTGTGGTGCCTTCAGCTAAGGTCGCAGCCGTCATAATAGAGACTGTCGCGCCCACACTGACTTTATCCATCACAATGCAAGCACCTTTCAAGCGACCATCAACCGTGGCTTTCACATAACCATCTTCTAAAACAATTTTTGCGCCTAATTGCTCTAAACCAGAAATATGTAAATCAACTGGGCGAGCACCAATAGCACAGCCTCCAGGTAAAGAAACTTCACCGTGGCCAAAACGAGCGACCAATGGCGCTAAAGCCCAGATGGATGCACGCATGGTTTTAACGAGGTCATAAGGCGCACAGTATGTCGTTACAGTGCTTGCATCGACGTAAACTGAGCCATTGCGTTTAACTTTAGTACCTAGTTGATTCAATAATTTAATCGTTGTGTCAATGTCCCTCAAATGAGGGACATTCTGTATTTCTACTGGCTTTTCAGCCAATAGAGCAGCGAACAGGATTGGTAATGCCGCATTTTTTGCGCCAGATATAGTGACCTCACCCTGTAAGCGGGTTGGTCCTTTAACTAAAAACTTATCCATTCAAGTATTCTCGTATGTCGAATTTTACAGTCTGTTCGCTTAGGCTTTGAAATCAAAGACCACTAAGTTTACGATCGCGCTCCCATTGCGCAGGGGTATACGCTTTAATAGACAGAGCATGGATGCGGTTATCCGCAATATACTCCATTAAAGGCGCATAAATTGCTTGCTGTTGCTTAACACGGCTCATACCGTCAAACATGTCACCGACAGCAATAACCTGAAAGTGGCTACCATCACCAGTAACAATAGCCTCATTCAGAGACAGTTTTTCCATCAATACTTGCTTAATTTCGTTGGTATCCATAATGACTCAATTTATTAATTATTTGTGATTTATAATTTTACTCTAAATAGTGCAAATTGCATGCATAGCGTACAGAAGCATCCCAATAAGAATACTCAGAGCTTAATCCCCTATCCTAAAGGATTAGGCTCAACACTTAAACCAAAGAAAACGCCTCTCGTGCCGAAAAGCACATAGAGGCGCTTATTTTTACATAACTTGACCCAATTTAGGATGTTTAACCTAATTGAGGATAATCGCTTGAACCCCATATAGTTCAATCAATGTATTCAAGTTATCACTGACACCGATAATATTCAGTGAACGGTTTTTAGCTTGGAGTTCACTTTTTAAGCGAACCAGCATCGCTAACCCTGTTGAGTCCACGTGCTTAAGACCAGAAACATCTATATTTTCAACCTGTTCCAGCGATGAGTTTTTTTTATCCCAAAACGACATTAACGAATCACGGTCTAATGTCCCGGTGAGATACAGTGTTGTTTCATTGAGTTCCCATGCTAACAACTGACTCATATTACTTTTTCTCTTCTAAAGTAATTGGCGCTTTTGCACTGATTTCTAACTGTTTTGTTAAGCCATCGACACCCTGCTTACGTAGAATATCACCCCATTCATTTTGCTTAGTCGTAATCATGCTCACGCCTTCTGCAATCATGTCGTAAGCTTGCCAATAACCTGTTTTGCTATTTTTTCGCCATTGGAAATCTAAACGTACGGGAGGACGACCGTTGGTATCAATAATCGTCACACGGATAGCCACAATGTTTTTATCACCCAGTGGTTGCTCTGGTGCAATTTGATACGTTTGGCCATGATACATCGCCAATGCTTGGCCATAAACTTGCTCAAGGTAATCTTCAAACGCGTTGAAGTAAGCCTCGCGCTGGGCAGGGGTAGCCCCTTTATAATAGGTTCCTAGCACCAAAGCCCCTGCATATTTAACTTGTACATAAGGTAATAGTTCCTCACGAACAATTGTTCTGAGATACTCGGGGTCTTGCTTAATTTTTGGTTGCTCTGATTTCAAGCGGTTAAACGTTTTCGCCGCCGCTTCATCCATTAATTTATAAGGGTTGGTTTGGTCTACTGCCATGGCAAATGGCGCAATTGCCAACATAGCAACCATCATTAAACGTTTAAACATAATTCATTCCTTTATTCTTCAAAGGGAGCATCAAATTACTGTGCAGTTGACTCTGGCTCTGCACCTTGGCTATCACCACTTTTATATAAAAACTGGCCAATTAAGTCTTCTAATACCATAGCTGGCTTCGTATCTTCAAGGCGCCCGCCATTTTTTAAGATTGCGATACCTAATTCTTCATCATCTGGGCCGATATTCATTGCAATATACTGTTCACCCAACAAACCTGATGTGCGAATTGAAAGTGAGCTCGAATCAGGAATATTGTCGTATTCACTCAATAAATCAATTTTCACTTCAGGAACATAATTTTTTTTATCTAATGTGATACTGGCAACTCGACCAATCACCACACCGCCCACTTTGATTGGAGAGCCTTCTTTTAAGCCACCAATATTTTCAAAAGATGCTGATATTTGATAGGTGGATTGGCTTCCTATCGATTTTAAATCAGCGACTTTTAAACATAAAAAGATAATTGCGGCAATCGCCAGCAACATAAAACAACCAACCCATATTTCACTTTTTTTACTTTGCATGACTTAGTTCCCAAACATCAGTGCGGTAAGTACGAAATCCAGTCCTAAAACAGACAATGACGCATGTACAACTGTTCTTGTTGTAGCTTGGCTTATCCCCTCCGAAGTTGGGATGGCATCATAGCCATTAAATAATGCGATCCAAGTAACCGTGATGGCAAAGACTAAGCTTTTGATCACACAGTTGACTAAATCTAGCCGCCAATCAATGGAAGATTGCATTGAAGCCCAAAAAAAGCCTTCATCAATACCCTTCCAGTCAACCCCAACTAATGCACCACCTAAAATACCGACAGCAACAAAAATTAGAGATAACAATGGCATACTAATAAAACCAGCCCAAAAACGTGGGGCGATGACACGCCTAAGAGGGTCAACTGCCATCATTTCAAGGCTAGAAATCTGTTCAGTCGCTTTCATTAAGCCAATTTCAGCTGTTAACGCTGAACCCGCTCGTCCGGCAAACAACAAGGCAGTCACAACAGGGCCTAGTTCACGCAATAGTGAAAGCGCCACCATCATACCTAAGCTAGCTTCAGCACTAAACGTCGTGAGAACCAAATAACCTTGTAACCCTAAAACCATCCCAATAAATAACCCTGAGACGGCAACGATCAGCAATGACTGCACACCAATGGCGTACAATTGCTTCATCAATAATGGCCATTGTTTACGAAACTCTGGTTTGCCAAGTAAGGCGCGAAACAGCATGTAGCCTGCTCGACCAAACGCGGAAAATATGTCAATCCATCGGCGTCCGAAGGCTGCAATCGCCTTTATTATCATTTTATTTACCCTAATAAATCAGCTAGATAATCATTGGCGGGAAAACGAAATGGAACAGGCCCATCCGCAATACCATCAAGGAATTGTCGCACACGAGGGTCTTGGTTTTCACGCAATTCTTCACCCGTTCCCTGAGCAATGACATGCTGCTGCGCAACAATATAAGCATTATCTGCAATGCTCAATACCTCTGGAACATCATGGGAAACCACGACACAGGTGACACCCAATGCTTGATTAAGCTCATCAATCAATTTAACCAAAACACCCATAGTAATCGGATCTTGACCAACAAAAGGCTCATCAAACATGATTAAATCAGGATCTAGAGCGATAGCACGCGCTAAAGCTGCCCGCCTAGCCATACCTCCCGATAACTCAGATGGCATTAATTTTGCGGCTCCTCGCAAGCCAACCGCCTCTAATTTCATCATCACTGTAGTATGGATCAGCGATTCAGGCAGGTTAGTGTGCTCACGCAACGGGAAAGCCACATTATTGAATACATCCATGTCTGTGAATAACGCCCCCGACTGAAACAGCATGCTCATCTTTTTACGAGACTGATACAGTTTTGAGCGTGACAGTGCAGGAATATTGTCACCATCAAACCAAATTTCACCTTCATTTGGCCGTAATTGCCCACCAATCAAGCGCAGTAATGTGGTTTTACCGATCCCTGACGGCCCCATAATTGCCGTAATTTTCCCACGAGGAACGGTCAGATTAATATTTTCAAATATTTTCCGATTTCCTCGAGTAAATGACATGTTCCGTACTTCAATTAAGTTGTCTGTCTGTGCTTGCATTGTTAAATAACTCGTTATACACCACGCGTAAATATTTTTATCCGTTCAGATGTTACCGAAAGATAAACTGAAAATCGTCAAATATCACAACAAAATAGAATTTATAGTATTATAGCGTCGAAAATATGACTTTTAGTATTACAACTTTGTTTTTACCTAAAGGAAACAGAGAAAAAACAATATAATTTCTTTATAGTCAGCAAAAGCTTTCGCTATTAACAGCAGATAGCTCTTAGAATGCTATGATTTACCTAACTGAGGATACGCGAATTTGCCTATCTTTTTTTGGTTCAAGATGCTAATAAAACCATCTTATACGTATTAAATTCTACATCGAAGTGCCAAAAAATACTTATTAAGTCTAAAACTAACATTAAAAAGTGCTTAACTGACAAAATACTTACTGATACCAAGTATTCGTTATACAATTTGATTTCGCTAATCCGATTAACTTAAAAGCTACGCATGGAACTAGAAATGTCAAACTTCGATTTTCAGAAAGTAGGTAAAGAAGTTCTCCATATCGAACATGAAGGTTTAAAAAACCTAGAACAATATATCAATACTGATTTTGACCGCGCTTGCCAGCTTATTTTTAACTGTGAAGGCAAAGTCGTCGTAATGGGAATGGGGAAATCGGGGCATATTGGGCGTAAAATTGCTGCCACACTAGCGAGCACAGGTACGCCGTCATTTTTTGTTCATCCAGGAGAAGCTAGCCACGGCGACCTTGGGATGATTACGCATAAAGATGTTGTGTTAGCCATTTCAAATTCTGGGGAGTCAGGGGAAATTTTAGCTTTACTCCCTGTTTTAAAAAGAATTAAAGTGCCTTTAATCTGTATGACTAACAACCCTGAAAGTAATATGGGAAAATATGCAGATGTGCATTTGTGCATCAAAGTGCCTCAAGAAGCCTGCCCTTTAGGGCTTGCACCTACCACGAGTACAACAGCAACACTCGTGATGGGAGATGCATTAGCGATTGCCTTATTAACTGCGCGCGGTTTCACGGCTAATGATTTTGCGCTTTCGCATCCGGGTGGCGCACTTGGGCGCAAACTTTTACTCCTCGTTCGTGATTTAATGAATACGGGTGATGATATCCCCCATATTCCTAAAAGCGCGTCTTTACGTGAGGCTTTAGTGGAAATTACCCGCAAAAAACTGGGTATGACAGTCATTTGTGATGATGACATGAATATTGAAGGTATTTTCACTGATGGGGATTTACGCCGTATTTTTGATATGGGTATCGACCTGAATAACGCTAAAATTGCTGATTTAATGACCCCGGGTGGAATTCGGGTATCGCCAACCATGTTAGCGGTTGAAGCGCTCAATTTAATGCAGTCTCGACACGTGACTTCGTTATTAGTCGCAAATGATAACAAATTAGTTGGTGTGCTACATATGCACGATCTGCTACAAGCAGGTGTTGTATAACAGAAGGAAATACCATGACGTCTACCTTTTTGGAAACCTGCTATGGCCCTGTTGCCGATACTGTTTTAATCAAAGCAGAAAAAATCAAATTACTGATCTGCGATGTTGATGGTGTCATGTCCGATGGCTTGGTCTATATGGGAAATAATGGCGAAGAACTCAAGGCCTTTAATGTCCGTGACGGCTATGGGATACGTTGCTTATTAACGTCCGGTATTGAAGTCGCCATCATTACAGGAAGAAAAGCGAAGCTTCTTGAAGATAGAGCCCAAACATTAGGCATTACATATCTTTACCAAGGCCAAAGCGATAAGCTTTTGGCGTATCACGAACTGTTAGATACACTACAATTATCAGATGAAGAAATAGCTTATATTGGGGACGACCTGATTGACTGGCCTGTTATGGCTAAAGTAGGCTTATCCGTCGCCGTCGCTGATGCCCACCCTTTGCTATTACCGAAAGCGGATTACGTGACTCGTATTGGCGGGGGAAAAGGTGCAGTCCGCGAACTTTGTGACCTTATTTTGCTTTCTCAAGACAAACTAGAAGAAGCAAAAGGTTTATCAATATAACGAATAGATTGAATTCATGAGCAATGCGAAGAAGTGGTTAATTATTATTTTATCCTTAGTGGTATTAGGACTTATCGGTTGGAATTTAGCGGGTAATGATTCCGACAGCGCAGAGGATAAAGTAATTAATGATGGGCAACCTAATTATCAAACTGATGATTCAGTGACTTTTGTCTATAATCCAACGGGTAATTTAGCGTATAAACTCGTTTCAGATAAAATAGATAACTACACTGAAGGAAAAATCACGTGGTTTTCGAAACCTGTTCTAACCACTTATAACGAAGCCGGTGAGCCTACCTGGACAGTTAAGGCTTTCAAAGCAAGGTTAACGAACGATAGAATTCTCTATTTATATAGCGATGTTCAAGTTGATAGCTTAACTAAAGACTCGCAGATCCAACGAATTACAACTGAGAGTGCAGTTGTCAATTTGACAACACAAGACGTTTCATCTGATGATAAAGTGACCATTGTTGGACAAGGTCTCAATTCTACTGGTATGAAAATGAAGGGAAACCTTCGTACAAGAACGGCTGAATTAATCGAAGATGTAAAAACTCATTATGTGTTACAACCAGAAGAGCATTAAAATGAATCAAGTAACTAAGAAACGTTTTATTCAAGGAGCTGTTGCCAGTGCAATTTTGGCTCTTAGCCTACCTGCGATGGCATTAAAAAGTGATACGCAGCAGCCAATGACGATTAATTCGGTCAAACAATCTCTTGATTTAGAAAAAAACGTCACCACTTTTACAGATGATGTTGTTATTAAACAAGGCTCTATTGATATCAGAGCCAATAAAGTGGTTGTTACACGCCCAAGTAGTGACTCAGATAAAATTGTGATTGAGGCCTTCGGGACCCCAGTTACCTTTTACCAGTTGCAGGATGATGGCAAGCCAATTAAAGGCCATGCCAGTAAAGCCCGTTATGAGGTTGATAAACAACTCGTCACATTAACAGGCAATGCCTATCTTGAGCAATTAGACAGCAATATTCAGGGTGACAAAATTACCTATATCGTGCCAACGCAACAAATGGAAGCATTTAGTGATAAAGGCAAACGCGTCACTACCGTAATACTGCCAGCCCAATTGCAAGAAAAAGGCCCTGCAGCGAATAAAAATTCATCAGAAAGTAAGAGTAAATAACTGTTATGGCGACACTAACCGCTGAGAATCTAGCTAAAGCCTATAAAAAACGTAAAGTCGTTGAAGATGTCAGCCTGGAAGTTAAATCAGGTGAAATCGTTGGCTTGTTGGGACCAAACGGGGCCGGTAAAACAACGACCTTTTATATGGTTGTGGGTATTGTTCAGCGGGATGCTGGCAAAATTATGATTGATGGTGAAGATATCAGCCTTCTACCGTTGCATGAACGTGCACGCCGTGGAATTGGCTATCTTCCTCAAGAAGCCTCCATTTTCCGTCGCCTCAGTGTTTATGATAACCTAATGGCTGTGTTAGAAATTCGCGAAGATTTGAATTCTCAGCAACGTAAAGAGCGTGCTGAAGAGCTGATGGAAGAATTTAGTATTACCCATCTTCGGGACAGCATGGGGCAATCGCTATCCGGTGGGGAACGCCGCCGTGTTGAAATTGCTCGAGCACTTGCAGCTAACCCAAAATTTATTTTATTAGACGAACCTTTTGCGGGTGTTGACCCTATTTCCGTCTTAGATATCAAAAAAATCATTCAGCACTTAAGGGATTACGGCCTCGGTGTATTAATCACCGACCATAACGTGCGTGAAACCTTAGATGTATGTGAAAGAGCCTATATTGTCAGCCAAGGACACTTAATTGCTCATGGGTCACCAACCATGATCTTAGAGAACGAACAAGTGAAACGTGTATACTTGGGTGAAGGTTTCCGGTTATAAATTAGCGTATCGTTATTTTTTAGGGAGAGTAAAACAGATTCATGAAGCAAAGCTTGCAGCTTAGAGTCAGTCAACAACTTGCAATGACCCCTCAATTGCAGCAAGCCATTCGCTTGTTGCAGCTGTCTACACTTGAGCTTCAGCAAGAAATTCAACTCGCCTTGGAAACCAACCCACTTCTTGAACAAGAAGAGTTAAATTCCGAGTCTGAATCTATTGACTCCCTAAATGAAAATGCCGATACCAGTGAGCTCGATACTAAAGACGCGCTCGAAAACCATGATATGCCAGATGAACTCCCTTTAGATACTAATTGGGATGAAATATATACGGCAGGAACACCGTCAGGGACCAGTAATGATTATAATTTTGATGAACTCCCTGTTTACCAAGGTGAAACAACGCAAACATTGCAAGATTACCTGACGTGGCAAGCTGAGCTGACCCCTTTTACTGATACGGACAGGGCAATAGCCACCGCTATTATTGATTCAATAGATGATTCCGGTTACCTGACAACAGCAGTTTCTGATATACATGAAGGGATTGATAACCCAGAGATTAGTATTGAGGAAGTCATTGCTGTCCTTAAACGTATTCAGCATTTCGACCCACTGGGTGTCGCAGCACAAGACTTAAAAGAGTGTTTATTAATTCAATTGTCACTCTACCCTAAAGAAACTGATGGGCTACAAGATGCGAAGCTCATTATTAGTAACCATATTGATTTACTGGCTAACCGTGATTTTCGCCAGTTAGGTAAATTAACTCGCTTAAAAGAAGATGCGCTCAAAACCGCGATAGACCTGATTTTAACGTTGAATCCAAAACCTGGCCAATCTATCAATACCGGGGAATCGGAATACGTCATTCCTGATGTTTTAGTGAAAAAAATCGCAGGGCACTGGCAAGTTGAGTTAAATACAGATAGCATCCCTAAGCTAAGCATTAATAACCATTATGCTTCGATGCTGAATAATTCAGCGAGTGAAGATGACTCCCAATATATTCGTAGTCATCTGCAAGATGCAAAATGGTTGATTAAAAGCCTTGAGAGCCGCCACGAGACACTATTAAAAGTCGCGACTTGTATTGTAGAACAGCAACAAGAATTCTTTGAGCTGGGAGAGGAGTACATGAAGCCAATGATACTGGCCGATATCGCCTATCAAGTGGACATGCATGAATCAACTATCTCACGAGTGACAACTCAAAAGTTTCTCCATAGCCCACGAGGCATTTTTGAGTTGAAATATTTTTTCTCCAGCCATGTTAATACGGACACAGGTGGCGAAGCCTCCTCAACCGCAATTCGAGCATTGGTGAAAAAACTGGTTGCTGCTGAAAACCCAGCAAAACCATTGAGTGACAGTAAATTGACGAGTATGCTGGCTGAACAAGGCATTCAAGTCGCTCGCAGAACTGTTGCTAAGTATCGAGAATCGTTATCCATTCCGCCCTCTAACCAGCGTAAACAACTGGTTTAATTGATAAAATAAGGAAGATTGTATGGAATTTCAGATTACTGGACACAATATTGAAGTTACTCCTGCATTGCGCGAGACTGTTGAGAAAAAACTCAAAAAATTGGAACAATTATTTGATCGTATTAATAATATCCAAGTTGTCTTGAAAGTTGAAAAAGTTCAGCAAATTGCGGAAGCAACCGTGCAAGTCAATGGAGCGGATCTCCACGCATCAGCGGAAGAAAACGATATGTACGCCGCTATAGATATACTCGTAGACAAACTGTCGCGCCAATTAACCAAACATAAAGAAAAACTGAGACAACATTAATACATTGATACGGCTTATTAATGAGCCGGATAATGTTTCAAACCAGATGGTGGGATACACCATCTGGTTTTGTAGTCCTAAGTGAACAATAAAATGAATAGTGATATAGAAATCCAGTTAAACGTTGTTTTATCATCAGCCTGTACACGTAATAATATTGTGTGCACCAGTAAAAAAAGAGCTTTAGAAATTATTAGTGAGCTGGCTGCCGTTGAATTGGAATTACCTGAAAATACGGTATTTGAAGCGTTATTAACCAGAGAAAAAGTTGGCACAACAGGTATTGGTGGTGGTATTGCCATTCCTCATGGAAAGCTGAACGAAGGTGAAAGTAGCCGTGCTGTCGGTGTCTTTTTGCATTTAGAGGAGCCGATTGCGTTTGATGCAATTGATAATCAGCCTGTTGACTTGTTGTTCGCGTTACTTGTGCCATCAGACCAATGTAAAACGCACTTGCATACATTGTCGCTTATCGCCAAAAAATTAGCCGATAAAACGCTCTGTAAACGCCTACGCAGTGCACAAAGTGATGAAGAGCTATACCGCATAATTACAGAGTAAGTGATAAATTATGTATCTTGCCATATGCAAATGATATTGTTATGGTTTCTAAGTAATATTATTTGGCAAATACTGCTTTTCAAGAAGCACATTATTAGGAAACAAAAGGGAGCAAGCTCATGGTGCTGATGATAGTCAGCGGCCGTTCCGGTTCGGGGAAATCCGTTGCCTTACGTGCGCTGGAAGATATGGGTTTCTATTGCGTAGATAACCTACCGGTTGTATTACTACCGGAGTTAGCGAATTCACTGGCTGATCGTAATATTTCAGCAGCGGTAAGCATCGACGTGCGTAATATGCCCGACAATCCAGAGATTTTCGAAGAAGCGATTGATAAATTACCTTCAACCTTCTCTCCTCAATTATTGTTTCTAGATGCCGATCGTAACACGCTTATTCGCCGTTACAGTGATACTCGTCGACTACACCCGCTTTCAAGTAAAAATCTTTCACTTGAAAGCGCAATAGATGAAGAAAATGAGCTACTTGAGCCTTTACGCTCTCGGGCTGATTTAGTTATCGATACTTCTGAAATGTCCGTTCATGAATTAGCTGAGATGCTAAGAACACGTTTGATGGGCAAACGTGAGCGTGAACTGACAATGGTGTTTGAATCTTTTGGCTTCAAACATGGTATTCCTATTGATGCAGATTATGTATTCGATGTGCGCTTTTTGCCCAATCCGCACTGGGATCCGAAATTGCGTCCAATGACAGGCCTTGATAGACCCGTGGCTGCATTCTTAGATAGGCATACTGAAGTCCATAACTTCATTTACCAAACCCGTAGCTATTTAGAATTATGGTTACCGATGTTAGAAACCAATAACCGTAGCTACTTGACTGTCGCAATTGGCTGTACCGGGGGTAAGCACCGTTCAGTGTATGTCGCTGAACAACTTGCCGACTATTTCCGCTCTCGTGGTAAAAATGTGCAGTCACGCCACAGAACGTTGGAAAAACGCAAGTAACAGCAATGACCGTAAAAGCCACAATAACGCTCAAAAATCGGCTTGGAATGCATGCAAGGCCTGCTATGTTACTCTATGATTTAGTTAAACAATTTAACTCAAGAGTTATTTTGCGTAATAATAATCAAATTGAGGCTGAGGCCGATAGCGTTATTGCGATGTTGATGTTAGACTCAGAACAAGGCAGTAATATTGATATTGAGGTTAGCGGCCCAGATGAAAATCAGGCATTATCCGCAATTATTAACCTGTTCGAAAGTGGGTTTGACGAAGAGTAGTCAATTCAAACCTAACGATAAAAATATCAATCTGTATTTTTTACAAAGGTAGGCTTAGAGATCGTGATCATGATCTCTTCCCTTTAAAGCGTATAGCGCCTAATATTTTAAACAAACTTATTTCTAGCGACACCCCCTACCTTATGGGTGGGGGGTGTTTGCTTTGTATGTCTCTATTGGAGTGTGGTATGACAAAGCCAACAATTATTATCAATGATTTAGATGCTGAACGTTTAGATGCACTTATGGAACAGCCGGCTTATGCGGGCACACCGGTTGCCGATGCGCTCAATGATGAACTTGACCGTGCGGATATTCTGACCCCACAAGAAATGCCTGCTGATGTGGTCACGATGAACAGTACCGTTCGCTTTTTGGATTTAATCAGCAACGAAGAGCGCACACGTACCTTAGTTTACCCGGCGTCACTGAAAGATAGCGCAGAGCAGCTGTCTGTTATGGCACCGATTGGTGCGGCCTTATTAGGCTTGCATGTCAACGATGAAATCAGCTGGGAACTGCCAAACGGCGTTCAAACACGTGTTCGCGTACTTGAAATTGTTTATCAGCCAGAAGCGGCTGGTGAGTTTCACCGTTAATCTCGACAACGGCTGAATTAAGGAAGGCTTAGCGAAAAAAGTTTTATTTAAAAAACTCTGGTAAGTCCTCTAACATATTCAGGCACTCAATTGAGTGCCTTTTTTGTTGCTTTAAAATGAGCAAAGTAGAAAACTATTCTCCCGCAATACTCATTTCAGGGATCAATACCGAACCACACTGAATATTGCTACGAGTTTCAATATCATCAGCGATAGTGACCATATTCGCCCACATATCTTTTAGGTTCCCAGCAATGGTAATTTCACTCACAGGGTATTGAATTTCACCGTTTTCGACCCAAAAACCTGAAGCCCCACGAGAGTAATCCCCCGTAATACCACTAACCCCTTGGCCCATTAATTCAGTAACAATTAGCCCTGTTCCCATTTGTTTCAGCAATGCATCGAAAGAAAGGCCTTGCCCTGCAATACGCCAGTTATGGATGCCACCCGCGTGACCCGTACTTTGCAGACCTAACTTTCTTGCGGAATAGCTGGTCATCAACCACGTTTGCAAAACACCATTTTCAACAATATTGCGTTCACAGGTACGAACACCTTCGCTATCAAAAGGAGATGACGCCAACCCACCCATTAAATGAGGTTGCTCATTGATAGTTAGCCAGCTTGGTAAAATTTGCTTTCCTAAGCTATCCAATAAAAAAGAGGATTTACGATAAATACTGCTACCACTAATGGCGCCGACTAAATGACCAAATAGACCGGTTGCCACTTCTGCTGCAAAAATAACAGGGGCTTTCATTGTCGGTAATTTACGTGGCGATAAACGAGATAAAGTACGGCGGGCACACTCCTGCCCAACCCACTCAGGCGACTGTAATGCCCCTAAGCTACGGCCAATCGTATAAGCGTAATCACGCTCCATTTCACCATTTTGCTCAGCAATCACACAGCTCGACATTGAATAACGGCTAGAACAGTAACTTTGCAACATGCCATGGGAGTTACCAAATACGCGAACCCCATAGTGGCCGTTAAAACTTCCACCTTCCGTGTTTACAATGCGTGAGTCTGCATTTAATGCTGACATTTCCGCAATCGACGCTAAGCGGATCGCTTCTTCAGGAGAAAGCTCACTCGCTTGGAACAGGTTGAGGTCTGGTGCTTCAAAAGCCAGCAAAGATTTGTCTGCTGGCCCTGCACACGGGTCTTCTGAGGTGTAGTTAGCAATATCAATTGCCGCCTGAACAGTCCGTTCAATGGCTTCAGGGCTTAAGTCTGTAGAAGACGCACTGCCTTTACGTTGTTGATGATAAACAGTGATCCCTAGCGCGCCATCACTGTTAAACTCAACATTTTCGACTTCCCCTTGGCGGGTACTCACACTAATCCCTGTGCTTTTGTTTACTGCGACTTCCGCGGCATCACAACGTGTTTTGGCAAATTCTAATGCGTGTGCGACGGCTTCTTCGAGTTTTTTGCGTTGTTCGGTGACTTGTTCAGTTACACTCATGCTTTAGTCCAATCAATAATGTGGGGGAAACGTGATTTTCTGCCCTAACAAGCAAATGCTAGGTAGTCATAGAGGGGTTTTCCCAGTTACAATATATAATAGATGAATGTTAACACTCACAACACAGTAAATCATATTAATTACGCGTAATTAAACCACTGTGTTCGGTAAAAAGGAAAATCGATATGGCCAAACAGCCTGATGACTGGCTGGATGATATCCCAGCGCCGCAAGACGAAGAAGACGAGGAAATCATTTGGGTCAGTAAAAGCGAAATTAAACGCGATGCTGAGATCCTCAAAAAGTTAGGGGCTGAGCTCGTAGATTTAAGTAAAAGTGAGTTAGAGCGCATCCCGTTAGATACTCAATTACTTGAAGCCATTGAACTTGCCCAAAAAATCAAACGTGAAGGCCGTCGTCGCCAATTGCAACTGATCGGTAAATTATTACGTTCACGTGAAGTTGAGCCAATTACAGAGGCTCTGGATAAGCTTAAAAACCGTCACAACCAGCAAGTGGTCATTTTACATAAACTGGAAGACTTACGTACCCGTTTATTAGATGGCGGTGATGAAGTCATTGAAGACGTGGTTGCCCTGTTCCCACAAACAGACAGGCAACAACTGCGTGCATTAGTCCGTAATGCGAAAAAAGAGCGTGAAGGTAACAAACCACCAAAAGCCTATCGACAAATCTTTCAATACTTGAAAGATCTCTCTGAAATGGCTTAATGAATTATCCCCTATGCTGCGGCTAGGGGATTTTTCTTTGTAAATTAAGCAATAATCTGAAAAACCTAACAGCGTGTTGATAGCGCTGCCGAAACAACCTATCATGCCATTGTTAGTCATACTCTGACCCGTATTATCGCGGCTGCTGAACCCCGATAAATAATGAGGAAGATATGGATAATACCCGAAATAGAGCATGGCGCAGAGCCAAAGCTCGGATCAATAAATCCCGCGATCAACTAAATTCACGCCTAGTTGACTGCTATACACCTGAAAAAAACTGGAAACAGATGTACGGTCGAAGCGAAAAAATGATCCGTGCAGCCCAATTAGGTATGGCATACCCGCAAGTGAGTAATATACAGCTTGCCCGTATTAGCCTTGAAGAGACACACAATAACTCGTGAATATTTTATTCATTTGCAGTAAAAACCAATGGCGTAGTCCAACCGCTGAACAGATCTGGCGCAACCATGAAAGTTGGGTCACCCGTTCAGCGGGAACGAGCCGCAATGCGAGGCGCCCTGTTAATGCGGATTTAATCCGCTGGGCAGATGTAATTTTTGTGATGGAGCAAAAACATAAAAACCGCTTAAGAGCAGATTTCCCCCGCCTTTTGGAATACAAACCGCTTCATGTTCTGGATATTCCTGATGATTACCCCTATATGGACCCAGAGTTGATTGAAATACTCAAAACCAGTGTGCCGAGTATTCTTACCAACCATAACTAGCTAAAATGCGTTTTGATCGTATCAAGTAGTGTTCTGAACTCAGTATAGCCTTCTCTATCAAGAAAATGACCGGCTGAGCCTTCAATAATAACCTGTGTTTTTAAGGCATTAGCCAATGCTTTCGAAGACTCTGGTGACACAATTTCATCATTGGTTGATATAATCGATATTCGATTATTTGCCACTTGTATGAGTTCATCATAATTCAATGGTTCGCTTGTGTGGTGCTGTAATTCAGGCAATGTAGGTTGTTCTTCATCAAACCCTGATACCAATACATAACCCGCTACCGGCTGCCCTGCATTTTGAAGAAATCGTAATACGGTAACACAACCTAAGCTATGGCCAATCAAAACCGTATTTTCATCAATATCAAAAGGCAAGTGTTGTAAGCGCTGCTGCCATCTTTCAGGGTTGGGGGCTAATGAGTCAGGCATGGTAGGCACGTTAACAAAAGCGCCTAAAGCTTCGAGCTCTGATTTCAACCATGGAAACCAGTTTTTTTCAGGGGATGCGGTATAGCCGTGAACAATCAGGAATTTTTTTTCTTTTAGCGGAAATGCAGTACAGGTAACGTTATTCATCCTAAAGACCCCTATCAGCTCAGTTATCTTATTTAGACTTTACCATGAGTGATAGGAATATTAGTTAGAGCTTTTTGTTATATCTAAAGCAAAAATGAACTCTTCTTCCCACATATCTTGTGCGTCATTCATCACATCAATAACATCTGCGAATTGGATACGTTGTTCCGCAGTCATGTGTGAAAACGTGATAGTTACAGGTAACTCAATGCCTGCGGAAACCATGTCCCACAGGGCATCAAGATTACGACCAAACCAGTCAGGAAGAGAAAATTGCCGAGCAAATTGGTCATAAAAATCATTCAATGAGTTTATCTGCCTGAAATCAAAGCTCACCTGTTTGCTCATCACGATTTTCCTTTAGTTGACTTGTGTAAAGCTCTTATAATGGTCATGCGTCACAAAAATCATCCCATCAGATGAGTATAGCAAACGGTCTGCCCCACGATGGCCACAGCGATAATTAATGTCAGCTTCAAACCACTGGCGCCCTTGTGCAATGGGTAACCCTTTCTCACGGTTAGAAAAACGGTCGCCGCCAATCGCTCTTCCTGGTAATACATCGCAAAGATTGCCTTTTTTCGCATCCCATCCAGCTTCACGGGCTTGCTTCTTTGTCATATAAAAAGCGGGAAGTTTTTGATATTTTTCCATAAAACTAACGACATTATCTTGTGCGGTTAGTTTATCAATCGGTTGTGCTGTTTCTTTTGGCGTTATCGCTTCACGAGAAGGTGGATTACTTTGATTAACCGGTGGCTCAGATGGGGTTTTATCTCCACCATTAAAATACAGGCTAATCACAATCAAAATAGCCATCAACACGACGGGTAAAATACGTTTATTCATAACACCTCAGTTGTTTTGTGCTTTGCAGACACACAAACGCCCTAGTCACAACATCTCCAAGAGTTTGTCACAAGGGCGAGCAAAGCCTAATTTATATCATAACCGTGAAAATTAAGCGGTACCACCAACGGTCAGTTTGTCCAGTTTTAATGTAGGCTGCCCCACACCAACAGGCACACTTTGGCCTTCTTTACCACAAACACCAACGCCTTTATCTAGCGCTAGGTCATTACCGACCATTGAAATCTGCTGCATAGCTTCAACACCAGAGCCGATTAACGTTGCCCCTTTCACAGGAGAAGTAATCTTACCCTTTTCAATCAGGTAAGCTTCTGATGTCGAAAATACAAATTTACCTGAGGTGATATCTACCTGACCACCACCAAAGTTTGGTGCATATATGCCTTTATCCACACTTGCGATGATTTCTTCTGGCGTTGATGCCCCTGCTAACATGTAAGTATTGGTCATACGCGGCATAGGTAAGTGTGCATAAGATTCACGGCGTGCATTACCTGTTGGAGCAACTCCCATCAGGCGTGCATTCAGTTTATCTTGAATATAATTACGTAAAATACCATTTTCTATTAGGACGTTATACTGCCCGGGTACCCCTTCGTCATCAATGGCAAGGGAGCCTCGACGGCCTGCTATCGTGCCATCATCCACCACAGTGCACAGTGGTGATGCCACTTGTTCACCTATTTGACCTGAAAAAACAGAGGTGCCGCGACGGTTAAAGTCACCTTCTAAGCCATGGCCCACCGCTTCATGTAATAGAACCCCCGGCCAACCAGCGCCCAGCACAACTGGCATCATTCCAGCAGGAGCGGCAATTGCAGACAAGTTCACCAGCGCCATACGCACCGCTTCACGTGCATATTGCTCAGCAACCACTTGCCCTTGATGAATTTCCAAGAAATACTCGTAGCCATAACGGCCACCGCCGCCACTCGCACCGCGTTCGCGCTTGCCGTCATGTTCCACCAGCACGCTGACCGATAAACGCACTAATGGGCGAATATCTGCCGCTAAGGTGCCGTCTGTTGCAGCGACTAACACTTGCTCATAAACACCGGTTAAACTGGCATTGACCTCAATGACACGCGGGTCTTCTGCGCGAGCAATTTGGTCAACACGATGCAGTAAATCAATTTTTTGTTCCCGCGATAAGCTTTGCAGTGGGTCTGCCATTGAATACAGTTTTTTATATTCAACGTTAGTTAGAATTTGTGATTTACCAGAACCTTGCTCATTCACAATACTGCGTGCAGCAGTCGCACTTTGTGTCAGCGCATGTAGCGAAATTTGGTCTGCGTATGCAAACCCGGTTTTTTCACCACTGACAGCTCTCACACCAACACCTTGGTCGATATTGTAAGAGCCATCTTTGATGATCCTATCTTCAAGCACCCACGATTCATGGAAGCTCGATTGAAAGAACAGATCCGCATAATCCAGATGGCGCTCAGATAACAAACCTAAAATGTCATACAGATTTTCTTGCCCAAGGCGGTTGGCGGCCAGCAAATGTTCGCTGACAGAAGCTAAACTCATATTCGTTACTCTTTGGTTTCTTTTTTAATCAATGATGTCAATTGCGGTCTAAAGCGGTTGTGTTTTACCACTTTAATTTGCTCACGCATGACACTTAAGCTGTCTGTTTTAATATTCAGTACCGTAGAAGCGACTGCATCGACGTTCTTTTTCATCACTTTACCCCACCCATCAACTGCAAGGCTGTGCCCCCATGTGCGACGGGTACCATGCACACCGACTTGAGCAGGCGCTAAAATATAGCATTGGTTTTCTATCGCACGAGCGCGTAATAATGGCTCCCAATGTGCTTGGCCGGTATAACGGGTAAATGCAGCGGGTACAGAGATAATTTCTGCGCCTTGCTCACGTAATGCTTGGAATAAACCAGGAAAACGTAAATCATAACAAATTGTCATGCCAAGGCGACCAACGGGTGTATCAACGACGGTAATATGTTCACCGCGTTGATAAATTACAGACTCGTTATAAGTGCCTTGCTCGTCTTCGATATTGACATCAAACATGTGAATTTTGTCGTAGCGTGCTTTAATATTTCCTTCTGAATCAAATAATAAGCTACTACTTGTAATACGCTCAGGATCTTCACGGCTAACCATTGGCATTGAGCCAATTAAAATCCAAACATGATAACGTTTGGCCATTTCGCTGATCGCATTTTGCAAAGGGCCTTTTCCTTGCTCTTCCGCTTGTTTGCGATACGTTGCTGCATCCGCAAATAACAGTGCGTTTTCAGGTGTCAGTACTAACTCAACAGTTTCGGGTAACTGTTTGATTTGTTGTTCTATTTGCGCCAAATTGTGTTTAGTATTATTTCCGCTACATAACTGCAAAAGTGCAACGTTGCCATTTTTCATTACTCTTGAGTCTCCTTAAGTTGACGTAATACCTCATCAATTTTTGGCTCGTCCAAGCTACCTGTTACTCGGTAACGAATAACAGAAACTTTACTCCATAATGGACCGAGCACTTTCGTTGCTGCAAATACCGCAGCCCCAGCAAATGGATTTACCACAAACGCGGTTGCTACTCCTACTGTAGCAGATATTTCTGGTGTGATGACGGCTTCAACGTTAATTTGGCGTTTAACAAGGTCAATTTGACCATCAAATGAAATGTCTGCAACTAAACCATCAACATAGGTATTTTTCGAAACCAACACACCATTTTTAATCGTCGCATCACCTTTAATCGAGTCAAAATCGAAGTCATTACTAAACGTGTCGCTAAAATCAAATCGTAGTTTACGTAACAAGGCGTCAAAGCTGACTAGACGCAATATTTGCCCTGCCCGGCCACCGCCCATTTGGGCAATCGCACCTTTACCCAATTTCACAGACATTTTACCATTTAAAGAGGCAATATCGGGTGACCAAGGCAAATCGTCCCAATCTAAATCAAATTCAATAGTATAAGGTGATTGGATAATAGGAACTAATATACCAAAATAGGCCGCTGTTTCGTCGAAAGCATCACCCGTTAATGAGCCTGCAACTTGTGTTTTGTTGCCTTTTTTGCTGTCCCAAATAGCATCTAGCTTTAATTTCGTGACACTGTTATCTAGCGTACCGCCCGTCAATTGCAATAATGACCCTTTAGGTTGGATATTCGCGCTAATCTCCCCCAGTTTCTGCCCAGCAACCCAACACTCTTTACAGTGCAACTGTAATTGCGGCCATTGGCTAAAATCAAATTGGGTTGTGGCAAGGTCATTAATTTGGGCGCTCGTAGAAGCACTGGGATTGTAATACAAATAATCAATGGCAACCTGCCAAGGCTGTGAAGCAAATATTTGTAACGAACCTTTCAGGTTTTCACTATTGATATGAACCAGTTGCTCAGCCCGTTGTAGATCATAGGAAAAGTTGACTGCATTCCATTGCTGCCCTACGAGATAAATAGATGGAATATTGACCTCGAGCATGTCAGGTAAGCGAATATTCATACCGCCTTCTCGGCTATGGGAAGACACTAGCAGCCCTGCTAATTTCTCCCAGTTCATATCGGTAATAGCTGGCAAATTAACGACAAAAGTCGAGCTTTTAGGTAATTCAGGAATGCCATTACGCCATTGGGCAACATGGGCTTTTAATAAGCTTAAAGGCTTATCACTCAGCCCCCATTGAGTATTAAAACCAATGCGCTTACCAATATCACCACCAACCACCAACTGCTCTGTCGTTCCTTTCGCCTGAACATTGATTTGCCCAAGCTCGGCTAATAGAGCGCTATCAATAGCGGGTAGCTGGCTTTTCAGTTGTTTTAGCCCTGCGGTGACGTCTATTTGTAAACCTACTGGCTCTTTTGCCGTATTTGGAATGGTAATGGCGACTTGGCTTTTCCAGTCAGTGGTTCCTGACACTTTTTGCTTAATTTCAGTAGGCAACATTGCCAATTTATTCACTGCCCAGTTTCCGTTAATATTCACATCCACTAAATAATTTTTTGCTTGGTCTGTGGTGGTGAAGTCGACAGTTATCGGCTGTTCAAACCAATGGCCCCGCAGGTTTTCACCGCGTAAATCGCCATTGTTAAACTCAAAACTGCCCGTTAAAGCGGAAATAGTGCTATCAATCGGCTGAATGTATAAATCATTTTTATTGAGATTGACCTTCCCTTTGGCAACAACGTCCTTACCCGCTACCAGTGGAATAGATAATCCCAACTGCCCATTAACTGTTCCCCCAATTTGTAACTCTTCAAGCGTATCGCCAATTGAGTGGTTCATCGGGGTATGCACAAAATATTGTTGGATTTGTTTTCCTGTCCCACTGATATCCGCATTGATATACAACATTTCTTTAGTGTAATCCGGGATATTGGCATCAAGATTGGTTGCGGTGGCATCCGCCAATTTCACAGTTGGTGCATGCATATATAGCCCTGCACGCCTGAAGTCTAAATCCATATCCAAGTTCAATAACGCAGGCCATTCGCTGTCATATTCAAATGTGGCATCACGCAGAGGGACGTAAACTTGGAATTGCCCATCATTGTCATCATAAGGAAAATGAGCAGGATCACCTTTATAGACTAAAGTCGCGTTATCTACACTACCTGCGATAATCGCTTTCGTCAGGTAATCTGCCACATCTTGGCCCATTAATTTTTGGGGGAAATAACGCCATGCATCCCCCGCATCATCTAAACGAATTCCTGCGAGGATCGCGAGATCCGCATAATTTCCTTTTTTCGCTTTTGCGTAACGAAACTCACCATTTGCCCAAAGAGACTGAGCTTGTACATCTAATGATGGGCTCCACAATTTAAATTCACTGTCATTATTGACCCAATGGAATTGACCTGTTGCCGTTTTTATCAAAAAAGGGGCTTTAAATTCATCACGATAATCCACTTCACTATCTTGTAAGCGAACTGTGGCACCACCACTTTGCATTCCACCAATTAAAGCCCCCGAAAAATGGTTAACCGAAGGTAATTCTTTCCATTTTTTCCAGCTAACATTTTGCCAGTCCATGTTAAATTGTACGTTTTCAGGCAGATTTGGCGTGATATCAAGCGCAAATTCACTCACCACACCCGTTGGTTGGCGGTGTTGCCAATCCTGTACCATTTCAGGGGTTAAAAAGGAAAATGTGGGTAAAACTTCGCTTAAACGTTCAAGTTCAATATCTTTTGCACGGATGCGCCAATGGTCATTATCCTGATATTTCTTGCTGGCAGGCAAATACAAGACAGAGACGCTCCCTTGCGGCCAGATAAACTCATTGGTTTTCAAAGTATCAAGCTCAGGAATGTTAAATAACCACCCATTCCCCTGCCTTTTCATTCGCAAAAGCAAATCATTGACTTGCAAGTTTTGCGCTAATTCGCCCGTTCCCCAGTTAGCTTCACCTTGCCGTAGTTGAATAAGGCCACTATCAATCCGGTTATTTTTCAGGGTTACCCAAGAAGACAAACTAAAATTGGCATCCCGCAATGAGGTATTATCACGCAGCCAGCGGCTAAGCCATGGCTGCATGTCAATATTATCCGCTTGCAAATAAAAAACCCCATCACTTAACACGCCATTTTTATCTAACACATCAAGCTTTACTTGCAGATAACCATGCTGCTTATTAATGGTTTCAAGGCTTACAAAACCTTGAGCACGATGCCGTTCATTGTCATTAAGCCATGAAAGCTCAGGTAAAATCAGCGTTGTTTTTTGTTCAGAAGGTGTGAGAAAGGTTAATTGGCTTTCTTTTAATACGAAATGGTCGAATTGCCTTAAAAATAGATCTTCAATCCCATCTAAAGAGCCGCCTTCCGACGAGTCTCCAAAGCTAAAAGGAATTTTATAATCCACATTTAATTGGTAAAAGGTTAAGTCACGAAAACGCCAGCGTAGAGAAAATAACGAGCTCCAGATATCTAATTCAACTCTAATAGTATTCGCTGTGACATCGATGGCTTGATTCTGTAAAACCACATCAGATAACGTCAGTGCAGGACCAAAAGATTGCCAAGCCCCTTCGATTTTACCAAGCTGCACGGACATATCGGTCTTTTTTTCAACGTAATCGACCAAGTCTTGCCGATAATTATCGATATTTGGCAGAAGAAAACGCAGCCCTGACAACACTAATGCGCACAGCAATAATATAACCGCAGTCGTCACCAGTGCTACACGTGGCAGTCGTCTCACTCATATCTCCTTTATTACATCATCACGACATCAAAACGTTCCTGACTGTAAAGAGGCTCAGTCTGAACTTTAACTTGCTTCCCAACAAAGATTTCAACTTCTGCAAGAGCGTGTGACTCATCCCCTTTAAGGACATCTACCACCGCTTGAGAGGCATAAACCAAGAACCTATCGGCATCTATCGTGCGGTGCACGCGAACTATTTCACGTAAAATTTCATAACATACTGTTTCGACTGATTTAACGGTTCCACGTCCTTGGCAAGTTGGGCAGTCATCGCATAACACATGTTCTAAGCTTTCTCTTGTGCGCTTGCGCGTCATTTCGACTAAGCCTAGCTGCGAAAAACCATTAATGGTTGTTTTGACTTTATCTTTACTCAATGCCTGCTCTAATGATGCTAGCACACGGCGACGATGTTCTGGGTCAGCCATGTCAATAAAATCAATAATAATAATACCGCCTAAGTTGCGTAAACGCAGCTGCCTTGCTATCGCTTGAGTGGCTTCGATATTAGTGTTGAAGATGGTTTCTTCAAGGTTACGATGCCCAACAAATGCCCCTGTATTGATATCAATAGTCGTCATGGCTTCAGTTTGATCGATAATCAAGTAACCACCTGATTTCAATTCCACTTTTCGATCCATTGCTCGCTGAATTTCGTTTTCAACGTCAAACAAGTCAAATATCGGCTGATTTCCCTGATAGAGTTCGAGCTTAGCTGTCATTTCTGGCACATACTCTTCGATAAACTCTTGTAATTGAGTATAGGTCAAACGAGAATCAACACGAATGCGGTCAAGATGAGCGCCTGCAAAATCACGGATAATACGGAAGGCAAGCGCTAATTCACCATAAATTTTTGTGCGAGTCACATTACGTTTTTTTCGCTCAATCACTTTCGCCCACAGGCGCTTTAAGAATGCAGCATCCTGTTTAACTTCCTCTTCCCCGACCCCTTCTGCTGCCGTACGGATGATAAAACCGCCATTTTCATCACAATACTGTGAAACACAGGCTTTTAAGCGTTCTCTTTCATCTTCACTTTCAATACGTTGTGAAACGCCAACATGGGAAGCCCCTGGCATAAAGACCAAATAGCGAGAAGGAAGAGTAATGTCCGTAGTAAGGCGAGCGCCTTTAGTACCAAGAGGGTCCTTAACGACTTGGACGATTAAATCTTGTCCTTGCTTAACCAGCTCTGCAATATCCCTGACATGAAAGTTTTTCTGCTCATCACCCGCAATACATTCCGTGTGAGGCATAATATCAGACGCGTGCAAAAAAGCCGCTTTATCTAGACCAATATCAACAAAGGCCGCCTGCATTCCTGGTAAGACGCGGCTCACACGGCCTTTGTAAATATTCCCTACTAGCCCTCTTTTCGCTTCTCGTTCAACATGAATTTCTTGTAATATCCCACCATCAATATAAGCAACGCGCGTTTCAGATGGTGTAATGTTCACTAATAGTTCCGCTGTCATGACTTCCCCTTACCATCACTTAACGCTAAAAATCGCTGAATTAGCTCGTCTGTTTCAACCAGTGGTAAACCAACAACCCCATGATAGCTGCCATTAATTTTACGTATAAAACGCCCACCAATTCCTTGTATTCCATAAGCGCCTGCCTTATCCATTGGCTCACCTGACTGTATATAATCCTGTATTTCGAGCAAAGATAACTCGCGGAATGTCACATCTGTCACAATTAGTGACTGCATCGTCTGTTGACGACTGGATAAGGCAATCGCCGTCATGACTTGATGGGTTCTTCCCGATAATGCACTTAGCATCGCTTCTGCGTGCTGGCTATCTTGCGGTTTTTCTAAAATTTTACCTGCGAGAACAACGATAGTATCAGCGCCCAAAACAGGCTGATTATCGGGTGCTATCGCAACACCAGCTAAAGATTTATCTCGTGCAAGACGCTGAACATAGTCTTGAGGCGTCTCCCCCTCTTGCCACTGTTCTTCTACCTCTGGACGCAAAATTTCAAAGGTATAATTAAGTTGCTGAACAAGTTCACGTCGACGGGGTGAACCGGACGCAAGATAAATTAAACACATAAACTGAATTTCCAGTCAGACCGACAACTAGCACTCTAACATACTGAAAATTGCCGGCGAATTTTACGTAAAAGCAAAAATAGCCATGGCCATAGAATACCATTCACTAAGCTATTCCAAAATACTTGCGGATGGAATAATACTTGTGATGATAGAAATTCAGCCCAAAAAACAGCAAGATCTTGAATGATAGTAAGCAACATAATCACCAACGCTTGCTGCCACAACGCCATATTGCGCAACAGCTGGTGCTTATAAGAGACGAGATAACAAATAATACTAAAAGAGAGAGCATGCACTCCTAGTGCGGAGCCCTGAATGGAATCAACGATAATCCCTAAGATAAAGCTTGTGCCAACACTCACTCGGTGTGGTAACGCCATCACCCAATAAGTGAGAATCAACAGAAGCCATGATGGTCGGTAAAAACTGAGTTGCTCCGGCCAAGGCATGACTTGTAAAATCAATGCAATAAAAAATGATAACCAAATAATGGCACGGCCATTTCCACGATACTCATCCATGCTAATTTACTCTCTTGCCCATAACCATACTGTGTTTCCTCTACTTATGGTTGTGACGTCGGAGCCATTGATGGTGGCAATGGAGGCCCCTGAATTTCATTCGGGTTAGGTAATACTTGCGGCAACACTTTCATTAAGCGTTCATTTGCTGCACGATAAACTTCCGAAGGCTGTAGTGGCGTTTTAGGATCGTTATCATTTCCCCATAATAACAGCAGGTAACGTAAACGTTGTAATTCAGCGCTCGGCTTCGCGCTTATGATCGTATAAGCTCGTTGTGTGTCATGTTTTACGGCTGATACCACCCCAACTGGATACCCTTCAGGGAAACGCCCCCCTAACCCCGATGTGACAAGGACATCACCAACACGAATATCGGTATTTTCAGGTAACGGTTCTAATTGTAGATCATCGGCACATCCAGAACCCGCCGCAATAACACGTACATCATTACGTAATACTTGTACAGGTAAGGCATGGGCAGTATCACAAATTAACAAGACACGACTATTAAAGTTACTCACCCCAACCACTTGGCCAACAACGCCTTTATCACTAATAACGGGCTGCCCTTCATACACCCCTTCGTTACTGCCCTTGTCTATAACCACTTGGTCACGATAGGGTGTATTTGCCCCTGAAATCACTTGCGTTACCATCATGTGTTCATCTTGACGAAGTGGCGAGCCAAGCAACTCCCTTAAGCGCGCATTCTCCTGCTTAAGTTGCTCTAAAAGCAAGTTATCCGCTTTTTTCAGTAATAACTCTTGGCGTAACGCTTTGTTTTCAAATTGCAGTTGGTCCCTTGAAGAGAAACTTTCAGAGATATTATCTAGGAATTGGCGTGGGCCATTCGCTAAAAAATAGAATGGGCTAACCGCCGTGTCTAAGTAGTTACGGACTTTATTGAAAGGCTCGAAACGATGGTCAATCACCACCAGTACAAGTGCAATGATTACCGCAAAAAAAATGCGTAACTGTAGGGATGGACCTCGCCTAAAAATTGGCTTCATGTGTGGCTAAGTTTCGCTAATGTCAGAGGAACAAAAAATAGTCAAAACAGTTGGAGAACCGTCTCCAACTGTTTCTAAAAGGCCATTTAGTCTTCGCTAAACAGGTCACCACCGTGCATATCGATCATTTCTAACGCTTTACCGCCACCACGAGCGACACAAGTTAGAGGATCTTCAGCAACGATAACAGGGATACCCGTTTCTTCCATCAATAGGCGATCTAAATTACGAAGAAGCGCGCCACCACCGGTTAAGACCATACCGCGTTCTGAGATATCTGAGGCCAATTCAGGAGGACACTGTTCAAGTGCTAACATGACTGCACTGACAATTCCTGTAAGCGGTTCTTGCAGTGCTTCTAAAATTTCATTTGAATTCATCTTAAATCCGCGAGGCACACCTTCTGCAAGGTTACGACCGCGAACTTCAATCTCGTAGACCTCATCTGTCGGGAATGCAGAGCCAATCCCATGTTTGATGCGCTCGGCTGTCGCTTCACCGATTAGTGAGCCATAATTACGGCGTACATAGTTAATGATGGACTCATCGAAACGGTCACCACCAATACGTACAGATGAAGAGTAAACAACGCCATTTAGAGAAATAACAGCGACTTCTGTTGTACCGCCACCGATATCAACAACCATTGAACCCGTCGCTTCTGATACAGGCAACCCAGCACCAATCGCCGCAGCCATCGGTTCTTCGATTAAGAAGACTTCACGCGCACCTGCACTTAATGCTGATTCACGAATGGCTTTACGCTCAACTTGTGTTGCACCAACGGGAACACAAACAAGCACTCGCGGGCTTGGGCGTAAAAAACTGTTGCTATGAACTTGTTTGATGAAGTGTTGTAACATTTTCTCTGTCAGGAAAAAGTCAGCGATAACACCGTCTTTCATTGGCCTGATTGCCGAAATATTACCTGGTGTACGTCCCAGCATCTGCTTCGCTTCACCACCGACAGCAGCAACGCTTTTTGGCGATCCAGAGCGGTCTTGACGAATAGCAACTACAGAGGGTTCATTTAATTTTACGCCTTGTCCTTTGACATAAATAAGGGTATTGGCCGTACCCAAGTCAATAGACAGGTCATTAGAAAACATGCCACGAAATTTTTTAAACATAACGAAAGAGTTATCCTGCAAGCTGGGGACGAATTTAAACCCGTCTACTCTACCAACCACTTGAAGCGGTCTCAAGGCGTTAATGAGCTGCTTCTACAAATATGGTTAATTCATCTATTTTTCACGTACCGTACTGTACATGCTTCTTATATAAACGAAGCAGATAAAAACCCCAAAAACAGAGATTAATTGCATTTTTACCGACAGGATAAAATTATACAAAAAAATTTCTACTCTTTGGTTGTTATATACTCCATCTTTTTCTTCCCAGTGTGACAAGCTATTGGGGCAACAAGTTCAAATATTATTTAGTTCTTTTTATTATTGCTACACACTGGCTATTTCCAATACAAATTGGGTGAATTCGCTGAGTGTTCGCTCTATTATCTACCAGAAACGCGGCAAATTTATGTCAATATACAAAATGAATCCGTCAGGATGCGATATTTTGCATGATAAAAGCCTATTTATGCCAGAAAAAAATAAATTTTTACAAATTAATTACAATATTAATAGCTTAAATACTGTTACTACGTCAATGAAATGCACTCAAATTTTAGTAATTTTCAAAATACATATTTAATCATTATATAGGAGTGAAAGATGAAAGCTCTCGTCCTACAACAAACTGACGAAAAAATCGTCTCTGGCATTCAACCATTAACTACAGAAATGCTTCCAGCCGGAGATATTGTAGTCGATATTCATTGGTCCACACTCAATTATAAAGATGGATTAGCCATTTGTGGAAAAGCAGGTGTTGTTCGCCAATATCCAATGGTACCCGGTATCGACTTTTCAGGCGTGATCCATCACAGTGAAGACCCGCGCTTCCAAGTTGGTCAACATGTGCTACTCACTGGATGGGGAGTTGGTGAAACGCATTGGGGAGGCTTAGCCTCTCAAGCCAGAGTCCCGGCCAAATACTTAACACCCCTTCCAGAAAATTTATCTTTAAAGCAAGCAATGATAATTGGCACTGCCGGCTTTACCGCTATGCTCTGCATAAACGCCTTAGAAGACGCAGGTGTGACACCAGATAAAGGTGAAATCATTGTTAGTGGAGCAAGTGGTGGTGTTGGCAGCACCGCTGTGCAAATACTTGCGTTATTAGGTTATGACGTTGTCGCGATATCAGGTCGAGCAGAAAACAGTAATTACCTAAAAAGTTTAGGTGCCAAGAGGGTATTACCTCGTAGTGATTTCACTCATCCCGCTAAACCATTAGACAAACAGCTGTGGGCCGGTGCAATTGATACTGTAGGCGGTGAGTTACTCGCCAATCTTCTTGCACAAATACATTATAATGGTGCGGTTGCTGCCTGTGGCTTAGCCGGTGGCTTCGATTTACCCACCAGTGTCATGCCATTTATTTTACGTAATGTTCGGTTACAAGGTGTCGATTCCGTTTACTACCCTGCTGCAAATCGTCCTAAAGTATGGCAACGGCTCACG
This sequence comes from Providencia sp. M-27, assembly GCF_011077905.1. Classification (NCBI taxonomy): domain Bacteria; kingdom Pseudomonadati; phylum Pseudomonadota; class Gammaproteobacteria; order Enterobacterales; family Morganellaceae; genus Providencia; species Providencia sp. M-27. The sequence goes on along the minus strand of NZ_JAALBT010000001.1, from coordinate 478,670 downwards.
GAACTTCTCCCATCTTCTTTCTATGAGCAAGTCAGCAATGAGATCACGTTAGAAGATTCTGTCGAATATGCAAAAAAACTCTTAAAAAATGAAGTGACTGGGCGTACGCTAGTTAACCTGCGAGGTTAATCACCAACTTGTCGCGGTACTTTCGCCTAAATAGGGATTACCGCACATTTTCTAAAATAAATTCGGGTATTTTCTCTGATAAGACCAGTATTTTGCTGCTATATGTCACGAAATAATTATAATGACGAACCTTGTCAGTAGAAAATCCATTTATTTTTATGATAAAAGATGACAAACGCTTAGCATCGCGTTATGTTGTCGGGCTATTGATAATATCGTCGGAGTTAGCAGCATAATGGCAGAAGATATTCACATTTTACTCTTGAATGGGCCAAACCTAAACCTGCTAGGTACACGGGAACCCGATAAATACGGCAACCAAACTCTTGCCGATATCGTATCCAACCTTGGGGCAGAGGCTAGTCAACTAGGGGTAAAACTGAGTCATTTTCAGTCAAACGCAGAATTTGAACTCATCGATAAAATTCATGCTGCACGTCATGATGTTGATTTTATTCTCATCAATCCGGCTGCATTCACACATACCAGTGTTGCACTACGTGATGCATTACTCGCGGTGAGTATCCCGTTTATCGAGATCCACCTGTCTAATGTGCACGCTAGGGAATCATTTCGCCAACATTCTTATTTCTCCGATAAAGCAATCGGTGTAATTTGTGGTCTAGGTGCTGATGGTTATAGTTTTGCTTTACAGGCAGCGGTTAACCGTCTGCGCCTAATTAATTCAATCCAAATATAAGAGTACGGAATCATATCCATGGATATTCGTAAAATTAAAAAGCTGATCGAGCTGGTCGAAGAGTCTGGCATTTCTGAACTGGAAATTTCTGAAGGTGAAGAGTCAGTACGTATCAGCCGCGTTTCACCTGCTTCTCAGGTTATGGCTGCACCTCAACAATATTACTCAGCACCGGTTGCACAGCAACCTGCTCTGGCTAATGCGGTTGCACCATCTGAAGCGATGGTAGCGCCAGCTGCACCTGCAGCAGTTGCAGGTCACCAGGTTCGCTCACCAATGGTCGGTACTTTCTACCGCGCGCCAAGCCCAGAAGCGAAATCATTCGTTGAAGTTGGCCAAACGGTCAGCGTTGGTGACCCACTTTGCATCGTTGAAGCGATGAAAATGATGAACCAAATCGAAGCAGATAAAGCAGGCGTTGTTAAAGCCATTCTGTTGCAAAACGGTGATGCAGTAGAATTTGACGAGCCATTAGTTGTCATCGAATAACGAGGCGTTTCCATGCTGGAAAAAATTGTTATCGCTAACCGTGGCGAAATCGCATTACGTATTTTGCGTGCCTGTAAAGAACTCGGCATCAAAACAGTAGCGGTTCACTCTACGGCAGATAGCGATCTAAAACACGTGTTACTGGCTGATGAAACAATTTGTATCGGCCCAGCAGCATCAGCAAAAAGTTACTTAAATATCCCTGCGATTATTTCCGCAGCGGAGATTTCAGGTGCTCAAGCGATTCACCCAGGATATGGTTTCTTGGCTGAAAACGCAGATTTCGCAGAACAAGTTGAAAACTCTGGTTTTGTTTTTATCGGTCCAAAAGCTGAAACCATCCGCCTAATGGGTGATAAAGTTTCTGCGATTAACGCGATGAAAAAAGCTGGCGTACCTTGCGTTCCGGGTTCTGATGGCCCATTAGGGAACGACACTGAAAAAAATAAAGCCATCGCGAAACGTATCGGCTTCCCTGTCATCATCAAAGCATCTGGTGGTGGTGGTGGTCGTGGTATGCGTGTGGTACGCAATGAGAAAGATTTAGAATCTTCTATCAACTTGACGCGTGCTGAAGCGAAATCCGCTTTTAATAATGATATGGTTTACATGGAAAAATTCCTTGAAAACCCACGTCATATTGAAATTCAAGTCATGGCTGATGGCCAAGGCCATGCGGTTTACTTAGCTGAGCGTGACTGTTCAATGCAACGTCGCCACCAAAAAGTGGTTGAAGAAGCACCAGCTCCAGGCATTACGCCGGAAATTCGCCGTAATATCGGTGAACGCTGTGCTAATGCATGTATTGAAATCGGTTATCGCGGCGCAGGTACCTTCGAATTTTTATTCGAAAACGGTGAGTTCTACTTCATTGAAATGAATACCCGTATTCAAGTTGAACACCCAGTCACTGAAATGATCACGGGTGTAGACTTGATTAAAGAGCAACTGCGTGTTGCCTCTGGGTTACCATTATCTGTGAAGCAAGAAGATATCGTGGTACATGGTCATGCTGTTGAGTGTCGTATCAACGCAGAAGACCCGAATACCTTCATCCCAAGTCCAGGTAAAATCACCCGTTTCCACTCACCAGGTGGTTTTGGTGTACGTTGGGAATCTCATATTTACGCAGGCTACACTGTACCTCCGTATTATGACTCAATGATTGGTAAATTAATTACTTATGGTGAAACTCGTGAAATCGCTATTTCTCGTATGAAAAATGCATTAAACGAATTAATCGTCGATGGTATTAAAACCAATATTGAATTGAACCAAATGATTATGAGCGATGAAAACTTCCAAAAAGGTGGCACTAATATCCACTATTTAGAGAAAAAACTGGGGATTGCTGAATAAGTCAGCGATAACCTGTTTGGCTCATCGTCAATCGATACCGTAACGCGCTGCGTTGCGGTATTTTTTTGTGTTAAATACGCTTTATTGCACTTTTCTTCTGGTATTTTTCACACTCAGCCTACGGATTATCGTACAATTGCTGATTATTTTTTTATGGGAATGAAGGGGAAGAACGGGTGGATAAACGTTTTCTTCAATCAAATAAAGAAGCACGCTGGTCATTTTATTTGACTATCGCCTATCTAATTGGCTGGGTTATTAGTGCCTACCTACCGGACAACACGCTTGGAGTTACAGGACTACCACTGTGGTTTGAATGGTCTTGTCTCATCTTACCCATCATTTTTATTTTGCTCTGCATAATGATGGTTAAACTGATTTTTAAAGACATTTCTCTGGAGGAGAATGATGCAGATTGAAGTTCTCCTGCCTCTCGTCGGCTACCTAGCTCTCGTTTTTTTGCTATCCATTTATGCATATAAAAAACGAACAAAAGGCGAGTTCTTAAATGAATACTTTTTAGGTAATCGTTCAATGGGCGGCTTTGTCCTTGCGATGACCATCACAGCGACTTATATCAGTGCGAGTTCATTTATTGGTGGGCCAGGTGCTGCCTATAAATATGGCCTAGGTTGGGTGCTATTGGCGATGATCCAACTGCCTGCTATTTGGCTTTCCCTCGGCGTGCTAGGTAAAAAATTTGCTATTTTGGCGCGTCGCTATAATGCCGTTACGCTTAACGATATGCTGTATGCACGCTATCAAAGCCGGTTTTTAGTATGGTTTGCCAGTGTCAGCCTGCTCATTGCCTTTTTTGGCGCCATGACGGTGCAATTTATTGGTGGGGCGCGCCTATTAGAAACCGCAGCAGGTATTCCATATACTTATGGGTTAATGATTTTTGGGGTATCCATCGCACTCTACACCGCAATTGGCGGGTTTAGGGCCAGTGTCCTAAATGATGCGCTACAAGGGCTTGTAATGCTTTTAGGTACGGTGATCCTGTTAGTCGCGATTATTTACCATGCAGGTGGTTTACCTGCCGCGATAGAAAAAATGCATAGCATAGACCCTAAATTGGTATCGCCTGAAGGTGCAGATGACATTTTAAGCGGGCCATTTTTAGCTTCGTTTTGGGTTTTAGTCTGTTTTGGGGTGATTGGTTTACCTCACACCGCAGTACGTTGTATTTCATATAAAGACAGTAAAGCGGTTCACCGTGGAATTATCTTAGGAACGATCGTCATGGCCATGCTGATGTTTGGCATGCACTTTGCGGGGGCACTCGGTCGCGCAATTTTACCTGACCTGACGATCCCAGACCAAGTGATCCCAACTTTGATGGTGCAAGTGCTGCCACCTTTCGCAGCAGGGATTTTCCTAGCGGCACCAATGGCTGCGATCATGTCGACGATCAACGCACAACTACTGCAATCTTCGGCAACCATCGTAAAAGATATCTATCTAAATACCGTGCCAACACAAATCAAAAATGAAAAGCGTCTTGCGCGCATCTCTAGCCTTTCCACTTTGGTCTTAGGTGCATTGCTTTTAGTTGCAGCATGGAACCCGCCTCAGATGATTATCTGGCTGAATTTACTGGCTTTTGGTGGTTTAGAAGCTGTTTTCTTGTGGCCATTAGTCCTCGGGCTATATTGGGAAAAAGCCAATGGAACAGGCGCTATCAGTGGGATGGTCGTCGGAGGCGTCAGTTATGCCATACTGGCTAGCTTTAAAATTGAGATCATGGGTTTCCATGCCATCGTTCCCTCACTGGTTTTTAGCCTTGTGGCTTTCTTAGTGGGTAACCTTTTCGGTAAAAATCCCGTACAATCGACGCCAATTGAGCAGGTAACTAGCACGCACTAACGCCTATTATAGGCAAGTGATTTTGCTCAACCTGATATAAACGAATAAATAGAGAAAAAATAATGCCTTGGATCCAAATTAAAATTAACTCCACCGCTCAACAGGCAGAAGCGCTTGGCGATGAACTGATAGAAACAGGGGCGGTATCCGTCACTTTTCAAGACAGCCACGACACGCCCGTTTTTGAGCCGCTTCCGGGGGAAACCCGCCTTTGGGGTGATACCGATGTCATTGGCCTATATGACGCAGAAACCGACATGAAAATTGTCGTTGCTCAACTAGAAAATAGTCCTCTATTGAATGCAGGTTTTATCCATAAAATCGAACAATTAGAAGACAAAGATTGGGAAAGAGAATGGATGGATAATTTTCATCCAATGCGCTTTGGGGAACGTTTGTGGATCTGCCCAAGTTGGCGCGATGTGCCCGACCCGACCGCAGTCAATGTAATGTTAGATCCTGGCCTTGCTTTTGGTACTGGTACGCATCCAACGACCTCATTGTGTCTTCAATGGCTAGACAGTCTTGATCTCGAAGGTAAAACCGTGATCGACTTTGGTTGTGGATCCGGTATTTTAGCGATTGCCGCCTTAAAATTAGGTGCTGCTCACGCGATTGGGATCGACATCGACCCTCAGGCTATCACTGCAAGCCGCGATAATGCGCAGCGTAACGGTGTTTCAGAGCGTTTATCTCTATACCTACCAAAAGACCAGCCTGATGACTTACAAGCTGATGTCGTGGTTGCTAACATCCTTGCTGGCCCATTGCGTGAACTCGCCCCTATGATTAGCGTTCTACCTCGTCCGGGTGGGTTCTTAGGACTTTCTGGCGTGCTCGCCACTCAAGCAGAAGGAGTGGCTGATGCTTATCGTTCCACTTTTGAAATCGACCCTGTTGCTGAAAAAGAAGAATGGTGCCGGATTACGGGTGTCAAGCATTTTTAGTGAGTTTTTTTATTAAAATTAGAGAATAATTTCTTTGAAAACAACGCCAGAATAGATTATCTTATAGCTCAAATATTGCTCAATAGCTGGCGATAATCTGTTCTGCACGAGATTTGAACAGCACAACCGTTATTTTAATAAATCGTTATAGGATGAACTTAACTATTTGTTAAATATAACTAATTTTATTTTTGCAAAAATGCAAGATAAAAAAATTAGTGATAAATAACCGTTTGCTCAAAGTTTGTCCTTTCATATCTCGTAAAAAATGCGTAATATACGCGCCCTTGCAGTCACAGTATGGCCCCCATTTAGTTATGCGAATCGGACAATATCAGTTGAGAAACTGTCTTATTGCTGCCCCCATGGCAGGCATTACAGATAAGCCGTTTAGGTCGCTCTGTTATGACATGGGTGCTGGGATGACAGTATCAGAGATGCTTTCTTCTAATCCTCAAGTTTGGAAGACCGACAAATCTAGACTTAGAATGGTTCATCGCGATGAACTTGGGGTTCGTTCCGTGCAAATAGCTGGCAATGATCCCGATGAAATGGCTGCCGCGGCTCAAATTAACGTTGAGAGTGGCGCTCAAATCATTGATATCAACATGGGCTGTCCAGCTAAAAAAGTGAATCGTAAGCTTGCAGGCTCTGCACTGCTACGCTACCCAGAAATCGTGAAATCGATTCTTGAAGGTGTCGTCAAAGCAGTGGATGTGCCAGTTACCCTTAAGATCCGCACAGGCTGGTCACCTGAAGAGCGAAACTGCATAGAGATTGCCAAATTGGCCGAAGATTGCGGCATTCAAGCTCTCACTATTCATGGCAGAACTAGAGCCTGTCTGTTTAATGGGGAAGCTGAATACGACAACATTCGGGCAGTTAAGCAGACTGTTACCATTCCGGTTATTGCCAATGGCGACATTACTGACCCGCTAAAAGCCAGGGCTGTTTTAGACTACACAGGGGCGGATGCCTTGATGGTAGGCAGAGCGGCTCAGGGAAGACCTTGGATCTTCCGGGAAATCCAGCATTATCTGGACACAGGTGAAATATTGCCACCAATGCCAGTGGCAGAGGTAAGGCGTATTATGCTAGCGCATGTACAGGAATTGCACGACTTTTACGGTCAAGGCAAAGGAGCCCGTATAGCGCGCAAACATGTTTCTTGGTATTTAAAAGAACATGCACCTGATGACCAGTTTCGGCGCTCATTCAACACCATTGAGGATGCCAGCGAACAGCTGGAGGTGTTGGAGGCATTTTTTGAAAATTTTTGCGTAAATAAAGATAAGAGCTGACAGAACTATGTTCGAACAACGCGTAAATTCTGACGTACTAACCGTTGCTACTGTAAATTCACAAGATCAAGTAACTCAAAAACCGTTACGTGACTCAGTTAAGCAAGCACTGAAGAACTATTTTGCTCAATTAAATAATCAAGATGTTAATGATTTATATGAGCTGGTATTGGCTGAAGTAGAACAGCCTTTGTTGGACATGGTTATGCAATATACCCGTGGAAACCAGACCCGTGCAGCCCTGATGATGGGTATCAACCGCGGAACTCTGCGTAAGAAACTGAAAAAATACGGCATGAACTAATCCTAGTCGGTTAATGCAGTGTTTTTGTGAGCCCTCACTGTAACGCAGTGAGGGCTTTTTATTTGCAAAAATAATGGCTGGTTGCCAAAATAATGTGCTAGGCCATTTGGGTGGATAAACTGAACTGCTGAACAGCTTGTTGTAATTCTTGCGTTTGCTCCGCTAATGAACTGGCCGCTGTAGCCACTTGCTCAACTAAAGCCGCATTTTGCTGCGTAACACCGTCCATCTGTGTAATAGCGACCCCAACTTGGGCTATCCCTTTGCTCTGCTCTTCTGAAGCCACCGTGATTTGCGCCATAATTGCAGTCACTTCATTGACTCCCTGTAAAATATGCTCCATCGTTTTCCCCATCTCATTCACCAACCCCGTTCCTTTTTGTACGCAAGTTCCTGAATCTGCGATAAGCCGTTCAATTTCCATCGCAGCTTCCGCACTGTGGCTCGCTAACTTGCGTACTTCTGCAGCGACTACCATAAAGCCGCGTCCATGCACACCAGCACGAGCGGCTTCGATGGAAGCATTGAGCGCCAAAATATTAGTTTGGAAACTAATATCGTTAATCATGTTGATAATATCAGCGATTTTCTGTGAGCTTTGAGAGATTTCAGTCATGGTCACGACAACCGAATCAACAATGCTATTCCCTTTATTAGCGGCCACAAACGCTTCGCCTACAAGTTGATTAGCTTGATGTGTGTTTTCCATATTCAGTTGAACTGCTGCGGTAATTTCCTCCATACTCGCAGCTGTCTCTTCCAAAGCAGCGGCCTGCTCTTCTGTTCGTGATGAAAGGTCGCTATTACCATTTGAAATCTCACTTGCTCCCAGATAAATATTTTCACTTCCTTGCCGGATTGAATTGACCGATTCACTTAAGTCTTTTCTCATCCCTTCAAGTATTGGAAACAATTTTCCTACACAACTATTTCCGAATGGCTGTATAGGATGGCTTAAATCGCCTTTGGCGATATCGATAAAATGCTGCCTTAATAAGCCTAATGGTTTTTGCATCATCTCTGCCATATAGCGATCCGTAAAAATGAGCATGAAGATCCCTAATATTGCCGTGATAATCATAACCATTCGCGTAATATCCATCACGTTATCAACATGATTTCGAGCTTGGCTAATCAACTCTTCTGCAGTTTGGTTGAATTTTTGAATTGATGCACCAAACGTTCGGCTCAATGCAGGAGTGACATTGTGGGCGTGAGATAAATATTTATTGGTATCACTTTCCATACTAAGGGTTAATTGAGGTTTTACCCCATCATCAAGTAGTGCTTGCCAGTTATTAATTACCTGTTCTGCTATTTCAGGCGTCATTGGCCCAGGGGAAATCAATTTCATCTGCTCTAAATATTTTTCCATATTGGACATCGCTTCTTTGACTGGGCCATAATCCACCGTTTTCCCTTCACTTTTACTTTCCATTACTCGGGTTAACCGAGTGACAAAACGAAAATATTGGTCATTTCCCTGACTAATTACCGTCATTTGCTGCACTAATTGTCTATCGATGTCATTTCCATCTGCGATACGTGATAGTGACCAACCACTGTATACATTCGTTCCCCCCAAGATCAGGCACAAAATACTTAATAATACGAAGACCACAGTGCGGATTGAGTAATTTCGAAGTTTCTGCATAGAATTTCTCTTTCGCTGGGATAAAATAAGGATATTTAACTTTATCGGCACTATAGAGAAATATTTTAACCACTGTATTTGGTTGATTTTTACCCAAAATAAGTAAAAGCACTTATATTTCAAAGGGTTACTATTTGATTTTGGAAATCAAAGAATAATAAAAATTTGAGATTAATATGAGGAATTTGAAGTAGATCGCTAAATGCAAACATCCAACCTGGGTAAATGAACCATCCTTATCGCTATTATCACACCTAACCTAGTGCAAAAATTGCTACCCACTCAATTAGACACTCCGATAAGTCAACAGCTTATTTTTACTTAAATCAAATAATTAGCTACAGAATAAATTTGTTTAAATTAATTGATCTTGAAACTAACAATAATATAATAAGATTGATTATCATTTGCATTATCATTACAAAAGGCAAGCCTACTCCAATGAAAAACATTTCCTCCGTTGGAAACAATATGGTTAAATTTAAGCCAAATTTTATTTGTTTCATTATTTTATCAACACTTTCTTTTACGACACATGCAGCCAATAAAGAACTTGAATCACCACAACTTCAAGAAACAACTGATGCTATTGAGCTACAAGATAGTTATGCACGACCTGACTATGTTGAAATAGAACGTTTACGAGACACCAAACAAATTATTGTTATTTCAAAAGAAGATATTCAAGGCAAAGGAAACCGCACAATCTCTGATGTGCTTAAATCCGTTCCTGGTATTAGTGTCGATACCTCTGGACAAGGTAATATTGACTTGCGGGGACAAGGGGCTGAAACCTCACAACGTAACCTACAAGTATTACTTGATGGGGCTCCAATTACCACATTAGCAAATCACCCTTATACCACTAACTACGATATTATTCCCGTTGAACAACTTGAGCGTATTGAGATCATTCCCGGTGGTGGAAGCGTTATTTACGGCTCAGGGACTGCCGGTGGCGTCATTAATATCACTTCAAATCTGAGAAGTATGGCTGATCCAAAAACAAGTGTTTTATCTGAATGGAACTCAGAAGGATATCGCTTAAATGCCAATTTGGGCGCTCGGGTTAATGATAAGTTTTCAATTTTAGGTACTGCCAGTAAACTAAATCGTGATCTTTACTATAAAGATACCTACCGTAATTCAGAATATTATTCATTAGGTGGAAGATGGGATCTTACCCCAGATCAAAGCCTCATGTTACAAGGAAGTCATCTCACTGAAAGTTCTCAATACGTGAAAACGCTCACATCACGTAATATCAAAAAGTATGGTAAAGACTACGTTCCACCAGACAAAACCGTCACTGTCGGTATTGATGAGAATGGTAAACTAATTAAAAAAACAATCAGCGGTTATCTGATCGGTGACCGCGAAGTCGATAGCTATAATTTAAGTTACCAAAATGCACTTACTGAAAAACTCAATTTTGCTACAGATGTTTTCTACACTGATGGTTTTTATACTAATAATGCCAACTGGGAACAAAAAGTTAATCAAAAAAGCCATGGAACAAAAATCAAATTAGATATCGGCTATCTCGATGATAGCAATCTACTTTTTGGCGTAGATTATGCAAAACAAAAGGCTTCTATTCATTATATTGGGAGCTATAAAAAAGACAGTAAAGGCCGATATTATGGGGTTCCTCATAATTTTGATTATGATAAAACAACAAAGGCAGTTTATGTCCTTAATAGCCTGAAATCAGATCAATTTGTATTTACTCAAGGGTTGAGACGTGAATTGTCGGAATGGTCATTTGATAAAAGTGGCACAGTAAATGGGTCTGGTACTTCAGACCGTTGGAATACCGCAGCTGAACTTTCTCTTGCTTACCTTTATCGCGATACTGGCCGAATTTATGGGCGATACGAACGAGGCTACACCCTTCCCGATGGCTTGCAAATCAGCGACCAATCTGTCGTCAATGGTGAGAAAATTTACACTCCCACTAAGGCCGAAGATGAAAAATATGACTTATTTGAAGTCGGTTTAAGAGACAAATTAGCGTTTAGTACTGTCAATGTCACGTTCTGGACATCCAATACGAATAACCAGCTAAATCGTATTTATCTCACTAGCGTCAATGATGCGAAGACAATGAACTTGTTAAAAACTCGTCGCTGGGGAGCTGATGTTGACTTCCAACAGACACTCGGTGATTTCACTTTCCAAGAATCCTATTCATGGCTCAGAGGGCGTTCTGATTATAACAACCATGGCCGTCAGTTTTTGGAAGAAAACGGCAAAAATACCATTGATTACACAAAAAGTGGTTTAACTAAAGTGCCAGAGCACTCCGTTAAGCTAAAAGTAAAATACGACTTCACCGAAGATTTATCGGGAGATATTCAGTACACCTATTACGGTTCGTACAATAATTTCCTTTCTGATGCCAATAAAGAGGAAGATGGCGTTGTTAAATCACGTGAGCTCATTGACCTCAGTGTTCGTTACACACCAATTGAACATATCGAATTATATGGTGGCGTCACTAACTTAATGAATAAAACTTACTACGACTATGTTACTGCAGGTTATGGTTCATTGATTCCTGGAAATGAGCGCTCATTCTTCGCAGGTATTAAAGCTACCTACTGATTTAAACAGGAAACGTTTCAGTGACTATACACCCGTTTTTTCGTTATAAACTTGCTTTAGCGCTGTCACTCGTTATCCATATCATTGTCATTATGTTTATCGCCCTACAAATAGGTAGGGCGGTACCTATAGTGGAAGGGACGGAAACGATAACTTTATCTCTAGGGGGAGCAATGGGCTCTTCAGGGGGCACAGGAGAACAAAGTAGTAAGAAACAAGCGCAATTACAAGAAGTTGTATCAGAATCCCCCTCGAAGGCTGAAGCTGCTTCCCAACAGAAGCAGGTTAGCAAGTCTCAACCGAATGAAAGTAAAATACCTTCAAAAGCTCAACTTAAAAATTCATTGATTCCGGTGAATGTTCCCGTTGATAACACGATTGAATCGCCTTTACTCACGCAAAAAACAAAAGTAAATACAAAACCGGAAATCAGTCAGTCCGTACAAGGAAAAAAACAAGAAAAGCAAAGTAAATTACTGAACAATAACTCTCGAAATAACACAGAAAATCAACTTATTGCTAATAAGATAAGCCATGAGATGCAACAAGGCTCACAAGAAACGGCTAAAGAAATGCCATCTAATTTAACTGCTGAAAATCATTCTTCCGCAAACCCATCCGCTTCAGAGAGTAATCAAAGTGGTAAAGGGAATAATGTATTATCTGGTAATAGCCAATTTTCGGCTAATGGTGATGGAAGTTATACTGCACTCGGTTCGAGTGGTATTTCCTATACAATTTTACAGGATGCAACCCCTAAGTATCCAAAAGAGGCTCGCTCCTTAGGTTATACAAAAGTGGTTAAAGTACAACTCCGGCTATTAGTTGGATTAGATGGTCAAATTGAGTCCGTTGAAATACTAAATAATAAAATTCCTGATTTAGGTTTTAAAGAAGAAGCGGTTAAAGCGATTAAAAAAATGGTCTTTAAGCCCATTGTTTATCAAGGACAAAATATTAAAATGTATTTTAAAAAAACCGTCATCTTTCAATATTAGCCACAAACCATCGTATCGTTGGATAGGAAAAAAGGTACAGCGAACCCTCACTGTACCTTTGCAGTTATTTTACAGCCTGTGTTTTGAAAAATTAACGGTATATCGGTAACAAATTAAACTGCGCTAACAATTGGCAAATAATGCCGACGACTCCAAAGGCGATAACAGCATAAATTAACCCTTTTCCGCCCCACACTTTGAATCTAGAATCAGGAAAACGTTCTCTTACTTTTAATGCCATAACAGCAGGGCAAATAATTGCCCAGATACATGCAGCCATACCTGCATAAGCTATAGCGATTAAAAAACCATTTGGGAATAACATGCAAAGAATAAGTGGTGGCAAGAAGCATAATAATGCAGATTTCATTCTACCCGATGGGTTGTCCTTAAAATTCAACGAAGCAAGAATGTAATCAAATAACCCAATTGCGACGCCTAAGAATGAACAAAATACAGCACTAATAGAGAACCACAGTAAGAATGTTGCGATATTTTTGCTATTGAGTACTGCATATAGTGATTCAATAAATGCATCTAAATTACCACCTTTATTGATAATGGTTAAAAACTCAGGTCTGGGTAGGTTTCCCATCGTTCCTAATATCCATAGAAAATAGAGAACCAATGCCAAAACACAACCAATAATACAGCTCTTAACAACCTTTCTTTCATTCTCATGGTATAACTTATATAAGCTACAAACGTTACCATGATAACCAAAAGATGTGATTGCATAGGGAATAATAATAAAAACAAATGGTAGTAATGATGCTTGCCCACCTTCTACTGGTGAGGTTAACAGTAAGTCTGTTTTAACAATAAGAAATAGTCCAGAGAAAGCCAGTACAAACAAAATTATTTTGATAAATAAAAATAGTGATGTTAAACGACTTGCCCCGATACCACTCCACCAAATACTCGCGCCTAAGATTAAGGTGAATAAAATAAATATCAATCTTAGATTTATGCTGTATCCGTAAATGGCAGCGGCTTCTTTAATAACTGAACCTGCTGCAGATATATAGGCATATATTAATATATAAAGTACAAATATTAATGCTATATTGGCAATGTAACATGCCCATTTTGGTAATAGTTCTTTAGATATAAAAAAGTAATTCGTTCCTGAACCATATTTTGATATACATTCTAGAATATATATTCCAGAGTGAAACATAAAAAAGCAAACAATTAATAAAATAACTACAGAGTTAATAAACCAAGCTCCTGCCATAATAGTAGGCAAACTAAACATTCCTGCCCCTATCATGGCACCGCCTAGCACAAAACCCCCTACCATTATGGAGGGTTCTTTCTTGGCTGCCGAATTATTCATGGTGTTTACCTTAAGAATAAGGATGAGGTTCCCGCATTGCACGGGAACCATAAGAACAACCTATTATTTAATTGGTTTTAATCTCGCAGTAAAGTGTCTTAATACTGGCGGTTCATATTCGAAATCTAGCCCTTTTAGGGTTGCAAATTTATCTTTTAAGCCAATCAGAGCATCTGCAATGTAATCCATGTGGTCATTGGTATAAACCCGTCTAGCAATCGTTAATCGCATAAACTCCATATCAGCATGTTTTTGTTTACCCGTTTCAGGATCACGGCCTAATAAGAATGAACCAATTTCAACCGCACGAACACCTGATTCTAAATAAAGTGCGTTAATTACCGCTTGAGCTGGGAACTGATCACCTGGAATATGTGGAACAAGTTTCTTACAGTCAACAAATACCGCATGGCCGCCTGTAGGATACTGAATTGAAATACCACCTTCACGTAAACGGTCACCTAAATATTTAACTTGGCCAATACGATAATGCAGATATTCTTCTCCAGCCCCTTCTTCAAGCCCCTGTACCATTGCTGCCATATCACGCCCTGCAAGACCACCATAAGTCACGAAACCTTCCATTGGTACGCAACGCTGTCTTGCTAAGGTAAAGATTTTTTCATCATTTTTAATACTGACTAACCCACCAATATTTAATAATGGGTCTTTTTTCGCTGACATTGTTAATGCATCAGCATATTTATACATATCGAGAATGATTTCTTTGATAGTAGAATTTTTATATTTAGGATCACGTTCTTTAATAAAATACGCATTTTCACAGAAGCGCGCAGAGTCCATAACAACAAAAATATTATGTTGTTTTGCAATTTCATAAACTTCTTTTAGGTTAGCCATAGATACTGGCTGACCGCCCGCACTATTACAAGTTACTGTAGAAACGATAGCCACAACGTTTTCTGCACCATGCTTTGCAATATTATCTTTTAATTTTTGAATATCAAAGTTACCTTTCCAGTCATCATAAGTATCCGAGTCATAGGCTTTTTCGGTAACAATATTAATTGCTTTACAACCGTTTAATTCAACGTGCGCTGCTGTTGTATCAAAGTGGAAGTTAGAAATAAATACAGGTTTTTTCGCGCCGCCTTGTTCCTGTTTAACTTTCAATAATACAGGGAACAACATATTTTCAGCACCGCGACCTTGGTGAGCAGGAATGATATAATCATAGTCAAACATCTCTTTCACTTTATCTTTTAAATCATAATAGTTACGAGATCCTGCATATGCTTCATCACCAGTGATCATTGCTGCCCACTGGTGGTCACTCATCGCATTGGTGCCTGAGTCAGTTAATAAATCAATATAAACCGCACTACTTGGCAGTAAAAATGGGTTATATCCAGCTTCTTTTAGCGCTGCTTCGCGTTCTTCTCTTGATGGAATACGGATATTTTCTACCATTTTAATACGGAATGGTTCTACAATTCTTTTAGCCATGATAATACCTTTAATTTTTCATTAAATAATAAATATTAGAGATTTAACCTATAATGAAATAAGTTAAAAAAACTTTAAGGAAAGAAAAAAGAAAGGTTATTTATTTGGAAAGAAGAAGGCTAAGGAAATATCAATATTGAACCATTTCTTCATATAGAAGAAATACCTTGATATAAGTGATTCGTTTAACAAGAACATACTATGACTCCTATCAACGAGGAATTAGTACAACCGACTGCTGTTATATATATAACAGTTGTATTACCAAAGTAATCGCCATTGTCATAATATTGTACCTATATCACACTATTCTTGATATAGGCCAGAACAACTTGACTCAAATCACAGTATTAATCTCTATATCAAATTAAGAATTTAATATGATGATTTTTCGCTTAATCACACCAATTAAGATAGGCATAAATAATGTAATTAGATAATTAGACAGGTTAATTTAACTTAAATTTATTTCAACTTAAGTTAAATGGGTAAAATATTTTTTATTTTACCCATTATTCAATCAATTAATAATTACTGAGCATCTTTGCCATATTTAGGTGATCTAGGCCCATATAAGATACCATTAGGCTTACCTGCAGATAATAACCTGACACTTGTTATACCCGCAATTGCATAGCTTTTGTCCGTCATTGTATCTACGATTTGGTTAACAACCGCTGAAACTAATGCTCCAATAATACCATTTGAGGAAGAATTATTTTCAGCACTCGATGCCGTCGCGGAGCCACTCCATAATAATGTCCCTGTTCTGGCATCAACTAATTTCGCATCCGCGGTGACACGAGTGTCACTAGAAATGACCTGATAACTTGTACCATACTCAGTAATATTCAAATAAAGTACTGCATCAGTACCAAAAATTTCGCGCAATTTTGCAGGTGGAACAGCCTGAATATCGCCCGCATTTGTTATCCCATTTTGCTTAAATGTTTCTTCAACAACAGCAACAGGGAAAACATAATAACCCGCTTCAGCTAAAGGAAGCGTCGTTTGTGATAATAATCCATGACTGGCTTGTACTTCTGGTGAGCTATTTTGTGGTAACAGTACCAGAATACTTTTGGGCTTACTTTGATTAAATGCCGTGTAATCAACTTTCGTTGGCTGAGCACACCCCGTTAATAACCATGTCATTATCAATCCACAGACTATAAGTAAATGTTTCATTTTACTTTTCCTTTATTCTTCATGAGAAAATCCATGTAAGCCGCAGATTCTGGATACAATGCTTTTTCTGCAGTAAATTCTTGCATTGCAAGATCAATCGCTCCGGTTGTTGAATACAATAACCCTAAATGCGCATGCAGCCCCGGTGGAGTTGCCAAACCATTTGCTTTACTCATTTCCAAATTCTTTTTCAAAGTTTGAATTTGTTCTTGAGGGCCAGTTTCTGTTTGTTGGTAATATTGGTAAACCGTTGTTTGATAACCGTCCCAGTGATATAGCGGTTTTGGTTCATTAGCACAGCCATTTAATAAAATAGTACCGGCTAAAACAGCCAATAATTTAATTTTCATGTTATTCCCTTATTTAGCTGGCTGCCATGCACCACTTTCAATACCAGAAACTAAGTTATTTACAGCTTCCCTAATTGCTAAATCTAATACTTTGCCATTTAAAGTTGAGTCATAACTGGCTGTGCCACCAAAACCAATCACTTCCCTATTTGATAATTCATATTCACCAGCACCTTGTGAAGAAAATACCACTTCAGATGTTTGAACATTAACAACGTTTAAATTAACTTTGGCATAAGCGACTTGTGATTTTCCACGCCCTAAAATACCGAATAATTGGCGATCTCCTACTTCTTTTCGCCCAAATTCAGTCACATCACCAGTAATCACGTAAGTTGCACCTTTTAACTGTTGCGATTGGCCTTTAATTCCAGCTTCTTCTTTAAGTTCTTGCATATTTGCACGGTCTAATACATTAAAACGCCCCGTTTGCTGCAAATGTGTCATCAAAATAGTTTTAGATTGATTACCTAAGCGATCAACGCCATCAGAGAAAATGCCATTCATATAACTAGAACGATTATCAAATTTCCCTATTGATATTGGGCTTTTAGGACCTGAATATTGCGTGTTATATGTTGCAACTTTTTCTACGGCTAAGGAACGAGAAGATTCTTTAGCACAACCGGTTAATAATGCACTTGCAATAAAAATTGATGCAATGCTGATTTTGGATATATTCATTTAGCTATCTCAATTAAAAGAAAATTAGAATTAGAATTAATTTCTGCATTGTTATTTTGCATTAAATGAAAAACCGAATCTAGTCAAGATTACTTATTTTTTATCTTATATTTAGTTTTACTTTCAATTACTATAGTATTCATAAAGTAACTAGGGTTTACTAAAATGGTTTTCCAAAATAAAATCAACCGTTTGATTATGTATTGATAGATTTAGAGGAAATGATTTAATTAGTAATCTTTAGTGATGATATCTAATATGGCCACGTATAATTAGTAATGTATAGTATTAACTGTATTTATTGGATTCTAATTATAATTTCCTAATTAGCGGTTATATTTCCATATAATAAGTTAAAGTTGTCTATTTTTTCAATGTGTCATTGGAAAGAGACCTTTCTCATCTTGCATGTGCAGATTTACTGCAAACTATATCCATTTCCTGCATTAATTTAACCTTTAATTAACATTAAGCATTGTACTTTACCTTAGAAACGTTGAGTGTAACTAAGTCACCTTGGACTCAAGAAATAGGCTTGTAATTAAAAAAATCAAACCCTCACCATAAGAGAGTTAGCCATGACAATGCAAACAATCGCAGTGAAATCATTTGGTTCTACAAAAACAACATCTAAAGTTTTACTCATTTGTTGGATGAGTATTTTATTTGAAGGTTATGATGTCGGTGTTATGGGGGCAGTTTTACCTACACTTGCTGAATATAAACAGTGGAATTTATCTCCTCTAGAACTAGGTGCTTTGAGTAGCTATGCGCTTGTTGGGATGTTTTTCGGCGCGTTTATCATCGGTACTTTGAGTGAATTGTATGGTCGGCGCCGCATGTTACTCGCTTGTGTTACCTTATTTTCATTGACCATGTTAGGCGCAGCATTCGCACCAACGCCTTGGCTTTTTGGTTTAATGCGTTTTATTGGTGGCATTGGTTTAGGAGGAGTTATTCCTGTTGCAGCGGCACTCACGATTGAATATTCCCCAACAGAAAAACGCTCTTTTAACTATGGAATTATGTATTCAGGATATTCATTAGGTATATTAAGTGCCGCGCTCGTCGCAATGTGGTTATTAGAACACTTTGGTTGGCGTAGCGTGATTGCATTTGGTGCATTACCTCTATTACTTATTTGGCCAATGGCGCGTATTCTGCCTGAGTCATTAGAATATTTGACACACAAGGGCTTACATTCTGAAGCTCAAGCTCTCGCTAAAAAACTCGACATTGATTACCAATCATCTTCAGAATATGTGCAACATAAATCACAAAGTATTAAAGAGATTGTAGCAGTTGTATTTGCTTGGCGTCATTTGCGTGCCACAGCTTGCTTCTGGGTTGCATTATTCTGTGGGATGCTATTAGTTTACGGGTTAAATACTTGGCTGCCATCTATTATGCGAAAAGAAGGTTATAACCTTGGCTCTAGTTTAACATTTTTAATTGTGTTCAGTTTAGCCTCCGCATTAGGTGGATTATTTCTCGGAAAAATTGCAGATAAATATGGCGTACGTAATTCTGTCGCATTTTTCTTTTTACTGGGTGCAATCGGTGTGGGTTGCTTGATATTCAAGCAAAATATCTATATGAATTACGTTCTCGTGGCTTTTGCAGGTGTTGGAAGTATTTCTGCCGCACTCATATTAACGGGTTATATTGCCAATTATTATCCATCCAATGCACGAGCTTCCGCAACAGGTTGGGCCCTCAGTTTTTCTCGAATTGGCGCAATGACAGGCCCTATGTTTGGTGCTTATATAGCTAGCCTGGGGATTGCCACTAGCTGGAATTTTATTGCTTTTGCTATCGTTGCCGTCATCGCAGCTACCGCGGTTATTTTGTTACCTAAACAACGCGCACTATAATGACCAAAAAGGATAGGGTTTTCCCCTATCCTTCTTGAATGAGAACGCATTAAACCATCACTAGGTATCAATGCAAAGATTGATAAGAAACTTGAGCTCCCTTAGTTAATTTATCTTCATTCGAATAAGTACTTTCTATTTCAATTAAGGATTGGTCCGCCATATTGTATATTTTGTTATACAAAGGAAACTGAGGACGATAACGGATCTCTTTCGTGGCAAAATCCATCATTAAATATTGTTGCGAACCTCTAACTATATTCGAAACAATTAAACCTTGATTGCCGACTTCTAAGCTGTTCATGTGGTTATAACCGCTTTCTGCCATCACCTCAAAATTACCATTAGTATGAAATTGCATCAAAGAAAATAAGCGACGTGAGGGCTCTTGAGCAACTACAAAAATATCACCATTACGATTTTGTGCTGATTCATTGATCCTGACAGGCAGCCATTTACTGCTAATAACCTGTTTTGTTGAGATATCCATAATAACTTCTAATGATCCCATTTGATTGCCATAGCTATACCACATCACTATTTTATCTCGATATGTTGCATAAGAAAAATTTGAATTTCCTTCAATTTCTTCAGGATATAATGACTTGGCTAAATCTCGAACATTCATAAAATGTTCCCATGTCATTCCTTTATCAGCACTGATAAAAATATTTTCATTATCCGCAACAACATAGAAAGGAGAGCTTTTAGATAAGTAGATTTTTCCCATAATCAACGTTGAAAATAGCTTGCCAGTTTTTTTACTCCAAGGTGTAAATTCACTCACTGAAAAATCAGTTAAGTTAATTTTTTGATAGCCATCACTGAACATCATTAAACATTGTTTTCTTTCACAAACCGCATTATAGAAACTTTGATCGCTATGAGTAATAAAATGCACGCCATTATTATCTGCAAATAAAATCTGGTTATCATATTCGCTTGAAGGCATATAAGTATTATAAGAAGAGTAATAATAATTAGAACGGCCACTTTTTTTAGCTACAATTAGCATCCCATTTTCTGCTGGAAATGTTGTTGCAAAATCATAACTACTAATCGGGAAGCTATTTTCATTGTGGTTTTTCCACTGCCAATCAACCGTACCAGCACGAATAAAAATAATAAAAGTGAAAGCGAGACTTAGTGCAAACACCAAAGCCAAAAAGAGAAAACGTTTACTCAGAAATGGGTTCATGAGCGCACCTCCGTCACATAATCCGTTTGGCCATTATTACGACGTAAATGCTTCAAAATATATTGCGCTTGATAATACCCACTTCCACGCTGAGATAATTTAAAATATATCGCCACGCACAAAGCAATAAGAAAACTGATACCGAATAAAATCGTTACTGCGAAACTGATAAATAGCACACCTGTATCCACAATATTAACCCAGTCCCAATAATCCCAATATCCGCCTTTCTCTAGGGTTTCGGAAATTGATAACCCTCCGGCCATAAAGACAAAGAACATTAAAAGTAAGCAAACGAACCCCCACAGCCCGAAATAAAAACCTCGTTCTTGAGGAGCCCCCTTACCAATCAAGCTATAGGCAAGTCCGTCTTGGTGATTGTAAATACCAAAAATTACCTGATCTTTTGAATGCGCTTGGATATTTTTATGAAAAACCTCAAGTTCGTCACCTTGAGCAATAAAGAGATTATGGTTGTTAAATAACGGCTCATTGGCTGAAACCAGAACATCCATATGGCTTTTATTAATCTGCAAGCCGACATGATTAAGCTTTTGTTCTGTATCCCCTCTTGCAACGGTTAAGCTAAGGGTTGAGGTAATATTAACCTTCCCACGAGTGGTGAGTAATGACGCTTTATCACGATAATTATCGACTGATTGACGCAATTTACGGGCTTTGGCTTTCGAGGTTTTAATCCCTGGAATGTTAATTTCCTGCTCTTGCTCGCTTTTTTGGTATTGCCCATCAATAACCAAATCCAACGCCTTTAAAATTCGCTTTCGTTTTGGACTTAAAATATATTTTGTTTCGGCTAATGCAAGGCCAAACAGAACGATCCCGCCGAAAGCTGCTAAACCTAGAATTGCCACTAGGATGATCATTAAGAAACTATCATCTGCATTAATAAAACAGTAATACACTGCAGGAATTAGCATCATTAACAACAATGAAACTAAATATTGTATTCCTAACTTTCGAGTAAAACCGACTGTTCTGTCAGGCTCTAAACGACCATGCTTTTCATGGTAAACCCATTTACCCCAATAGCTTCCATCGTTCATCTCTTCTGCGCAAATTATCAATGAGTCACCTTGCTGTATGCGCTCTAAAAAAATTTCGCTATTTGAAAAATCATCCTGATTAAAGAAAAATACTTTTTCACAAGCAATCAGTCTTACCATCCCCATTGGGCTGACATTTCGATAATCACACTGAGTAAGATTGACATGGAAATATTGAGCTCGCATGAATAGTGCCTAATTTGCTAAGTAAATTTAACATTATGATAATAAATAAAGGTATATAGCCCTAGCAAAACTTACCTTATAATAAAATAATTCAGACAATGATTAACGCCTTTAACCGCCAATTATCTTAGGCGTTATACTCTAAATAATTCATGGTGCAGTTAGGCGACAAATGAATGAGACGCTAGGAGCCTACACCAGTAGGTGACTAGTGCGAATGAGTGCAGTCAACAACACGGCAACGTGAAGTATGACGAGTATAATAACTAGCAAAGCCCATAATTACTGATAAACTGCATTACATACAAAGTTTGTGAGTGAAATGTGGCAATAAAACAATTTTACCACTCCTTCCTTTAACAATAATTTTGAATGACAGCGATGACATCACAACCTGCATATAAGCAAATTCAGTCTTACATTTTACGCAGTATTGATTTAGGAATTTTTAAGCCTGAAACTCAAATTCCCACAGAACTTGAGCTGTGCGCTCAATTTAATGTGAGCCGTATGACGGTGAATAAGGCCATTTCCGAGTTAAGCCAAAAAGGGATCTTGAATCGTATTGCAGGAAAAGGCACATTTGTTGCCACTCAAAAACATGAACTCCCCGTTACAAAAGCATTTGATATTTTTGATGAAATTTCAACAAGCGGTAATAAATATAGCGGTCACCAATTACAACTTAAAATTATTTCGGCATCAGCAGAAATCGCACTACAGCTAGGAATTAGTGAAGGAAGTGATGTGGGTTACTGTAAAGTCCTACATTTTGAAAATGATATTCCTTTAATGTTAGAAGAACGCTATGTTAATCATGCCATTGTGCCTGATTTTGTTAAGCAAAAATATGGTGACACTGAAACGCCGAGCGGTTATTTACAACGCCATTTTCCTGTTAGTGAAATGGAACATACCATTGAAGCCGCATTAGCCACAAAATCCATTGCTCAATCATTATCAATTAAAGAAAACTCACCTTGCTTACAACTTAGCCGTCGCACTTGGACAGGTAGCACTCTAATTAGCTACGTTAATATGATCACAGCTGGCTCGCGTTACAAATTAAAATTACATTCGCGAATTGAGAATTAATGCAAAATAAAAAAATGGGGCAAAATTGCCCCAAAGCGACTGATAAAACAAAAAATATCAAGCACAACTACATCACAACAAATTCGTTTTACATTCCCTGATAAATAGGGCCTTCGCCTCCTTGAGGGGCTGTCCAAGTGATATTCTGTAACGGGTCTTTAATATCACAAGCCTTACAATGTAGGCAGTTTTGCGCATTAATTTGCAGTTTTTCTTCGCTCTTATCCTCTACAATTTCATAGACTCCCGCGGGACAATAACGCGTCTCGGGCGCAGCATATTTCATTAAATTAACTTGGATAGGGACATTAATATCCGCTAGTTTTAAATGGCAGGGTTGTTCCTCTTCATGATTCGTATTCGATAAAAACACGGAAGAAGGCTTATCAAAAATTAATTTTCCATCGGGTTTTGGGTAATTTATTGGCGAAAAATTTCGTGCTTCTTTTATTCCTTCATGGTCTGCGTGTTTTAGCTTTAAAGTCCACGGACTACGGCCTTTTAATAACAATTGTTCCGCACCAAATAACATTGACCCAATCACTAACCCTTTTTTCATATAGGGTTTAAAATTGCGTGTTTGATAAAGTTCTTGATATAGCCAGCTCTCTTCAAATAGCTGGCGAAATTGTTTTTTAAACTGTGAATAGTCAACCATTCCATTCTGGTTAGCACTGAACCAGGCTTCTGCTGCTAATAACCCACTTTTCACTGCACAGTGTGTACCTTTAATTCGAGCTGCATTAAGAAAACCTGCATCATCACCGATTAGTACACCACCGGGAAAGCTCAATTCAGGTAACGCGGCCAGCCCACCGGCCACCATCGTTCTAGCGCCATAGCTAATACGCTCTCCCCCTGATAAAAAAGCACTAAACTCAGGGTGGGTCTTTAAACGCTGAAACTCATCAAACGGTGATAAATAAGGATTTTCATAATTTAACCCGACCACCAAACCCACTGCGACTAAGTTATCTCCATAGTGATAAGCAAAGCCGCCGCCATAGGTGTGGTTATCTAGGGGCCAACCAACAGAATGCACAACCAGCCCTGCTTGGTGTTGCTCTTTGGGAATTTGCCAAATCTCTTTGATGCCCAAGCCATAGGTTTGTTTACCGCTCTCTGCCGCTAAATTAAAATGATTTATCAATCTCTTACCTAGCTGGCCACGGCACCCTTCCGCAAAAAAGGTCATTTTTGCCAGTAAATTCATACCTGGTTGGTACATCGCTGTTGGGTTGCCTGATTTATCCAGCCCCATGTCTCCGGTGGTGACACCTATTACTTGGTTTTTATCATCAAACAACACGTCAGTGGCAGCAAATCCGGCAAAAACATCAACACCTAATCTTTCAGCCTCAACGGCAAGTGCAGCACTTATCTGCCCTAAGCTACCAATGAGGTTGCCATTATTTTTCAAACAGCTTGGCAATAAAGATAGAGGTAAATGGCTCGCTTTATTTTCTTTCAACCATAAAAAACGGTCATGGTTTACAGGGGTTAAAGAAGCCGACACCTTTTGTTGCCAATCTGGCAGCAATTCATCAAGAGCCCGAGGGTCTATCACCGCGCCAGATAAAATATGAGCACCTATCTGCGCACCTTTATCAATTAAACAAACTGATATCTCTGTGCCTTTCTCTGCTGCTAGCTGCTTTAATCGTATTGCTGCAGATAACCCTGCGGGTCCACCACCGACAATCAGGACATCGAACTCCATCGATTCCCGCTCGGGAGCCTCGTTTATCTTATCAATATTGTCGATAGCCATTTGTCCACCTCTTACGCTAATGCTTTGTCAAATTCCGGTAAGATCTCAAATAGATCGCCAACAATGCCATAATCCGCGACTTGGAAAATCGGTGCCTCAGGATCACTATTAATAGCAACGATCACTTTACTTTCCTTCATACCAGCAACATGTTGAATTGCCCCGGAAATCCCTACTGCGATATATAAATCGGGTGCAACGATTTTCCCTGTTTGTCCTACTTGGTAGTCATTTGGAACAAAACCAGCATCTACCGCAGCACGTGAAGCACCCACCGCAGCGCCAAGTTTGTCAGCTATCGTTTCCAATAACGCAAAGTTGTCACCTGAACTCAAACCTCTCCCCCCTGAAATAACCACTTTTGCAGAGCTCAATTCCGCACGGCTTACTTGGGTTAGAGATTGGCTTTTTAACTGACTACGCAAGGGAATATCAGCAAAGGAGACTTTTTCAATTTCAGCATGATTTTGCGCTTCATATCCCCCAGAAAATGCCGAACTACGCACTGTAATGACCACCTGCTGGCCATTATTTTGTACTGTTGCTAACGCATTTCCTGCATAAATAGGCCTAATAAAAGTTTGAGGATCAATAACTTGGGTAATGTCTGAAATTTGTGCGATCCCTAACGTTGCCGCAACCCGTGGAGCAATGTTTTTACCAAATGTCGTCGCTGGAAACAGTAAATGGGTATATTCTTTTGCGATACTTGCCACTGCATGGCCCATCGGCTCTGCAAGTTGGTTTTTAAGGTTATCTGATTGTATTTCTAGGACTTTACTCACGCCCTGTATACTTGCAGCTGACTGAGCGACCTGTTCCGTCTCACTTCCTGCAACTAATAAGTGCAAATGACCACCAGCTGTGAGAAGTTGCTTTGCAGCGTTAATACTATGATAAGTAGATGTTTTTATTGTTTGATTATCATGTTCGACAACCACTAATACCGATATTTGGCTCATAGATATTTTCCTCGATTAAATCACTTCTTTCGCTTGTAATGCACTAACTAGCTCTGTCGCGCTGCTTAACAATGTGCATTGCCCCGCTCGTTTTTTAGGTTCTGAGACACTCAGCGTCTTAATTTGCCCTAATGGCGTAAAATCCATCTCAGCAATATCGATAATATCTAACGTTTTTTTCTTAGCTTTCATGATATTAGGCAAAGTAGCATAACGAGGTTCATTGAGCCGTAAGTCCGTTGTGATAACCGCTGGTAATGGCATCTCTAACGTTTCTAAGCCACCATCAATTTCCCTTGTCACTTGCAATAATTGGCCTTCAAGCTTCACTTGTGAGGCAAATGTTGCCTGCGGGTAGTCCAATAATGCACTAAGCATTTGGCCGATTTGATTACAGTCATCATCAATCGCTTGTTTACCTAATAAAATAAGATCTGGCTGTTCCTTTTGCACAATTTGTTGAAGTAAACGTGCAATATCCAGTGGTTCTAAGGTTAACTCTTCAGGCTTTTGGACTAAAACCCCGCGATCTGCCCCAATCGCCATCGCACTGCGTAATGTATCTTGATAACTAATATCACCAACGGAAACAGCAATAACTTCTGCCGCTTTTCCCGCCTCTTTTAAACGTACAGCTTCTTCGACAGCAATTTCATCGAAGGGGTTGATGGCCATTTTGACATTTGCCAGCTCAACTCCTGAACCATCGGCTTTCACTCTTATTTTGACGTTATGGTCTATCACTCGCTTCACTGCGACTAAAATTTTCATAGCAACTCCTATCCCAATTCTTCAGCGATTGGTGGGTATGGTAATGTTCTAAAATCGTTTTTTAGGTTGAGAGAAACCGTAACAGTGATATTCACACTGCTACTGGCTATCTCAATTTTTACTATTTTGAATGCTAATTTTTTATGAAATGGTTATTTACTCGTAGGTAATATCAATCTGTCTGCCACTGACATAGGCCATTTTTTAATCGCCACATAGTAAATAACGCTGGTTGCGACTAAACCCACAATCCATGAGATATCAACCCCGCCCAGTTTTTCGACTAAAGGCCCGGTATAGAAGCCCGTGGAAATAAATGGCAATTGAATCAATACCCCAACGATGTAAGTGATAATCCCAACTTTATTCCAACGTCCATAACGGCCATTTGGATTAGCTAGCTCAGGTACATCGTAGCGGCCTTTAGTGACCCAATAGTAGTCAACGAGATTAATTGCACTCCAAGGGGTGAAAAATGCGAGTAAAAACAGTAAGAAGGCAGAGAATAACTTTAAGAATGAGTGCTGGCCTGCTAACCCTAAAGCGGTCGAGAAACTCACCATCAGAATAATGAAAAATAACCTTTGTCCGCGAGAAATTTGGCTTTTCCCTCGGAAACCACACCAGATCGCTGCCATAGACATAAAGCTACCATAAGCATTCAGTGCAGTTATGGTCACTTTCCCATAAAAAATACTGATGTACAGCAACGCCGCGATTAAACCTGTGCTACCTAACCCTACGATATAAGAGACTTCGTTACCTGCAAATTGATTGCCGGCAAGTGCTGCGGCAAAAACCCCTAAAATCATTGATGCTTGCGTACCAATCACTGTACCTGAACCGACGGCCAAAAAGGCTTTAATTGTCGGGGTTTTAGTCGGTAAATAGCGAGAATAGTCAGCAACATAAGGCCCAAATGCAATTTGCCAAGAAGCGGACAATGACATCGCTAATAGAAAGTTCGTCCAGCTAAAATGGCGGTTTTCGAGTAGTATTGAGACATCATTCATATAAAACAGACGGAAAAATAGATAGAAGAACGTAATTACGCCTATAACGCTCGCCACTTTCCCTAAAATATGGATGATGCGATAACCACAAATTGTGATGCCGATTATCACCACACCAAAAATGATAATTCCAACCCAATCCGTCACATGTAATAACTGACCAACCGCTTGCCCTGCCAGCACAGTACCACTAGCAGAAAATCCGACATACATCATACAAACCAGTAAGATAGGGATAACTGCACCGTATACGCCAAACTGTACACGGCTCGAAATCATTTGTGGTAACCCCAATTTCGGCCCTTGCACCGCATGCAAGGCCATCACCGCACCACCTAATAATTGGCCAATAAATAAGCCTATTAATGACCAGAATACATCGCCACCCAGTACCACAGCCAAGGCCCCAGTGACAATTGCGGTTATTTGCAAATTAGAACCAAACCAAAGTGTGAATTGGCTTGATAAGGTGCCGTGGCGCTCGGACTCTGGAATGTAGTCGATGGAACGCGCTTCGATTAAAGGTACATTCTCCTGCCGGGCTTTTTGCCCTGTTGCGATGTCGTTTGAAACTGTCATGGTAACTCCTCTTTAAGCAAGGCTGGCTTAAAGAATGAACCAATTAATCGTAATGGAACCGCAATAACTACAGTTGTAAGGTACAGTTATTAAGCATTACGCTGGGTGATGTTTTATCTGTTATTCACCCTGAATAACTAATTGAAATACATTCTTAAACCTGATTGTTGTTGTGTTTTTAATTCCATGATCCTGTTGTCAGGTAGTGCTTCCTATGGTGCTCCATAAACCAGTAAACGCCTGTCCCGCTTACTGGCTCAATACTGATAAATAACTTAATGGGCGTCTAAAACGGCACGTGAAATAATAATTTTTTGTATTTCTGACGTCCCTTCAAAAATTCGTAAAATTCGTGCATCCCGCACATAACGCTCGAGAGGCAGGTCACGAATATAACCGTAGCCTCCGTGAAGCTGTAATGCTGCATCCGTAACAAAACCTGCGCATTCAGCTGCAAACAATTTTGCCGTAGCAGATTGCAAACTAAAACGTTCCCCTGAATCACGTAATTCCGCAGCTTGCCAAGTCAACATACGAGCAGCTTCCAATTGCGTGTGCATATCCGCAATACGCCATTGGGTTCCTTGGTAAGCCGCTAATGGCTTTTTACCAATTTGGCGTTCTTTTACCCAGCCTAAAGCACTTTCCATCGCGGCTCGAGCAATACCTAGTGAGGTTGCGGCCACTTCGACGCGCCCTTTATCTAAAACTTCCATGGCGGTATGAAACCCTTTGTTTTCCTCTCCCAGTAATGCAGATTCAGGTAGCCAACAATTCAGTGCTAATTCATAAATGGTGCTACCCCGTAACCCCATGGTTTTTTCAGGTTGAGAAAATGCCACACCTTCCGTGCCTTTAGGGATCATAAATGCGCTGATCCCGCGAGCCCCTGCTTCTACATCCGTTTTCGCATATAACACGATGAAATCAGCTTCTTTGGCGTTAGTAATATAGTGTTTATTACCCCGAATGCGCCAGCCACCATTTTCACGAGTTGCCACGGTTCGCATATCTGCAGGGTTAGAGCCAGCAGCTGGCTCAGTTAAGCCAAATGCACCTAATAATTCCCCAGCTGCGGCTTTTGGTAACCAATGCTGTTTTTGCTCTTCTGTACCGCCAATCAGAATTGAATCTGTCGCTAAAAAATGCGCTGTTAGAGCCGATGAAGTCGAAGCACAAGCCGCTGCAACCGCTTCTACCACCTTACTCATCGCTACACTACCAATACCAAAACCGCCATACTGTTCAGGTAAATTAATTCCCCAACAGCCCATTTCCCCCAACGCTTGTAAACTTTCAGCGCAAAAAGTTTCGGTTTCATCGTATCTTTGTGCATTCGGCTGTAAAATGTCGTGACAGACTTTTTCTATCGCATCCACAACGGCTTGTTCTGTTTCATTAATATCAAAACTCATTGCATCGTCTCCGCATTTTTAATTGTTGTTTTCGCTGGCTTATAAACTGCGTTTGCCTCACCTAATTTCGGAGCCCGGTGGGTCGAATGAGGTTTCTTTCCATTAAAAAAAACCGGTTGAGAAACCAATGGCGTTCCTCCGTCATTCAGGTGTGTTAGCACTTGCCTCACTTGGGCATGCTCACTTTGTGTGGCTTGGTGTAAATTATGGATTGGTGAGGCAGGCACACCCGCGTTTAATAATATGTCGCATACCTCTTCAACGGTTTTTTGGCATGTCCAACTTTCGATTTCTTCTCGAAGCTCAGCTTGGTGCTGTGTTCGACTCGGGTCATTAAGGTAACGTGGGTCGTGGCATAACTGCGGTTTTTCCATACACTCGCAAAAGCGTTGAAATAACTTTTCACTGGCAATCGCGATAACCACTAAACCGTCTTTTGCTTGATAGGTATCGAATGGCGTGGATACTGGATGGCGGTTCCCCACTAAGCTCGGGGCCTTATCATTCGCAAATAGGTTTGAAAGCCCAGTTAACTGCATGCTTAATAAGACATCCACCATCGCCACATCAATATACTGTGCCGCTTCGCCATGACGCTCTCGCGCAAATAACGCACTGCTTATCGCCCATGATGCAAACATCCCTGCACACACATCGCCAATTGACTCACCGCTACGTGTTGGCCCCGTTTCTGGGAAACCCGTGACACTCATAAGGCCCGACATCGCTTGTGCCACGATGTCATAAGCGGGATAACTGGCTAATGGGCTATTTTGTCCAAAACCAGAAATACTGGCGTAGATTAATTGGGGGTTGTGCTGCTTCAAGCTATCGAAATCGATACCAAGTCGTTGAGTCACACCAGGGCGAAAGTTTTCAACTACCACATCACTTTCTTGGATTAATTGGAATAGAATAGCTCGGTCTTCATCCGCTTTAAGATCCAATTCAATACTGCGTTTACCTCGGTTAATCAAACCGTAATAAACACTTTCACCATCAATGAATGGCCCTAAATGGCGGCTATCATCACCGTGGTTGGGAACTTCGATTTTGATCACTTCAGCACCGAGATCGGCCATCATACCCGTGCAATAAGGGCCGGCTAACACACGGCTTAAATCGATCACTTTGATCCCCGCCAGTGGCCCTTGTCTTTTCTGAGTTAACGCAGCATTCATACTGAATTCCTTCTATTTCAGAAAGATGCCAGCTCAATTTCAGCTGGCACACGACATTACTTCACCATAGGCAAATTAAGCCCTTGCTCTTTCGCACAGTTAATGGCGATGTCATAACCTGCATCTGCATGGCGCATAACACCTGTTGCAGGGTCATTATGTAAAACACGCGCTAAACGTTTATCTGCAGCATCGGTTCCATCACACACAATGACAACCCCCGAGTGCTGTGAGAAGCCCATTCCAACACCACCACCATGATGTAAACTGACCCATGTTGCACCACCAGCGGTATTTAACAGTGCATTCAATAAAGGCCAGTCTGATACGGCATCAGAGCCATCTTTCATGGATTCCGTTTCACGGTGTGGGCTTGCAACAGAGCCTGAATCTAAGTGATCACGACCAATGACAATCGGGCCCTTTAACTCGCCACTTTTCACCATTTCGTTGAAAGCACGCCCCAATCTTTCTCTGTCTTTTAAGCCTACCCAACAAATACGAGCAGGAAGCCCTTGGAATGCAATACGTTCACGTGCCATATCGAGCCAATTATGTAAGTGTTTGTCATCGGGTAATAATTCTTTTACTTTTTGGTCTGTTTTATAGATATCTTCTGGGTCACCTGATAACGCAACCCAACGGAATGGACCAACACCTTCACAAAATAGTGGGCGGATATAAGCAGGAACAAAACCAGGGAAATCAAAGGCATTGCTAATCCCTTCATCTTTTGCCATTTGGCGAATATTGTTGCCATAGTCAAAAGCCGCTGAGCCTCGTTTTTGCATCGTTAGCATCGCATCCACTTGTACGGCCATACTTTTTTTCGCCGCTGTGGTTACCTCGGCAGGTGCAGTTTGCTGTTTTTCACGCCATTGGGCGAGTGTCCAGCCCTGTGGTAAGTAACCGTGTACTGGGTCATGGGCACTCGTTTGGTCGGTGACTGAATCAGGGGTAATATTGCGTTTCACCAGTTCACTGTAAACATCAGCCGCATTACCTAATAGCCCAACAGAAACGGGTTGGCCATTGGCTTTGGCTTCTTCGATATATTGCAGGGCTTCATCAAGCGAAGTCGCTTTTTTGTCTACATAACGGGTTCTTAGGCGAAAATCGATACGGCTTTCATCACATTCGACCGCTATCATGCTAAAACCCGCCATGGTTGCTGCTAACGGCTGCGCCCCGCCCATCCCACCAAGGCCACCAGTTAAGATCCAGCGCCCTGCAGCGTTACCATTAAAGTGCTGTTTAGCAAGCGAAACAAAGGTTTCATAGGTGCCTTGAACGATCCCTTGAGAGCCAATATAGATCCAAGAACCAGCCGTCATTTGGCCGTACATCATTAAGCCTTTGCGGTCTAATTCATTAAAGTGATCCCAATTCGCCCAGTGAGGAACAATATTTGAATTTGCAATCAATACACGCGGCGCATCTGGATGGGTAGGGAACACACCGACGGGCTTACCTGACTGCACTAGCAAAGTTTGGTCATCTTCCAACGTTGTTAGCACATCTAAAATTTTGTCATAGCATTCCCAATCACGTGCCGCACGGCCGATGCCACCATAGACCACTAAGCTTTGAGGGTGCTCAGCAACATCCGGGTCTAAATTATTTTGGATCATGCGGTATACCGCTTCTGTCAGCCAGCTTTTACAGGTTTTCTCACTGCCACGTGGTGCGCGGATCACTCGAGTTGAGTCAGTACGATTTAACATGGTTGTATCCCCTATCATCCATTTTTAATTAACTTTAAATTAACAATTTTATTTGTAATAATCTGCGAGATACCTAGTTAGTGGCGATGCACCTGCGTCTTCAAACCAATTAATTGATTATAAATCAACTAATTAATTTTCTATCAACTTGCTCGAGACTATCTATTCATTGAGAGTGTTTATCGATGATTTAAATATATATACATTTACTTCACAAAGTATATACATTTAAATTTGAAATTTTGTAGGAAGTGTGAAGGTTGGAATACCAAGGGAGTTATACAACAACAAGTAGATCCCTGTTTCTAGAGAAAAAGTTGTATATACATTTAATTTTTCACATAGAAACAAGCAAATAGCTGAAATGGGAGATACCTCACATTCTAGAAAAGTAGAAAAGTTAACAGTTAAAATGACTAAAATTCGTCTTCATAAGATTATCACCTGCCATACCATCGTATCATCCCCTGATTAGGTACTATCTATTTATGCAATAATTTATTATCCCAGTGAGATACCCTAACCTGAACTTAAATATACCTCTAAGTGAGCGTTCATGACTAAAATTAATAACAATATGCTTTACTCTACGAAAAACCCTCAAACAATAAATAGTAAAACACCGAATAAAAATCGATTCGCCCGTTTTATCTGCCGAATTAATACAGCATTAGAACCATTTTGGAAATTATTCAAATCGCCAATAAAAAATAGAAAACGCGAATTAAATTTAGAAAATAATATTGTTTTTATTAAAGAATATTTCAGCATTAATAATAAATATAAAAAAGAAATCATTCATGATGAAAAATCAACTTCTATTATATTGAGAACAAAAATAGCAGGATTCAAACCGAACAAGGACGATAGTTATACATCTACTCATCTTGGTCACATTTATGAATCTAATGAATTTACTTTTGATAAAGAACTATCTGATAAATTCAACAAAGATTTCAATAGAATGAATATTTATTTACACACACCATACCGCCAAGAAAACTCAGTAGAAATAAAAGATGCAAAGTTTCTCAGTGCAAAATTCGGGTTGAAGAATGCCCAGCTGATATCGCAAATTGCTCATCAAGGCTTTCTTGCAGAACCAACAATTCTTTTACATCAAATAAATAAAAATGAGCATTACAATATAGGTGTAAGGGCTACTCAAGAGTCTAAAAATAACAGTTCAATTGAGAGTATGAGAACCAATTTTACTATTAAAGAAACAGAGAATGGAAGTTGTATTATTACAGCAAATAAAAACTTTGAATATATAAACACAGGTGATGAATTTGGTAGTCCATTACCAGATCTTTCAATTTCAGTAGAACGAAAAACACATTTAAATAAAGAAAATAAAAACGAAACCAAATCAAATAATTATAAAAATATTTTTAAGCTTACAAATAATAAGAAAGATGAGCTTAAAATCAAAATCACAAAAAATAATATAGAAAATATTGAGCAATGAATACTGCGAGCTATAGTTATCTATAGTTCGCAGTATAGCATTTTTAACTATCCACCCAAATACGCGCTTCTTACCGCTTCATTGGCTAAAAGCGCCTTTCCACTATCTTCCAACACAATATGCCCATTTTCCAACACATAGCCACGGTCTGCGAGTTTCAACGCTTGATTGGCGTTTTGTTCGACAAGGAAAATCGTCATACCTTCCTCGCGTAGCTGTTGGATTGTATCGAAAATTTGCATAATGATAATGGGGGCAAGGCCTAGGGACGGCTCATCAAGCAACAGCAGCTCTGGCTGGCTCATTAAAGCACGGCCTATCGCTAGCATTTGTTGCTCCCCACCTGACATCGTTCCTGAACGTTGACTTCGGCGCTCATACAGCCTTGGAAACAGCTTATAAACCCGCTCAATACGTTCTTGGTACTGTTGGCGATTTGCAAAAAAGCCCCCCATTGCGAGGTTCTCTTCCACTGTCATACGAGAAAAGACACGTCGCCCTTCTGGCACTATTGCAATATCTTCACGCATAATTTTGGACGTTGGCAATTGAGTAATATCCACACCTCGGTAGATGACTTGGCCTTCCGATGCACGCGGGTCGCCACAAAGGGTACTGAGCAACGTTGTTTTCCCTGCGCCATTTGCTCCGATTAAGGTCACAATCTCACCTTTTTGGATATTCAAGCTAATTTCATGTAACGCTTGTATTTTTCCATAATGGGTAGAAACTTTTTTAAATTCAAGCATCAGTAAGCTTCCCCCAAATAGGCTTTTATCACATCAGGATGTTGACGAATTTCACTTGGTGTCCCATTTGCCAATGGCGTTCCTTGATTCACGACATAAATGCGATCTGAAATCCCCATGACTAATTTCATATCATGTTCAATTAATAGAATTGAAACATTATGATGTGCACGTAATTCGGCAATTAAATCATCCAAATCATTGGTTTCTTTAGGGTTAAGTCCCGCAGCAGGTTCATCTAACATTAAAATTTCAGGGCGAGTGACCATACAGCGAGCAATTTCTAACCGACGCTGCTGCCCATAGGCCAAATTGCCAGCCTGCCGGTTTGCAAAGGGTAGTAAATCTATGCGCTCCAGCCATTTTACTGCATTATCAAGCGCTTCTGATTCTGCACGACGAAATGCAGGCGTTTTCAATAACCCAGAAAAAATGCCACTTTTTAAATGTTGATGTTGCGCCACGAGTAAATTTTCAATCACCGTCATTTCTTTAAATAGCCGCACATGTTGGAACGTTCTTATCACTCCGAGACGAGCAATCGCCTGCCCTGTCAGCCCTTCAAGGTGCTTTTCACGATATAAAATAGTGCCGCTGGTCGGTTTATAAAAACCCGTTAAACAGTTAAAAATAGTGGTTTTACCCGCCCCATTCGGGCCAATCAGTGAAACTATTTCCTCTTGATTAATGGTTAGCTCAACATTATTAACGGCAAGTAGCCCACCAAAACGCATCGTTAAGCCATTAACTTGTAGCAAAGGCGTTGTTTTATGACTCATACGCCCTCCCCTTCAGGGACTTTTTTCACCTGCATTTGACGACGTTTCATCGGTAATAGGCCTTGTGGTCGCCAGATCATCATCAGCACCATCAGCGCCCCTAATAACAGCATGCTGTATTGGTTAAGGTCACGCATCATTTCCCGTGATACAACTAAGATAATTGCGGCTAAAATTACAGAAGTTTGTGAGCCCATTCCCCCTAAAACAACAATGGCTAACACAAATGCTGATTCCACAAAGGTAAAGGACTCAGGGCTGATAAACCCTTGCCGTGCAGCAAATAACGTCCCCGCAAACCCCGCAAAGGCTGCGCTAATAGTAAATGCGGTTAATTTTATTCGAGTTGGACTTAACCCTAATGAGCGGCAGGCAATTTCATCTTCGCGTAATGCTTCCCACGCACGACCTAATGGCATACGCAGTAACCGATTGATAACAAACAAAGTTAAAACCACTAATAACAAAGCGACAAAATACAGGAAGATAATTCGGTCACCTGGGCTGTAATCTAAGCCGAAAAAGTTATGGAAAGTGTCCCAGCCATCTTTTGCTGTACGGCTAAATTCCAAACCAAAAAAAGTCGGTTTCGGTAATTGGCTGATCCCATTTGGCCCACCAGTGATTTCGGTATTATTCAGTAATAAAATACGAACAATTTCCCCAAACCCAAGCGTCACTATTGCGAGATAGTCCCCACGTAGCCTTAGAACAGGGAACCCCAATAAAAAGCCCGCTAATGCAGCGGTTAACCCTGCAATCGGTAAACTTTCCCAGAACCCAAAACCATAGTAATGATTTAATAAACCAAAGGTATAAGCCCCTATCGCATAGAAGCCTGCGTAGCCTAAAACCAATAAGCCAGATAACCCAACCACCACGTTTAAGCCTAGCCCTAACATCACGTAAATTAGCGTTAAGGTTGCAATATCCACACTTCCACGAGAAACAATAAACGGCCAAATAATTGCAGCAATAATAATTATAACCGCAAGGATTTTTTGCTTAGTTGTCGAACCATCAAAATCAGGAATAGCCCACGCTTTCTTAGGCACTCCTTGCCACACTTTTCTTAAGGTTGGACGAACCAACTGGTACACAAAGATCACAACAATGCCGGCAATGATCCAGTTCCAACGCACGGAGTCCCCAACCGTCACAACCAGTTTCGTGCCATCCAGTGCGAGCTGCAGCCCCATCATAAACAGTGCCAATACGAAAAAAGTCACTGAAGCCACAATGGCATTAATCCAATTTTCTTTTCTCATACTTTTTCGACCTCCGGGCGTCCCAGAATGCCGGTTGGCATGATCAATAACACACCAATCAATAAACCAAATGACACAACATCTTTATATTCTGTACTTAAATATGCAGAGGTCATCGCTTCTGCGACACCTAAGATTAAGCCGCCCAACATAGCACCGGGAATACTCCCAATTCCCCCTAATACCGCCGCAGTAAATGCCTTCATTCCTGCCATAAAGCCAATGTATGGGTTAATCACACCATAAAATTGCCCCAGCAATACACCGGCTACAGCAGCCATTGCCGCACCGATAACGAAGGTCAATGAAATAACGCGATCCGTATTAATACCTAATAAACTGGCCATTTTAAGGTCTTCTGCGCATGCTCGGCAGGCTCTACCCATTTTTGAATAGCGAATAAATAACGTCAAAGCTAACATCGCAAGCACGGTAACCACCCAGATGGTCAACTGCATCTTAGTCACCGTGGCTTCAAAACCATCGCTTTCACCCAGAACCCATTGCCCAGTGATCAAACTCGGTAGGGCTAAATCACGCGAACCTTGTGACAGGCTGACATAATTTTGTAGGAAAATAGACATCCCGATCGCTGAGATCAGTGCAATCAAACGTTTAGAATGACGCACTGGCCGATAAGCAACCCGCTCAATACTCCAACCATAGGCGCTAGAGACCACGATCGCGGCAATAAAGGCAGCAGCAACAAGGATCCAGCCGATATCGATCCCAAGCATCATCAAGCCTGCGATCACAATAAAAGAGACATAGCTGCCTATCATATACACTTCGCCATGGGCAAAGTTAATCATCCCAATGATGCCATATACCATCGTATATCCGATGGCTATCAATGCATAGGTACTGCCGAGGGTTAAACCATTCAGAAGCTGCTGAATAAAATAGAGAATTTGATCTGACATAAGACTATCCTTTCGAACTACTTGTCCTATATAGAGAACAGAAGCCGGAAGCAAGTTACTCACTTCCGGTTCTTATTCACTATGCTGGAACACTGCTGAGTACTATTTTACAGAGGTGGATGTCCCATCTTTGTGCCACTCAAATACGCCGAACTCAAACCCTTTCAGGTCACCGTTTGGCTGCCAGCTTAATGTTCCCATAACGGTTTCGACTGGATTTGCTTTCAGGTCTTTCACCAAATCTTCAGGCTCGATGCTGCCAGTACGCTCCATTGCTGTTGTTAAACCTTGGATAGCAGCATAAGTTGTCCAAACAAATGGGCCCGTTGGGTCTTCTTTCTTCGCTTTGATGGCATCAACAATCGGTTGGTTAGTCGCAACTTGGTCATAACGTTTTGGTAAAGTTACCAACATGCCCTCAGAGGCATCGCCTGCAATATTTGATAATGAAGAGTTACCGACGCCTTCAGGCCCCATAAAGCGAATATTCAACCCAGCTTGTTTCGCTTGGCGTAAAATTTGCCCCATTTCTGGGTAATATCCCCCGAAGTAAACAAAATCCACGTTCTCTTTCTTCAATTTTGCCACTAAAGCGGAAAAGTCTTTGTCTCCCGCGGTTACCCCTTCAAACATGACCTCTTTAATGCCCGCTTTATTGAGGCTTTCACGCACAGAACGGGCTAAACCTTCCCCATACTGTTGTTTGTCATGCACAACAGCAATACGAGTTGGTTTGATATCTTCCATAATAAATTTAGCTGCAGTTGGTCCTTGGTCTGAATCCAAACCTGTTGTACGAAGCACCATCTGGTAGCCACGCGTGGTTAAATCCGCATTAGTGGCTGCAGGGGTGATCATAATGACACCTTCATCTTCATAAATATCGGATGCAGGCTGTGTTGAAGAGGAACATAAATGCCCAATGACATGGCGAATACCATCGTTAATGACTTTATTTGCCACCGCAACCGCTTGTTTCGGGTCACAGGCATCGTCATATTCAACTGCCACTAATGTGTTTCCATTAATGCCACCTTTAGCATTAATGTCTGCTATCGCTTGGCGTGCCCCTGTAAATTCCATATCACCATATTGCGCCACAGGCCCTGACATCGCGCCAACAACCGCTATTTTAATTTCCTTTGCCCATCCTGCAGAACTGAACGCCATCGCAATACAGCCCGCCAATAATGCTTTATTCATATTCTTCATTTTATCGTCCCCGTCTTCATGGTTCTGAGTGTTTGTGTTTGATTTGTAGTAGATTATTATGGTTGACAGGTACAATGCCTGATATTTCAAAATACAGCGAATAAGGCTATATATTTCATAACATTAAACAAGATAATTATGCTAAATAGCAAATGGATATGGTAGGTTTTTACATTAGAAGCAGAATAAAAAACTGATGTGTTAAAGTGGTTTTTTTGTAAATACTAGTGTTATATTCGGGTTAAATTTAAATTAATCCGAGTGAAATTCGGAAAATTCAGTATCACCAAATTTTTCTCTCTAAAATCAAAAAATCGGTTGTAGATCACTCTGGCAGGATGAGTAACTGCAACTCTTACAGGGAAACAAACAAAATATCATGAGACTCACTATTATCCCGCTGGTCAATCCTACTGAGCAACAATATCTGGACTTACATAAAATCTGGCCTGACCAGAGCCCTTTTGAACTGGCAAAAATGTACAAAGCAGGCCATCAATTTTACGCTGCGCGCTTTAATGACCGACTTCTTGGTGCCGCAAAAATTACCGTGGATCATAACGCAGCCACTTTGCACGATTTTTGTGTACGAGAGGTTACTCGCCGACGAGGTGTTGGCTCATATTTATTAGAAGAAATTTGCCAAGCCATCCCTGACATTACACTATGGAAATTTGATATTAGCGGGGTAGCGCTACAAGAAAAAGAAGTGATGCAACTATTCTTGGCTGCTAATGGCTTCAATGCCACCACACAACCTGATATATGGACAAAACAGCATGAAGTTAAATAAAATTCATCATGTTGCTGTTATCGCATCCAATTTTGAAATCAGTAAGGATTTTTATTGCCGTATTTTGGGTTTAAATTTACTTGAAGAACATTACCGCCCAGCGAATAATTCGTGGAAAGCGGACTTAGCCTTTGGTGAACATTACCAAATTGAGTTATTCAGTTTTGTTAACCCGCCAGCAAGGCTGAGTTACCCCGAAGCCACAGGGCTGCGTCATTTAGCCTTCAGTGTCGATGATTTAGATAAATGGGTCGCTTATTTAACTAAACAAGGGGTGGCTTGTGAAACAATACGGGTTGACCCCTACACGCAAAAGCGTTTTACATTTTTCACAGACCCAGATGGCTTACCGCTAGAGTTATACAGTGATTAATTGAACAATCAAAAATATAAAAGTAGAAATGATTATCTGCATTTATCCACCGCTTAATGGGTAATAAATGCAGATAATTTTAGTGAACAACGAATTGGCCAGTAATAAATCACATTTCGCTGTCTTCGTCTTCTTCCATCGCCAAACGTAACTTCTTCATGGCGTTCTTCTCAAGCTGACGAACACGCTCTGCAGAAACACCGTATTTATCAGCAAGTTCTTGCAACGTCGTTTTGTTGTCATCGTCTAGCCAACGAGCTCGAATGATATCCTGACTGCGCTCGTCTAAAGAGTCTAATGCCTCTGTAAGGCGGTCAGTTGCATGGCTTTCCCAATTATCATCTTCAATTGAGCCGGCAAAGTCTGATGCTTTGTCTTGTAAGTATAAGACCGGGGCTACTGGGCCACCAAAATCACTGCTGTCGTCGTCATCTGACATATCAAATGCCATGTCTTGTGCAGCCATACGTGATTCCATTTCACGCACATCTTTAGTACTTACACCTAACTCTTGGGCAACCATATCGACTTCATCTTGGTTAAACCAACCAAGACGTTTTTTATTCTTTCTTAAATTAAAGAATAGCTTACGTTGCGATTTTGTCGTCGCGACTTTCACAATACGCCAGTTACGTAGAACGTATTCATGAATTTCAGCTTTGATCCAGTGAACCGCAAAGGAAACAAGGCGAACGCCAACTTCAGGATTGAAACGACGTACCGCTTTCATCAGGCCGATATTACCTTCCTGAATTAAATCAGCTTGCGGCAAACCATATCCTGCATAACTACGAGCAACATGAATAACAAAGCGTAAATGCGATAAGATCAGTTGCTTTGCAGCATCCAGATCACCATGGTAATGCA
This sequence comes from Providencia sp. M-27, assembly GCF_011077905.1. Lineage (NCBI taxonomy): Bacteria > Pseudomonadati > Pseudomonadota > Gammaproteobacteria > Enterobacterales > Morganellaceae > Providencia > Providencia sp. M-27. The sequence continues at coordinate 438,017 of NZ_JAALBT010000001.1, read as the reverse complement.
GCCGTTCAGCAAGTTCCTTTTCTTCCTCAGCGGTAAGCATCGGGTAAGCATTAGCGGCCCGAACATAGGCTTCAATACTTCCTTGTGGAACAAGAGCTAATGATTGCATGTCTTTGGTCATTCAGATCCTCAATAAAATAATAGGAAACAGATTAGTTTGTATTGATAACCGCATTGGTTAACCATGAGGTAAACACTTTAAGTCTACCAGTTTAACCGCGTTAAATAAATTATATACAAAATTTGTTAACAGTAGGTCAATGTAGGACAAAACAATTCAGACTAAGTTCATTTTTAACGCAAATTTGCAATAGAATCAAAGAGTCATGATATAATCAAATCATGACTCTTTGATAAAAATGACGAAAAAACAATGCATTACTCAGGTGTAAAGTGTCGTAAATGTTGAAGTGTTGCCAACCATGCCGCTATCCAACCAACCATAGCGGATAATAATAGGATCAATAAAGACTCTTCCCATAACAACCCTTCAATCTGAAATTGTGTACCGAATACACTAGCCACTTTTGCCACACCGTCTGCTAACTGCCAAACAAGTAGAAAGGTCATAATCAAGGAAATAATGGCACCTAATGCGCCTAATACAAGACCACCATTTAAAAATGGCCTCATGATAAACCCATCAGTAGCACCAATTAGTTTCATCACATTAATTGTATCGCGGCGAGCAAAAATGTTGAGCCGAACGCTATTACCTATCACAAGGAACAGTGACACAATCATTAAAATCCCAATGACAGAAGCGACTTTCCCAACCAAGCCCGTGAGTGCGGCTAACCGAGCAAACCAGCTATCATCCATGCGAACTTCTTCAATTCCATCGACTTGGCTGACTCTATCACGCAGTGTTGTTAATACATCAGAACCTTCAAAATCAATTTTAGGTGTAATTATTGCGACTGCAGGCAGTGGGTTTTCCTCTAGCATATCGAGTGCGGTACTAAAACCAGACCAACTGCGAAACTCACTCATGGCTTGGTCACGAGAAAGGTAATTCACATGGTCAATACCATCAAGAGCCTGTAATTGTGTTACCACATTTTGCCCACCTTGTTCATCAAGAGATTTATCTAAATAAACAGTGAGTTGAGGTGTTGGGTACCATTGTTCCGCGGCTTGCGAAACATTTTTCCACACAATATAACAAAGGCTCGGTAATGTGAGTGAAATCGCAATAACCATGATTGTCAAAAAAGTGGCTAAAGGCTGCCTAAGCATATCAGCGAGCGCATTCAACCACGAATAACGCCACTGCTCTTTCCAACCGCCTTTTAATGCTTTACTTTTCGATTGCTTGGCTCGTTCCGGCTTGCTTTTACGGACATTCTTAGCCATGTTGACCTCCAAGCATACGACCTTCACTTAATGTAAGAACACGGTAGTTACGACGCTCAATCAATGCAATATCATGGGTCGCCATTAAAACAGTCACCCCCACACGGTTGAACTCTTCGAATAAACGCATTATCCCTTCAGACAATTCACCATCAAGGTTACCTGTTGGCTCATCCGCTAATAACATCGTTGGCTTATTCACCACCGCTCGGGCAATACCGACACGCTGTTGCTCCCCACCAGATAACTGAATTGGAAAGTTTTTAGCTTTGTCCAATAACCCGACTTTATCTAATGCCGCAGAAACTCGCCGACGAATATCTTCGGTACTGGCACCAGAAATGATTAGCGGCATTGCGACATTGTCATATACCGTTCGATCAAAAAGCAGGTGATGATCCTGAAAAATCATCCCGATCTGCCGGCGCAGAAATGGGATCTCTCGATTTTTCAAGCGGCTGATATCATGACCATTGAATAAAATATGACCCGCACTTGGGCGTTCAATACCACAAATCAGTTTAAGTAATGTACTTTTACCTGCGCCTGAGTGGCCTGTTAGAAATGCCATTTCTCCAGGTTGAAGATGAAAATCAACCCCTTGGAGTGCTTGGCGGCCACCGCGATAAGCTTTACTAACGTGTTCAAAGCGAATCATCGAAAATTATTCCTCTCGGGCAAATAGAGCCTCGATAAAGTCATCTGCTTTAAATGGACGTAAATCTTCAATACCCTCACCAATACCAATATAACGAATTGGAATACCAAATTGGTCGGCAATAGAGAAAATTACGCCACCTTTTGCTGTGCCATCTAGCTTAGTCAATGTAATACCTGTCAGACCGACCGCATCATCAAAAAGTTTTGCCTGACTTACCGCATTTTGTCCAGTGCTTGCATCTAGCGTTAACATAATTTCATGGGGAGCATTTTCATCGAGTTTTTTCATTACCCGGACAATTTTTTTCAGCTCTTCCATCAAGTGCGATTTATTTTGTAAACGTCCAGCGGTATCTGCAATTAAAACATCAACCCCTTTCGCTTGTGCTGATTGAATCGCATCAAAAATAACAGATGCAGGGTCTGCACCAGTATGTTGGGCTACCACAGGGATCTTATTACGCTCACCCCATACTTGAAGTTGCTCAACGGCTGCTGCACGGAAAGTGTCCCCCGCGGCTAACATGACGCTTTTTCCTTCCGACTGATATTGACGTGCTAATTTACCAATTGTAGTCGTTTTCCCGACCCCATTAACACCAACCATAAGAATAACATAGGGTTTTTTGTCTTCGATCACGAGTGGTTTATCCACTTTCGCTAAAATATCAGACATTTCCTCACGCAATTTGCCATATAACGCTTCTGCATCTTTGAGTTCTTTACGGCTCGCATGTGCCGTTAAGTTGTCAATGATTTTGCGCGTGGTATCAACCCCGACATCCGCTATCAATAACTGTTCTTCGAGCTCTTCGAATAAGTCATCATCAATTTTTTTACCTGAGAACAGCCCAAAAAAGCCTGAACCTAAATTCTGTCGAGTTTTTAATAGCCCTTTCTTTAGCCTAGCAAAGAAACCTGCTTTTTTAGGTTTTTCTTGCTCAGTTGGTGAATTATTTTTTTCTTCTTCTAAACGTAAACGCTCAGCTTCAGCTTCTTCCTCTGCAATTCTCGCTTCTTCAGCGGCTTGTTCTTCGGCTAAACGCGCGGCTTCTGCCGCTTGGCGTTCACGTTCCGCTTGTTCTTTCGCTAAACGCGCAACTTCTGCCGCTTGGCGTTCACGTTCTGCTTGTTCTTCCGCTAAACGCGCAACTTCTGCCGCTTGGCGTTCACGTTCTGCTTGTTCTTCCGCTAAACGCGCGGCTTCTGCCGCTTGGCGTTCGCGTTCCGCTTGTTCTTCGGCTAAACGTGCGACTTCTGCCGCTTGGCGTTCACGTTCCGCTTGTTCTTCGGCTAAACGTGCGGCTTCTGCTGCTTGGCGTTCGCGTTCTGCTTGTTCTTCCGCTAAACGCGCGACTTCTGCTGCTTGGCGTTCACGTTCCGCTTGTTCTTCCGCTAAACGTGCAACTTCTGCCGCTTGGCGTTCACGTTCCGCTTGTTCTTCCGCTAAACGCGCGGCTTCTGCTGCTTGGCGTTCGCGTTCTGCTTGTTCTTCAGCTAAACGTGCGGCTTCTGCTGCTTGGCGTTCACGTTCCGCTTGTTCTTCTGCCGCTTGGATTGCAGCTAACTCAGCTTGACGACGTTGTTCTTCAGCTTCTTCTGCTGCTTGGATCGCAGCTAACTCAACTTGACGCTGACGTGCCATTTCTGCTTCAGCAATACGTATTGCTTCAGCTTCTTGGCGTTCACGCTCCGCTTTTTCTTCCGCTAATATTTTCTCTTGGGCTTCCTGATGCGCTTGTTCCGCTTGCTCTTGGGCCGCTTGGAGTTCTGCTAATTTAACTTCTCGCTCACGTTCTGCTTGTTCGGTTGCCGCATCAATCGCAGCTTGCTGCGCTTCATACTGGCGCTCAGCTTCATCTTCAGCGGCTTTAATAGCGGCCTGCTCTGCTTGATGTTGACGTTCCGCTTCGGCTGTTGCGGCATCTACCGCAGTTTCATGGGTTGATTGGTTTTCAACGTCCTTGACTACATCATTATCATGCTGTTGAGCTTCTTGTTGCTGGGTTTCTTCTTCATTTTTACGCCCAAACCCCAACCATGAGAAAAAACCTTTTTTCTTGTCTTTAGCCATTTGCCACTACACTCCTCGCGGTAAAAATATGGCACTCGATAATCAAATCGCAATAAAATTATATGCAGTCTACCATTTCATCGCTCAGCAACACATATCTGAAAGAAAAATCCTGCCAATTTAATCTGAATTTCAGTGTTAAAACGGTGAAAATAAAGTTCTATAATTGAAAAATGACCAATCAGAGATAACAACACTGCAACTTATCGCCTGACAGGTATACAATAGTAACAATCAAATTTAAGTACATAAACCCGTTAAGCAACAATAAACATTATGGCAAAAAAACCACAATCCCCCTCTTTAGGGCAAATTCGTATTATCGGTGGAAAATGGCGCGGAAGAAAGCTGCCAGTTCGTGATAGTGAGGGCTTACGTCCAACTACAGACAGAATAAAAGAAACGTTATTTAACTGGTTAATGCCAATTATTCGAGATGCTCGTTGCTTAGATTGCTTCGCAGGAAGTGGCTCACTCGGCTTTGAAGCACTTTCTCGTTTTGCAGAAACGGTCACCTTTATTGAGCTCGATAAACAAAACGCACAACTGTTAACTGAAAACAAAGCTCGCTTACAAGCAGATAACGCAACTGTAGTGAATCACAATAGCCTAACTTTTTTAAGTCAAGCAGGTACACCTTTTGATGTCGTTTTCATTGACCCACCATTTCGCAAAGGGCTACTCAATGAAACTATTCAATTGTTAGAAAAAAACCAATGGTTAGCTGAAGAAAGCTGGATATACGTTGAGTCAGAAGCGGAGTCACCACTTACTGACATTCCAGCTAATTGGCAACTTCATCGCGAAAAAATAGCGGGGCAAGTCGCATATCGCCTTTTTATTCGAACTTCACTTTAGGGACAAAAACATGTTTATCAATATTGGACGCCTACTCATGATTTGCGTTTGGAGTTTTATGGTCTTTAACCTCGTCCATCCATTCCCTAAACCATTGAAATACTTTATGGATATTGCAATGGTTTTTATGATTTTCATGCACGCATTACAAACTATTTTCCTAAAAGCAACGCTACCAAAAGGGGAAAAAATATCGGGTTTAGTTCAACTGCGCATTTTCTTTTTTGGTGTATTCGAAATGCTAGCGATGCAGAAAAAAAATAAAGCTGATTTAGAAAAAGCGAAGAAAAAACAATTAGGCGAGTAACCTATTCTACGCTGGCTCAAAACGAATAAAGCGGGTACCTTGCATAATGAGCTTACCTTCATGGCCAAGTTCAACGCCTTGATACTGTTCTTCAGTTACAATAGTTTTAATAATTTCGCCACTTGATAGCGTCTTAAAGTGAATCTCATAGCGAAAAGTTTCAGGGGAAACAACATCCCGCTCTCGAGAGCGCATATTTGGGTATGGATAGTCTTTTTTGCTATCAACCTTGACTAAGTAACTCACAGGCAAGGCGTTATCGTTGATTTCATTTTGCTTGCGTTGATCAAAAAAACGCTTGGTTGCTAGAACAGCAATGATCGCTAAAACAATGATCAATAATATGGGCTTATTCATAATGTATGCTTTTCACTTAAAAAGTCAGTCGCTATAGTTTATCTTATTTAACTAAGTTGGACACGCTTCTATACTCTACATAGCTTGAAGTAAACGAGTATAAGTTGCCGGATCACTGTCGTGTCATTCATTGAACATATAAGGATGTGTATATGATTAGTTGGCCATTCCTCGCAGTACTCTTTTCTGGTTGGTTATATGTCGATGCCGCCTATCGAGGACCCGGGTGGCAACGGTGGTTATTTCGCCCGATCACACTGCTACTTTTATTACTTTGGGGCTGGAGTTCCGACGATCTTAACCTGCAAAATTACCTCATTCTTGCGGGGCTACTAGTCTCGCTCGTCGCGGATCTGTCTCGTATGCTTTCAAGTGAGCACTTACTAGCTTCCGTTGCGTTGATGTTCTTGAGTTACCTGATTTATACCATCAGCTTCGGAATGCAACTCAATTTCGGGCTCTATCTACCTTGGCTAGCCGCCCCTCTGATTGTCGCTGCCATTACTTTAGTATTTATCTGGGGCAAACTTGAAAATCTTCAAGCCATTGTTTTTGCATCATTAATAATGTGTATGATTATGGCATGGGTTGCTGGTGACCAATATTTTGGTCTCGGTCGTGAATACAATTTTTCAATCATGGTTGGTGCATCACTGCTCTTTCTTTCTAACTGTGTTTGGCTAATTGCTCGATTCCGTATCCCATTTAAAGCTTCAAAAGCCGTTGTTGCTGCTCTCTATTTCCTTGGGCAGTTCTTTATTGTCCGAGCAATTTATTTATAACCCCTTTTTAGTAAACACCATGCCAATTGATAAAAAGTGCTATTTGAGAATTTTATCAGTTGGCAGCCCCTCTTTTAGTTTGACTCTGGAGTAGACTCCAGAGTGTAAACTTATCTGCAATGAATAATGAAACGAATTATTGTTAGATAAGGGGGCGCTTATGCACTCACACTCTCATAAAGAAAATCATACACATACCAGTTCTTGCTGCTCGAATAGCGCTACTTGTTCTTCTGTAATCACAGAGAACAGCAAAGAAGTGAGTAATGACTCACATACTCACGAACATGGCTATACAAAGCAACACTCTGATGACGATGAAGAATCTCACCAGCATCAAGGATGCCATTCATCCCATGAGCATGATACCGACGATACGCACCATAACCATAGCCATGCAGGCCATGACCACCAACACGGTGATAGTTGTGGGTTAAGCGCGAATATCATCAATGACGTTGAGCCAACCCAAGCCGCAGGGCAACGATTCAGTTGGGTTATTCGCGGTATGGATTGCCCTAGTTGTGCCAATAAAATTGAAACCGCAGTCGGCCAAATTAGTGAAGTTAAACAAGCTAAGGTATTGTTCGCTACTGAAAAATTAGTGGTTGATGCCAATACGGATATTAGCGCGGCGGTTCGTTCCACGGTTGAAGCTGCTGGCTATGAATTGCTCGAAGTGACTGGTAATAGTGCGGCGGCTATTGCGCCACCACAAAGCTTACTCAGTGAAGCTAAGCCCGTCATTATATTAGCGATTTTAATGGCAATTAGCTGGGGTATTGAATCATTCAGCCCAAAAATTGGTAACATCGCCTTTATTTTGACAACCCTGTTTGGTTTATACCCTATTGCTCGTAAATCGTTGCGCCTAATTCGTACTGGCTCACCCTTTGCTATCGAAACTTTGATGACCGTTGCCGCGGTAGGTGCAATCTTTATTCAAGCCACAGAAGAAGCCGCAATGGTTATCTTACTGTTTATGTTAGGCGAAATGTTGGAGTCTTATTCTGCCGGAAGAGCCCGACGAGGGGTTAGCGCCTTAATGGCACTGGTTCCAGAAGATGCTGTTTTGATCAAGGATGGACAAAAAACCACCATACCTGTGGCACAATTACGCCCTGGTGATATTATTGAAATCGCACCGGGTGGTCGTTTACCTACCGATGCCGTATTAGTCTCAGGTTTTGCCAGCTTTGATGAGAGTGCGCTAACAGGTGAATCTGTTCCCATCGAACGCAATGCAGGCGAAAAAGTTGCTGCTGGCTGTTTATCCGTTGATAGAGCCGTGCAGATGAAAGTGGTGTCAGAGCAAGGCCAAAATGCCATCGACCGTATTTTACAGCTAATTGAAGAAGCTGAAGAACGCCGCGCTCCAATAGAACGCTTTATTGACCGCTTTAGTCGCATATACACACCAATCATTATGCTTATTTCTGCATTGGTGATTATTATTCCACCAATTTTCTTTGATGCATCATGGGAAACATGGATTTACCGCGGTTTGACACTGCTATTAATCGGTTGTCCTTGTGCCTTAGTAATTTCGACCCCTGCCGCAATCACCTCTGCACTCGCAACGGCGACACGGCGCGGTGCATTAATTAAAGGCGGCGCAGCACTTGAACAACTGGGTACTATCACAACAATTGCTTTAGATAAAACAGGCACACTAACGGAAGGTAAACCGCATGTCACTGACCTTGTCCCTGAAGAAGGCATGACAGAAAGCGAATTAGTACGGATAACCGCTTCCGTTGAGGTGGGCTCCCATCACCCACTGGCTAAGGCGGTAGTGAATAAAGCCGAAGCATTATCGTTGGTAGTAACCGAAGCTCAAGACCGAAAAGCACTGGCAGGGAAAGGTGTTGAAGGTGTTTTGAACGATAAACATATACTGGTTAGTGCACCAAACCGCCTTGATACCCCGCTAAATAGCGAATGGCAAGGTAAAGTTGAGGCACTTGAGGCCGAAGGGAAAACGGTTGTTGTCACACTAGAAGATAACCGTGTAATTGGTTTAACCGCGCTACAAGATACACTACGCAATGATGCAAATGACGCAATGAGTTTGCTTAAAGCGCTTAACGTTAATGCGGTGATGCTAACGGGTGATAATCCTCGTGCTGCGAGTGCCATTGCAGGGCAACTAGGCATGGAGTTCCGTGCTGGCTTGTTACCTGAAGATAAAGTTACCGCAGTAATGGAACTTAATCGTAACCACAGCACCATGATGGTTGGAGATGGTATTAATGATGCGCCTGCGATGAAAGCCTCCAGTATCGGGGTAGCCATGGGAAGTGGTACGGACGTTGCGTTAGAAACCGCCGATGCCGCATTAACTCATAACCGTTTAACGGGGCTAGCTGAAATCATCGCGCTTTCTCGTGCAACGCGAAAAATCATTCGTGAAAATATCGCGATTGCCTTGGGGTTAAAAGCCGTATTCCTTGTCACAAGTTTATTAGGTATTACAGGCCTTTGGGTCGCTGTACTTGCTGATTCAGGCGCAACAGCACTCGTCACAGCGAACGCAGTGCGTCTATTACGCGTTAAATTACCCCAAGTGAAAAAATAGCTTTAATTAACAGAGTTTCAATCAACCAATTTAAACGCCGCGTTAAGTGGCGTTTTTCATTTACAACATTTCCAATAAATACCTGTATTACAATATGTTAAATGCAAATTCAATTAAAGAATTAGGACTAACTTTTTCTCCATAAACCTCAGTTTTCGCTAGAATACGTTTTATCAATAGATTATTTTGGTATAACGTTTAGTGGGTACTGAGTATGGTAAAAAATCACAGTTCAACACCGCATGATGCTGCATTTAAAGGGTTTATGTCTAAAATTGATAATGCACGTGATTTTTTTGATATTCACTTACCTAATCATATTAAGCAATTATGTGATTTCAAAACATTAGCGATAACAAATTCATCTTTCATTGATAATCAGCTACGTACTCGTCTTTCAGATGTTCTCTACACTGTCGAGACACAGCAAGGTGAAGGATATATTTATATGTTAGTTGAACATCAATCAACACCCGATAAACTAATGGGTTGGAGGATGATGCATTATGCGTTCCTTGCCATGAATCAGCACTTACAACAAGGTCATCGTGATTTACCACTAGTTGTCCCAGTTTTATTTTATCATGGGAAAATAACCCCTTACCCATATGCTAAGCCGTGGACACACTGTTTTCCGTGGCCTGAAATTGCGTCAAACTTATACAGTCAGCCATTTCCTCTCGTCGATATTACTGTTATTGATGATAATGAGCTCGTAAACCATCGCAAAGTTGCCGTCATGGAACTTGCTATGAAACATAGAGACCTAAGAGATAACATAGAAAAAATTACGCAATTACTAGCTGAAGCGATGAATCGAAACTATCATCATAGTGATGACATAATTACTATTTTCAATTACTTATTTATTACTATGGATTCACCGCATTTTGAAACAGTGGTCAATCAACTTATATACCAACTAGAAAATAACCAAGAGGATATCATGAACATCGCACAACGATTAAAAAACCAAGGATTACAAGAAGGTATTGATATCGGTGTAAATAGAGGCATTGATATCGGTGTAAATAGAGGCATTGATATCGGTGTAAATAGGGGCATTGATATCGGAGCAAACAAAAAACAACATGAAATTGCTCTTAAAGGTTTACAACTTGGTACAAGTATTGAACTTATCTGTCAACTTACAGGGCTGAGCTATCAGGAAGTATTAAACCTACGTTAATCCCTACTTCTTGGCAGGAATTAACGTACAAAATGAAATTAGCTAATAACTATTAGCTCGACTTTTTACGCAGCAAATAACGATACGGGGTATTATCAACCTCTACGGCTAATAAATCATGCCCCATAAAACGGCAAAAGCCCGGAATGTCGCGTGTGGTTGCTGGGTCATCCGCAATAATTAACAACGTTTCCCCATCTGCCATATTACGAACCGTTTTACGCACTAACATCACAGGCTCAGGGCAACGCAACCCAAGTGTGTCAAGGGTCTTAGTAGCATTATCAAAAGAATCAGACATAAATAAACACTTCTAAAGAGAGATCAATAATCGAATTATATAATAAAACGTGTCTTGATGAATGAACTGTTTTGCTTTCGTTGCGCAACGAGCGTATGATGCGCAGTTCCCAACTGTTGGGATGAATTTCATGGGTTCCCTCACCCCATTGTCACTAAAAAGGTACAATATGTTTAATTTTACTGCGCAGCAAAAAGCCACTGCGTTAATTTGGCTTTCGTTATTTCATATTTTAATTATTACTTCTAGTAACTACCTAGTGCAATTACCGATTAATATTTTCGGTTTCCATACCACTTGGGGCGCATTTACTTTTCCATTTATTTTCTTAGCAACTGACTTAACCGTCCGTATTTATGGCGCGCCACTTGCACGCAGAATTATCACTGCGGTTATGCTGCCGGCATTACTGATATCCTATGTTATTTCAGCATTATTTTTCCAAGGTGAATGGCAAGGCTTTACTGCATTGTCTGAATTTAACTTATTTGTCGCACGTATCGCAGCCGCTAGCTTTATGGCTTATGTCCTGGGGCAAATATTAGATGTCAGTGTTTTCAATCGATTACGTCAAAATGCACGTTGGTATGTGGCTCCTGCTTGTGCCATGTTCTTTGGTAACTTAATTGATACTATCGCGTTCTTCTTTATCGCATTTTTCCGTAGTAGCGACCCATTTATGGCCGCAAACTGGGTAGAAATTGCTTTAGTTGACTATGTCTTTAAGCTACTTATTTGTATGCTGTTTTTCTTACCTGCTTATGGTGTGCTTTTGAATTTTATCTTGAGATATTTCTTCGCAAACTCAGATAAAAAGCAGTTAGTCAATCAACACTAAAAACAAAAAAAGGAGATAGCTAAATGCTATCTCCAAATAAGATTAACTGAGCTAAAACAACAAATAACAACCCTACAATTCGATAAGTAATAGATCACAAAGCTTTTGCTAAAAGTGAGATGGGATGCTCACACTTCTTACTCGTCGACATCTCAATCTGCCACTTACACGTTTCACAATCAGTGATCACCATATCAGCACCACTTTCTTCAATTTGGCGAAATAACCCGGCACCAATACCTTGAGAAACCTCATAGTTTTCTTTTTTGAAACCATAGGTTCCTGCGATACCACAGCACTGTGAGTCTAACACTATCAGCTCAACACCGGGTACACGCTTAATTAACTCTAATGTGTAGGAGGTCCAACCCATTTTTTCCATATGGCATGGTGTATGATAAGCCACTTTTAAAGGCGTATGTTTCAGTTTGAGTTCACGCCCTTCTTCCAGTAAACGATAAATATAACGTGTTGCGAGCTCGATGTTATCCCTCATTGCAGAAGTATCAACATCAAGGACATGTGTATATTCATCACGGATAGTAAACGTACACGTTGATGAAGTTGCAACAACAGGCACATGTTTTTCAAGGATAGTTTCTTGTAATGACTCTAAATTCACATTGGCTTGGCGTTTTGCCTGTTTCATAAAGCCATTCGCAATTAACGCCACACCACAACATTTTTCACGTTTAAGTAATTGAACGCCAATGTTCATCCCATTGAAGACTTTAATTAAGTCTTTACCTAATTGAGGGTGGTTATAATTCACATAGCAACCATGGAAAAACGCAACTTGCTCTTCAAATTTAGCTTGTTCAGCGGCTTGTTTTGCATACCAACGACGGAAAGTCCCAAATGAATATTTTGGTAATTCACGGCGATGGTCTATTTTCAGTGCTTTATCAAGGATTTGACGTACAGGTTTTAACCCTGTAATCGTATTTACAACTGGTGCAAATGGCGTAGATAGCGACCCCATTAAATCGGTATGACTGAGAATTGCATCACGAATTTTCGGTTTTTGCTGGCTGTAAGTATTACGCGCACGGGCAATGATATCGCCAATTTTCACATCCGATGGGCAAGCCACTTCACAGCGCTTGCAGTTTGTACAATATTTAAGTGCCTCGTCATATAACATTGGGTCTTTTAAGCGCAAGCGCTCACCATCGGGCCCGGCTTGCTTAGGGCCTGGATACAATGGATTAACCTTTGCTACAGGGCAATAAGTGGTACACACCGTGCATTTAATACAGCTTTCAAAGCTTGCATCTTGAATACTCATTGTGCCACCTCCACCTGCATGGTTTTACTCTTAATCAGTTCATTAATGATTTCATTAGCGGCATATAATGCGCTAATTATTGATACACCCGCCCCACAACCTTGGGTGAGAGGGTCAAAACCGCCTAATACAGCGCCAGCGACATAAAGGTTTGAAATAGCGTTCCCCTCTTTTTGTGCGCGCAGCTTTTCATCAGTTTTCACGCCAAAAGCCATATAAGGTTGGGAAGCAAAAAACTCTTTGTTAGTCCATTTTGCACGTTCTGAAATTTCACACAGGTCCAATTGCATCAATGGCTCATACACACGGTCAAACTCTGCCACCAATCCATTATTGAAAAAACTCCCCGTTGCCAGAACAAAATGCTTAGCTTTTAAAGAGATGTCACCATGATTACGAGTCTGGACAGATTCAATTCGGCCATCCACACAGTTTACCGCAGTGACTTTATCACCTGGCATCACTATGCCACCTTGGCGCCGAAACTGACGCAATAACATTTCGTGTAAACGGATCCCCAATAAAGAAGGTGGAAGAGTCGGCAATAAAAATATAGGCTTACCTAAGTTCCTTTGTAATTCCTGTAAAGGTTCATCACTGTCGAGTCCGATACACGCTGGCATGAAAATCGCGTCTGCATCTGCGACCAACGGGGAAATTTCAGCTACCATTTGAGCCATGTTTTCTGGACGGTCTAACCAGCGAGCAACATTAACGGCTCTAAACTCGCTCGGGTTTTCTCTTAACCGGTCTAATAATGGTAAATGCACATAGTGCGCTGTTGCTTGTAGCCCTTCACGTTGTAGCTCATCCGCAACCATTTGGGGTTGAAAATCCAAGAAACCTTCGATACCAACCACCGCAATATTGTTAGCATCCATTTTATGGTGTAAGCCAGCCGTTGGAACAAATTTAGGACTAAGCCAAGTCATGCGCTTATGGCCTAGAGGTGTAATGCGATAATGGTTTTCTTCACAAGAGCCTTTTAAATGGACTCCCGCTTGCTGCAATATCGACTGCGCCATATGCGCTAATTCAGTAACCTGCGTTTTTCCGATTAAACTATAAGGGTGAGCTGGCGACTGTTCCTTTAACGCATCAAGCATTTCTAATGGTTTTTCAGCCACTTCCCCATTAGGCAAATGGGTTAATAAATCTAAGGAGCCTGATGAAAAATGCATTGCATTTTGCCCTGCGCTAACAATTGCACAAGATAGGCCAGACTGGGTTAAACGTATACCGCTCATTAATCCAGCCAAACCGCCGCCCATTACCACTACATCATATTTCATTATCTGCCTCCTTCTGTGCATCCTTGCCTAGTGTCGCTTCATTCATGCCACATAACCCGTGATATACCCAGCTAGTAAATTCACTTTCACGCAGCGCATCCCCCCAAGCTATTGGACGTACACCTTTCCAGCGCTCATTCAGGAAGTGACTTAATTGCTGCTCTGTTTCATGGGGCGTTGTAACATTAAAACGATTGAGTAAGCCAGCTGCGCGGCATGCACATAGCTCACCTTGGCAAGTTCCCATACCCACACGAGTACGGCGCCTTAAATCAAGCAGATTATTGACCGTCAATGAATTCACGGCATAACGCACCTCACCCGCAGTAACGGCTTCACACTCACAAACTAAACTTTTATCGAGCCTATCCGTACTGAGAATTGCAGAAGCTCTGTCACCATGGCGGTAAACCGCAGAGCCACGAATAGGGGCTGGGATAGAAACAACATTACGTAAGGCTTCTTCTGCGCTGTGCTGCGACCCCGGTAATGGGGCTTCTGCTGTTGTACATTTGGCGCTGTGACCAAGTTTTTCGCAAACTTTATCTGTCGCCCATTCCGCCATCAGGCGATAAGTCATCAACTTACCCCCTGTAATGGTGATAAAACCTTCTAAGCCATCGCGTTTAGCATGGTCTAACAACACAATACCGCGGCTTACGTTACGCCCTGATGGGTCATCATCACTAGCAACTAATGGTCGAACGCCTGCATATGCACGTAAAATGCGCGTTGTCGCAAGTGCAGGAGACAACATTGAACCTTCGCGAATCAGAATATCCACCTCTTCAGGGGTGACATACATATTATCAATTTGGTCATATTCAATATGAGTCGACGTGGTCCCAATCAGGGAAATCGTATCGCCGGGAACCAAAATATCGGCATCTGCAGGTTTACGGCAGCGGTTTATCACCATGTTGTTCAAACGGTGACCTAAAATTAATAGTGCCCCTTTCGCAGGGAACATTTTAATTTTTAATTCGCCATATTCTGCAATTTTTTGTCCCCAGATCCCGCCCGCATTGACGACAATTTCTGCGTAAATATCATATTGTTTCTTAGCATGATGATCATATACCGTCACACCGCGTACCGTATCACCATCACGAATTAAACCAATAACTTCATGATAAGTTAACACTTTTGCGCCATGCTCTCTGGCATCTAACATATTTGCCGCAGTTAAACGGAATGGGTCAACCGTACCATCAGGAACACGAACCGCACCAATTAAATGCGGGTTAACAGAAGGTTCAAGACGAATAGCCTCTTTAGGGTCAATCGCAGTCGCATCAATACCTGCCGCTTGGCAGGCCGTAATGAATTGCTGCTGATATTCTAAGCTGTCTTCAGGAAGAGTAATAAACAAACCGTCCGTTCGTTCAATACAATGATGTGCGATACGCTTTAAAATTTTGTTCTCTTCGATACATTCTCTGGCAGATTCACCATCTGTGACGGCATAACGCGCGCCACTATGCAGTAATCCATGGTTACGTCCTGTCGCGCCAGTCGCAATATCATGTCTTTCGAGTAAAACGGTTCTTAGGCCTCGGCGAGCGCAGTCACGAGCGACTCCTGCACCTGTTGCGCCACCACCGATAATGATGACATCCGTTTCAGTCACAGATGAGCCATTCATGTCGCATTCCTCACATTAATAAACGTTTCTATAATAAATAAGTATAGGTTCTATTTTTATAATCTATTATTAAATATAGCCCAGAAACGCGATCAATGTTTGATAAGGAACAAAAACGAAAGTAATTGCGACATTTTTAGCACCTCAAAGAACAAAATCGTGATGAAAATCACAAAATAATTAACATTTCCAGTTCCATTCTATTCACAAATGTCATTTACTATGCAACTTCATAAACAAAATCAATAATTGTGCGTTGGATTACAGATAAATTGTTTTTTAACGACTACAATTTAGAGCAATTAAGAAAATAAAGACTCTTAAATTACTCGAATACTTTCGTTTTTGTTACTTCACCAATAATAAACACTCAATCTCTCTGAAACAGAGAATGGAAGTGTAAATAAAAATTAGCATGCCATCGGAGGCGTATATGTTAAGCATTTTTAAACCAGCACCTCATATAGAGAGGCTGCCAGCTGATAAGGTAGATCCTGTCTATCGTAAGCTTCGTTGGCAGATCTTCATGGGTATTTTCTTTGGTTACGCAGCGTATTATCTAGTCCGAAAGAACTTTGCGTTAGCGATGCCATATCTTGTTGAACAAGGTTTCTCTAAAGGTGACCTTGGTTTCGCATTATCAGGGATCTCAATTGCTTACGGATTTTCTAAATTTATCATGGGGTCGTTTTCCGACCGTGCAAACCCGCGCTATTTCTTACCCGCAGGTTTGATTCTTGCCTCCGTAGTGATGTTAGTCATGGGATTCGTACCATGGGCAACATCAAGCATCATGGTAATGTTCGTATTACTGTTCCTTTGTGGTTGGTTCCAAGGTATGGGTTGGCCTCCTTGTGGACGTACCATGGTTCACTGGTGGTCACAAAAAGAACGTGGTGGTATCGTTTCGGTTTGGAACTGTGCGCACAACGTCGGTGGTGGTATCCCGCCATTACTGTTCATGTTAGGTATGGCATGGTTTAACGACTGGAAAGCTGCTCTGTATATGCCTGCATTGGCCGCTATTCTTGTTGCAATCATTGCATTTGCGTTAATGCGCGATACCCCGCAATCTTGTGGTCTTCCTCCAATTGAAGAATACAAAAACGACTATCCAACAGACTATAAAGCATCCGATGAAGAAGAATTAACTGCAAAAGAAATCTTCATGAAGTATGTTTTCCCTAACAAACTGTTATGGATGATTGCGATTGCGAACGTGTTCGTTTACTTACTGCGTTATGGTGTTTTGGACTGGTCTCCAACTTACCTGCGTGAAGTTAAACACTTCGCAATGGACAAATCTTCATGGGCTTACTTCTTATATGAATACGCAGGTATCCCAGGTACGTTACTGTGTGGTTGGATGTCGGATAAAGTCTTCCGCGGTAACCGTGGAGCCACTGGTGTGTTCTTCATGGTTCTGGTAACCATCGCAACTATCGTGTTCTGGATGAACCCAGCCGGTAACCCAAATGTTGATATGGCATGTATGTTGATCATCGGTTTCTTAATCTATGGTCCTGTTATGTTGATTGGTTTACACGCTCTTGAACTTGCACCGAAAAAAGCAGCAGGTACCGCCGCAGGATTCACAGGCTTGTTCGGCTACCTCGGTGGTTCTGTCGCAGCAAGTGCTATCGTTGGTTATACCGTAGACTACTTCGGTTGGGACGGTGGCTTCGCAGTCATGATCGGTGGTTCAGCATTGGCTGTTGTTCTACTGTTTATCGTCATGTTGAGCGAAAGCAAACATAAACGTGAATTAGCAAACTCACAATAAACATTCATTAAATGTTCATTGTTAATCGCTAGACTCGTGGGCTATATCAAAAAATGATGTAGCCCATTTTTTTACCCAAATAAAGTGCCAAGGAGATATAATCATGAGCTTTCCATTAAAAACATTGGTGGCTAGTATGGTTTTAGTGATGTCAGTGTCTGCTGTAGCTCAAGCTTCAAGTAAAGTTGTCATTGCACATCGTGGTGCAAGTGGTTACTTACCGGAACATACCTTACCTGCAAAAGCAATGGCTTACGCACAAGGTGCTGATTTTCTTGAGCAAGATTTAGTTATGACGAAAGATAACGAGCTCGTGGTCTTACATGACCATTATCTCGATCGCGTGACTGATGTTGCTGAACGTTTCCCTGACCGCGCGCATAAAGATGGCCGTTATTATGCGATTGACTTTACCCTTGATGAAATCAAATCACTCAATTTTACAGAAGGATTTGATATTGTTGATGGTAAAAAAGTCCAAAGCTATCCGAACCGCTTCCCGATGGGCAAATCAGATTTCCGCGTTCATACTTTCCAAGAAGAGATTGAATTTGTTCAAGGATTAAACAAATCAACAGGTAAAAATATTGGTATCTACCCAGAAATTAAAGCCCCTTGGTTCCACCAGCAAGAAGGCAAAGATATCACCAAGAAAACACTCGAAGTTCTTAAAGAATATGGTTACACCACCAAGGATTCCAACGTTTATCTACAATCATTTGACCCAAATGATCTAAAACGTATTAAAAATACCTTGATGCCTGAAATGGGAATGGATCTTAAATTAATTCAGTTGATTGCTTACACCGATTGGAACGAAACTCAAGAGCAAAAACCTGACGGAACTTGGGTTAACTACAATTACGATTGGATGATGAAACCGGGTGCCATGAAAGAAATTGCAACCTATGCAGATGGTATTGGCCCTGATTATCATATGCTAATTAGTGAAGAATCTACGCCAACTAACATCAAAGTGAATGGCATGGTCAAAGAAGCCCATGAAAATAAAATGGCGGTTCACCCGTTCACTATTCGTGTTGATAAGCTGCCAAAATACGCCAAAGATGGGCAACAGCTTTATGACATCATTTATAACCAAGCTGATGTCGATGGCGCCTTTACAGACTTCCCTGACTTAGGTGTTAAGTTCTTAGAACAACAGAAACAAAAATAGTTTTCTGCACCAAAAACAATAATGCAGCCAAATGGCTGCATTATTTTCAAGTTAGGCGTATTAGTTAAGCGATAGTGACAGGGAATGCGATCACATCACTGATTTTATCTGCATTTAAAGCAATCATAATCAATCTATCAACCCCAACAGCGACACCAGAACAATCAGGTAAACCATGCTCTAAAGCCGCAAGTAAGTGCTCATCAATAGGTGCAGTAGGTAACCCCATTGTCACGCGTTTACGGTTGTCTTGTTCAAATCGCTGGCGCTGTTCGCTTGCATCGGTGAGTTCATGGAAACCATTCGCCAGTTCCATTCCTTTATAATACACCTCAAAACGCTCAGCAACACGATGATCTTCCGAGCTAATTACAGCAAGAGAAGCTTGGGTCGCAGGGAAATGATACACCACCACAGGCTTTTCTTTACCGATATGAGGCTCAACACCCATGGTAAATAACAGCTGTAGCAAGGTATCTTTATCTTCTTCGTGATCCGCGATATTGCTTAAATCTAAACGAGCAGCAACCTCACGTAATTCACTTTTCTCAGCAGACAATGGGTCAATATCCAAATAGCGTAAAAACGCTTGCTGATAAGAAAGTAGCTCCGCACTCTCGCACTCTAAGACTTGTTGCAGTAAGTCATCCACTTCATTAATCAAGCGATACATATCAAAATGCGGACGGTACCACTCTAACATGGTAAATTCAGGATTATGATGCCGCCCTGCTTCTTCATTTCTAAAGCTACGACCTAGCTGATAGATAGGCCCACTACCTGCTGCTAATAAACGTTTCATGTGGTATTCAGGGCTAGTCATTAAATATAAATTAATGCCTTGTGCCGCACCTGGGCCCACAAAACGCGTTGCAAATGGAACAAGATGAACGTCAGTGACTGTAGCCTGACTCATTGCGGGGGTTTCGACTTCAAGTACACAGCGATCAGTAAAAAAACGTCTGATTTCCGCAATTATTTTTGCGCGCTGTAACAGGTTAGCGATGGGGGCGGTTGGCTGCCAATTCGCTATATCACTCATTAAGATGACTCCAAAATAAACTTAGTCGTGCAGTGTACCCACCTCACTTGCAACACACAATGCATTTACACTGATAAAGCGCATTTATCTGAGCGTCAGCGCTTGTAACTGTCGACATAATGAGTAAGTAGGGATAGCCTGATTATCCCTTGCTTTATACGATTAGGCAAAGCCTTTGCTTTTAGCTTTACATAAGCTGATGGGAAGACGTAAATAAAACAGCCTAAAACATGATTATTTCTTATATTATGTGACATAGCTGTTACTAAAAAAGCGAAACGATTCGCTTTCTCAATCTATTTTAAAATTTTCTCTTCGAAATTGAACTTCCTCTAAAAATAAACAGTGAGACTCCTCGCAAATTAGCATTCAATATGAATGAAACCCTTCAGCTATAATAATAGTATTATTCACTTATTATTGGTAAAACCTGACTAATTCCCTTGGTTTTATACGCTAAGATTTTATGTAAATTTAATGATAATTATTTGAAATTCCTTTTTATTCGATGTTAACAGCCTAGAAAATCGAGTAATGTAAAAACAATTTACAAAAAGAAGATCCACCTCACACTTTATAGCTAAATTTGGCCAAAACCCCCCTCTATATCAAATTTATCTTGAGTACTATTCGCTATAATTCACAGCATGATAAGTCATTATTAGCTATTATATTATTTACTATTAAAAAACAGATATTTCGGAGTTTAGCTTTAAGTTGAACTGAAAATGACATAGCTAATTATCAAAAGTATTTAAAAGAATTTATCAATTTTACACTTGAACAATGGAGAAGCGCAGTGCAAACCTTCAATGCCGATTTAGCGATTATCGGGGCCGGGGGCGCAGGCTTACGTGCAGCAATTGCTGCCGCTGAAGCAAATCCCAATATCAAGATTGCTCTGGTCTCAAAAGTATACCCAATGCGTAGTCACACCGTGGCCGCAGAGGGGGGATCAGCAGCAGTTACTCAGGCTCATGACTCCTATGACTATCATTTTAATGATACTGTAGCTGGTGGGGACTGGCTGTGTGAGCAAGATGTCGTCGATTATTTCGTCGAACACTGCCCAACAGAAATGACCCAACTAGAACTATGGGGCTGCCCGTGGAGCCGTAAACCAGATGGTTCAGTTAACGTTCGCCGCTTTGGTGGGATGAAAATTGAGCGTACGTGGTTTGCTGCTGATAAAACTGGCTTCCACATGCTCCATACCCTGTTCCAAACTTCATTAAAATATCCACAAATTCAACGTTTTGACGAACACTTTGTCCTCGATATCATTGTTGATGAAGGCCAAGTCCGTGGTCTTGTCGCGTTAAATATGATGGAAGGAACAAAAGTCCAGATCCGTGCGAATTCTATCGTCATGGCGACGGGCGGTGCTGGACGTGTTTATCGCTATAATACCAATGGCGGTATTGTAACCGGTGATGGGATGGGAATGGCATTCCGTCATGGTGTTCCTTTACGTGACATGGAATTCGTTCAGTATCACCCAACAGGTCTTCCTGGCTCTGGTATCTTAATGACCGAAGGTTGCCGTGGTGAGGGCGGGATCCTTGTCAATAAAGACGGCTATCGCTATCTGCAAGACTACGGAATGGGACCTGAAACGCCACTGGGTAAACCTGAAAATAAATATATGGAACTGGGTCCACGTGACAAAGTTTCCCAAGCGTTCTGGCACGAATGGCGTGCAGGCCGCACTATCAGTACCCACCGCGGTGATGTTGTTTACTTAGATCTTCGCCACCTTGGCGCAGAAAAACTGCATGAACGTTTACCATTTATTTGTGAGTTGGCGAAAGCCTACGTGGGGGTTGACCCAGTAACAGACCCAATTCCTGTTCGCCCAACCGCCCACTACACCATGGGTGGTATCGAAACGGATCAACGCACAGAAACACGTATCAAAGGCCTATTTGCTGTCGGTGAATGTTCTTCTGTTGGCTTGCACGGTGCAAACCGTTTAGGTTCTAACTCATTAGCTGAATTAGTGGTATTTGGTCGCCTAGCAGGTGAAGAAGCCGCTCGCCATGCTGCTGAAGCAACACCAGCTAATGCAAATGCTATCGAAGCCCGTACCCGTGATATCGAAGCTGACCTTAGTAAACTCATGAACCAAAAAGGGAAAGAGAGCTGGTCGAAAATCCGTGATGAGATGGGTATTTCAATGGAAGAAGGCTGCGGTATCTACCGTACTCCTGAATTAATGCAAAAAACCGTTGATAAAATTGCTGAACTGAAAGAACGCTTCAAACACGTCGAAATTACCGACCATAGCAGCGTATTTAATACTGACCTACTGTACACCATTGAATTAGGCTTTGGCCTTGATGTGGCTGAATGTATGGCTCACTCTGCAATCAACCGTAAAGAATCACGTGGTGCACACCAACGTCTCGATGAAGGCTGTACTGAGCGTGATGATGTGAATTTCCTTAAACATACTTTGGCATTCTATAACCCAGAGGGCTCCCCTCGTTTAGAATACAGTGACGTGAAAATCACGAAATCTCAGCCAGCTAAACGTGTTTACGGTGCCGAAGCTGAAGCTCAAGATAAGGCGAAGAAGGAGCAAGCTAATGGATGATATGAAACACCTAAAAATGGAGATCATGCGTTACAATCCAGAAACGGATAGTGAGCCCCATTTGGTGACGTATGATGTCCCTTACGACGAGCAAACTTCTTTGTTAGATGCGTTAGGCTATATCAAAGATAACCTCGCTCCAGACCTGTCTTACCGCTGGTCTTGTCGTATGGCGATTTGTGGTTCTTGTGGCATGATGGTCGATAAAGTACCTAAACTGGCTTGTAAAACATTCCTGCGTGAATACCCGCAAGGCATGAAAGTTGAGCCATTAGGTAACTTCCCAATCGAGCGCGACCTTGTTGTTGATATGACTCACTTTATCGAGCGTTTAGAAGCGATCAAACCGTATATTATCGGTAATGACCGTAAACCTTCTGAAGGCCCGAATAAGCAAACGCCTGCCCAGATGGCGAAATACCATCAGTTCTCAGGCTGTATCAACTGTGGTCTGTGCTATGCAGCTTGCCCACAATTTGGACTGAATCCAGAATTCATCGGTCCAGCCGCTATCACATTGGCAGAGCGCTACAATTTAGATAACCGAGACCATGGTGCGAAAGAACGCATGACCTTGTTAAATGGTGACAATGGTGTCTGGAGCTGTACGTTTGTAGGCTACTGCTCTGAAGTCTGTCCTAAGCATGTCGACCCTGCGGGCGCGATCCAACAAGGTAAAGTTGCCAGTGCGCAAGACTTTGTTATCGCCATGCTGAAGCCACGATAAGGAGAATTGAAGTCATGACAACGAAACGTAAACCCTATGTTAGGGAAATGAAGGGCGACTGGTGGCAAAAGTTGGGTTTTTACCGCTTTTACATCATGCGTGAAAGTACTTCAGTCCTTCAAGTTTGGTTCAGTATTTTAGTCCTGTATGGGGTATTTGCGCTGAAAAGTGGCCCTGAATCATGGGCAGGTTTTGTTGGGTTCTTAAGTAACCCAATCATTCTTATCATTAACATTATTACTTTGGCGGCAACACTATTGCACACCACTACGTGGTTCAATCTTGCACCAAAAGCCGTCAGTATTATTGTAAAAGATAAGAAAATGTCTGATGAGCCTATTGTTAAAGTCTTCTGGGCTCTCACGATTGTTGTTACTGCGGCAATCTTAGCAATCGCATTGTTATTTTAATCTAAGGAGAATCTGATGAATCTAACGCCTAAACGTTCCGATGAGCCGATTTTCTGGGGGTTATTTGGTGCTGGTGGTATGTGGAGTGCCGTGATTGGCCCTGCTATTATCATTCTGTTAGGGATTTTAATTCCTCTCGGCGTTGCACCAGAAATGCTGAGCTATGAGCGTATTATGGCATTTAGCCAAAGCTTTATCGGCCGCGTATTCTTATTACTGATGATTATTTTGCCAGTATGGTGTGGTATGCACCGTATCCACCATACTTTGCACGACTTTAAAATCCATGTCCCAGCGACAAAATGGGTTTTCTATGGCGGCTCAGCAATCATCAGCGTTATTGCAATTATCGGTGTATTCACACTGTAAATAATTCAATCACACATTATTTTAATACAAGGTATGGCAGCAATGGCCATACCTTTTCTTTTTTAGAGCTTAAAAACTATTGCTTAAAGCCTCGAATAAGTGATTCTAAACCAAATAAAAAAGCGGCCGTTCCATCATCATTATCCATGATGTGTATCGCCTGCTTTAATAACAACGGCATTGAGCTATCTTGTCCTACATCCCGCTCACTAATTGCGGCAATATGTTCTTGCTGTTCTAGCACCGAACCTAACGTAAAATGCCCCACCGCGCTAATTGCATATAAACCGTTTTGTAATGAAAAACCGTTATCAACCATAAACTGTAATTGTTTTTCCACAGTTGCATATTGCTCTGAACTTGGGCGAGTCCCCAAATGTACCTTTGCCCCATCACGATAGCTAAGTAAGGCACGGCGAAAACTTAATGCATTATGACGCAAAAATTCCTGCCACGTTTCCCCCTCGGCAGGTAATGGGTGGTCATGGTGCCGTTTTAGCATTTCAACCGATAATGCATCTAACAGTGTGCGCTTATTCTTCACATGCCAATACAGTGTAGGCTGCTCAACGCCCAGTTTTTGGGCCAATTTTCGAGTTGTCAGCCCTTCCATTCCCACTTCATTCAGCAAATCTAATGCGGCACTAATAATGGTTTCTCTATCCAGCCTTGCCATATTGCTCCCCTATTTTTATTGACACTCTATCACTGATAGGGATATATTCCAACTCTATCACTGATAGAGAAATCAATTATGAATAAGTTTGCGATCACCGCTTTAACGATCACCGCCCTAGATGCCATGGGGATCGGCTTAATCATGCCTGTTTTGCCAGCCTTACTTCGTGAGTATGTAACAATAGAACATTTGGCAAACCACTACGGCATCTTATTGGCCCTGTATGCCGTCATGCAGGTGTTTTTTGCTCCAATACTGGGAAAATGGTCCGATAAATTCGGTCGCAGAGCTATCTTACTGCTTTCCCTTGCGGGAGCCGCTCTCGACTATACTTTACTGGCTTTATCCAGCTCACTTTGGATACTGTATTTAGGCCGCTTAATTTCAGGGATCACTGGGGCAACAGGCGCTGTTGCCGCTTCTATTATTGCTGACAACACTGCCCCGCAAGAGCGTACAAAATGGTTTGGGCGACTAGGTGCAGCATTTGGTGTTGGCCTAATCGCTGGCCCTGCGATTGGCGGCTTTGCAGGGCAATTCTCTCCACACTTACCTTTTGTTATTGCAGCCGCCTTGAACGCGTGCTCTTTTGTCGTGATCTTGCTTATTTTTAAAGATCAAAACAGACGTGCTATACAGAATGATCAAAATGAAACTGTAGAGCAGCCGGTTTCCTTCATACGGCTGATAAAACCTGTCATTATGCTCCTTTTTGTCTTTTTTATGGCGCAGCTAATTGGCCAGATCCCTGCAACAACTTGGGTGTTATTTACCGAAAGTCGCTTTCAATGGGACAGTATGCAAGTTGGGTTATCTCTGGCGGGTTTAGGCGTCATGCATGCCCTATTTCAAGCCTTTATTGCCGGGGCGATAGCCAAAAAATTCAATGAAAAAGTGACAATTATTGTCGGTTTTATCGCAGATGGCACCGCATTCATTATTTTGTCATTACTCACAGAGGGTTGGATGATTTTCCCTACATTAATTTTGCTCGCCGGTGGCAGTATTGCGTTACCCGCGCTACAAGGGTTAATGTCCGCTCAAGTTAATCAAGCTAACCAAGGCAAACTACAAGGAATATTGGTGAGTCTAACCAATACTACGGGGGTAATTGGTCCATTATTATTTAGCTTTATTTTTGGCCTTACACTGGCAAACTGGGATGGCTGGGTGTGGCTAATTGGAGCAACAATGTATGTTTTCTTGATCGCATTTAGTTTATCTTTTCATAAAAGCGACAACTCGATAGTTGAAACAGCAAAACTATCGGGGAGTTAAGTTTTAGCATATCAATATTAAGTGCTATGATACCCTTATCAGATTTGCTTTTGGAACATGACGTTAAGAGATATTTCAATGACAATACAACCTAAAAAGCCAAGAACGAAACCTGCGGAAGAAAGGCTAGATGACCTGATGAATGCAGCAGAAAAACTCTTTCTTTCCAAAGGATTTGTTAATACAACTGTCAGCGAAATTGTCTTATCTGCCGATGTTGCAAAAGGGACTTTTTATCACTATTTCCAGTCAAAAAATGACATTATGGAAGCCTTACGCTCTCGCTATATGGACTGGTATTTAGGCCACATTCAATCCGCTGTAGACTCACAAAAAAGTGCATCTGCCAAACTCAAATCATGGTGTGAA
Organism: Providencia sp. M-27; assembly: GCF_011077905.1. Taxonomy (NCBI): domain Bacteria; kingdom Pseudomonadati; phylum Pseudomonadota; class Gammaproteobacteria; order Enterobacterales; family Morganellaceae; genus Providencia; species Providencia sp. M-27. The sequence continues at coordinate 412,062 of NZ_JAALBT010000001.1, read as the reverse complement.
AATAGCGTCAAATACTATGTTGAAAAACAAAACATTCACGACATGCTATTTCACGACGAATACCACGGGCGCAGTAATGACCATGAAACCCGTGCAGTTGAACAAATTAAAGCTATTCTAGCTTTCGGTGAACAAAACAAAGCGTGGTCAGAATTGCCCCAAGAATTGATGGCGACAATGATTTACCACTCCATGCATGCTGCTGTTGATAATTTAGCCAATAGTACCGAGTATAATCAACAGACTCTGGGTGAAATCCTATACCAACGTTTTAGCCAGTTGATCAAGTAACACTTTTCATTGTTAGTACTTCTTATTGCTACTTTTTATCCGCAAAACATTTGTATAGCTAATAGAGCAGACATCTTATATTTTATTACTGCCATTCTACCTACTGTAGACCTATCATTTATGAAGATTTAATCCCCCTAAGGGGGGGATTAAATCATGACTGACACTAAACAGGATTTGGTTTTGGCAACCAAGTCGAAATAAAGTAAGAAAGCCCACAACCCGCAATAAATAACCCAACATAGCCTAAGTTAAAATGACTTAAATAACTAACAATCAGAGGGGTGATCCCACCGATAGATGCAGCTGCACTGTTATAACCCACTCCTAATATTGTTGCCTGCCCATTAGATTTATCCATCAGCACTGCTGATAAATTACATAATATCATTGCTGAATATGTGGACATAACAACTTGAGCTAAAAAAACCAGAAGTAAATTATCTATTTGTAGTAAAAAATAAAGGGGTACTGAAAACAGTACCATCCCAATAACTCCCATATTAAAAACAGATTTAGCCGAACTATACTTATCTGTTAACCAACCACATATCATCATAAAAACTAACAATAAACCGGATGAGAATATTTCATAAAAATTTTTTATCTCGTCTATCTTTAATTGTTGAATAATTAGTGAAGTTGACAAATTTTGAGAGTAAAAAGTGACAGTCCCAGGGATGGTAAATAAAAACACCCAAAAAACATGGTACCAGCTGAACATTATTTTTTTGTTCAAATCATTTTTATAATCTGGTAATTTAGCTCTAAACCAAAAGCTAATTAAAATATTAATTAAACCAATTAATAATGGGATCCTCCACCCAATTGACTGCATAGTATCTTCAGATAACGTATTCTTTAGAATGAAAACGATAACTAATGATGCAATGACCCCACATAAAGAGCTACCAACAATAATTGACGAAACTCTAGATTGAATATTTCCATCTAAATCCTTAAATAAATACGTAATTAGAGAAGGAAACTCACCTGCGAAACTAAAAGAAAGAGCCAATTGTAAAATTAATATTGCTAGTGGCGTATAGTCTCCTAATAATTCAATGGGTAACAGTGCCATCATTAATGTTGCCGTGCCGGTTATCATACTTGTTAATATCAAAGCAGATTTTTTTCCTACCGTATCAGCGTACCGGCCGATAACATACCCTCCTAATGGGCGAATTAAAAAACGTAATGCAAAAATCCCCCATACCATTTCCGTTGCTTGGGAATAACCTAATTTAGTTAATTCCATACTTAAATAAGTGGATATAGCTGCAAAAACAGCAATATCATAGTATTCCAAAGCATTACCAGCGACTGCACCAAATCTAAATTTCCATTTCATTTTGATATTTACATCCATTTAAAAATGATAAAGTATTTTAATTATTTAAATATATATTTAAATTTAAGGATAGCTTACTAAGGTTTCTAAACAGGCTAGTGTAATTCCATTTTCCTTTAATGCCATAAATAGACCACTAGAAGAAGCATGTGGACAACCAAGTTTTTCTTTAATTCTTTGAATTCTCTTATGTTCACACACTTCAGAACAACCTTGTATATAGCTAATTTCTTTTACTTTACAATGTGATAATAATAACCTAATAGTAACAACCTCTTTTCGGGTGAAACGAATATTCCCAAACCGCATGTATTGATGCATATCTAAAATCTCGGTTTCTTTTTCATTATCATCCAGATTGTTTTCTACCAATAGCTCTATATTCTCTCTTAGTGGTAAATAATCATCATTTGATTTCCATATACCATGTGCGTAATCAGCAATTGTAGGACGACATTTATATATTGCGAGCATCTCCTTTACTGAAAGTTTTCTTTTTGAATTAATTGAGGTTATTTCATACACACTTCCATATTTGGTACAAAAATCCACCTTCAACTCATTCTTTTTCGTTCTCAATAAAGTTTCCATATAAGCTTTAGAGTAATTATTCCAATATTGTATCCCTGATGATAACCGCTCACTCATTAGTTTATCTAAATCAGCATCCCAATAAACCAATAGCCATTCATAGTTATTCGAAATAATGTTAACCTTTTTATTACTAACATCAACCCTAGAAAAAGAAAGATCAATATCATTCCAGTCAAAATAATTAGAGAATATATCTTTCAAATCAGCACAAGATTTTTCTAAAAAAACATTCTTAACATCCATAATAAATCCTTTTAAGTTTAAAAATGATTAACATCAAGAGACGTATCTTTATCATAGGATGAAAAACATTCAAAGTATTATTTAATGAGACTATTAAATGTAGGGCTGATAACTTTATATTAATATGAAATAAAAATTCAAATTAAATTATTAAACAAACAATAATTGGAGATAAAATGAAAAAAGATTGGCATTCAGCTGATATTATTGCAGCGATAAAGAAAAAAGGCTCTTCTCTTTCTCAAATATCACGGCAAGCAGGATTAAACTCATCAACATTAAATAATGCCCTTTCAAGACGTTGGCCTAAAGGAGAAAGAATTATTGCTGAATTTTTGGATATACCGGCATCTGAAATTTGGCCATCGCGTTATAACGAAAAATAATATAAAAATAGTTTTCTCTATGCCCAAAATATCAAAAAATGCGGGTAACTTTCTCTGCTACCCGCTTATTATTTATTTTTAATTAAAAAACACTTAATTTGAAAGCTAACTTGATACTTTTAAGCCAATTAGCCCTGTAATAATCAAGGCAAGGCTTAATAAGCGAAACATATTCGCTGATTCCCCAAGGAAAATAATCCCAACAATTGCCGTACCCACTGCACCAATACCTGTCCAAATTGCATAAGCGGTGCCGACAGGCAAATCACGCATGGCATAAGCCAATAGCCCCATACTCGCAATAATAGCGATAATAGTGATGATACTTGGCGTTAAGCGGGTAAAACCATGGCTGTATTTTAACCCTACAGCCCATACCACTTCTAATAAACCTGCAAATAAAAGGACTACCCAAGCCATGGCTGGTTGCTCCCGTTAATTCATCGGGGTCGTCCCCATATTTAAATGACGTTATTTCAGGTCGTCCTGAATACGTGTGATGTGAGAACACATTATAAACATTTACAAACCCAGACTCAAACAACGAAAAATAACAAATAAGTGCAAATTAACAATAATATTTAACCTTTTTATACCGTTTTTTATAATTAAGCATCATAACCATCGCACTCAAAATTATACGCAGGTAAAGTAGGTCTCTTATCTGACAAGTACATCGAGAAAATAGCATGAGTCTCAGAGACATCTTACTCGCCCTTTGTGTGGTAATCATTTGGGGAGTTAACTTCGTTATCATTAAACTCGGTGTGACCGCACTTCCACCGTTATTATTAGGTGCCTTACGCTTCATGTTTGTGGCCTTTCCCGCTATTTTTATTTTTAAGCGCCCTAAAATTCCATTCAAATTATTGCTTCTCTATGGGCTAACGATTAGCTTTGGTCAATTCGCCTTCTTATTTTGTGCTATTCGAGTTGGAATGCCTGCGGGTATAACCTCTGTCATATTGCAATCCCAAGCTTTCTTTACCCTATTACTTGGCGCAATGATTTTAAAAGAATCATTACAGCCGACACACTTTATTGGTATGTTTATCGCGATTGCAGGGCTAACTGTGCTAGCCAATGGTGCCACCGCCGGTGGACTAGATGATATTCCATTACTCGGGTTGGTTTTTACACTAATTGCTGGGTTATCATGGGCTTGTGGAAATATTACCAATAGAATTATTATGAAACAGGAAGGCGCTGAAAAATGCAGTGCCCTATCTTTGGTCAGTTGGAGCGCACTGATCCCAATTATCCCGTTTTTAATTAGTTCATGGATATTAGAAGGTGAAGAAGCGATTACAGAAGGGCTATCCAGTTTTAACTGGTCAGTCTTTGGTGTCATTATCTATTTAGCTTATTTATCAACATTTGTCGGCTATGGGATCTGGGGAGTGTTACTTGGTCGCTATGAAGCGTGGCGAGTTGCTCCTTTTTCATTGTTGGTTCCTGTCTTTGGCTTAAGCAGTAGTGCTTTATTCCTTGGAGAGCACATAAATGGCGTACAAGTTGCTGGCCTCGTTTTAATCATGCTTGGCCTAATTACGACGCTTTTTGGCAAAAAAATGATTCAAAAATTAAGGCGAGCCTAGTTAGCCAATGAATAATCGGAAGTTTTTTACCTTCCGATTATTCCCCGAACCTTTTACCCTCGCCCTTATCAGCAAAAACACCCCAACAGTTATTAATTCCAAAATAAATAACAATTTAAGATAAAAAACCAATTAAGCCGATAACTGCTAGTTCAAAACCAGATAAAATCCAATAAATCATCCTAAATTAGTGATATTGGCAACAATTATTAAATTTATCTCAAATTTCAATTAGGTGTCTCGTTTTAGCTACTTTTTCTTTAACTTAAGTATGGCTATATCTTTCTCAGTTTTACTTAAACAAATAACAAAAAGTAATCAACTGAACAGATGGGGATGGCTATGGGTAAACAATTAATATGGATTGTGCTCGCATTACTTGGTGCTTTTTCACTGGGTTACATCGCCTTAAATCGAGGTGAACAGATTAATGCCCTGTGGATCGTTGTTTCCGCCGTGTGTATTTATCTGATTGCATACCGATATTACGGGCTTTTTATTGCTAAAAAAGTACTCCAAGTTGATGCAACTCGTATGACACCAGCAATTCGTCATAACGATGGCTTAGATTACGTACCAACAGACAAAAAAGTATTATTTGGCCACCACTTTGCCGCCATTGCAGGAGCAGGCCCTCTTGTCGGCCCTGTGCTTGCGGCGCAAATGGGCTATTTACCTGGTATGCTTTGGCTACTTGCCGGGGTTGTCCTAGCTGGTGCCGTACAAGACTTTATGGTGCTGTTTGTTTCAACACGTCGAGACGGCCGCTCACTGGGTGAATTAGTTAAAGAAGAAATGGGCAATACCGCAGGGGTGTTGGCTTTAATCGCTTGTTTTATGATTATGGTGATCATCTTAGCGGTACTAGCCATGATTGTCGTAAAAGCCCTCACTCACAGCCCATGGGGAACTTACACCGTTGCCTTTACTATCCCATTGGCTATTTTTATGGGTATTTATACCCGTTATATACGCCCAGGACGCATTGGTGAAGTTTCTATTATAGGGCTAGTTTTCCTCGTATTTGCCATTATCTCTGGGGGTTGGGTTGCTGAAAGCGAAACTTGGGCACCTTATTTTGACTATACCGGTGTTCAACTCACTTGGATGTTAGTGGGATACGGCTTTGTTGCTGCCGTTTTACCCGTTTGGTTGCTACTTGCACCACGTGACTACCTATCAACCTTCTTAAAAATTGGGACTATTATTGGTTTAGCAATTGGTATTTTAATCCTCAATCCAAATCTACAAATGCCATCACTGACGAAATATATTGATGGTACAGGGCCTGTCTGGGCAGGGGATCTGTTCCCATTCCTATTTATCACCATTGCTTGTGGTGCAGTATCCGGTTTCCACGCACTGATTTCATCAGGCACCACACCAAAAATGTTGGCGAATGAAAACCAAGCTTGTTTTATCGGTTATGGTGGCATGCTGATGGAGTCCTTTGTGGCGATTATGGCGTTAGTTGCCGCTTGTGTGATTGACCCGGGTGTTTATTTCGCCATGAATAGCCCTATGGCAATGTTAGCGCCTGCGGGTACGCAAGATGTCGTCGCTTCAGCTGCCCAAGTCGTCAGTAGTTGGGGCTTCCAGATCACCCCTGAACAGCTCAACAGTATTGCTAATGATGTGGGTGAAACCAGTATTATTTCACGTGCCGGCGGTGCTCCAACACTGGCTGTTGGGATGGCGTATATTCTCCACGGTGCCCTTGGCGGCCTAATGAATGTTGCCTTCTGGTACCACTTCGCCATTTTATTTGAAGCATTATTTATTTTAACCGCAGTGGATGCAGGAACTCGAGCAGCACGCTTTATGCTGCAAGATTTACTGGGTGTGGTTTCTCCCTCCTTAAAACGCACCGATTCGTTACCCGCAAACTTGATAGCAACTGCCCTGTGTGTGCTAGCTTGGGGTTATTTCCTCCACCAAGGTGTTGTCGACCCGCTTGGTGGTATTAACACCTTATGGCCACTGTTTGGTATCGCGAACCAAATGTTGGCGGGTATGGCATTAATGCTGTGTGCTGTGGTACTGTTCAAAATGAAGCGCCAAAGATACGCATGGGTCGCTTTAGTCCCAACTGCATGGTTGTTAATCTGTACCATGACTGCTGGCTGGGAGAAAACCTTCAGTGAAGATGCCCGTGTTGGTTTCTTAGCTGTCGCAAATAAATTCCAAGCAATGATTGATAGCGGTAATATTCCTGTTCAATATACGGAATCTCAATTAACTCAGTTAATTTTCAATAACCGCTTAGATGCAGGATTAACTATTTTCTTTATGATTGTTGTGGTATTACTGGCTCTATTCTCCATCCGCACTGCGTTGAAGGCATTAAAATCTGACCAACCAACTGCGAATGAAGTACCCTACGAGCCAATGCCAGCCAACTATGAAGAAATCGTGGCAAATACGCGCCATCATTGATTTTCGCGGAAAAAGCTTGTCACTGTTTAGGGCATATACTCTTTCTCCAAAATAATTCACGTTGGAGCAAGGCGGCAAAGAAGATAATCCCTAGGAGCATACTCCAGTATGTGACTAGGGTTAGCGAATGAAGCCAACGCAGCAACAGCGTGAAGTATGAAGGAGAAACTAGGAGCATACATAACAGTATGTGACTTGGGTGGCCGAGAGCAGTCAACAACGCTGTAGCGCGAAGTATGTAAGGAGAAAGAAATGTTTGGAGAACTGGGAAAAGCAGCCCGCTACCTAGGCCAAGCGGCAAAAATGATGGTCGGCGTCCCCGATTACGACAACTACGTCGCTCATATGCAAAAAACACACCCTGACCAAACTCCCATGACCTATGAAGAGTTTTTCAAAGAGCGCCAAGATGCACGCTACGGTGGTAAAGGTGGGTTTAAGTGCTGTTAAGCCTTAAAAAATAGACAAAAAAAAGCCGTGGCACTCGACCACGGCTTTTTATTTCTAACGATTCAGTATAGGATCAACCGTTATTTTACGCGTGAAACATACTCACCAGAACGAGTATCAACACGGATCACTTCACCGATCTGAACAAACAGAGGAACCTTAACCACTGCGCCAGTGCTCAGTGTTGCAGGTTTACCACCTGTACCTGCGGTATCACCTTTCAGGCCAGGGTCAGTATCAGTAATTTCTAACTCAACAAAGTTAGGTGGAGTGACTGCGATAGGACGGCCGTCCCACAGTGTTAAAATACATTCTGCTTGGTCAACTAACCATTTCGCGTTATCGCCAACGGTTTTTTCGTCCGCTGCTAACTGTTCGAAAGTTTCGTTGTTCATGAAATGCCAGAACTCACCGTCGTTGTACAGGTAAGTTAAGTTCATATCCATGACATCTGCACCGTCAACAGAGTCAGTAGACTTAAATGTTTTTTCCAACAGTTTGTTAGAAATCAGTTTACGAATACGCACACGTGCGAACGCTTGACCTTTACCCGGTTTGACGAATTCACTTTCTAAAACGACACAAGGCTCGCCATCTAACATGATTTTAAGACCTGAGCGGAATTCATTGGTACTATAAGTAGCCATGGTGATCCTCTAATTTATAAACTAAAAATGGCATAGCCAAAAAATGGTCGATATTGTAACTCAAAATACCTCATCCAGAGAAGTCTGGATACAACAACTTGCAGAAGCAATCACTAATCCAGATGAATTGCTGCAAATACTTAACCTAGAAAACCACCTTTCATCGAAAGAAGGCAGTGAGGCACGCAAATTATTTCCTTTACGCGTTCCAATGCCCTTTATTTCCCGCATGAAGAAAGGCGATCCACTAGACCCTCTGTTATTGCAGGTATTAACCGCAAAAGCAGAGTTTGATATACATCCAGGTTTTTCTACTGACCCACTAGAAGAGCAGGATAATGAAATTCCAAGTTTACTGCATAAATACCACAACCGCGCATTACTGCTGGTAAAAGGTGGCTGTGCAGTCAACTGTCGCTACTGTTTTCGCCGGCATTTTCCTTATGAAGACAACAAAGGAAATAAAAATAACTGGTTGATGGCTGTGGATTATATAAAAAACCACACCGAACTCAATGAAATCATCTTCTCAGGTGGTGATCCATTAATGGCAAAAGACCATGAACTCGATTGGCTTATCAGCCAATTAGAGGCAATCCCACATATAAAGCGCCTTAGAATTCATACTCGTTTGCCTGTAGTGATACCAGAACGTATCACTGAAGCTCTCTGTAAACGCCTTGCTAGCTCAAGGTTACAAGTCATTATGGTGACACACGTTAACCATGCTAACGAAATCGACGAACCATTCACCGCAGCAATGCAAAAACTAAAGTTATCAGGTGTGACATTATTAAACCAAAGCGTATTACTGCGCCAAGTTAATGACAACGTGACAGCTCTGATGAATTTAAGTAATGCTCTATTTGACGCGGGTATTTTACCTTATTACTTGCATGTATTAGATAAAGTCCAAGGTGCTGCTCACTTTTTAGTGAGTGATATTGAAGCTAGACAATTAATACAGCAATTATTAAGTAAGGTCTCAGGGTACCTTGTGCCTAAGCTCGCTCGGGAAATTGGGGGAGAGCCAAGTAAAACGCTGCTTGACCTGAACTTAAGGCAGAACTAGAAAGCAAAACGCCCAAATAACCATTTGGGCGCTATGAATTCATTTTAGGGGCACTTATAAACTTGGCCAACCATTTTGCTATCTAATGGGATGAAGCTAGATAACACGGTTTCACTTGGGCTTGATGCACCAAAAATCACGTTACCGCCCATTGCCGCGGCTTTATTACGTAAATCATTTGCTGCGCTGCGCATTGAGCTAGATTCATTATTTACTCCACTCAACCAGTTGCTTTGAGTCCCTGCAACCTGACCGAGAAGTTGGCAATCACTTCCAGGTTGATTCTCAACAAAACGAACTTGTGAGCCTGCCGCAGTCAAATTAGTTGTTGTTGAACAACCAGCTAAAAGCAATAATGCAGCAGCACCAAGCAAGACTTTAATTCGCATGTTTTCCCTCATTTTTCATTGTGTTTTTGCAGCTGGCTTGAAAATCGCTTTAGTTCCAATAGCCTATTGATTGAAATACCTAGGAGGTGATTAACATGCAGCACCATCATTGCCGCAAACCACCAGCCGAATAGAGTCTATCACAAATTAACCAAAAACCTGCTCTATTCTTTGCGAATTCAAACCATTTACCTTACGTTAAATATAACCCGCGAAGCAACGTTGACGCAAAAATAAATCGTATAACGCATTAATTGTACATCGTTTCGAGGAAATACATTCATCAATAATTAATAGTTATATATTTATTAAAAACCAATAAAAAACCGGCACCGCTAGGAACACTAACGATACCGGTCTTATGGTGGGTAGTCCTAACTGGGTTAGTAACTACTTGAGCTTGATGTCGCCAAAGGCTTACATCATACCGCCCATTCCACCCATGCCGCCCATACCAGCGCCACCTAAGTCAGGTGCATCTGATTTTGGCATTTCAGTGATCATCGCTTCAGTGGTGATCATCAGACCCGCGATAGACGCTGCAAATTGCAGAGCAGAACGCGTTACTTTAGTTGGGTCTAAGATACCCATGTCGATCATGTCGCCATAAGCATCAGTTGCTGCGTTGTAACCTTCGTTACCTTTAGCTGCTTTCACGTTGTTAACAACAACTGAAGCTTCTTCACCTGCGTTGGTAACGATTTGGCGCATAGGCGCTTCCATCGCACGTAGAGCAACACGAATACCAACTGTTTGCTCTTCGTTATCACCTTTCATGCCTTCCAGTTTCGCTGCAACGCGAACCAGTGCAGTACCACCTCCAGCAACAACGCCTTCTTCAACAGCTGCGCGAGTTGCATGCAGAGCATCGTCAACACGAGCACGTTTTTCTTTCATTTCAACTTCAGTTGCTGCGCCCACTTTAATTACCGCAACACCGCCAGCTAATTTAGCAACGCGCTCTTGCAGTTTTTCACGGTCGTAGTCTGAAGAAGATTCTTCGATTTGTTGACGAATTTGTGCAACACGGCCTGCGATCGCAGATTCTTCACCCACACCATCAATGATAGTGGTAGTGTCTTTGTTGATAACGATACGTTTTGCTTGACCTAAATCTTCTAATGTCGCTTTTTCTAACTCCATACCGATCTCTTCAGAGATAACAGTACCGTTAGTCAGAATTGCGATATCTTGCAGCATTGCTTTACGGCGGTCACCGAAGCCCGGTGCTTTAACCGCGGCAACTTTAACAATACCACGCATGGTGTTAACAACCAGAGTTGCCAGTGCTTCACCTTCAACATCTTCAGCGATGATTAACAGTGGTTTGCTTGCTTTAGCAACGCCTTCTAATACTGGCAGTAATTCACGGATGTTAGATACTTTTTTATCAACTAACAGGATGAATGGGTTTTCTAACTCAACAGCACCTGTTTCTGGTTTGTTGATGAAGTAAGGAGACAGGTAACCGCGGTCAAATTGCATACCTTCAACCACATCCAGCTCATCTTCCAGACCAGTACCTTCTTCAACCGTGATAACGCCTTCTTTACCGACTTTATCCATAGCTTCTGCAATTAATTTACCCACGGTTTCGTCGGAGTTTGCAGAAATAGTACCAACCTGTGCGATTGATTTAGTGTCTGAACAAGGAACAGACAGGGCTTTCAGCTCTTCAACTGCAGCAACGACGGCTTTGTCGATACCACGTTTCAGGTCCATTGGGTTCATACCCGCAGCAACCGCTTTTAAGCCTTCAGTAATGATAGCTTGAGCCAATACAGTTGCAGTTGTTGTACCGTCACCCGCAGCGTCGTTAGCTTTAGAAGCAACTTCTTTCACCATTTGAGCGCCCATGTTTTCGAATTTGTCTTCTAATTCGATTTCACGTGCAACTGAAACACCATCTTTGGTGATAACTGGTGAACCAAAAGATTTATCTAAAACTACGTTACGGCCTTTAGGACCTAAAGTCACTTTTACTGCGTCTGCCAGAACATTCACACCACGAAGCATTTTCGTACGTGCATCACTACCAAATTTAACGTCTTTAGCTGCCATTATCTCTTTCCTTCAAATTCTTTTCGTTCGTTGAGAAGTTTTAAGTGAAAATTACGCTTCAACAATTGCCAGGATGTCACTTTCGGACATAATCAGGACTTCTTCATTGTCGATTTTTTCAGCTTTCACGCCATAACCATCGTTAAAGATTACGATATCACCAACTTTCACATCCAGTGCTTTGATTTCACCATTTTCGAGGATGCGGCCGTTGCCGACAGCAAGAACTTCACCACGAGTTGATTTGCTTGCAGCAGTCCCCGTTAGAACGATCCCGCCTGCAGATTTTGATTCAACTTCTTTACGTTTAACGATAACACGGTCATGCAATGGACGAATTTTCATTAATAGTTCTCCTATAAATAAAGTCCATACTAGGTAAAAGGACGATACCAGCATGTCTTAAATAAACTAGTACCATGTTTGAACAGATTGGGACGAAGAAGAGGGACTTCAAGGGGGGAGATAAAAAATTTTTCATTTTTATCTCCCCACAAACAGGATGGTTTATGACTTAGGGCGATCGTCTTTATCTGATAAATCTGTTTTATCTGAGTTATCAATTGTAAAAGAAGGATCATCTTGCTTACGTTGGAATTCCCCCTCAAAAATATCGCCACGTTGATGGCCGCTATTTCCCGTTTGATTGAAACCAGAACCCGGCTGGTAGAAACGAATATGAGGAATTAAGCGCATTACAATAAGCTTTTGAATGGGTGGCAACAATAACAGTAAGCCAATGAAATCCGTAAAAAAGCCAGGCACAATCAACAAGAAACCCGCTAAAACCAATGCAACGCTCTTGATCATTTCAGCTGCTGGGCTTTCACCCGACGCTAACTTTTGTTGGATTTGCAGTACATTTTTCATGCCTTGATTTTTAACGAGTGACACACCTAAGCACGATGTTAAAACAACTAAAATCAAAGTCATTAAAACACCCACTTCGGATGCAACCCGCACAAAAATGACGGATTCAATGTAAACGAGAATACATATCAGAATGAGTGGTAACCAGCGCACAAGTTCTCCTTTATTTCAATAAGCTATCGACTATTTTACGCCCCTAGGGAAACCTTTGTGAACTGCATCTAAGAGACAACTATCAATATTCGCTTTTTTCTTTAGTATAGCCATAATAATTGGGGCAGATATAACGCTTTTCAACTCACAGATTTTTTTCATTAATGATACTTATCTGTGATGAATATCACACAACGTGAAATCTGTTGCATAAATCAAACTATATAGTGATCTAGGTTCAAGGCAACACATGATTAAAAGCATATCATCTACCCATAAATCAGTAGATCATAATGCTGATAACGTAGTAGATGGTGTTAATTGCTTGTAAAGTTTTACTTTGCAATATTAATCACCTGTAAATTTTGTTTTACGAAGTATCGATTTTTAAAAGCGCATAAACGGACAGTAACTGTAATCTAATTAAGAAGGTTCTCATGTCAAACAATACTCGTATCGAAGAAGACCTGTTAGGTAAAAAAGAAGTTCCAGCTGATGCCTATTATGGTGTTCATACTCTGCGTGCGATTGAAAACTTTTATATCAGCGACCGCACTATTAACGATGTCCCAGAATTTATTCGCGGCATGGTTATGGTTAAAAAAGCGGCGGCTTTAGCCAATAAAGAACAACACACTATTCCACGTAATATCGCGGACACCATCATCAAAGCGTGTGACGTTGTTCTAAATGAAGGCAAATGCATGGACCAGTTCCCTGTTGATGTATTCCAAGGTGGTGCGGGCACATCACTGAATATGAATACCAACGAGGTTCTTGCAAACATCGGTCTTGAACTGATGGGTCATAAAAAAGGTGAATATGAATTCTTAAACCCTAATGACCACCTAAACAAAAGCCAATCCACTAACGATGCATACCCTACAGGGTTCCGTATCGCAGTGTATAATTCTATATTGAAGTTAATTGAATCTGTTGAATACCTGAAAAAAGGCTTTGAAGCTAAAGCTGAAGAATACAAAGACATTCTGAAAATGGGTCGCACCCAGTTACAGGATGCCGTTCCAATGACCGTCGGCCAAGAATTCCATGCTTTCGCTACTCTCTTAAAAGAAGAAGAGAAAAACTTAAAACGCAGCATCGAATTACTGCTCGAAGTTAACTTAGGCGCAACTGCTATCGGTACTGGCCTGAATACTGCGCCTGGCTACTCAGAGCTTGCAGTTAAAAAATTAGCCGAAGTGACTGGTTTACCATGCATTCCTGCTGAAGACTTAATCGAAGCAACCTCTGACTGTGGTGCTTACATCACTGTTCATGCTGGCTTAAAACGTCTGGCAATGAAACTGTCTAAAATTTGTAACGACTTACGTCTGTTATCTTCCGGTCCTCGTGCAGGTCTGAAAGAAATTAATTTACCTGAGTTACAAGCTGGTTCTTCTATCATGCCAGCAAAAGTTAACCCTGTAATTCCTGAAGTTGTTAACCAAGCTTGTTTCAAAGTTATTGGTAACGATATCTGCGTAACAATGGCAGCTGAAGCGGGCCAATTACAATTAAACGTAATGGAACCAGCGATTGGCCAAGCGATGTTCGAGTCTATCTCTCTAATGAGCAACGCATGTCGTAATCTGCAAGAAAAATGCATTAGCGGCATTACAGTAAACAAAGAAATCTGTGAAGCGTTTGTATTTAACTCCATCGGTATCGTCACTTATCTGAACCCATTCATTGGTCACCACAATGGTGATATCGTGGGTAAAATCTGTGCTGAAACCGGTAAGAGTGTACGCGAAGTTGTTCTTGAACGCGGTTTACTGACTGAAGCTGAACTGGATGATATTTTCTCTGTTGAGAACTTAAAACACCCAGCTTATAAAGCAAAACGCTTTGATGACTAAAGTTTTATGTTTATCATAAATAACACTTAAAAATAAAGGCACGCCTCTCAATAGAAAGCGTGCCTTTTTTGATTGATACACACACAAATAATTAACATAACAGTTTCATAATTTTAATTTTCATTTTGTCGAGGAGTAAACACTATGTTAGCCGTAGAATTTATTATTGTTCTGCTGGCCATCTTTTTGGGGGCCCGTTTAGGTGGGATAGGTATCGGCTTTGCCGGTGGCCTTGGGGTACTGGTACTCGCTGCTATTGGCGTAAAACCAGGAACCATTCCATTTGACGTTATCTCAATCATCATGGCTGTTATTGCCGCAATCTCTGCAATGCAAATTGCAGGGGGTCTGGACTATTTAGTTGCCCAAACTGAGAAATTACTGCGTCGTAATCCTAAGTACATTACCATTCTTGCACCTATTGTTACCTACTTCCTGACACTTTTCGCAGGGACAGGTAATATTTCTTTAGCAACGCTGCCTGTTATTGCAGAAGTTGCAAAAGAGCAAGGTGTAAAACCGTGCCGTCCATTATCCACTGCGGTTGTTGCAGCACAAATAGGTATCACAGCATCACCAATTTCAGCGGCAGTGGTTTATATGGCGTCAGTCATGGAAAACCCAGCAATGGTGGGTGCAGGTAATACCGTCAGCTATATCACACTTCTTAGTGTTCTATTGCCTGCGACATTCCTTGCAATTATTTTGATGTCATTCATTATCTCTTGGACATTCAACTCTAAGCTATCTGATGACCCTATTTACCAAAAACGTTTAGCTGAAGGCTTAGTTGAACTGCGTGGTAGCCAAGTAAAAGAAATCAAAGCGGGTGCTAAATCCTCTGTATTGTTATTCTTACTCGGCGTTATCGGCGTTGTTTGCTATGCCATCATTAATAGCCCAAGCTTAGGGATTGTTGAAACACCATTAATGAACACCACAAATGCAATTTTGATTATCATGCTAACTGTGGCGACATTAATTACTATTCTTTGCCGTGTTAATACTGATGCTATCTTAAACTCAAGTACCTTTAAAGCAGGTATGAGCGCATGTATTTGTATTTTAGGTGTTGCTTGGTTAGGCGATACTTTCGTACAGCACAACATTGACTGGATCAAAGAAACTGCCGGTGATTTAATCCATGAACACTCTTGGATGCTAGCGGTTATTTTCTTCTTCTGCTCTGCGTTATTATACTCACAAGCCGCTACAGCAAAAGCATTGATGCCAATGGCATTAGCGCTGAATGTTAGCCCATTAACAGCTATCGCATCATTCTCTGCGGTTTCTGGCCTATTTATTCTGCCAACTTACCCAACGCTGGTTGCAGCAGTACAAATGGATGACACCGGTACTACACGCATTGGTAAATTTGTCTTTAACCACCCATTCTTTATTCCGGGTACCATTGCCGTGGCATTAGCTGTTTCATTCGGCTTCTTATTTGGCGGTATGATCATATAGCTTATATGAGTACCACGTAATCTTATACCGACCCGTGCAAATCGCACGGGTTTTCTATATCTGCATCTACGTAAAATATATTACTTTGGTCGCCCCACATAAAGTCACTCACGTAATTATAAAATAATAATAACCATTTAAAAAAATTTTAAGCCATGCCTTAGTAATATATATTTCACTCGATTATGAATAATTAAGATAAAATCAAAAATAAACATTTTTCCAATAATATATGTATATTAATACTCTACATATAAGTGTAACAAACAATGACTATAAGCAGGTGATGATAGGTAATCCCATTCATTTTTCAGAAATTACAAGCTCAAATATAATTCCAAAAAACAAGTTAATATAAACTATTTTCAGAATAAAAAACCATAAAAAAAACACTAAAAGGTGATAGTTTTAAATTCACTTTCCTGAAACACGAATTCAGGGTAATAGGGATAGAAATTATCTATCAAAAATTTAAAATCAATCTGCCATAAATATTGGTAATAATTAACTCAGCCTTGTTTAATAATAACTGGAAAGTCTGATTATAATCATTTAATCACTCAGATTGACACCAATTAAACAATAAGGATTTTTGGTAGCAATATACTTTATTCTAACAAGATTTATATACTTGGAGGAGGCATGCTAAATACTCAACGAAATGAAAATACAAATGTAACCGTTTATATTGGAACCTTTTTAAAACACCGCAGAAAAGTGGTTGGCTTGACTGGCGCACAATTAGCTTCTCGGCTAAAAATCAGCCAACAACAAGTTTCTCGTTATGAAAGAGGTAAAAACGCCATTACGATCCAAGGTCTTTTGGATATTTTACAAGCTCTCGAATTACGAAAACATGACATCGATGACTTTATGGAGAAAGTCTTTCAGTTTTATTATATCGATGCTGCGTTGGAAGCTAAATTGATCAATTAAAGTCTGATATAAACCCACAAGTTCGTTCCAGGGGGGTCCTTCCCCCTCCTGTTCGCTTTAAACTCCCCACTTTTAAATACCCACTCAATTTCCTATTTGATTTTGTTCCCCTTCGAAAACGACGACTCATAATAGCACTGCAAATCGCTATAATTCACAATTGAACATTGTTATGATGGAGAAAAATCAGACATATTGTGATGGAGTTAACAATGCCTATCCAACGCGAAACTATTTTGAGCCACGCCTTAAATCAATTGGAAATCCAAGGCTTATCCGCATCTACAGAAAATTTACTCAGTGAAATTGAATCTGATTTCTCAACTATTCGGCAATTCTGGCCAGACGATGAAGCACTTGTTTATGATTGCTTGCGTTATCATAGCCAGCAAATTGAAGTATGGCAGCGCCAAACCTTGCTAGATGAGTCTCTAAGCCCGCAGCAAAAATTAATGGCTCGCTACCAACAATTATCTGAAAAAGTCAGCCAAGGGCGTTTTCCTGGATGTTTATTCATTTCTGCCTGTAATTATTACCCAGATGCCGAGCACCCTATCCACCAATTAAGCCGCTTACAAAAAGACAATTCATTTCACTTCACTAAAAACCTATTAGATGAACTAGATATTGAAGACTCTGCATTGGTTGCTAACCAAATGGAATTAGTGCTTGAGGGTTGTTTAAACCGCTTATTAGTACAAAGGGATATTCAAGATGTGGAGATTGCACAACACCTTTCAGAGGATATTCTCACAATCGCACTGTGCCGTAAAAAAGGGGCGTTAAGTTAAAAAAGCAATTAACGCATACTAAACACACACCTTTTGCTGAAAAAGAAAACACTCAGTAAAAAAAAGTGTTTTTTTATTAAAAATGCATTGACGCAAACGGCTGAATACGGTTTAATGCGCCCCGTTGCCCGGATAGCTCAGTCGGTAGAGCAGGGGATTGAAAATCCCCGTGTCCTTGGTTCGATTCCGAGTCCGGGCACCACTTATTTAAAGAACCCGCCCAAAAGGCGGGTTTTTGCTTTGTATCTCCCGATAAAATCATATCTCATTGATATTCATTAAGTTCTATAATCACTTGCGCTCTAAATAAGCTTAGAACAAAATAATGTTTTATATCACCTACGCCTTATAATAAGGCCGACACACACTCATCGTAATTAGGGCTGTGACCATGAACAGTGCGCCATCTTTTCGAGATATCATTTATAGCCTCATAGGGAGCATCCCTAGCGGAAGAGTCACCACTTATGGAACACTCGCCAAAATGGCCGGTTACCCTGCTCATGTACGCCAAGTTTGCCAAGCGATACGGACTATCCCAGCAGGCAGTTCCCTGCCCTGCCACCGCGTTATTAATGGTCAGGGGAAGTTATCCGTCTCGGGGGAATGCTATCTACGCCATAAACAAGCGCTTGTAGATGAAGGGATTATTTTTAGCGTGAATGATAAGGTAAAACTAAAAGACTATTTGTGGGAAGGGCTTGATTAAAACAAAAAAATCACACTTATCAATGAGTTAGCATCACCCTCATTAATACTGAGATAAACTCAAAGATATAGCCCTCTTTGAGACGGGCTATACCACGTACAATGATTAGCTTCCTGGCGTGAAATATATCGGAGAGCCTGGGCCCACAGGGATGCCCAATACAAATACCCACACTATAAAGAACAACGACCAGCCAATGAAGAAAATGATGGAATATGGCAGCATCATTGAAACCAATGTCCCTATTCCTGCATCTTTTTTATATTTAACCACTATCGCCATAATTAACCCAAAATAGCTCATCATCGGAGTGATAATATTGGTTACCGAATCCCCAATACGATAAGCTGCTTGAATAGTTTCAGGCGCATAACCTGCCAACATCAACATTGGAACGAAAATAGGCGCGGTGACAGCCCACTGAGCTGATGCAGAGCCAATCATTAAATTAATAAATGCACAAATAAGAATAAAGCCAATAAATAGCACGCCACCGTGGAGATCAATACTATTTAAAAAGTTGGCGCCTTTAACCGCAATAACTTGCCCGATATTTGTCCAACCAAAGAAAGCAACAAATTGTGCGGCAAAGAAAATGATAACCAGATATAAGCCAAGAGTACTCATTGCCCCTGCCATTGCGTCAACAATGTCTTTATCAGAGCGCATAGTTTTAGCAATATAGCCATACACAATACCCGGGACGGCAAAGAACACAAAAATGAACACCACGATGCCTTTTAGGAAAGGCGAGTTGCTGACTAACCCAGTATCTTGGTTACGTAATATTCCATTTTCGGGTACCACCATTAATGCCAAAATCGCGGCTAATCCCCAAAATGTTACCGATGCCCAAAATAACGCTTTTTTCTCTAGCGGGGTGACATTTGCTGAGGCGTAGAGGCTATTTTCATCTTCGTCGACTGCCCCTCCTGTGTATGGGCCCAGCTGTGGCTCAACAATTTTTTCTGTGATCAAGTAACCTAAAATAGTGATCAAAAACGTACTCGCAAACATAAAATACCAGTTCGCTTCCGCTCCCACGATATAAGTCGGGTCAATGATTTGCGCAGCCTGCTGGGTGATACCAGACAGTAATGGGTCAACCGTACCTAATAATAAGTTTGCTGAATAACCGCCTGAAACCCCTGCAAATGCAGCGGCAAGGCCAGCTAAAGGATGACGTCCTAATGAATGGAAAATGATAGCGGCTAACGGAATAAGTACCACATAACCCAATTCTGCCGCGGTGTTTGACATGATGCCTGCAAACACGATCGCCATTGTCGTTAATTTACGTGGGGCTTTGGTTACAACCAAACGCATGGCAGCAGAAAGCAAACCTGCTCGTTCTGCAATTCCAACCCCTAATAATGCAACTAATACCGTCCCTAATGGTGCGAAACCGGTGAAGTTAGTGACGACGTTAGCAATAATTTTTCGGATCCCTTCGGCATCCAATAAGCTAACGATATGAATAATACCGTCTTCTGCACGCCCTTTTGCCCCTTCTGGGCGAGGGTCTGGCACGCTGACACCGAAATACTGACCTATTGCTGAAGAAACTAATAAAATTGCAATTAAAATAATAAATAAGATGACGGGATGTGGTAGTGCATTACCTAGCCACTCAACCGTTCGCAAAAAACGGCTTCCCTCTTGCTTCTTTTGTTCCATATTTTCTCCTTATAAACAAGAAAAACGGACATTACACAATGTTTTTGCTTTTTGCTATTTACAAATAGATAATTTTAAATAAACAAAATTCATACAAATCAGATATAAAGTTCAACATAATTAAGAATGATTTATTTCAATTAGTCGTTAATATTTATAATTTATATAAAGTTGATAGTTAAAACTAAAATAAACAAGATAAATTAATTTCTATAAGTGTGGTCAACATAACAATTTTCATATTATCCTTAGCTTTTTTCCGCCATTTATCACTAATTAAATACCATTTTTTAGCAGTTTTATTTTATAAAAATAGCCAACCCCTTATTTATCAATACTCGATAAAACCTTGCCAATAACTCGGAATAACAAACGCAATAAAGAATAATCTACCAGGTTCCTTTATATTGATATGGGGGGCTATAATAGTAAAAAATCAACTCATGGAGTCGCTATCATGTCAGTTATTGATCTTTGGGCAGAACGCCATATTCAAGAGGCGCTGAATAAAGGGGAGCTTTCAAATTTAAATGGTGAAGGGAAAGCTTTACAGCTTGAAGACGACAGTTTAGTTCCACCAGCGCTAAGGGCTGGATATCGCATATTAAAAAACTCAGGTTATTTACCTGTAGAATTACAACAAAGGAAAGATGCTCTAACGCTAAGCCATATGCTACAAGGTCTCTCTGTGGACGACCCCAATTATACGTCGATGAGTAAGCAATTAGCTTTACTCGAACTAAAACTCAAGCAAGCCAATGTAAATACTGATTTTTTACATGGCAACTATGCAAATTCAATTTCTGAACAAATAACCAATAAGTCAAATACCAAATAATGTAGGCAAGCCTTCCAATAAATTAACCCATCATCTATTTGCTATTTATCTTAATCATTTTTCCTTTATTTATCTTTGATTGACTCATTATTAAAAACATCCCTCAATAGTCACATTAAGACTATTTACCTCTTTTTTATGCGGTTATCCAAGTATTATCAATCCCGATTTTATACTTATTAATAAGCAAGGGATGGAAAATGGAACAGAAGCAATATTCTAATAAATGGCAAAAACGTTTCGATTTCTTTGATAAGCATGGTGCTCCTGATACGCCTGAATTCAAAGCAGCGTTAAAAGCCGCCTCTTTCGGTGAGCGTATTCTCATTAATATGAACATTTTTGCCTTTTTCTTCGGTATTATTTATTTCCTCATTTTAGGGCTTTGGAAGAAAGGGTTAGTGATGCTTGGTATCACTCTTGGGGTTGCTCTCGTTTTGAATATTATTGATTTTATGATTGGCGGAACAATTCCTAACGCCGTCTTTACTGGGGTATCTGTCGGTATGTCAGCGCTGTGGGCCATGGTTGCCAACTATGCTTACTATATTAAAGAAACCAAAGGATTGGATAACTGGAACCCATTTGAAGGGATCCGCATGCTGTAGATAGCAAATATTGTAAAGATTGGTGGCTAGCAAAGCTGCTAATTTTTACAAGGTACTAAGTTAATGCCCTGAATTCGATATTCATTTGGTGTTCTGCCATAAAATCGACGAAAAGCTTGGCTAAATGCCGAATGAGATTCATAACCGACAGATAATGCAATTTGTTCTATTGAGGTATTGGTTAGTAATAAGCTTCCTGCAATTTCCATTCGTTTTTGTAATAGAAATTGCATCGCTGTTAATTGTGTTTCTGCTTTTATTCGTCGTTGCAATGTACTCACTGACATACAAAAAGCAGTTGCCATATCTTCACAACTAATAGGATGGTGTAGGCGCAGTTCTACCCATTGAGAAAGCTCATCAATCCATTTATTTTCAGATTTTAACTGGGCCAATAATAGACGGGCAACCGTAAAATTATGTTCGGGAGCTTGTGGGAAGTTTTGCAACCAATTCAAAAGGCCAATTGCGGCAGGCGTCAGAGTAAACTCCGTCATTTTTTCACTCAATGCCCATTGTGCTGTGGCGGGCATTTCTAATACATAATTTTGATTTCCTAACTGCCCGCTAAATGCATGGCTCACACAAGGCGGGATCACAACCCCCTTTCCTGCATTTAATAGATAATGTTGCCGGTACATATTGATTTCCATCTGCCCAGATAACGACAACACAACTTGCCACTGCCCATCATGTTGATGAGAAATGACTTCGTCTGAATATTGGCGAAAATGAAGTTCAGGCAATCGCAAAGGGTCACACTCCTACTGATACAGATAATAGCAGTATAACCTTTTTACTAATAAATGGCAGTGATGCCAATGCGCCACCTATTGAGGAAAGTGAGTGCAACAAAAACGTTAAATGCTCTAAATAATTCGTATTATCGCTAGGCGGCAAGCAAAGGAAGCCCTAGGGGCATACAAAAGTATGTGACTAGGGCGAGTGAGTGAAGTCAACAACGCGATAACACGAAGTATGACGAGTATTAGAAGTATAACGAGCATTATGCTAATAAAGCACCATTTGGCAAAGGCAGGTTAAATTCAGCAAGAACAATCGCCCCCGTTTCGTCAGGCGCCCCCGTGATCAACACTTCAGATTTAATGCCTGCTATACGCTTTACTTCAAAATTACACACACACAGCACTCGCTTACCAATCAAGTCTTCAGGCGTATAATTGACGGTGATCTGTGCACTTGAGCGCTTAATGCCCAATTCACCGAGGTCAACCTCCATTATATAAGCGGGCTTTTTAGCTTTAATATTAACTTCTGCACTAACAATAGTCCCAACACGCATTTCAACACGGGTAAAATCATCCCATTCAATTATGTTCATTCATTTTTCCTAATTAGATTATTTATAGAACGTAAATTAACATAGGATAGATCCTTTCTTTTATCGCCAAACCATCACTTTGTATCGTGAAACAGTCATATTATCGTATGATAAAAAAATAGCCCTCACGAAAATACATTGAGGGCCAAATAATGAACGAAAGAAAGATGCAACAATGGTCTAAAAAATTAATTACATAGTCGAGAATGTATTCATAATAATCCCACCACTAATGATGAGCCCCATCGCGAATACCGCTGGAAAATCGGGTTTTTGTTTATATAAAACCATAGAAACGAGTGTCACACCGACAATACCAAACCCACACCACAGTGAATAAGCGACACCAACTGGGATATAGCCCATTGCTCGAGTTAAAGCGAAATAACACAGACAATAAGCAATAATAACTAATACGGATGGGCCCAATTTGCTAAAACTATTGGTCTTTTTAATCATTGAGGTGCCCGTTATTTCAGAGCCAATAGAAAGTGCTAACCATAAAAATCCAGTAAACATAATATTCCCCTTAGCTTTAAATTAATGAGCTGTGTTATTTTTTGCGGATAATAATGAAGACTCTGTTTCATCTTTAGGTGGCTCAGTTTCTTCTGGATCATCTGAGCCCATTTTGGAGAATAGATTCATGATCACAATACCACTTGCGATCACCGCCATGCCAATCATGGCTGCGGTATCAGGATGTTGCCCATAAAATAGCATACCAAGGGTTGAAACCATTAGGATCCCAGTACCTGACCATGTTGCATAAGCTAAGCCAACAGGAATATATTTTACCGCGCGGGAAAGTGAGTAATAACAAATAACATATAACACAACGATTAATGCCAATAATAATGATTTGGTCATACCTTCGCTATTATCAAACATTTTTAAGGTCGATGTTGCTGAGGTTTCAGAAATAATAACCGCCAGCATCCAAAGCCATGACTTTGCTTTAGGGGACATAGATAATACTCCTACGATAAATAGAATGATTATGATTAAAATTAATTTTTAATTTAATAACTTTATTTTTTAAGTGACTTTAAATAATCGATTGCTGAATCCGTTAATTTATTTTCATTCGCACAATACCCCCTAGGGTTATTCATTACTTCCTTTAAAGTAATATAGCGATTTGGATGTTCATTATTTATTTCAGGTTTTAATTCCTCAGTAATTTCATTGGCTATAAATTTTTTTTCTACTTCGTTTAACGAGCCAAAATGAATTCCTAAATTAATAGCCTTACTGATATTTTCTTTAATCAGACGATTATAATTTTCGTTTTTATTTAAACCTAAAACCTGACTTAACTCACTTTCAGGGCAACAATGATATTTCAGTGCCAATATCGACATGTTTTGTGATAAGGCATGTAGGGCTAGCTCACTTTCCTCACTCACAAACAAACCATTGGCTATCTCACCAACCACTTTTGCATCAATAAACGGTAAAAACAGGCTGCCATAATGATTTAACCTACTTATTGATAAGGTGCTTTTATTTACAACACTTCCCAATTCAGCCCATTTTTCAACATCAGAGGACTGAAGCATGGATGCGGTGGCATAAAAGGAAAAAGAAACAGAATCTAGCTGTGCCAGTCTTTGGTAAATCGCTTGCTGATACCCCTCAACAGGCGATAGCACAACCAGAACTTGTCGCTTCAACTGACGTAAAACTTGTTGCACAATTCGCTCGATCCGTTTTTCGTTCATTTTGCCACCGCTCCTTAGCCTGCAATGAATACGCTATCGTTATTCCGTAATCCCGCTGCGTTCGCCTCATCGGTATCAATATGAAATTCAAGAGAAAACCGCTCATCGACTCTCACGACAACTTCATCAAACACTAAGCTGCGTTCACCTTCAGTACGGATATTCACCTTTTGCCCATTCACTACATTTAGTGCTCTTGAGTCCATCACACTCATATGAATATGACGCTGAGCACAAATGACCTGTGACTCAAGATTGACATGTCCTGCTGGGCCAATCAGTAAAGCATTACCCGAATTCGTCATATCCCCAGACTCTCTCACAGGAGCTTTAATGCCAAGGGCAAAACAATCGGCTTTAGACACTTCGAGCTGCGTTTTTGGGCGAACAGGCCCTAGCACTCTGACTTTGCTAATAGAGCCTTTTGGCCCCACGACCATCACGCACTCTTTCGCAGCAAATTGCCCTGGCTGTTTTAAATCTTTGAATGGCGTTAGCTGATAACCTTGGCCAAACAACGCTTCAACGTCCTGCTGTGAAAGGTGAACATGACGGTTAGAGATGCCAACAGGGATAGCGATGTTAGCAACGCCATTTTGTGCCGGTGTATAGGCTGAAAGCCGAGCCAGTATTTTCCCCATCAATTGCTCATTCATCATGATTTTTTCCCTTTACGCGGGTCATTTTTGATGTCTTTCACATTGATATCGGTTTTAACTTCAGCCACTGGCGCTTCAGTTTTAGCTTCAATAACTGCTTTTTCCACTAGCTTTTCTGCTTTTGCTTCTGGTTGAATACTTTTCTCTAATTCGCCCTTTTTACTTTTCACTGTCAGTAATTTGGTGATCACACTTTCTTCAGGCCGTGCAATCACTAATGAACCGACTAATAATTGGCTACTGGCGATCACTTCAATGCCATGGTCAACTGCGGTGCGAACGGCACTGATTTCGCTTTGAAAACAAACGGATACCAGTCCAGAGCCGATTTTTCGATAACCTACAATTTCTACACTGGCGGCTTTACAGGCTGCGTCTGCAGCCTGTATGGCGGATGTCAGCCCCCGAGTTTCAATTACGCCTAAACTTTTCATCTGTCTCTCCTACTTAATGACGAACCAGTCGAATATCGAAATCAAATTGTTTGAAGAATGCTTCAAGTTGATCTAACTCTTCTGCGCTATAGGTTGGGTCTTGTTTAACGGGATAAATCATATCCAGTTTGTCGTATTTGCCGCGTCCCAACTGGTGATAAGGCAGAATATCAATACGTTTTACATTGCCACGTTTGGATAATTCCATCGCATAGTGAATCGCCCCCGTGATGGCATCAAAAGAGTCGTTATAGCCGCGAACCAATGGCATTCTCACTACAACGTTGGCACCGAGTTCAACCAACCTTTCAAGGTTGCGGCGAACATTTTCATTGCCAATACCGAACAGGTTTTTATGCTGTGCAGTATCAATATGTTTAATGTCATAGAGGAATAGGTCGACAACTTCAGCTAACTTTTCATAGTTTTCTAACGATGTAGTGCCTTGGGTTTCTATTGCGGTGTTGATCATCATTTTTTTACACTCACGCAGTAGCGCAACGGCAAAATCGGTTTGTAGGCTCATTTCACCGCCTCCGATTGTCACACCACCACCGGAAGAAATATAAAAATCATAATCTTGCATGATGATTTCCATCATTTCGGCTACTGTGACATCCTTCCCCATGATGTCTAACGCACCACCAATACATACTTCTTCGCATTTACGGCAACCAATGCAGTCAATACTACGATTCACGCGGTGAATTTGTTCACCTTGCTCATTAATGGTTTTGTAGTGGATCCCTGTTGGGCAGACATCAACGCATTTTCCGCAGTTGGCGCATTTGTCATGGGAAAACATCACTTGGAACTGGCTGCTTAGCCCTTCTGGGTTGGCGCACCATGGACAACGAATATTGCACCCTTTTAAGAAAATCAATGTGCGGATGCCATCGCCATCATAAATCGAGTATTTTTGGATATTAAATATCCGACCTTTAATCTCTGCCGCGCTCATCATTGCACCTCTAATACTATGTTTATAAATCAAAATTTATTATTGTTGTTATGAAATAGCCGGTATAAAATGGCAGGTATAAATTCATACCTGCCTACATGGGTTTAGAACTTCTCAATTACAGTACGGCTAATAATTTCATCTTGAACCTCTTTACAGAGTTCCACGAAGTAAGCACTGTATCCTGCGACACGAACGATTAAATCACGATATTTTTCAGGCTCTTGCTGGGCTTTTTTCAGCATTTCGTTATCTACATAGCTGAACTGCATTTGCCCGTTTCCTAAGATAGACGCGGTTCTCAGCAAGGTGATTAAGCCATGACGGCCTTCTGGCGTGTCCAATAAGCCTTTTAAGAACTTAAAGTTATGCACCATACCAATGTTCATCGTTTCAACATTCATTTTGCTGATTGATTTAATAATGGCAGTTGGGCCTTGTTTATCCGCACCTTGTGTTGGGCTGATACCATCGGATAGCGGCATCCACGCCAAGCGACCATTGGCACTCGCGGCGGTTAACTCACCAATCGGTGTGTTGTTGGAGATAGATAAGGTTCCGTGGCTCAGTGTTGAATACAGCATGTCGTACTTACGGCACTCACGCTCTGTCCACTCCGTAATATCCAGTGCATATTGGTCAACATAATCATCATCGTTACCAAACTTAGGCGCATTTAAGCAGTCACGACGCAGTTCGTCATACCCTTCAAAGTTGGCTAGCAGGCCATCACGAATTTGCTCAAGGGTGTAGCGACCATCTTCGTAAACTAATTTGCGAATAGCGACAATGGAGTCAACATAGGTTGCAAGACCAGAGAAAATCAGCCCTGGGCCGTGGTTGATCATCGCCCCACCCGCTGCAACGTCTTTCCCTTTTTCCATACAGCCTTCCACCAGCAAGGACATTAATGGTTTTGGTGCCACATCGCGGTGAACGCGTTGGCTGATGACAGTACCGATAGCGGATAAGCGAACAATATGAGCAATCTGCGCTTTCACTGCATTATCAAAGTCTTCGAATGTTTTCAGGTCACGTAAGTCACCAGTATCTAAACCTTGATAGCTATCGAATAACACCATGCGACCACGATTTAATACGAATTCAATCGCAATTGGCCATTGGGTGTAACCCGTTGAAGTCCACTGATAAATACGACCTGATTTTTGTGGCTCAACACAGCCCATCAAGCAGTAATCACGCGCATCTTCAAAGTCGAAGCCTTTACGCAGCATCATTTTGATGTGGGAATCGTCGAAGTGACATGCAGGGAAGCCCATACCGGCTTTCACGACATCAACGATTTTTTCCATGTATTTCTGTGGTGATTGGTTATGAATACGGCATGCCAGAGAGGGCTGATACACTTTAACGAAACGAACCGCATCCATAATTAAGTAGGTCAGGTCGTTACAAGCGTCACCGCCTGAACGTTTTTGTCCACCCACTGTTAAGTTGATAAATGGCTGATAACCGGCGAAATATTTTGCACCTAATTCGCTCGACATCCACATTAACTCAGCACATTTGATGATAAACGCCTGCATCATTTCTAGCGCTTGGTCTTGGGTCAAACGGCCTGATTTGATGTCGTTTTCATACATTGGCAAACAATATTGGTCGAGGCGTCCTAGAGAAAGACCGGTTTGGTTCTCTTCGATTTCAAACAGTGACTCAACCGTCCAAATGCTCTGTAATGCTTCTTGTAACGTCGCCGGTGGGTTCGCTGGCACATTTTCGTTGACTTGTGCAATAGTTAGCAATTCTTCACGACGTTTTTGGTCTGACTCCAACACCGCTAATTCACGAGCGTGGGCAGCAATACGGTGTGAATACGCCACAACTCCTTCACAGGTTTCAATTGATGCTTTATAGAAATAAATGCGGTCAATATCATCAGGGTTTTCCATGCTTAATTCAGCCAGTTTCGCCTGAGCATCTGCTTTGATACCATTCATTCCTTTGGTGAATAACAGCACGTCATAACCAGGGCAGGTATCGCCACCACCGTTAATTTGGTGATAAGACAAGTCACTGACAAAGGTTTCACCACTAAATTCCCATACCCCCGCTTCGCGGTATTGAGCCTCACAAATCTCATCCAGTGAACGACCTTCCCAGAACGGGGCGATTTCTTCACGGATCACTTTTTTGTCTTCTTCAGAGATAACAAACGGGTCTTGTGGACGCGTGCTCATGGTATCAAGTTCTTCGACTACCCAACGCCATGCGATATCCGGTGAGAAGGCACCCGCACGGGCTTTACCACATGGATGCCCCACAATCAGTTCTTCAGGTTGAATTAAGATTGGCGCGGTTTCACAAGCGCGGCGGAATGCTTTCGCACGCAATAGAATTGGCGGTAAACCCGGGTTATTTTTAACAACTTCAGTGAAGGCGAGTGCGCGATAAATAGACACACTTGGACGCGCTTCTAAGTAACGGTTACGTAAGCGTTGTAAGCGAGGCGTTAAGCCTTCCATCACTTTGAATTCGGTTTCTACTTGTGCCGTTGGAGCAACATAATTCGCATTTGGTGCAGAATATTGCGGCTGAGCGCTGTTTTTTCCACAATATAAGCGAACTTTCAATCCATTATTGATAGCACTGATATTTTCATGAGCGGATAACATCATGGCAGATAATTCGTTAATGCATACACGCGGGTCATTCAGATAAATGCCATCTTTCAATGCATCGAACATTGGGTAGCCATCGACTTGCTTGGTTGAGCGAACTTCAGAGAGTTCAGCCAGTTTCAACCATAAACTTTCTACAATTTCATAAGCTTGTGCTTGGGTTAAGCGGCCTTGTTCGATATCACGTTGATAGAATGGATAAACGGCTTTATCGAACCCCATTGGGTTCACCGCATAACTGCCATTTTCTAGATGTAAAATTAGCTGAAGCAAGTAGAAAGCTTGGCAAGCCTCTTTGAAGGTTTGCGCTGGTTTTGCCGGCACATTGCGTAAAATGGCTGCACTTTCTTGCAATTCTGCACGACGATATTGATTAGATTCTGCTGCCGCCATGCTCTCTGCTTTAGACGCTAAAGCTTGTGCAAAATGAATGGCCGCATCACATGCGTAAATTGCTGAGCGGCAGTTATTCGCTTCATCAATGCTATTACGGCTAACTGCACTGCCAATGTTTCTAACTTTGTTTTCTAACTGCGCTTTGATAGCCAAGAAACCAATATTTAAAACCGCTAAGTAATCAGGCGCATCCACTGTGCTATCGCCAGCTAAAAAGGTATAAATACTGTGGCTGTTGATTTCATTTTCAGTATGGAAAATGGCACCACGAGGGGTTGATGATTGGCTACCGATGATCAGCTCATCTTGGCCAATAAATGCAGGAAAATGGCGGATAAATTCATAAAAACGTTGTGCAGGTTTAATCGCCTGTGGTGCGCCAGACAGTTGGTTGCCAAGCGCTTCTAAAATATTCGCACGTTCAGTAATAATTGAGCTGTTGCGGGCACTTAAGCGTTCAGCCAGCATTTTTACGCGTGGGGTCAAAGCATATTTATTCATGTTAGCCTATCCTGATGTTCTTTCTAGTTTGTTGTTCATCACATAAAAGCGTTAACTGTTAAAAAGACTGTCTATACAGCATTTCCAGTTGCACCTTGCTCACATCCCGTGGATTGGTCGGAGTGCAACTATCGCGCAGTGCTTGCCCAACCATTTCCCCTAAACGGGCGTTAAAATCGAATTCATTGGTACCGGTTGCTTGAATGCCTTTTGGCATATTCATTTCATCTTTCAATACGTTGATTGCCATAATTAAGCTTTCAACGCCTTCTCGTATTGTTGAGGCGGGTAAATTTAAGTTTTTCGCGAGATGAGCGTAACGTTTTGCAGCTTCGTTATCGCATCGCCCTTCTAAATCCGCATTGAAGGCCACAACTTGTGCCATCAATAAGGCATTTGCACGACCATGTGGAATGTGGAATACGCCGCCTAATGCATGGGCTAAACTGTGAGTTATCCCTAGTGATGCGTTAGTAAAGGCCATTCCCGCAATGCATGAAGCGTTGTGCATTTTTTCGCGTGCCACTAAGTTGCTACCGTCGCGATAACAATC
Organism: Providencia sp. M-27; assembly: GCF_011077905.1. Classification (NCBI taxonomy): domain Bacteria; kingdom Pseudomonadati; phylum Pseudomonadota; class Gammaproteobacteria; order Enterobacterales; family Morganellaceae; genus Providencia; species Providencia sp. M-27. The sequence goes on along the minus strand of NZ_JAALBT010000001.1, from coordinate 381,424 downwards.
AATTAAGTGGCCGAACACTAACTGCACGGCTTTTTCTGCTAAGGCATCAGAAAAATCAGATGCAGTACGAGAAACATAAGCTTCTAGCGCGTGGCACAGCACGTCCATACCTGTGTCAGCCGTAATAGAAGCGGGTACTGACTTCACCAGTGCAGGGTCTAAAATAGCGACATCTGGCAACATAAATTCGTCAACTAAAACCAGTTTTTCAGACTGGGACTTGATCACTGAAAATGAAGTGACCTCCGAGCCCGTCCCACTGGTAGTTGGGATCGCGATAAACTGCGGTTTAACTCGATTGACGTCTTTTTTCGTGTGCCAGAGGGAGTAAATAACAGCTTTCGCAGCATCAATAACCGACCCACCACCGAGTGCAATCACCACATCTGGATATTGCTTATCCATGATTTTCATACCTTTAACGATGGCTGAAATGTCAGGATCTGGCTCAACATCGTCGTAAATCGAAAATGCGATGCCACTTTGGGTTAGCCTGCGAGTGACTTCATCAGCTAAGCCAAACTTCACCATCGCTCTGTCAGTGACGATAAAGGCATGGTGAGCACTCATTTGTGAGATAAAATCCAATGCGTTAGCACCGAATTGGACTTTAGGTTTAATCAAAAACTGGTTCATGCTGTTTTTACTCCTTGGTATAAACCTTCTCAACAATGGCAACCACTGACATGGCTTTGTAATTGTCTTTATTCAAAGCGAAGTAAGCTTCAGCTAACACAATGTCGTTAATACCTGCGCCAACACTGTCGACTGCCACATACGTTTTGTTTTTCAACGGTTCAAGGTCATCCCCTAGCTTGGTAACCATTAATAAGTTACTGCCACTAAGTTCTTGGCATTTCTGCGTTGCAACAACATGTCCGACTACCTTTGCGAGGATCATGGTTTATACCGCCTTATTCCAATGAGTTACTTATTTAGGCGTCCGAGAACAGCCTTGATGATTTGCTCAACATTTTCTTCAGTGATGTCACCTTGAGAAACCACCGCTTCAGCAATCGCAGCCGTTGTTACCGCACTGCCGAATCGGTCATCGCCTGTTGGATTAACCACTGCTGTTGACGCTGCCGCTGGATTACGGAAACGGTTGTCATCAAAAATGCTGACTTGAGGTTGACTCACCGTAGCCGGTGCTGTTGGCTGAGCCACTGCACAAGGCTGGGTGGGTTGCCTTAAATCATCAATGGAACGCACGCCATAACCCACTTTACGAATATTCAGTAAGTTCATTGGGCCAACGTTATCAGAGCTAGAACCGCCGCCAACCGCACCACAGCCCAGTGTTAACGCTGGCGTGATATTCGTCGTCGCACCAATTCCGCCCAATGCTGCTGGCGTATTGATCAAAATACGATTAACGGGTTTTTCTAAAGAGAACTGGCGAATGACATCTTCGTTTTGCGTGTGGATCACCAAGGTATGGCCGAGACCTTCGTTGGTCAGCAAATCAACCACGCGATGGCAAGCGGATTGCCAATCTTCCTCGATATACATCCCTAAAATTGGGCATAATTTCTCGCGGGAGTATGGGTTTTTCGGTGATACGGTGTCTTGCAACGCAATCAACACACGTGTGTTAGCCGGAACAGTGAAACCTGCACGTTGGCTGAGTGTAATGGCATCTTTCCCCACCACTTCTGGGTTGATGGTGCCGTTCGCTCTAAGCAACATCGATGCCATGCGTTTCGCTTCGTCTTCATTCATGAAGTAAGCGCCTTGAGCGAGTAATTCACGATGAACTTCGTTGTAAATACAGCGTTCTACAATGATGGATTGCTCAGAAGCACAGATCACACCGTTATCAAACGTTTTACTGGTGATGATGTCACTTACCGCCTGTTTGATATTGGCGCTACGTTCAATAAATGCAGGGCCATTACCTGGACCGCCACTAATGGTTGGTGTACCGGATGCGTAAGCTGCACGTACCATGCCTTCACCACCCGTTGCCAAGATTAAAGAGACGTCTTTGCTGTGCATCAGTTCTTTCGTTGCTTCTAAAGTCAGCATTGTGACAGCATCGACAATTCCAGCTGGAGCCCCCGCTTCTAATGCGGCTTTTTTGACAATTTCTAATGTGCGGAAACTGCAGGCTTTGGCATTTGGATGAGGGGAGAAGACAATGGCATTACCCGCCTTCAAGGCAATCAACGTTTTGTAGATGATGGTAGATGTTGGATTAGTAGAAGGAACTAACGCCGTGATCACACCAAGAGGAACACCCACATCCATAACTTTGTTGATTTTGTCATCATTAATGATGCCAACGGTTTTGAGATCTTTAATGTGTTCATAAACACGCATTGAAGCAAAAGTGTTTTTCAGGACTTTATCTTGCCACTTACCAAACCCAGTTTCTTCGTTAGCCATTTTTGCCAGCTCTTCTGCATGAAGTGCGGACTCAATTGCGATGTGTTTAACAATATTATCGATTTTTTCCTGCGAAAATGTCGCAAACTCTTTCTGCGCTTGTTTCGCGTTTCTAACTAGCTCTCTTGCCAGTTGTCTGGATTGCAGATCTTTGTCTAATGCAACCATGTCTTCCCCCGTATCGGAGCCAAAATTAATTCATTCGCTTGTCGTGTTATTGGCTTATTAGCCAATGACTTAGGCTTTGTGTTGTTGTGCAATTTTGCCAATATCGTTGTGTGGTCTTGCAATCACACGTGAAGTCACCACTGTTCCGATACGTTTTGCAGCCTCAACACCTGACTCAACCGCAGCATTAACGGCACCGACATCGCCTTTAACCATCGCTGTTACCAGCCCTGAACCGACATTCTCATAACCGATTAGCTCGACATTTGCGGCTTTACACATGGCATCAGCAGCTTCAATACAAGCCACTAAACCTTTGGTTTCAATCAGACCAAGTGCTTCTTTCATAAGTAATTTCCTGTTTTATTCCGTGACTTTATACTGGGCGACGATTTTCTGAATATCGCTATGAGGACGAGCGATAACCAGTGATGTCACAACGGTGCCAATACGAGAGGCAGATTCAACACCTGAATCCACTGCAGCTTTCACCGCACCCACATCGCCTTTGACCATGGCGGTAACTAAACCTGACCCAACATTTTCATAACCAATCAGCACAACATTTGCGGCTTTACACATCGAGTCTGCAGCTTCAATACAAGCCACTAACCCTTGAGTTTCAATAAGACCTAATGCGTCACCCATGTTTTTTCCTCCGGAAAAAGTTATGCTTTATGCTTAATAACGATTTTGTTGATATCGTTGTGTGGACGCGCAATGACCAGTGAGGTCACGACTTCACCAACACGCTGTGCTGATTCAACACCTGAATCGACGGCTGCTTTGACTGCACCGACATCGCCTTTAACCATTGCGGTAACGAGGCCTGAACCGACATTTTCGTAACCAATTAGCTCAACATTTGCCGCTTTGCACATGGCATCAGCTGCTTCGATACAAGCCACCAGACCTTTTGTTTCAATAAGACCTAATGCATCACCCATTGTTGTTTCCTCCGAGAAGCCTTCTTTATTTTTCTTTACCTTCGATATTCCAAGCTAATGTGTCCGAGTACATGTCTCTTGAAATATCTAAGTAATCATTTACGCCAATGGTGTCTGCGCGGTGATCTATTGAACGCAGCCTTTGGCTTCAAACCCACTATAGAACTGAAAAATAAAAACAAAATATAAATCCACAAAGCACAGATATTTGGTTTTTAAGGCTGATAATTAGAGTGAACACTCAGGTCATTTATGTGTTTATGCTAAAAAAACCAAAAATTCACGTTTGAAATTTGAGGTGAAAATTGAAGGGGAAATGTATTTAGAACTATTCATGAAGGATTGTTAATGAGGTATTACTAAGCTGCTATGCCTACGTTTTTTCTTCTCTTATAACTGTGCTCGTGATCGCTTTGCGGCATATTTTTACTTTCTGTTAATTCCTTAATTTATATACTCAGACCACCGCACTCTTTGAAAACCATTCGCCATAACTTCCCTATCAATGGCTATCGCGTACTTAAAAATATTCCCTTCTGCTAAATAATAAAAAATAACGGCGACAACAATTTTGCTACTTTCCATCTAAAAGTGATAAAACTCATAGGTGAAAAGAATGACACATAAATTTACTATTGCGATTGTAGGTTGTGGCCTTGGCGGTTCAGCACTCGCCCTCCTAATGCAGAATATAGGGTTTAATATTGCTGTCTTTGAACAAGCTTCTTCGTTTGAAAAAATCGGGGCAGGGATCCATATATCCCCGAACCTCATGTACATAATGGAAAAAATAGGTGTTTCAAAATCTATTGAAAAGCTTGGCTGGGAGCCTAACGGATTTATCAGTCGCGATGCCTATTCAAACAAAACGCTAAATTACTTGAAATTAGGACAGGAAATGCGCGACCTATATGGCATGCCTTACCTGACTATCCATCGAGGAGACTTACACCGTGCAATGACGGAAAAAATTAACTTAAACAATCTTCATATGGGAAAAAAGTTAATTGCGCTTAATGAGATAAAAAACAAAATTGAACTCGTTTTCAACGATAACAGTCGTTACGAGGCCGATATTGTCATTGGTGCCGACGGGATATTTTCAAAAGTAAGAAATGCAATAACTGGCACAGATATTCAATGCTCCAGCTATACTGGACAAGCTGTATTTAGGGGATTAGTCGAGCTTCAAGGGCTGGTACCTCAAATGAAACACAGTGTGAATAAATGGTTTGGTAAAGATAATAAATTTATCATTGGGTACTTTTTAGACAGAAATAAAACACAATTTTATTACGTAGCTGGTTTTTCCTTCCCCTACTGGCCTCGAGGTATTTCTGTTCAACCCGCAGCTTTACATGATGTTTTGAAAATATTTAATGAATTTCACGATGTACCAAAATCAATGCTGTCATTAACTAAAAGCGTGACACTTTGGCCATTACACGAAAGAACAGCTGATTCAACGTGGAATAAAGGTAGGATAGTACTTATCGGAGATGCATGTCATCCGATGCGACCTCATATGATGTCGGGTGCTTCGATGGCAATTGAAGATGCGGCTATATTAGTTAAATGTCTACAACAGTACGGCATTGATAATTATTCATGCGCTTTTAATCAATATCAGAGTTACCGTATAGAACGCGTAGCCCTTGTACAAAAGTTATCAAGTACAAATACATGGCTAAAAAAGAAGACGGATACAGACTGGCTATTTAAATATAACGCGATAAGCCCCGAGCTACGCCTTTAACGCTTTTCCTTTCACCAAGTGAAACCCAGACTATTTAAATATGATATTTGTTACCACCTACAAGAAAGCTAATCGAACTTACTATTGGGTTTGAGTGTGCAAATATAAAGTGGGGAATTAATTGAGCTGAGTAGTAAGGCTTTGTCATTAAGCTTTTGTGCATTAAGAAATAGCCCATCATGGCTATCTGACATTTCCCGCATAAAATAGTCAAATATCACATCTGGCGATTCATCAATAGAAGAAGCGCTCGCTTCCCACTGACTAATAATATAATGACGTTCTATTGGGGAAACTCGTTTTGTCGTGTAACTAAATTTCACATAACGCTGCAAATACAGCCAGCCCGCTTTAGAATCAGTATAGCCTTCCACCACAATTGAGCCCTTTCCATTCGCGCCAAAATTGAAGTGAATATTGCCATTAACGTTTTCATCTTGCATATTCTCAAAACGCATAATGCCTTTTGTCGAGCACACTAATAAACCATCTTGTTTATTGGAAAAGAAGACCGACTGGGTATAAATCGTAACAATAATGAATAACAAAAAACTCAGTAAGCATAATACTTTTCCTGATATCTTCATGATGGTTTCCAAGAATAGTAAAAGTAGTTATCGCAATAGCTAAATGGGTTATCTTCATTGACTGCACAATGTGCAAGAAATACTCGACCCAATCCATTAGTCTGCAGTTTGTCCCCATAGAAAAAAACAAACCGTTCTTTCTCAACACACTCTAGATTTAAGTTATTTCTAACTTTATCAAAGTTTTGCACATAGTTTAGTGCGACAGTGTTATTGATCATTTTTTCATTCGATAATACATCACAACCAGAGTGCTCAAGCACCGTCATGTCAATTGGCACTGACGGTTGTTTTGATAAATAAGCCATGATAGCTAATAAAATAGAACATAATAAAAAAGCACCACTCGCAAGATACCAACAGATCTCTTTTTTTTCTGGCGTCAGTGCTGAATCTATTTTTTTGGGATCTGTAGGGACAGAGATAGGTTTGGAAGCTGGAGATAAAACAACCGCTGTTTCTTCTACGTCACTTAAGCTAGTTATTAATTCAGTTGGAGAAATTTTGATATCATCAATTAATTCAAGGGAAACATCGGAATTAAACTCTAATCGACCCCGAGCGACTGTCACAATAATATTTTCAATACCATATGGACGAAATGCTTTTCGTAATAGGCTGAGATATTGATTTAAATTACTGTTTGATGAGACTAACCCATTATCATCCCAAACTGCTTTTAATACCTCATCTCGAGAAACAACACCTCTGTGCTGAATAAAGTAAAACAATAATGCATTGGCAGTTATCGACAGCTGTGTATCCACCTCATCTTCTTTTAAAGATAAAGTGCCATCAACCGCATCATATAGAATGAAAGCATTGATTTTATATTTCACTATCGCCTCATGTGCTTATTTTATGAATAAAATTGCACTACCGTTATTATTGCTATTTTTACTTATGCGTTATTTTTACTTATGGAATTTGTTCAAATGATATTGTCGTTAACCGACTCACAATCGCATCACGCTCTTGCTGTGATAACGTTTCTCCCTCAGTCAATGACGAAAGCCACAACCCATCAGCCGCATAACGCACTAACGCGCCTAAATAACTGTTATCGAACTCATCCCCCTTTTCCAAATGGTTAATTACCCAATCTCGCCAGCACTGACGTAACACTGGCTCGGTTGGCATGGCTAAGGACAATAACGCGAGCTGAAAACTTTCATCAGATTCTTTTAATTCGCCAATATAGTGCAAATAAGCACGAGAAAAACGCCCGTAGGGATTTGGGTCATTATCCATAATGGTATGTATTCGCTCATCCATAATCCCCAACAATTGCAAAAACAGCGCATGAATAAGCTCTTGCTTCGTTGGGAAGTGATGCATCAACCCACCTTTGCTAACACCCGCTTCCCTTGCCACCGCATTAAGTGAGAGTGAAGAGATCCCTTCTCTGCCAGCAATAATGCGAGCAGCTTTCAATAGCTCCACTTGAAGCTTAATAGGATCTTTTTTTCTATGCTGAGCAGACTTATTCATGCGATGAATGATACCGACCAGTCGGTATGTTTCATTTTGACTAAAATCAAGTAACCCTGATTTGTTCATGGGTAAATCTAAATAGTGTAAGAGGACTCACAATATCGAATTATGATAAGTTGCAACTCCATAATTAATTTAAAAATATCAAATATTTTTGATGTTTAGTTATCTATATTAATTTCACTTAGTTTTGCACATCCTCAGATTATGATGTTTAATAGTGAGAGTGAAACAATGCTCTATTCAATAAATAGTGGTTTGCAGTATCCCTAATTAACTCCCCGTGAAAGAGGTTTTATCATGTCAAATCAATACAATATTGGTGTCATTGTGGGTAGTTTGCGCGCTGATTCATATAATTTAGTTGTCGCTAAGGCCATGACTAAATTATTCCCCACAAATTTCACGTTTAAATTTATCAATATTGGTGAACTCCCTCTCTATAACCAAGATGCAGACCAAAATGTGCCTCCTGTTGTGGCTAATTTCAAATCTCAAATTAAAGCCTGTGATGGCATTATTTTCGCCACCCCAGAATATAACCGCTCGGTACCTGGTGTATTGAAAAATGCGATAGACCAAGGCTCTCGCCCATGGGGAGATAACTCGTGGAATGCCATTCCAGCAGGTGTTCTTGGTGTTTCTATTGGCAATATCAGTACGGCAATTGCCCAACAGCACTTACGCAATAGCCTGACATTTTTAAACATGCCAACCATGAACCAGCCTGAATGTTTCCTAAAATGGTATGACGGTATGGTGGATGAGCAAGGCAATATTTCCCCAAAAAGCAAAGATTTCTTACAGCCGTGGGCCGATACCTTTGCCAAATTTGTTGCCCATAATGCAGTGAGTAAATAAGTCGCTGAGCAATAATGACGCGTATAAAAAAGGGCACTTCATTCTCAATCAGTGCCCTTTCTAGGAAACGTAAACGTAATGCTCAAGTCATTAACGCCCGGCTTTTAGCTTCTGAAAATACTCTTCGTACAAAATATTCGTGTTCCCAACATCGCTTTGCCATTCGCCTTTTTGGAGAACTTCTTCACTTGGGTAAAGTGATGGGTCGTTAGCAATTTCAGCCGGCAATAATTTTTTAGCTTCTAAGTTTGGAGTTGGGTAGCCAATAGATTCAGCTACTTGAGCCGCAATTTCTGGACGCAATAAGAAATTAATTAACTTATGGGCCCCTTCCACATTTTTGGCATTAGCAGGAATGGCTAAGCTGTCCATCCAGAAAATTCCGCCTTCTTTAGGCCACACCACTTCAATCGGCAAGCCAGCTTGCCTTGCAACGAATGCGGAGCCATTCCATAACATACCGACATCCACTTCCCCTTCAATAAAAGGTGTCGCTGGGTTGTCAGAGTTAAAGGCCAAAATATTTGGGCGTAATTTTTGTAGTTCTTTATACGCCTCTTCAATTTGTTTCGGGTCAGTGGTATTGCCTGAATAACCTAATTTATTGAGAGCCACTTGGAAAACTTCCCGTGCGTCATCCATCATCAGCAGGCTATTTTTATATTCAGGTTTCCAGAAATCAGCCCATGAAGTAACAGATTGTGGGTCAACCGCTTCACCATTAATACCAATCCCTGTCGCCCCCCAAATATAAGGCACTGAATAATCATTATTCGGGTCAAATTCTTTATGAATTAAATTTGGGTCAAGGTTTTTAAAATTGGTTAATTTACTTTGATCAATCTTTTGTAGCATCCCTTCTTTACTCATTTTGGCAATAAAGTAAGTAGAAGGCACCACCAAATCATAAGCACCGTCTTTATAGGTCTTTAGCTTGGTATACATGCTTTCGTTTGATTCATAGGTGGAGTAAATCACCTTGATGCCAGTTTCTTTGGTAAATTGCTCTAATAAACCGGGGGGAACATATTCTGTCCAGTTATAGAAATACAGTACGTCTTTGTTATCGTCAGCGGCAGTCGCCGTGCCAATACTTGCAGCCATTAAACCCGCTGCCAGTAGATAGGACCATTTTTTCATTACTGAGATTCCCTCAACAAAGTGTTTTTTATCCCTTAATGCACCAAGCAGCCGCTTGAATGATTTCGGGGTTATATCTAATAGGCTCAGTTGGAGCCCACCCTCTCGCCGAATGGCACTGAAAAAAGATGTTGCCCGATAAAAATGGGCAGCACCGTCGTTTAACGTATTACTTAGTTTTTTTTGAGTATTTATCCCGCATCACCCACTGGCTTAAACACACCAGTAAGAGGGACATAATCAACAGCACCGTTGCCAATGCGTTAACTTCTGGGGAAACCCCAACTTTTACCATGGAATATATTTTCAATGGCAAAATTTCATAACTTGGCCCCGTGACAAATGAGGAAACCACCACATCATCCATCGACAAGGTAAAACTGAGTAGCCAGCCGGCAACAACCGCAGGTAATGCCAAAGGTAAAATAATTTTACGCAAAATGGTAAATTCACCCGCTCCAAGGTCGCGCGCTGCTTCTAGCATCTTCACATCAAAGTCCTTTAACCTTGCATACACCGTCACCACTACAAAGGGTAGACAGAATGTAATATGGGAAAAAAGCAATGACCAAAAACCTAGCGAGACCCCAAGGATCATAAATAGAACCAATAACGAAATCGCCATGACGATATCAGGTGACATCATGACCACAAATAACATGCCACCAACAAAAGGTTTTCCTCTAAAGCGATAGCGAAATAATGCAACGGCGGTTAATGTGCCAATGGCTGTCGCGAAAGTCGCTGACAAAACCGCCATGGTTAATGAATGCCCCGCAGCTTCTAATAAGCTATCGTTATTACTCAGTAATTCATACCATTTAGTTGAAAACCCTTGCCACTGAATACCAAAACGTGACTCATTAAAGGAATTAACAATCAAAATAATGATTGGAATATAAAGATAAGCGTAGATGATGGCCATAAAGCCACCACGGAGAGTACGTCCGATCATTCTTCATATGCCTTTTTATTCAGAAGCTTAGCTGCTCGGTAATAGACATACAGCAATAACCCCATCATCGCTGTGAGGAAAATGCTGGTTGCGGCCCCGAATGGCCAATCACGAATATTTAAGAACTGGCTCTTAATCACGTTACCGATCAGTAGATTTTTCGCACCACCCATTAAATCCGCTACATAAAACAGCCCCATTGCGGGTAATAAAACCAGCAAACAGCCTGCAATAATTCCTGGCATCGTTAACGGAATGATGATTTTCACAAACCGCTGAAATTTATTCGCACCGAGGTCTTTTGCAGCCTCTATATATGACTTATCCAATTTTTCAATACTTGAATACAGCGGCATCACCATAAATGGCAGCAATATATAGATAAGGCCTAATATGACGGCCTCCGGTGTATACATAATTTTCAACGGTTTATCGATAACACCAACCCACAGTAAAAAGTCATTTAAGTACCCTTTGGTACTGAGAAAAACTTTTAACCCGTAGATACGGATCAATGAATTGGTCCAAAATGGCACAATTAACAGAAACAGCATCAAAGGTTGTACCCGTTTAGGTAACCTTGCCAATATAAAGGCAAATGGATAGCCAATTACTAAACAGAAAAAAGTTGCGATCACCGCCATATTGAGCGAGTGCAACATCACTTCTGCATACATCGGGTCAGACAAGCGAATGTAGTTATCCCACGTAAAAACTAAGTCAACTAAGTTGGTGTCGCTACGCGTCAAAAAGCTAGTGCCGATAATCATAATATTAGGCAAAAAGACGAATAGCAGCAGCCAGGCGACTACCCCGGTGATAATAACGTTCTGCAAAATTTTATGTTTACGAATGATCATCCAGAACTACCTCCCAGCTTTCAACCCAAGTCACAGCAACTTTTTGGTTAAGGGAGTGGTCGACATCGGGGTCATCTTCATTGAAGAATTCGCTCACCATGACAATTTTGCCATCTTCCATTTCAACCACTGAGTCTAACGTCATGCCTTTATAGTTACGTTCACGAACGTAGCCAATCAGCCCTGGATGGTTATCTGCATCATTTACTTCTTCAACGCGCAAGTCTTCAGGACGTAATAACACACTAACGTGTTGCCCTTCGTTGACAGAGAGCTCAGTGAAAATATCACATTCATGACCTTCAACATTGGCACGAATACGTTTATCATCAATGCGATACAATACTTTCGCATCAAAAATATTAATTTCACCAATGAATTGAGCAACAAATAGGTTTTTCGGTTCCTCATAGATTTCACGAGGTGTGCCGTCTTGCTCAATTCGCCCTTCACGCATCACAATGATCCGATCAGACATGGCTAAGGCTTCTTCTTGATCGTGAGTCACAAAAATAAACGTGATCCCCAGTTTTCGTTGAAGGGCTTTTAGCTCATTTTGCATTTGTTTGCGCAGTTTATAATCAAGCGCAGACAATGATTCATCCAGCAGTAGGACTTTCGGGCGATTCACTACCGCACGGGCTATCGCCACACGCTGTTGTTGGCCACCAGACAGTTGGTTGGGTCTACGCTCAGCAAAATCTTCTAGCTGCACCATACGTAAGGCTTGGTCGACACGCTTTTGAATTTCAGCCGCAGGCGTTTTTTGCATGCGTAGGCCAAAAGCAACGTTATCGAAAACCGTCATATGAGGAAATAAAGCGTAGCTCTGGAACACAGTGTTCACAAAACGCTGTTCTGCAGGAATATCTGTAATATCTTGACCATCAAGAATAATTTGACCGTCATCGGCATCTTCTAACCCAGCAATAAGACGTAAAACCGTCGTTTTGCCGCAACCAGAAGGCCCAAGAATGGTCAAAAACTCACCGTTCTGAATGGTTAAGTCAAGCTCAGAAATAATTTGTTTGCCATCAAAACCTTTACTTAAAGATTTTAATTCAATGAGTGGTGTCAGAGAGGTTGTCTCAGTCATTTATTTATACACTCTATCCCTAGGAATAATGCAGATAGAACCGCCACCGTTAAAGACTGTATAAGCTTGTCGGAGGTTTACTCTGTCGACTTAACGTGACATAAGCAAATTATTTTCCCCAGCAAAGCCCAAAACCAGTAGCGCCATTTAAACTTCATAAGGCATGCATGATAAACACTGTTTTTGTAAATTGAAAGCCATTTTCACAACTTCGTTTGCCTTTCATTATGAATTCTCAATAAATAAAACAGATTTTTGAGAAAAATAAGCAACATAGCGATATATAGAATTAATCCGCCTATATCTATAGATTTACATGATGCATTAGAGGGTGAAACTTAAGTCAAATACACTAAAATTCATAGGGTTAATACAATTCACAATAAAAATAATAATTATAAAATTAATAGTTTTTATTATTTTAAATTTTTTAATTAATGTATTCAGTGATATAAATCTTACTATTAGATGCACAAGAAAAATACAATAAAAACCGTATAACAAAATTATCAAGTTATGATGGTAATTATATTCAATAGGTATATATCGTGATTACACATAAAAAAATCAAATAACCGGTAACATCTATAACAAATAATTAAAGTTGCAGTTAATAATATTATTATGTGATTTAAATCTAATTTTCATTAATCCTTATCTTTTATCTCAATAAATTTAACCAACATCATATTATCCCCTGCATCCCTTTGAATATAATAATCAAATTAGTATAATCCCAAGCTGAACTGTAACTTTTAGTGATTTATTTTGTGATTTTTGTTTCATTATTGCACCTATAAATTTTACTTTGTATCTTTCGCGTTAAACCAATTAAAGAATAAACATAAGCCTGCGGGTGACTATTTTTGGAAATTCCACTGAAATTAATATGTGAGTGAGCAAAATGGCTAATAAAGAGTTTTTTTACCAAGAACCTTATCCATTATCTGAGGATAAAACCGAGTATTTCCAAGTCTCTGATAAATATGTTTCTGTAGAACAATTTGCGGGAAAGCAAATTTTAAAAGTTGAACCTGAAGCATTAACCCTCCTTGCCGAACACGCAATTTATGAATCTCAGTTTTTTTTAAGAGCCGCGCACCAGAAACAAGTCGCTGCTATCTTACATGACCCAGAAGCCAGCGAAAACGACAGATATGTTGCATTGCAGTTACTTCGCAATGCTGAAATTTCGGCAAAAGGTATATTACCAAACTGCCAAGATACGGGCACTGTCGCGGTTGTTGGGAAAAAAGGTCAACAAGTTTGGACAGACTGCGACGACGAAGAGTACCTCTCTCGAGGGATTTATAACGTCTTCCAACACGAAAACCTACGTTTTTCTCAAAATGCCCCGCTAGATATGTTTAATGAAGTCAATACTGGCACAAACCTACCTGCTCAGTTTGACATTTTTGCGACCACTGGCGATGAATATCATTTCCTGTTTGTTAACAAAGGCGGCGGTTCAGCAAATAAATCAGCACTTTACCAAGAAACAAAAGCAACATTAACTCCAGCTAAGTTAAAAAATTTCTTAATTGAAAAAATGCGGAATCTAGGCACAACAGCTTGCCCGCCTTATCATATTGCCTTTGTTATCGGTGGTACTTCTGCAGAAACAACCCTGAAAACCGCCAAACTTGCCTCTGCAAAATACTACGATAATCTGCCAACCACAGGTAATGAGTATGGCCGTGCCTTCCGTGATATAGAGCTAGAAAATGAGTTATTAGAAGCTTCACGTCATCTTGGTTTTGGCGCACAATTTGGTGGTAAATATTTTGCTCACGATGTTCGTGTTGTTCGTTTACCTCGCCACGGTGCCTCTTGCCCAATCGGCTTAGCTATTTCTTGCTCTGCTGATAGAAACATTAAAGCCAAAATAACCAAAAGCGGTTTATGGCTTGAAAAAATGGAGCACAACCCAGCCCAATACATTCCTGAGTCTATGCGTAATCAAGCTGAAGGAAAAGTAGTACATATTGACCTCAACCGCCCAATGAAAGACATTTTGGCTGAGCTGAGTAAACACCCTGTATCAACACGTGTTTCCCTCAGTGGGCCACTTATTATTGCTCGGGATATTGCGCATACGAAATTGAAAGAGCGTTTAGATAGCGGCGAAGAACTGCCTCAATACTTTAAAGATCACATGGTGTATTACGCAGGCCCAGCGAAGAAACCTGAAGATATGGTTTCCGGTTCTTTGGGCCCAACAACCGGTAATCGGATGGATCCTTATGTCGATCTATTCCAGTCCCACGGTGGCAGCATGCTAATGTTGGCGAAAGGTAACCGAACTCAATTGGTGACGGATGCCTGTAAAAAGCATGGTGGGTTCTATTTAGGCAGTATTGGTGGGTCCGCAGCAATACTTGCTCAAGAATATGTGAAAAGCCTAAATTGCCTTGAATATCCAGAACTTGGAATGGAAGCAATTTGGAAAATGGAAGTTGAAGGGTTACCTGCGTTCATTTTGGTTGATGACAAAGGAAATAACTTCTTTGAGCAAGTGCAAAATGAAACTTGCGGCAAATGTGTTAAATAGAGTTAGCCACCCTAGCGCAAAGGAGTGCGCTAACTTTCGTTAGCCGGTATGACGATGTAGCATAGCCATGCTGTTACATAATCATACAGTTACATAACACACAGTTATATAATAAAAGAGTGGGCCAAAAGCCCACTCTTTTATTATCATTTTATACAATCCATTTTAACTATCACTCACATCGATATATTACTGATATCAATAATAGTTAATTCGAACAATGGTTGAGGCGTTAAATCCACCCGTTTTCACCGTCCCCGCCTTTTTAATTGTTGCACTGTAATCACGGGTTACTGAAGTACTTCCTTGCGGTAGGCTACCAAAAAACTGGAAGTAATTGAATTTTATATTATTACTTTTATCGTCCATAATTATTAAGTTGGTGCCATTTTTTAAATCAATCGCATATTCACCATTCAGTGGATCAGTCGTTTCAAAATTGATATTCATAGAGAAATTATCAAGACAACCTCTTTTCACCGCTTGAACTTGAAAATCCTTTTTAAACTCTTTCCCTTGATTCAAGTCTGTAATCATTAGCTGGCCAAAATCAATTTGCTGTGACTCAGGGAAAACTTTAATATCTGCGCCGCACTTTAAGAAACGGATCCCCCGTAATCCAGATATCGAGTAGCGTAAGTTTTTCGCCCCTGGTGTCGTATTGATCCCACCGCTCCCATCAAATTGGAAAACTGTAAATTGATTATCACCCTCATAGTTACCTGATGGCGGTACAGTCCCTGTCACTTTGATATACAGTGTAAATGTCACCGTCACTGTCACGTTTTCGTTGCCACTAATTGGTTTTGTACCTAAACTCACTTTTTGTTTATCTCTCTCAAGCTGTTGGCCTTGATAGTTCGCACCGAGTAGTAAGCCAGTACCTAACTTTTGAGATGTTGGGTTAAAATACATATGAACAACGTCAACCATATTTCCAAGCACGTTGTCGCAAAAAACGGTGACTGTCAGTGGGTCAGATTGCCAAATAATTGTTCCGTCTGGTGTATCTGCCGGAATAGCTAATTGGCCAACAGGTACTGCAGGTTTAATAACCACTCCGGTTCCGGCTTCCACACAATCTAATGCAAAGGTTTTTGGGCTAATAAAAACGAATAGAAATACAATATAAAAACCATATTTTTGAATAAACCTGTGTATCATGATTTATACACCTTATAGGTAAGTAATATTTAAGGTAATTTGCGTTTTAATATTACCCACTGTTAATTCATTTCTGGGTAGATAACTCTCTAGCATGGAATAAATCGTAATTTGCTGGTTATCATCAAAATAGATTGGATAACTACGATATTCGCCATTAGGAACAATATTGCTATCTTTATCCATTAAGCGAATGCCGTAGCCATTTAGAATGGTTTTACCACCAAATAAATTGCGGTCTGTACTTGCAGTTGGCTCTGAAATAAACATGATCCTGACAACTGGATCCCTATCATCGCGATCGCGTTTTGGGAAAATGCAGTCATCAAATTTTAATTTGATTTCATGCTTAGGGCTTCTATCCCCAATTTCATTAAAATAATTCAGAGATATTGGGCCTAATTCAATATTTTGATCTATAGAGTAAAATGAAATTTTACAAGGCAATGCCACTACATTCCCTGTAAAATTAAGATCACCTCTCATCATGCTACTATCTGCATAGCTTTGGCTTCCACATAGAGATAGCATGAAAAGACATATTGAAAAGTAGCAATTTCTCATATCTAAAATCCTATTGGCTCTCTTTTGACAGCTGGCAGGTCGACGCAGCGCATTGGTAAGTCAACATTTTCATCCCACCGTAATCATCCATATAGCCGGTATATAATTGATTAAAACCGCTTGTCGGCACGGAGACACTTTCCTTAGAAAGCGGAGCAATCATCACACTTTCAAAACCAGGGAAATTTTTCTGGTTGTTGTTACTAAGGTAACCCAGTGTCACGTAATATTTAGTTGGGTTTTCAATTAATAATTGTCCACCTGTATGCGTATATTTCAGCTCTTTAGCCCATACTTTGTCGCTATTATTTTCGATTTGAGGTGGCCGATAAAACATTTTTAGACGGCTTTGAATCGCAATCTGAACAACATTTTCTTTATCTGCAACAGGGGGGATTTCGCGCACATTTAAATAGAACAGCGATTCTCTATCTTGTGGAAGAGCATCAATTCCCTCTGTTTTAATAATTTTTATTTGGTTTTTAGCATTAGGCTCAACACGTTGCATCGGTGGTAAAACCGTAAAAGGTTCAGAAACCTTATTCCCTTTTTCATCTTCCATCCAAGATTGAGCTAAATAAGGCATTGTTTTACTTTGATTATTAATAACCAGACTTATTGATTTATCTTTGCCTGGAAAAATAATTCGTGTACGGTCAATATTGATCGCAGCAGACGCAACTTGCATGCCGACAAAAACTAATGAAAATCCTAAAGCTACTACATACTTTTTACTCATACATCATTCCTTTATTGGCAAGGGATCAGGACTTTACCCTGATTTTTTTCGGCAATATTAGGTAAATTCAAACTACATTGGTTTGCGCCCGCAGCCCATTTCACTATGTAGCTTTCTTCTGGATCCACACCCGTTAAATACGCAACGCCGCTATCAGCAATAATTCCGACTTCTCTTCCTGTGCTTGACTCAATCACACTGGTGCCAAGCGGTGGATAATTTCCATTATTCAAACGGATAATTGCTAAAATACGTTTTCCTTGATTCGCTTTTATTCTCTGATAACCAATTGACCCCTCAGTCAGGGTTTTACCAATAATGTTGTCATTGACATCTACATCATCAGGTAATGTATTCATATCAATGTAAACATCTGAATTAGAAAAACTATTTAAGCTTGTCGCTACACCAATCCCAAATCGGTTTGTGACTGATTCGCCATTATCAATCGAAATCCCTGCAACATTGTCACTATCAATCATCACACGAGGCTCGTTGTTAGTCCCGTTGCGGTGCATGGCCGCACCGTATTTCGTTGCTGTCATGGAACCATACCAACTACCACCGACAGCACGATATGAGTTCACATTTTCAGTCGCATTAACATTTAATACGCCATAAGGTGATGAATATTGATAACTACCACTGATATTTGGTTCTGCGCGTCCAAGTTTGTGCTGATCACCACCAACACGCATACTCCAATAGTTGTTATTCTCGTTTGCACTGTAATAACCCACAGATTGACCAAAGCTATGGTCATTGTCTGCATACTGAGCGTCATAACTCACTGAAGCGCCATTTTCGAGTGGCACGGAGAAAGATAGATAAATTTGATTATCATCCGTCTCTTCATATTTAATTTTATTGAGTGATAATGTGCCGGAAATATTTTTAATTTGCCCAATACTAAATAACTTACTAAAACTCATCCCAAAGTTTGTTGTTGATTCACTATTCCAAAATTGGCGATGAGAAGCATTAAAATAGACAGTTAAATCCAGTGGGCTAATGTATTGATTAAAAGACGCGGTATAGACGTTTTTGTCACGTCTAAAATCAAGCACACCGTTAGCTGCATCAATGTATTGAGGCATCGTTAAGAATTCTTTTTCAGAAAATTTATAGCCTGCGAATGTTATCTGTGAATTGGTAGATTCAAAACGTTTAGAATAATTTAAACGATAGCTATTACCTGAATAAGATCCAAAATTATCTAAATTTGCATGGGTGCGAGTGATATCAACAGAGATAGCACCAAACATATTCATGTTTTGCCCTATCCCCAAGTTCATCGCTTGATAATTGTTATTATCTACCGTTGCAATTAACCCACCAAAGATGGATGTATCACCAAATAAACCATAGGAAACTTCTCCTACAATAAACTTAGGATCAATTTTCTGTGAGCGACCAAATGGGTCGGATTGCCCCATGGTAAATTTATAAAGTAGCTGCCCCTGACGCGTTAAAAATGGCAACGATGCCGCTGTCACTTGATAAGTGGTTTTTGAACCATCTTCTTCCTCAATGGTTACATCTAAAGTACCTTGTACCGCTTCAGTGATATCTTGAACATTAAATGGCCCTGGAGCGACTTTAACTTGCTTAATCACACGCCCATTCTGTGAAATAATCACCATCGCATTCGTTTTCGCAATACCGGTAACCTGAGGTGCATAACCGCGTAATGAAGGTGGAAGCATCCGGTTATCACTAAAAATAGACGCCCCTATAAAGCGAAAACTATCAAATAAGTCAGTCTTCAAATAAGACTCACCAAGTAAAACCTTTGCACCCATTTGAGGTAAAGCACGAAAAGCGTATAACTGAGTCCAATCAAACCGCTCATTCGTTTTACCTTGAGAACGATTATATTGATATTGATAGTCAGCACGAAAACGCCAAGCTCCTAAGTTAACGCCAGCGGTACCGTTACTACTACCACTGAATGTTTCACTGTTATTTTTAGGCGCTGAGTAATTGACAAACAGGTTATAGTCGAGAAATGCGCCCGTAATCCCATTTTCCCATTGGGAAGGTGGAACCCAATACGGGTCATCATATTCAAGCCAAGCTTGAGGGATAGAAAATAAGATATTCTGATTCGCTTTATCAAAGCGATAGGTAATATCTAAATTTTTAGATAGTTCAACACACTGGCCATTATTATTTTGCAGAAGTTCTTCCTTTACCTTCTTTTTTAATGCAAAAATATTTACCATCTCTGGTGTAATACAGAGTGTTGAAGTATCTTTACTCTCTTCAATGAATTTAATTAAATACTGCCCAGATAACTTTCTACCATTCAATGTAATATCTGTTAAATATTCACCAGCAGGAATAAAATCGGGATTAGAAAACTGACTCAAATCAATATTATCTCTGTCCTTAGCATCAATAATATTCATATTAAATTCCACTGCATTCGCTATTCCCGAAACGGAAAACGCCAAAGCAATTGAAAATAATATTTTATTTATTTTAAACTGAGGCAATAGAGACATGATGTTCCCTGTCAAAAAATAAAAAAAGGAAAATAACAGGCAAATATATGCCTGTTATTTAAAATAAAAAATTACAGGTAGTTTAAAGCGTAAGTTGCTTGAGAAATAATGCTACCAGTTTCAACTTTGCTACCATTTGCTTCAACACGTGCACTGAATGCTAATTTATTTGGACCATCCGCTAATGGCATCTCAACGCTGGTATCACCAACTTTCATTGTTGCGCCATCTGCGTTGATTAAACGAACACCCACACCTTTAGAAGTACCAGTATTTGCCAGCAATTCTTTAGCTGTAGTATCTGGAGTACCAGTGAACGTTACTTTAACTTTGCTAACCGCAGGGAAGATAACTTTGTTGTCAGCATCTGTCACTGCACCTAAATCACAGTTTTCTAACTGGATATTGTATTGAACGCTTTGGCTATATTTGTTACCAGTTTCCAATACTTTATTTGCAACTTGGCCAAGGTCAACGTTGATTGTACCATCACCAGGGATTGAGCAAGGTGCATTAATCACTTTACCAGTAAAGTTGATGATGCCACTTCCTTGATCTACAGGTGCTGCGTGTGCAATACCAAATGAAGAAGCGATAATTGTAGCTAATGCAATTTTAGTTAATTTCATTTATATTTTCCTATAAAAAGACGACAGATGTACCAATCACCTAATAATCAATAAATTATTAAGTTGATATTTATTTACTGAGAGTGTAATGATAAATAAAATACAAGATCTAGGTTTTTACTAGATAAAAGTAAAAACACTACACCTTTATTAATTTAAATTATTAATTAATTTAAAAACATATAACTTTATTAATTTAATCTTGTAACCAGATTATTCTTATTTTTTAAATTAATTATTTTCTTTATTGATAAAAACATCATCGATAAAAAAACAAATCATTTCAGTTTCTAACGCATTAGCAAGCACGTGCAAATTCTCAATATTAATATTGCACTCGCCTCTTTCATAGCGGGAAATTTGCTGCTGACTAACGCCAACAAGATTCGCTAATTCAATACCTGAAAGCCCTAAGTGCTTTCTTCTTTTTCTAATCTCTCTGCCTACTATCCGATTTACATTTATCATTAACAATAGCCCAAAATAACCTAAAATATTAAATGGCTAAATTATATTACAGATCAAAATCTTTAACATAATAAACTGCACTGATTATACACCGCTTATATATCCAAATCAAAATAGCAAGAACCAATTAAAACACGAAATTTGAGTTAATTATAGTTTTCAATATATAAAAGTAAAACTGTTTATAACGATCAATATAATAAATTAAAGCCATTGAAACCTATCAATATTTCATTATTTAAGCTTTGATTATCTTATAAGATAAAAATCACATTGTTCATATTAGTTACTATTTTTTATAAAACGAATTACACCATCTCAAGGTGTTGATTTTAAATCAAAAAAAATAATAACCATCACCAATGGTAACATCGGGAAATATGCCGTAAATTTAATTTCCAATAAAATAAAGGCATTTACTGTTGATTTAATATGGTATTCATTGATTAATAAGTATTTTTATGTATTTATTTTTATAAATTAATTTAATTTTTACATTTTTAATGTTTACTTCAAAAAAACAACTGACAATGGTTTTTTATTTTTATCATTTATTATGATTAGATTAATAGCAATTTTAACTTACTCACATTAAGGGTTTAGAATATAAAAAACTGAAATACCCTTTAAATTACTACTATTTAATCATGAATAGAGCAAGTTACTCATAATTAAAGTAAAAAAATGTCGATAGCCTTCATTAACACATATTTAGAGTAAAATAAAACAATTTATGACATAAATAACCTTTAAATAACAACAAGTTACATTTATTTCAAATTGTAACAAATCACAAATGTATATTGCAATTTTATAGAGTTAAAATGGAAAATAACAAAAATAAAACATAATAATATTAGCCTGGAGCATTACAAAATGAGTAATACAAGCATTTCACTTCGCAATTTCCCCAATAAATAGTCAAAATGACAAGAAAGACACCTATCATTATTACATTTTGCGCTCATAGCTTAAGTTAGTTTCTTGCCTTTAATGCTAAGAATAAAGGTTACTTACATGGCCAATTCACTAAATAAAGACACTTATTAAGATAAAATCACCCAAGCACCTTTAAGCAAAGTTGATAATATAAGAATATTAAAGCTAAATTAAAGATTTTTTTCGCATAATGTAACTATGAATCATCTTTTTAAGTTAACTTACCCGAAAAAAACACCTGTAACGAGTTAGTTAAATATTATATTCAACAACTTATAATAATAAAATACAAAAATAACTCATTATTTTTTGTTCGAACGACATATTTTTATCTCCTTAACCTAAGGAGATAAAAAGAATGCAATATAACCCCTACTCCACGCTGCAACAGTTCAGTTTCAACATCGCCCTAATGATAAGACCTATAACCTAGGCCGCATTCATAACTTTATTACCCAAGTCGAACAACAAGACGTGAAAATAGTGGTGTTGCCTGAGATATGTATTACTGGTTATTGGCATGTGCCAAAGTTACCAGATGAGGCTTTTTCATGCCTTAAGTGAAACTTTAAGCTCAAATGACACTCGCTCAACATTGTGAACAAGCCCAATGGTGTATTGATGTGGTATGGCAGACTTCATTGCCTAAATTATGGCAAAACACCATCAATGAATTGATTGATGAAGTTTATAAAACATTTTCAAGAGAGAGCGAATAAGAATAATTCCGTAATTCCTCTCCGTAATTCCTATATATTAAATATTTGAACTCTGATATTTATTGTCATTATCATCGCAAGATAGGCACATATTGATATGTCTGGTAACCAGTCAATAACCCCCCTAAAAATCATTGCTTCTGGAGTTGCACTTCCTGAGCATAAAATTTACTCATCCATGTTGGATGAAAAATTAAATAAACCAAAAGGGTTTGTCGAAAAACATTCAGGTATCGAATACCGCTTCCATGCAACTCATACCGATTCACAAGCAGTATTAGCCGCACTAGCGATTCAAAATGCATTGCATGCGAACCATATCGCACCAAGCAGTATTGATATGCTAATCAATGCTTCAGCTATCCCAGTGCAAGCGCTACCGTGTTCAGCTGCGCATATCCTTGAACAATCGAATTTAAACCAAGGTATTGCCTGCTTTGATGTCAACTCCAGTTGCATCAGCTTCATCACTGCACTTCAGGTCGCGGCTGGGTTATTAGCCACCAGTACTTACCAACGCATCGCAATTGTTTCTGCAGATATCGCCTCGCGCGGTATTGACTGGCAAGATAAAGAATCATCGCTGATTTTTGGTGATGGCGCAGCTTGTGTTGTTGTGGAAAAAGGAGATGGAAATAGCGGAATTATTTCTTACACCCATACCACCTATACTGCAGGGATCGATTTTTGCGAAATTCGCGCAGGTGGCACAAGATGCAACCCGCGCTCAGGTATGACTGACGATGATTTTCTTTTTCATATGCAAGGGAAAAAACTGTTTCGCCTCGCGTCTTCTTTGATTGAAGATTTTATGCAACAGGTTTTCAGTGAATCGGGTTTACAGCTCAAACAAATTGGTACCGTTATTCCACACCAAGCCAGTCACCTTTCTTTAGAACATATGCGCCAACGTGTAGGCGTGACGACTGACCAACTGATTGATATTTACCGTCACCGCGGGAACCAAGTCGCGGCATCGATTCCTTCAGCACTGCACGAAGCGATTATCACAGGCCGTTTCTATGAAAAACAAAGTGCGATGCTGATTGGTACTGCCGCCGGTTTAGCGTTGTGCGCTATGGTGTTGGTGCCATGAAGATCTTGGTAACAGGCGCAACAAGTGGCCTGGGACGTAATGCTAGCGAGTACTTACTTCAAAGAGGCATTGATGTCGTCGCTTGTGGCCGAAACCATCAAGCAGGGGAACAGTTAAGCCAATTAGGTGCAACATTTATTGCCAGTGAATTATCTGAACTTACCGTTCAAGAAGCAAAAATACTCATGGCGGGCTGTGATGCAATTTGGCATTGCGCTGCCCTTTCCTCGCCTTGGGGAAAACGCCAAGATTTTGAGAAAACAAACGTTCATGCAACTCAAATATTGGCTACCGCTGCGGGGGAAGCCAAAGTTTCACGCTTTATCCATATTTCCACCCCTGCCATCTATTTTAATTTCACCCACCAGCAAAATATTCCTGAGTCTACGGTTAATAAACATTTCGCTAACCAATACGCTAGAACAAAATATTTAGCCGAGACTATGATAGAACAGTGTGTTAGGCAGTTTCCAACAACGCGTTACACTATTTTGCGCCCTCGAGGCTTATTTGGCCCTCATGATCGCGTTTTGCTACCGCGTTTGCTTGCCCAAATAAAATCACGAAAAGGAAAGTTGGTCTTACCTAATGGGGGAAATAACCATTTTGACCTCACCTATGTGGGAAATGTGGTTCACAGCATGCAGCTGGCGACGTTCAAAGAAACACTCCCCAGTGGCGCCATTTATAATATTACGAACCAACAGCCTCAAGCACTTAAACAAACATTAAATCAGCTATTTAGTGAACTTAACTTAGATTGTGAAATTCGTTCAGCCCCTTACCCTTTACTGTATGCTATTGCCTGTCTATTAGAGACCATTGGCTATTTAACGGGAAAAGAGCCATTACTGACACGCTATAGCCTTGGAGCTGCCTATTTCACCATGACATTAGATAACCAAAAAGCCCAACAAGAGCTGGGTTACTATCCTTTATATAGCATGCAACAAGGCGTTCATTTAACTGCGAAATGGCTGAAACAACAGGAGAACCCATGCTAACTATTCATCAATATGAGGTGGGTTATTGCACACATCCAGGCTGTGTCGCATTAAAAGGTGCTAGTTTTAAATCCTGTAAATTCCCAGCAAGAGCATGGCTGATTGAAGATGAACACCAACGTTGGCTGTTTGATACCGGTTATGCCACCCATTTTTATGATCATACGCGCCATGGCATTATGCGGCTATACCGAACAGTTACCCCTGTGTATTTCGACAGCAAAGACGCCCTTGTCAATCAATTGGCTAGTGATGGCCTAAAACCTAATGATATCAATGGTGTGATTTTGTCCCATTTTCATGGCGACCATATCGCAGGGCTACGTGACTTCCCCATCATACCCATTATTTGTTCAGGGGATGGTTGGGCTAAAACTCGCCCTTTAACTGGGTTTGCTGCATTGAAAAATGCCTTTGTCAGTGGTCTATTACCTGACGACTTCGAACAACGTACTGTATTTTATGAAGGTTTCCCCAAGGTCGCGTTACCCAATGAATTGCAAGTTTTAGGCGAAGGCTATGCCGTCAATCAGCAGAAAACGTTACTCATTGTCCCTCTCCCTGGGCATGCTGCAGGACATATTGGTTTGTGTGTACTAACTAACTCAGGCTGGATATTGCTCGCAGGCGATGCGGCTTGGTCTCCCACTAATTATCGTGAATTACGCGGCCCTATGGCAATTGCCAATATCATCATGGATGATAAGCAAGCTTATTATGAAACACTAAATAAATTGCATGAGATTGATAAACGCAATGTGGTTATCCAACTGTGCCATGAAGGGGATTTATTGTGATCCTCTCGATGCTCTGGCATTACTGGCGCGCACGCCGTTTAAAATTTAAAACTCGGGATGAACTAGAAGCCCATCAACAACGACATTTGGCACAATTCAAGCGCAACGTATTAACCAAAAGCCCCTATTTTCAGCCTTATATTCATCAAGAGTTACATGATTTCCCCATTATGAATAAGCAAATCATGATGGATAATTTTGATGAAATGAATACCGCCGGGCTTTCTAGTCAAAAACTTCTAGAATGTGCGCAAAAAAGTGAGCAATCTCGGGATTTTGCCCCTAAAGTGGGGCGCTACAGTGTCGGGTTATCCTCTGGAACTTCAGGCCGTCGAGGTCTGTTCGTTGTTAGCCCAGAAGAACAAAATGTCTGGTCTGGCAGTATGTTAGCTAAAATGTTACCTAAAGGCTTGTTTAGTGGTGAACGCGTTGCACTGTTTTTACGTGCCAATAATAACCTGTATGAAAGTGTCAATAACCGTTGGATTTCACTACGTTTTTATGACCTTTTTGCAGATTTTGACCTACAACTCGCTGCGCTTGAACAATATCAACCTTCCATCATCGTTGCGCCAGCCCAAGTGTTATGCGCGATTGCTGATGCCATCAGCCAACAAAAAATTCAATTAAATACACAAAAAGTGATTTCTGTCGCTGAGGTATTAGAGCCTCATGACAAACAAAAATTACAAGGGTGCTTCCCCAATGTCGGGGAAGTCTACCAAGCAACGGAAGGGTTTTTAGGCTGTACTTGTTCCCATGGTACTTTGCACTTAAATGAAGCGTTTGTGCATATTGAGCCTAATTGGCTTGATAATGACCGTTTTTCGCCGATTATCACGGATTTCACCCGTAAAACACAGCCTATTGTTCGCTATCAACTGGATGATGTGTTAGTGGTGAAAAAAAATGCCTGCCCCTGTGGCTCTCCTGAAATGGCGATTGAACGCATTGAGGGCCGCTGTGATGACTTGCTGCAACTTCCAGGCTATAACGGCAAAATTGTGACGATTTTCGCTGATCCCTGTGCTCGGGTTATTGTGAATCACTTACCTGTTACTGCCGATTTCCGCTTAACACAGCAAGGAAACTCATTATATTTACAGGCTGAATGTTCTCCTACGGAGCTGTCCCATTGCCAACAACAACTGGTAAGCTATTTTGCAAACCAACACGTTGATATTACTCAATTAGATTGGCAATTATCATCAGCTGCTATTATGCAAACACTCTCGGTTAAAAAGCGACGCATAACCCGTAAGGAAGCGAAATGAGTAGCAAAGAATTATTCACTCGCTTTATTTATTGCCTGCTCGGCTGGGGAACCGTTGGTATTGTTTATCAATATACCGGGCAAATAACGGGGCAGGCTCATATTTTGTCCCCCAGTGAGATTGATAATGCCGTGCCATTTTCACCCGACGCCATCTGGCTTTATCTCTCATTTTTCCTGTTTATCCCACTTGGGTATTTTCTCAGCCCTCTAAGAAAGGCTCGCTCACTCATGTATGCCATGCAGCTCTGTGCGCTGGTTTCTGGGGCGGTCTATCTGTGGTATCCCACGACCATGCTGTACCACGATTACGACTTTTCAACCTTATCTGGGCGGGTTTTGTCTGCATTGATTGATATTGATAGCCCACAAAATTTACTCCCTTCTCTACATGTCTCATTGACTCTCGTCGTACTGAATGCATTATGGTCAACACAACAAAAATTTCGCACGGTTCTCGCCGTGATTTGGGCCATTGCTATTTGTGTCTCTGTATTGGTGTTAAAACGCCATTTATTTATTGATGTTGTCACTGGCGCACTCACCGCTTGTGGAGCATTAGTGATTGTTCACACTGCGAAGTTTGTCTTAAAGAGAAACACTAATGAATGAATTAACCTTTCCGATTGTTTTCATGTTAGCGGTCGTAGTCGCAGAAGGTTTAGTGATCGCTAAAACACAAAAAGGCACCGTTAGCTGGCAAGAATTGGTATTCAACCTCAATTCCGGCCATATCATGTTATGGTTATTCAGAGGGTTAGAGATTTTCTGTTACGGCTTTGTCGTGACCCACTACTCATTCAACCTCGTTGAAAACTGGCCAACCGCACTGGTGTGGGTGTTTGCGATTTTGGCTTGGGACTTTGGTTTTTACTGGCTACACCGTTTGCACCATACCTACCGTGTTTTATGGGCCGTTCATGTGGTACATCACCAAGGGGAACACTATAATCTATCATTAGGTGTGCGTAATTCTTGGTACTCATCACTGACATCAATCCCATTCTTTATGTTACTGGCGCTAATGGGGATCCCCTTAGAGGTGTTTATCACCGTTTCAATATTGCACTATACCATTCAGTTTTTTAACCACAGTGCGCTGATCCCTCGTTTGGGTTGGTTAGAGAAATTCATGGTAACGCCACAACACCACCGAGTTCATCATGTCAAGGAAGGGCATTATTCCAACCGTAATTTTGGTGGCAGTTTTATTTTTTGGGACAAACTGTTTGGTACATTTTCCAAATTGCCTGAAACTGAGCACCATTTTGGTATCAAAGGGGCTCCCGCATCTGAAAACCCGTTTATTGATAGTAATTTACCTTTTTGGCGTATCATTAAACGCCGCAGTCAGCCCAAGGCAAAACCCGCGCCATTATTTCGTGTAAACCAAATCGCATTAGTAATGGGAACGCTCCTCCTATTTAGCCTAGTGATTGGTTATGTCTATATTTATGGCTATGGTTACCAAGGGACGACTCAACAACAAGTAATTCTATTTATCTTATTAGCCTTAGGTACCGTGGCACTATCCGGTATTTCAGATGGCCGTAAAATTGGCCTGTTGAGCTGGTTTTTCATCGCTTGCTTGCTATTAATTTGCATTTTATTTATTTGGCAATGGACAACCCCATTTTGGGTTATTTTTACCAGTGCTCTGTGGTTGCATAGTTTATTAATGTTAATCGGTATAGGCCGAAAACCCATACAGGTGAGTGATGTCTTCTGAGCCGCTAAGGCCGTTAGGCTACCAACATCGCCATGACCAAGCGTTCCAAAAAGCATTGAACATGGCGGCCAAACACTATTTACAACAGCAGGCTGATCACCGTTTCGCTGACACACGTTTTTATTTAAAAAGTCTGGTTTTAATCTTGTGCTGCTTAGGCAGCTACGGCATAGCGTTATGTGTTAATACGTCTTGGGTGTTTTTTATTTCTTACCCTCTATTTATTTGCTTCGCATTGTTATTAGCGATTAATTTAGTTCACGATGCTTCCCATAATGCGATTTTTAAACAGGCCAAAGCTAATTATTGGCTCAATTTTTGGGTCACTATTCCGTTGGGTTTAGACCCTGAATGTTGGCGAGTCAGGCATATTATTTTTCACCATGCGCACACCAATATTCGTCATTATGATTTAGATATCGAAGAAAATTTCGTCTTACGCCAAACCCCTTATCAGCGCTGGTACCCGTTTATGCGAGCTCAGCATCTGTATTGGCCATTAATTGCCGCAATGACTTTCCCTGCACTGATTTGGTTCTTTGATTGGATGGACAGATTTCATTTGACGCGCGTCGCCCCTCATATGCGCCATCAAGGCCGTCGTGGTATTGGGGCATTTTTATTGGCTAAGTTACTGCATTTGATTGTTGCAATAGTCATACCTGCGTTTGTTATTACTGATATCAGTTTAGGGGCCTTGCTACTCACTTACTTATTTAGCCAAATGTTTGCCTCTCTCATATTTGTTGTATTGATACTTGGCACCCATTGGGCGAAAGCAACTTTTTATACGCCTCCCAAAGAAGGCAATATGCCACATGGTTTTTATACTCACACGTTTTCAACCACTTATGATTGGCAAACCACGCCTCGTTGGCTAACCTATTGGTTAGGCGGGTTAAACTTACATCTTACACACCATTTATTTCCCAATTGGAACCACCGCCATTACCCTGCCCTTGCTAAGATCATTGAGCAAACCGCCAAACAGTTTTCGATGGATTATCATTGTATTAGCGCAAAAGAATTGTTTGTTTACCAACAGCAGTTTTTAAAAGAGATGGGAACGGGCAAGAAAGCGGATGAGCACTGAGCCAAACAACCCAGTGCTTAGTTCACTATATTGATTATCTATCGATAATAATATTTTGATTTATCACGCTTTTTTCACTATTACCCACCATCTGAGCAAATTTCTCTAATGGGTCAGTCCGAAAAGCATACAAACGTTTGAGCGCAAAAGGGTTATCCCCCAATTTGACTTTTCCTTGAATGGTCGTGACGGCAAGGTGTAGCCCCGCATCTTTAGCCGCACCCATCGCTGATTGGTTATAACCACCAAATGGATATGCAAGGTAACGCTGCTCAGGTTCGAAACGACTTAAAACTCTTATCGACCGTTTAAAATCCAACATGATCGTATGTTCTTTCCGGCTAAATAAAATGGGTGAATTATGGTTATCTAAACGATGTAAAAAGTGAGTATGAGATTGGATATTAAAAACGTCTCGACTATCTTTGATTTCTTGCTTATTCATAAATTGCAAGTCATGCGCTGACCATTTTTGTGGCTGTGTTTTGATGCGTGAAGAAATAATAAACAACGTCGCCTGCTGGCGGTTATGCCTTAAAATCGGTAATGCATAGCGATAAACTGATTTTAAACCATCATCAAATGTCAGCACAACGGCTTTACCAGGTAGGTTAGCGGATTTATTCAGATAATCTTCCACATCCGCAAGCGAAAGTGTTTGGTAACCCGCCTGTTTTAAATAATTCATTTGTTCTCGAAATGCTTCTACCGATGTCGTCGTGGATGTTTCACGGAAATGCTTATTTTCACTATCTTTGAGAATATGGTGATAAGTTAAAATTGGAATGCCTTTATCTAATGCGACATCATCTAAACGCACATAACCCAGCCTATCCCCTATACGGATGGTTAGCCAAGCACTCTTTTCTCCTGCTTTA
Organism: Providencia sp. M-27; assembly: GCF_011077905.1. Lineage (NCBI taxonomy): Bacteria > Pseudomonadati > Pseudomonadota > Gammaproteobacteria > Enterobacterales > Morganellaceae > Providencia > Providencia sp. M-27. The sequence goes on along the minus strand of NZ_JAALBT010000001.1, from coordinate 351,022 downwards.
TCCGTTTTAATCATCCGAGCTAACACAGGGTAGCGCAGGTTTTCCCATAAAGAGGCAATTTGCTTACGATTACCCTGAGTTGAGTTATATACCGCTGTTTTTTGGTGTGTGACCAAATAATCATAAATAGGATTTTGTAAGTCATTTAGCCTATCTACTTCAGGGACATAACGCGGTTTTTGGTTAGAAAACGATATTGTTTTTACAAATGCGTAGTCATTGCCAAACTGCATCGCGCAATAATCCCCTGAGGGAGAATAAGCGTAAAAACCGTGTTCTGCGTTAAGTTCTGCGACAGCGCGCATTTCTCCAGCAATCATCGCAAAAATAATTTCAGGCTGTTTCGTTTGCACTAGCTTTGGTGGGATGTCTGCCAACTGCCAATCGTCAGTGTTGTTGACGGTCTCAGAAGCCATAGATTGGGGAAGATAATTCGTAAATAAAATACAAAGCAATAAAAGAAATCGTCTAGACATGTTTTATCCACTATAACGCTGGGTTTCCGTAATTATTCTAAACCGACTCTAGATTGAACCCCATACCCTGATAGAAATTTTTATTATTCCCTGCCACCCATTATTTTCGCCCACTAAGCTGTTATACCAATTTTGAAAATATGACCTAACCTATCACACAGAATAAAGAGATCTAGCTCATATTTATCAGTAAAAAGCACCATACAGGCACAATCTGTAAATCATTTGACAGTTTAATCCATTTCCCGCTGCTAGATTGGCATTCAACCACCTTACAACACCTGGGAACAACAATGAAAATAAAAGAAATTAGTACTTTTATCATGCACGTACCTGTCACTAATGACCTAATTGGTGACTCAACTCACAGCATTACCCATTGGGGGATGCCGGGTGTCATGATCAAAACAGAATGTGGGTTAGTCGGTTATGGCCATACAGGGACACATGCCGACATCACCACTGACCGTTTAATCACCACTATTATGGAAGATGTTTTCGGCCCAATGTTACTCGGCGAAGACCCAACAGAAGTGCGCTATTTACATCGAAAACTCACTCGCAGCTCAACCAATATCTGGGTAGGTCGTGGTGGTTTGATGCAAATGGCGATTTCTGCCATCGATATCGCCCTTTGGGACCTTAAAGCTAAAGCCGCAGAGCAGCCACTATGGCAACTGTTTGGCGGTTCAAAACACAATAAAGTTAACGCCTATAACACTGACTGCGGTTGGTTAGTGCGTAGCCAAGAAGATTTAGTCGATGATTGTAAAAAAATGATCTTCGAAGAAGGTTTCAAAGCAATAAAAATGAAGATTGGCAAACCCGACCCACGCGAAGATCTTCAGCGTATTGAAGCTGTTCGCAACGCAATTGGCGACGATATCGACCTAATGGTCGATGCAAACGGTAAATGGGATATCAGTATTGCCAAGCAATATGGCCACCGTTTAAATGATTTTAATATTAAGTGGTTTGAAGAACCATTATGGCATGATGATGTCGCCAGCCATAAACAGCTTGCCGCTTATATGGACACACCTATCGCATTAGGTGAATTACTTTATCACAATGATTCATTCAAAGAATTTGTCTTGGCGGGTGCCGTTGATTATTTACAGCCTGATGCAACACGCTGTGGCGGTTTAACGGCGGTATGGGAAATTGCTGACTTAGGTATGGCCTTTAATTTACCCGTGACACCACACCATGGCGATATGATGCAGGCACAATTGCATCTGGTAATGGCACATCCAGCTTGTTCTTTACTGGAATTTATTCCATGGACACTGGATTGCTTTGTTGACCCAGTCGAAGTCATTGATGGTGTTTATACCACACCAACCGCGCCTGGGGCAGGTACAACGTTAAAACCTGAAGCATTAGCTAAATTTAACGTGAAATAATGATCATTCCCTTTTTCAATATTTCATTTCTAACAACATGAAAAAGGGAAATTAATAACAAGAATTATTCATTTTAAATTACTTATTTACACTCTAAATAATTCATGGTGCAGTCAACAACACCGCAACTTGAAGTATGACGAGTATATTAGCTCTATACTCTACTCTGCTGGTTATTCAGCGGCGGGCTAAACACATAATAAAAATGAATAGATAACATTACTATCTTACAAAAAACTGGGGTGAACCATGTCCACCAATACGGATCATTTATCATCGGCTACCAGCAAAGCAATACGAAAAATAATACCTATGGTGGTATTAATGTTCATATTGGCTTATTTAGACCGTTCAAATATTGGTTTTGCAAAACAAGAGTTTCAATTAACAACAGGGTTAAGTGACGCTGCATACGCATTTGGTGCAGGGATCTTTTTTATCGGCTATGCACTGTTTGAAGTGCCAAGTAATATTCTGTTGTACCGCATTGGTGCTCGGGTATGGCTATCGCGCATTATGGTCACGTGGGGGCTAGTCTCTGCCGCCATGATGTTTGCCCATGATGAAACCACCTTTATTGTGCTGCGTTTCTTACTCGGTGTCAGTGAAGCCGGCTTCTTCCCGGGGGTTATTCTGTATTTAACCTTCTGGTTCCCACAAAATATCCGTGCACGGGTGACAGGCTACTTCTTATTTGGTGCACCACTGGCGTTTATCATTGGCGGCCCATTATCCGGCTCATTATTGTCGTTAGAAGGAACGTCATTTGCCTTCGGTTTATACGGCTGGCAGTTAATGTTTGTCGTAGAAGGCTTATTAGCGTCTATCGTCGGGATTTGGGTATTCTTTTACCTTGATGACCGCCCTGAAAAAGCCAAGTGGCTGACAGCTGAGGAAAAAAGTGCACTTTCCGCTAAATTAGCCTTGGAAGAAGATGCCAAAGCAGGCCATAGCCCGAAAGGCGCCCTGAGTGCGCTATTAGATATGCGCGTTCTCTACCTGTGTCTGATTTGGTTTACCGTTCAAGTATGTGGCTATGGGATTTATTTCTTCTTACCAACCCAAATCGGTACGTTGTTGGGCAGTAAAGTCGGCATACTTGTAGGCTTTGTTACCGCCATTCCACCACTGTGCGCTGCAATTGCCGTTTACTATGTTCCACGTATTTCAGAACGTCTCAAAGAACGTCGTAAAGTGGCCGCTATTACCTTTATGTTAGGGGCTGCGGGCATTGCGGTTTCTGGTTTATTCGATAGCATTCCAGTCATTGCGATTATTGCCCTGTGTGTGGCAGCGGCTGGCCACTTAGCTATGCAACCGCTGTATTGGAGCTTCCCATCGGCATACTTAGGCGGCACCGCAGCTGCATCGGGTATTGCGTTGATTAACTCAGTGGGTAACTTAGGTGGTTTTGTGGCACCAAACTTACGAGTTTGGGCTGAGGCAACCTTTGAGTCTGCCCGTGCAGGGCTCTATTTTATCGCGTTAGTCGCCTTTATCGGGGGTCTATTGATTTTGACATTAAAAAGATTAGGTATTGAAAAACGATTTGAAGATTAATTAATTATCTTTTAAATCCCTCCCGAGCCGCATCAATGGCTCGGGTTTTCTATTACCCTATTTCTTATTTATGAGGTTTACTCGAATATTACAGCGGTTCATGATTGAACATAACCCTACCAAATGTCATGATAAAGTTAGTTAATCATGCAGGGAGCATTCAGATGAACATTGCGGTACAAAACAGCCAATTAGTTCTAACGCATGAAAATATTCTTGAAATATTAAAAACAAATAGTTGGTTTAGTAACTTACCTGATTATTTGATTTCCATCTTAATGACATGCGCCACATTGCGTTTTTATCCAGATGGTGAAATGGTTCACTACCAAGGTGACCCTGCCCGTGGTCTATATGCGGTGCTCCAAGGTTCAGTAAAAGTAAGTTCAATTTCCTCAGATGGCCGTGAATGTGTATTTCGCTATCTTTCACCAGGCAATTGGTTTGGCGAAATTGCCATGCTAGATAAATCAGCGCGCACCCATGATGCCAAAGCGATTAGCCCAACCATTTTACTGACGATATCACCGAAAGACTTAACCATGATCTTGGAAAAACACCCCGTTTTTTACCAATTTCTGAATATTTTGCTCTGTAAAGTGATCCGTAATGCCTTTACCATTATCAATGACAGTGCCTTATTGTCCGTTTCAGCCCGACTCGCCAAACGCTTGTTGAGCTTAGCAGAAGGCTATGGGGAGCCCCATGAAAAGGGAATTCAATTGAGCCTATACCTGACACAAGATGACTTGGCGACCATCATTAATACCACACGGCAAACTATCAATAAGCGTTTAGTCGCATGGGAAAAACTAGGCTGGATTGATGCAAAATACGGGAAAATTATTTTAGTTAACCTCCCCGCGCTGAAGCAGATATCTGAAGATGATGAGGAATAACTAGCTGTTATCATCCATCGTTGGGCTATCGGCAAAGAAGTAGCGATCCATGGTGAACTCGAAGTCATCACTAGTCGCGTTGAATAACATTTTTTTGGTATTTTCCAAATGTTGCCACATGGCTTGCCGCGCCCCTTTTGGGTCTCGACGCGCTAGTGCCTGCAAAATTTGGTCGTGCTCATCACACCAGCTCTCAATCGAACGGTTATCAATGTGCTCATGAAGTTTGAGCCAGTATGGGTTACGTAAGCGTTGGCTCCACATTTGCTCAACGATCACCACCATCGCACTGTTATGGGTCGACGCGGCAATTTGCATGTGAAAGGCAAGATCCCATGTTGAGTCACGAAAACGATCCTCTTTGCGAGCATGCTTTTGAATATCAACTAGTTTTAAAATATCTTCTTTAGTGGCTTGGGTCGCGGCAAACTCGGCGATATGGCTTTCAATCAGTTGCCTTGCTTGTAAGAGTTCAAATGGCCCACAACGACTAAATTCTAATCCGGTTTCTGTATTGACTGAGTTATTAGACCGATTATTGATGACATGTATGCCAGATCCTTTGCGCACATCCACATAGCCTTCCACTTCTAACATAATGATGGCTTCGCGGATCACCGTACGGCTCACCTTCATTTCGTCAGCAAGTAACCGTTCCGCAGGTAATTTAGTGCCAACTGGGTATTCGTCATTTTCGATACGTTCTTTGACCAGAGCCGCAACTTGTTGGTATAGGCGCGGTTCACTCTCTTGTGAGCTCATTATTTTCTCCTTTCACATAACCACCCGACTCACTGGCCACTAATGCCTCACAGTATAACGAAATTTTTCGACGATGGGTGAAATAGAACTTCACTAATAAATAAATTGCAATAAATTGGTATAACACCTTTTAAAGTTATAAACCAGATCGTATAATGAATGAAATTTAGACAACAAAAGATCATTCATACTTTTTGTGGCTGATCACGCTTAATCCGATTTCCAGTTCAGGGAACGCAATATGATAAAAGATATAATTAAAATACATCCCAATGACAATGTCGCCATTACTTTAGTTAACCGGCAAGCAGGGGAAACCATTACTGTTGCAGAGCAATCAGTGACATTAAAACAAGATGTTGACAGAGGGCATAAAATCGCCCTGAACCCGATTGAAACCGGCAAAAATATTGTTAAATATGGCGCTCCCATCGGCCATGCAACGACTACCATAACAGCTGGAGAACATGTTCATACTCATAATACCGCTACCAATTTAAGTGCTTTAAATGAATATGAGTACCACCCTGAGCACAACACAATTACCGCTACACGGCCGGATCCAGACGTGCAAATCTATCGCCGAACAAACGGTGATGTGGCTATCCGTAATGAAATTTGGGTGATCCCAACGGTTGGCTGTGTTAATGCGCTGGCGAGAAAAATGATTGAACGCTTTAATAAACAACATAATGGCGCTTCTGATATTGATGGTGTTTATCTTTATAACCATACTTTAGGCTGTTCCCAGCTCGGTGATGACCATTTAACAACCCGTACTATTTTACAAGATATGGTTAAGCACCCTAACGCAGGTGGCGTACTCGTCATCGGTTTAGGCTGTGAAAACAATCAAGTCGCCGCTTTTAAAGAAACACTAGGTGACTATGATGATGAACGCGTCAAATTTATGGTTTGCCAACAATTAGATGATGAAATTGAAGCCGGTGTCGAGCACCTTAATGCACTTTATCAATTCGTACAGCAGGACAAACGCGAGGCGGGTAAGCTAAGCGAAGTAAAATTTGGTCTTGAATGTGGTGGCTCTGATGGCCTTTCAGGGATCACAGCTAACCCATTGTTAGGCTGTTTTTCTGATTTTTTAGTCAGCCATAACGGAACGACGGTGTTAACCGAAGTGCCTGAAATGTTTGGTGCTGAACAAATTCTAATGAACCACTGCCATGATGAGCTGACGTTTGAGAAAACGGTCAATATGATCAATGACTTCAAACAGTATTTTATTGCTCATGACCAGCCAATTTATGAAAACCCATCTCCAGGCAATAAAGCAGGAGGAATTTCGACACTTGAAGAAAAATCCCTCGGCTGCACACAAAAGGCGGGTACTAGCCAAGTAATGGATGTTTTAAAATATGGAGAGCGCCTGACAACCCCAGGGTTCAATTTGTTAAGCGCACCGGGTAATGATGCCATTGCCACCAGTGCCTTAGGCGCAGCTGGCTGCCACATGGTATTATTTACGACAGGTCGAGGTACGCCCTATGGGGGATTTGTTCCCACCATGAAAATTGCGACCAATAATGAGTTAGCTGCCAAAAAACCCCATTGGATTGATTTTAATGCAGGCGCCTTATTAACAGGAAAATCCATGGATCAATTATTAGATGACTTCATTCAGCTTGTTGTCAAAACCGTTAATGGTGAACACACTAAAAATGAAATCAATGATTTCCGTGAATTAGCGATTTTTAAAATGGGCGTCACACTTTAAAAACAAACTGTCCCCTATTGCTTAGGTAACTATTAAGCAATAGGGATATAGCTAACTATTTATAGTTGTTAATCTTTTCTTACTAACCTTACTTTCTCGCCTGAGCCATAACCCCATTTATCGTGACACACCCCCAATAAAGAAAAGTCACCATTTCCCTATTTTTAAGATATGGTAGGATCCGTTTCGTGATGGCGAATTTTAATTTATTAGCAGGGTAAATAATGATAGACCTAAAACTTAGAGAGGCCAGAGACAGCCTTTCCACCAAAGAAAAACAAGTTGCTGAGTACATTATTGCTAATAAGAAAAATATGCAAAGTATTAGCATTCAATCCCTCGCCCAAGAAAATAAGGTCAGTACCACCACTATTTTGCGCCTATGTCATAAATTGGGCTACCAAGGTTTTAGCGACCTAAAAATTGATTTAATTTCATCGATTAATCACAAGTCTTACGGCACCCTGCTGCAAGAAGATATTGATCTTAATGACTCAATGGAAACCGTTAATCACAAAGTAGGACTGATTGAGAAATCATCAATAGAAGAAACGTGTGCTTTGGTTAATTTAAATGCCTTTACGCAAGCAAATGAATTAATTAGTAAGAGTAAAAAAATTGTCATTTATGGTGCAGGAAGTAGCGGGTTAGTTGCAAAAGAATTTGAATATCAACTAATTAAAATAAAAAAAGATGTCAATTGCCACCTTGATTACAGCATCCAATTCAGTATTGTGAATACGTTAGATCAAAACGATCTTGTCATTGTCATTTCTCATTCCGGTGAAAACCACGAGTGCATCAAGCTACTTACCCTTGCGCGTGAATTACATGTTCCAACCATTGCTATCACTAAAATGGGACAAAGTTCGGTGTCATCGCTAGCAGAAACTATCTTGCACACTATTTCCACTGAACATGTTTCAAGGCTCATTCCTATTCGTTCAAAAATTTCACAACTGACTGTAATTAATATGCTGATTACTAATCTATTTATTAAACAGTATGATGAAAGAATTCAAAAACAAATTAGCACTCGTGCAGAGCGCTTTTCTCGCTTAAATAGCAATAACTAGTCCTTTTTTCTTCTTAGTATCTTCTACGTGGCTCTAAGTAGCCACTTCGATCTTGCTCACAAAAATGATCCTTTCTAATAGGCGCCCCTTTTCATTCCTCTTTTTTGTGATATTGTTACTTTAAAATAAATATATAAAAGTAATTTTATTACTAAAATAAGAAAGATAAGGGGAAAAAATGAGCTCTCAGATACCTATCATTCTGGCCAGCCATGGGCCTTTTGCACAAGGGTTATTGGAATGTGCAGAAATGCTAATTGGCGATCAAGAAGATATCAGCGTGATTTCGATTCAAAGAGAAAGCAATATTAATGAGGTAAAAAAGCATTTATTTGAAACATATCAAAATGTTAATAAAGGTGATGGCGTTTTAATTTTAGTGGATTTATTAGGTGGATCTCCTTGCAACCTAGCCAGCGAGCTCGTTATTACCCAAAATGATGTTGTGCTGTACTGCGGGATCAATGTGCCTACTTTTCTCGAAATACTCAGTAACCGAGACCTCCCTTTACATGAACTTCATCAAATCATTAATGATGTATTCCCTGGCAGTTGCATCAATGTCGGTGAACAACTTAAACCATTAACACAAAACGATAGCGAACTTTAGGAGAACCCCATGCCAATTAATGTTGCTCGGATTGATGACAGACTTATTCACGGCCAAGTTATTACCACTTGGGTTAAAAACTTTGATATTGAGCAGGTGATTATCGTTAATGACAAAGTTGCCAATGACACCGTTCAACAATCAGTTCTGACTATGGCGGCTCCACCAGATCTCAAAGTCGTCGTTTTTGGTGTCGATAAATTCATTGAGGTCTTAAAAAAAGCAGAAATTAAACGTCGCACCATGTTGCTGTTTACTAACAGCATTGATGTAAACAAACTCGTCGAAAGTGGCTTAAAACTGGAAAAATTGAATGTTGGTGGAATGCGTATGCAAGAAGGCCGTCGTAATTTATCCCGTGCAGTTGCCGTCACACCAGAAGAAGAACACGCCTTTAGGTCACTGATCAACAATAACGTTGCCGTTGAAATTCAAATGGTTCCTAAAGACCCCATTGTTGAATTGAAAACATTACTCAATTAATTCATTTAGTCATGCTTATTTTCACTTAATAAGTGAGGAGCCTATTATGTTGGTAGAGGCCATTTTAATTGCGATTTGGGCCGGTATTTGCTCATTGGATGATGTCGGTCCGCAAATGCTAAGACGCCCACTGCTCACCGGTACTGTGGCCGGTATTATCATGGGTGATATGGTTCAAGGACTCGCCATTAGCGCCACCTTAGAATTGATGTGGATGGGGATTGGTAACGTTGGGGCTTATTCCGCACCCGATATCATCGCCGGTTCTATCATTGGAGTTGCTCTCGGTATTGCTTCCAATGGTGGAATTGCAGCAGGTATCGCCCTTGCCGTACCTGTCTCTATTTTATGTCAGCAATTACTGATTATCTGGCGCTCTTTTGCCAGTTTCTTAAATGTTTGGGCAAGTAAATCCGTTCTTGATGGAAACTACAGCGGCCTAACCAAAGTCCATTATTTCTCGACACCACTGTGGTTTTTTATTCGCGCCATTCCCTGCTTTATTGCCGTTTATTTTGGTAGTGACTTAGTCAATAGCATATTAAATGCTGTGCCTGAAAGTATTTTAACAGGTATGGGGGTTGCATCTAAGCTGATCCCTGCGGTCGGTATCTGTATTCTGTTATTAATGCTGCTGAAAGGCAGAATGTGGTTTTTCTTTCTGCTCGGCTTCATGCTTACAACCTATTTAAAACTGCCAATTATCCCAATTACATTTATCGCTCTGGCATTTGCTGTGCTTTATGACATGGCATTCGCCAGCAGTTTGCGCCAAACACCAGATGAAAAAGCCACACCAGCCACCCATAAAAATGAAGAAGAGGAATATGACTTATGAGTGAAATAACCCCCTCTGAAAATAAGAAACTCACGAAAAAAGAACTCAATGGTATGTTTTGGCGAATTCAAACCATGTCATTCTCATACAACTACGAAAAACTGCAAACTATTGGTTTTGCACATTGTATGGTACCCGTTCTCGATAAGCTTTATGAAAAAGCTGACCAAGAAACGCGTATTAAAGCCATGCAACGCCATTTTGAATTCTTTAACACACAAATTAACGCAGGTGCATTAATTCTTGGTGTGACCGCAGCATTAGAAGAAAAAACAACAGAAGAAGAAAAAGAGGCTGTCGTTTCTGTAAAAGCCGGTTTGATGGGGCCATTTGCAGGTCTCGGTGATAGCTTATTAAAATTTACGTGGCTGCCTATTTGCGGCAGCATCGGAGCTGCATTTGCACTGCAAGGTAATATTATTGGCCCAATATTAATGTTTATTTTGTTTAATATCGTCAATATCGGTACCAAATATTTCTTTATTCATTATGGCTATAACAAAGGCGTTGATTTAATCGAACAATCGAAAAAATCAAATATTATTCAGCGAATTACTAATATGGCGAACGTTGTCGGGGTCATGGTCCTCGGCTCTTTAATTGCCACGACCGTCAAACTTTCCACACCGCTAACCATTGCCGTTGGTGAGCAATCTATCAAAGTACAAGAGATGTTTGACAAGGTAATACCTAACTTACTCACTCTTCTCTTTGCGCTTGGTATTTTCTTCCTTGTTCGTAAATTTCAAGGGAAACATACCGTTGCATTAATTGTCGCCATTATGGTTTTAGGTGTTGTTTGTTCTGTATTCGGAATTTTAGGATGATAAAGGGAAATATATGGAAATCGAAATCAATAGAGTGAGTGAATCAACACTCGAAATAAAATTTAGTGAAGTTCCATCCTCCCCTCTGGCATTATATTGGACGGACAAACCTGATACTCAGGTTTGTCCTGAGAATTTCATTACGGATAAAATAGAGAATACAATTACAGTTCAAGACCCATTAAAGGCGAAACAGCGTATCTATTTTATTTTACAAAATGCCAATGGATGTAAATTATTCGCTGAAAGAACATTGCCTATTGAGGGGTTAAATAACTTCCGTGACTTTGGAGGTTATACCACAACAGACGGAAAACAGGTGAAATGGGGAATGCTATATCGTTCTAACCATCTGTTTAATCTTAGTGAACAAGCAGTAAATTACATCTCCCATTTAGGGATAAACAGCATCATCGATTACCGTACTCAAAATGAAATTAATAAATCGCCTAATTGCCATGTTGGTGAAAAGAAAACGTATCATCTCGATGCTACGGCTCAAACCGCTGAATTAGCAGCACAATTTGCCGCATCACCGGATAATGAAGACAAAGCATTAATCGAAAGTGTTATCCAACATATTCCTAAAGAGATGATTAACGGCGATGGGTTACAAATATTGGAGCAATATCGCCAATTTGTAGTAAGTGATAAGTCAAAAGCTGCCTTCAAACAAATGATCGAAGTTTTACTCGATAGCCACAATGCCCCAAATATTCAGCATTGCCGAGGAGGAAAAGACCGAACGGGTTATGGTGCACTACTTGTACTTGCTATGCTAGGTGTTCCAAAAAAAGCCATCGTTGACGACTATATGCTTACTCATTTTAATCGCCTTGAACGTAACGAAATTAAAATGGCGGGATATCGCAAAATAACCCAAGACCAAAATGTACTGGATTATTTACTTTCTCTAATTGATACTCAAGAATCATTTATTTTAGAAGTCTTTAATACAATGGAAGAAATATCTGGCTCTGTTGAAAGGTATATTAAAGATGAACTTAAATTCACAGATAATGATATTAATCAGCTTAGAGAAATATACTTAGTTTAAAAACATTTAATTAATCAAAAAACAACCACAGGTTTAACTAAATAAACCTGAGTGATGGCTGTATTTAAAAAACAGTAAAATAGCCACATAGCATATTCATTGTGGCTATTTTATAAACGAAGAAATCCGTTATTGATCATAAAATCAATAATTGCTCTCGTTTGCCAATTCTATTTAATTAATTTTTTAACCGCTTTATTTTTGCCCGTAATACGCATTTTTACCGTGCTTACGTAAATAGTGTTTATCTAATAATACTTGTTGCATGGAACCTATTTGTGAACTTAATTGACGGGTAAATAAATTCATATAGGCAATTTCTTCTAACACTACGGCGTTATGCACTGCATTATCGGGGCTTGTTCCCCAAGCAAATGGCCCATGGCTATTCACTAATACGGCTGGAATATCTTTTGCTGACAGGCCTTTTTCCTTGAAGGTTTCAATAATCACATGACCCGTTTCTCTTTCATAATCGCCTTCAATTTCACTTGCTGTCATTTTACGGGTACAAGGAATTTCACCATAGAAATAATCGGCATGGGTTGTCCCTAAAGCACTCAATGGCAGGCCTGCTTGAGCCCAAATAGTCGCATGGCGAGAGTGAGTATGGACAATACCGCCAATTTCAGGGAATGCTTGGTACAGCGCCAAATGCGTGTCGGTATCCGAAGAAGGCCGATACTTCCCTTCTACCACTTTTCCGCTTTCCAACGAAACCACCACCATGTCTTCTGCTTTCATGGTTTCATAGTCAACGCCAGAAGGTTTTATCACCATTAACCCAGCTTCGCGGTCAATACCACTCACATTCCCCCAAGTAAAGGTCACTAGGTTATGTTTGGGTAAGGCAAGGTTTGCTTCAAAGACTTGTTGTTTCAATTTTTCTAACATAACAACTCCCTAGCTTTATAAAATATGCTTTAATATCAACAACAAAAATTTATTATCGTGATTTTTCCTGTGTGTTGATAACCTATATCTACCTATTAAGGTAAACAGATTTAGGCCATTTAAAAAGCACCTCACTTTACAAACTCGCAACAAAACAGACCAACTCGGACACACTCAGGCATAAACGGTCGCAAAAACACACAAACAGGATGTGGTTAATTGACCGAATTAGCCCAATATTTTTTGTTTAATACCATAAAAGTAAAAAGATACCGCAAATATAGTGATGCAAGTCTAGTTATCGTGTAACTGAGTGGAATTGAATTCATAAAATACCGATCGCAATCACTTTAATCAGCTTTGTTTTTTTCAAAAAGAGATAACTTGAATCCAATCACGACAAAAAAAAAGCAATACGGGCAGAATAAATATCGTGGAAAGAATAGGAGTTAAATATGTTACAAGCCGAACGCCATAAATTAATTTGTTCTCATGTTTCGCAGAATGGCTCGGCGCTAGTGCGTGATTTAGCTCAATTATGTCTCGTTTCTCAAGAAACTATCCGTCGTGATTTAACGGCTCTTGAACGTGAAAATAGGATCATCCGTAGTTTTGGGGGAGCAGTTGCCATCGACCAAGAAGAAATGCCGATGGTGAATGTGATGCCTTCTTCGGTCAAGCTCAGTCAAATGGTTGATGGTGCAGAGTCTTTTCGCAAAAGAACCGAAGAGCACCCTGATGCCAAGATGAAGATTTCGAAGGCTGCACTGAAATTAATTCAGCCTGGTGACTGTATTATGTTAGATAACAGCAGTACTTGCTGGTTTCTCGCACGGCAAATACCTGATATCGACATTACGGTAGTGACAAACTCGGTCAAGATAATCCAAGCGTTGGCCTGCCGTGACCGAGTACGCGTCATTGGTATTGGTGGGGAATATTCAGAACGTCATGATGATTTTCATGGCCCAATTGCAGAAAGTATTATTCGTAGCTTTCAGATAAAAACCTTATTTCTTTCATGCCAAGGATTTAATATCGAAAATGGTATTCGTGATGGCAGTGAAATAAACTCAAAATTAAAAAATATTATGTTACAGGTTTCTGAAAATAAAGTTTTGCTCGCGGATAATAGTAAATTAGGAAAATATGCATTTAGTCAGGTTTGTACATTTGATGATATCGACGTATTAATCACAAACAAACTAAATGATAATAATTTTCAAAAACAATTTTCTAACCTTAGAATTATCGAGTGCGATAAATAGTTTATAAAAATAAAAATCATGTAACTATGATGTAAGTAAAAAAACAAGTTCTATTTTATTTTCTGTATTAAATAAGTGCAGGGATGTTATTTATTCATAATTCCTTGGCACTTAATTATAGGCATACCTAAATATGAGAAATTCATTATTTCTAAATAATGGAATTTCTTGATTTAGTATCCATCTACACTAAGGAATACAACTATGAACATGAAGAAGCTAGTTTTACCTTGTTTAATGAGCGTTGCACTATTTTCAAATGTCGCGATGGCTGAATCACAAAAAGCACAAAAGCCCTTTACCATGGGTGTCGTCGTTAAAGTCGGTGGTATTCCTTGGTTTAATGTTATGGAACAAGGTATTACTGAAGAAGGCAAAAAACTCGGTGTAAATGCCTTCCAAGTTGGCCCAACAACGGCTGACCCAGCGGAACAAGTTCGTGCTATCGAAGATTTAATCGCGAAAAAAGTGGATGTCATTGGCGTTGTCCCTAACGACGCTAAAGTGCTTGAGCCTGTATTAAAACGCGCCCAAGACGCTGGAATTAAAGTTATTACCCACGAATCACCAAATCAAAAAAATGCAGATTGGGACTTTGAATTACTTGATACCCAAAGCATGGGTGCTAACCATATGAGAGATATGGCGGCCTGTATGGGTGAAGAAGGCAAATACGCCATGTTTGTGGGAAGCCTGACAGTACCATTAGTGAATGAATGGGCCGACGCGGCAATTGCTTACCAAAAAGCGAACTACCCGAAAATGCAAATGGTCGATGACCGCTTTGGTGTTGCCGAATCCGTTGATGACTCAATGCGTACAGCTAATGACTTGTTATCTAAGCATAAAGACTTAAAAGGCATCATGTCATTTGGTTCACAAGGCCCTATCGGTGCAGGACGAGCCATTGATAAACGCCGTAAAAATGACGAAACCTGTGTATTCGGAACGTTCACACCAGGTCAAGGCATCAAGTTACTGGAAAAAGGTGCAATTGATGGCGGCTATATTTCTAATCCAAAAGTCGCAGGACAAGTATTTGTACAAGTCGCAACAGCCATGATGAATGGTGAAGAAATTAAAGATGGCGTGTCTATTGGTGATATGGGTGAAATCAAAGTCAGTGGTAACACGATTTTAAGTGATAACCCTGTTAATTTGAATATTGAAAATACGAAAAAATTGGTTGAAGTCGGTCTGTAATTTCACATTATCAAAATAATGTTTAAAACAAAAATACAATATTTATCAAGATATTAAATTTTATGTTCTTTGAGTTCGAGTCGCCTGCACTAGCACAGCGGCTCGCGCTCATCACGAACAAGCCAACACCAATTTATTTGCAGTAGGAATTGTACTTATGACAAGCACCTCAAAAGCTGACAAATCCGATCCACTCATTACCTTGCGCGACCTTTCCAAAAGCTTCGGTGGTCACCGTGCATTACGCAATATCGATTTGACGCTCAACAAAGGTGAAGTGCACTGTTTAGCGGGCACCAATGGGTGTGGGAAAAGCACATTAATTAAAACTATCAGTGGTGTCTATGCCCCTGATGACGGTAGTAAAATTGAAATTGATGGGAAAAGTTATCACCGATTGACGCCCGATAAAGCGCGTGAATTAGGCGTACAAGTTATCTACCAAGATTTGTCATTATTTCCAAATTTAACCGTTGCTGAAAATATCGCCTTTGAACTAAACCTCAAAGGCTATTTTGGCTGGTTTCGCAAAAAACAACTGCGCGAAAAAGCCTTAGAAATCCTCAATGAACTGGCTTTCACCATTGACCCCGACACACCTGTGCAATTTTTACCCATTGCTCAACGTCAACAGGTTGCTATCTGCCGCGCCCTAGTCGCCGATGCACGTTTGGTGATTATGGATGAACCAACGGCTTCATTGACCCGTACAGAAGTCAACCAACTACTCTCAACGGTTAATTACCTAAAAGATAAGGGAATTACCGTTGTTTTTGTGAGTCATCGACTAGAAGAAGTCAAAGAGATCTCTGACCGCATCACCGTGATCCGCGATGGTCAAAAAATTGGCACATGGCCTGCTGAAGGCTTAACTACCCGCAAAATTACTGAGTTAATGACTGGCTTAGATATTGTCCATGAACGTAAGCCACCTAATAATGCGGAAGACCGACGCACGGTACTAGAGCTAAAAAACCTCAGCCGAGCTGGGCAATATCGTGATATCAACTTAAATCTAAAACGCGGCGAAGTATTAGGCTTATGTGGTTTACTTGGCTCAGGCCGCACTGAATTAGCGCTATCGTTGTTTGGCATTACCCACCCAGATAGTGGTGAATTACTCATCGAAGGCAAACCTGTTAAGTTAAAAAACAACACCGACGCCATTAAGCGCGGCATTGGTTATGTCTCCGAAGACCGCCTGACTTTAGGGGCAATTTTACAGCAATCCATCGCAGACAATATGGTGATTTCGATTCTCGATCGCCTCAAAACGCCTTTACATTTAATTGATGAAAAACAGTGCCAAGAAATTGTGCAAGAGTGGATAGCCGACTTAGATATTAAAGTCACTGACCCCAATAATGCCCTTTCAACACTTTCAGGCGGTAACCAACAAAAAGTGGTACTTGCTAAATGGATTTTAACACGTCCTAAAGTACTCATTTTAGACTCACCGACTGTTGGCGTCGATATTGGCGCAAAAGACAGTATTTACAAACTCATTCACCGTTTGTCAGGTGTCGGTATCTCTATTCTATTAATTACCGATGAAGCCTCCGAAGCGTATTACAATTGCGACCGAATTTTACATATGAAACAAGGCTCTATCGTCAAAGAAATTGAGACAGATTCCATCAATGAGCAACAATTGGAGGAAATCATCAATGGCTAACTGGCAAAAATTACGACCACAATCTGTCGAAGGCTGGCTGACTTGGGTCATTCTTATCATGGTGGTGTTCTTCACATTGATGAGCCCGCAATTTCTAACTATTCAAAATTTACTCGACCTCAGTGAAAGCTACGCCGTTACAGGTATTTTCGCCTTAGGTTTATTTGTGGTTCTCGTCACTGGGGGCATTGATATTTCGTTTGCCGCAGTGGCTTCCGTAGTGCAATACGTGATCGCCACTTGGCTATTGCAAGGTTTTATTGCAAGCCCTGCCGTCAGTATCACATTGGCGATTATCATCGGTATCGCTTTTGGCTTAATCAACGCTATCTTAATTTATTCGCTGAATGTTGTGTCAATTATCATCACCATCAGTATGCAATCACTGCTGTTCGGAATGCTGATGTGGCTAACCAACGGACACAGTATTTATGACTTACCTGATTGGTGGGTAGACCCTGTGACTATCCTGCCTTTTGAAGTGGATGGTGAATATTACCAAGTTGGCTTGCCGTTAATTGTGATGCTTGGCATTGCCTTCTTAACGTGGATTTTAATGAATAAAACGCACATCGGCCGTCAGCTATATGCCGTTGGTGGCAGCCAAGAATCTGCGTCTCGTATTGGTATCCGTGTTTCAGTGATTTACCTGTTTGCTTACGGCTACCTTGGCGCGATGGCAGCGATTGGCGGTATGTTGCAAACCTACCGAATGAGTGAAGTGGTACCGAGTGCCCTTGTGGGCGGAGAGCTAGATGTGCTTGCCGCGGCTGTACTGGGTGGCGCCAGTTTATCCGGTGGGCGAGGCTCAGTGATAGGCACACTCATGGGCGTTTTCCTGATTGGTATCTTGAAAAACGGCCTTAACCTGATTGGTGTTTCAAACTATTTCGTCAATATCGTCATCGGGCTGGTTATTCTCATTGCGATTTGTATTACCCACTACAAAAAACGTAAAGAGACGGACGTAGGTTTTGTTTAACAGGAATATCACCATGAAAAAAAATCTTTTTTTTAAAATTGATGGCTCTGTTATCGGACTGCTTTCAATCTTTGTTTTGGCTATCGCTGCGTTTAGTATCGCCATGCCAGGGCACTTTTTTACCCAAAATACCTTTTTAAGCATCACGTTTCAGTTACCTGAGTTGGGCTTACTCACCTTTGCCATGTTTGTTCCTATGTTAAGTGGCGGGTTAAACCTTGCCATTATTAGCACTGCTAACTTAACGGGACTCTTTATGGCTTGGGTGTTTATCAATTACCTCCCAGTGGATGCCAGCACTGGCACACAGCTAATGTGGTTGGTCTTCGCATTAATCGGCGCAACCGTGATTGCGGTCATTATCGGTAGCTTAACAGGGCTGATGATTTCCCATATCGGAGCCCACCCGATCTTAGTGACCCTCGGTACAATGACGATTATCAGCGGCATTGGTGTTTACCTCACCAAAGGAGCCGCACTGAGTGGCATGCCACCCATTGTTCGTGCCATTGGTTCCGATACTGTGCTTGGGGTGCCAATTGCGATGATTATCTTCATTGTTACCGCAATTCTCTTAGCGCTGTTTCTAGGCTGTACGCGCTTAGGTAAAAATATCTATATGAGTGGCAGTAATATCAATGCAACGTGGTTCAGCGGTATTCGTACCGACCGTGTCATGATTGCGATATACACCATTTCTAGCCTGTTATGTGTGTTAGCTGGGCTCATCATGATGGCTCGCTTTAACTCTGCACGTATGGGCTACGGGGATTCCTATTTACTGCTCACCATTCTTGCCATCGTATTAGGTGGAACTAACCCATTTGGGGGAGTTGGTAAGGTTAGCCGAGTGTTCTGTGCCTTATTGGTTTTACAGGTCATTGCGACAGGTTTAAGTCTGCTAGGTGTAAGCCTGCACTTTAACCTCGCAGTTTGGGGGATCACGCTCATCTTGGCATTAGCATTCAAGTTCTTCAAAGAAAAATGGAGTGCTAAACGTGCGATGAACCGTAACCAACGCCTTAATAAAGCATCGACACAAAGTTAATTTTTCAAGGGGAAAACCATGCGTAAGCATCCAATTGGTATTTATGAAAAAGCATTACCGAAGAACAGCAGTTGGTTAGAAAAATTAGTCATCGCAAAATCTGCGGGTTATGATTTTGTGGAAATGTCAGTAGATGAAACTGACGAACGTCTGGCTCGATTAGACTGGAGCACCGCAGAGCGTCTGGAAGTTGTGAAAGCGATACAAGAAACAGGTATTCGCATTCCAAGTATGTGTTTATCTGGTCACCGCCGCTTTCCTTTTGGTAGCCATGATGAAGCCACTCGTATGATGGCCTACTCCTTAATGGAAAAAGCCATTAAGCTCGCTCAAGACTTAGGCATTCGCACTATTCAGCTCGCAGGATATGACGTTTACTATGAAGAGCAAGATGCCGAGACGATTGCCAATTTCGAAAAAGGCATGCAGTGGGTCAGCGAAATCGCGGCTGCTTCTCAAGTGATGTGCGCAGTGGAAATCATGGATACGCCATTTATGAATTCCATTAGCAAATGGCAAACACTTTCCGATAAAATTCGCTCACCTTGGTTCAAGGTGTATCCTGATGTCGGTAACTTAACGGCATGGGGTAATGATGTCGAAAAAGAATTCACCCAAGGAATTGAACACGTCGCAGCCATTCACTTAAAAGATACATATGCGGTGACTGAAACCTGTAAAGGCCAATTTCGTGATGTCCCTTTCGGTGAAGGCTGCGTAGATTTTGTTAATTTATTCAAATTATTAAAACGTTTAAATTACCGCGGTTCCTTCCTGATTGAAATGTGGACAGAAAAAGCCGATGAGCCACTGATTGAAATTATCAAAGCCCGTCATTGGATGGAAGACAAAATGCAACAAGCTGGCTGGTATAACGCCTAAAGGAGCCGATAATGAATGCATTTTTTATGGGTGTTGACCTTGGTGGTACCGTCATCAAAGCGGGTATCTATACCGCAGAAGGCCAAGAAATTACGGTTGCTGAGCACTCTTTTCCCACTGAAAGTCCACAGGCGGGTTTTAGTGAACGCAACATGGAAATGTTATGGGAAGCGACTTGCAGCGTGATCCGCAAAGCGATTCAAAATAGCCAGCTCAGTGCCGCCCAAATTTCCGGTGTCAGTTTCTCTTCCCACGGTAAAGGGCTTTATTTGCTCAATAGCCAAGGAAAGCCAGTTAGAAATGGAATTGTGTCATCTGATTCACGCGCTCAATCCATTGTTGATGAATGGCACCAAAACGGTACTGCGGATAAAGCTTACCCATTGAGTTTGCAGCAATTATGGGCTTCTCATCCCGTGGCACTACTGCGTTGGCTAAAACAACACGAGCCTGATAATTATCGCGATACTCAGCATGTTTTGATGGTTCATGACTATATTCGCTATCGCTTAACCGACCAAATTGCCTGCGAAGAAACCAATATTTCTGGCAGCCAATTATTTAACCAAATCCAGTCGAGTTATGACCCTAAACTATGCCAACTGTTTGGTATTGATGAGGCAAATGACAAACTAGCTCCCGTGATTAACTCGGCCCAATTAGCGGGTACCGTAACCCACAAAGCTGCCGCAGAATCTGGACTGGTGGAAGGAACTCCTGTATTTGGTGGCTTCTTTGATGTAGTCGGCGCAGCGTTGGCGTCTGGGGTGAGCCAAAAAGATAAACTCAGTGCGGTAGCAGGAACCTGGACTATTTCAACGCGTGTCTTTGATGAAATAGTGCCTTCTGATTACCCATACGTTTGGAGTAAATACTGCATTCCAGGTACCTATTTTGTCCATGAAGGCAGCCCGACCTCGGCCAGTAACCTCGCATGGTTTACTCGGCACTTCTTCAATCAGCGTTTGCAAGATTATGACGTACTGAATCACTGCGTGGCTGAAGGGGCAACACGGCAAAATGATATTCTGTTTTTCCCTTGGCTGTACGGTTCTAACTACCACAGTAATTTGCACGGTGGCCTACTCGGTTTGAGCTCACACCATACAGATGCTGATATTGTTTATGCTATCTATCAAGGGATTGTATTCTCACATTTGTTGCATCAAGACCGTATTGTTGGCCTTGATAATACAACCGAATCTATTCGTTTCACGGGTGGCCCAACACAATCACCACTGTGGATGCAAATGTTCTGTGATGCCAGTAACTTGCCGTTAGATGTCGTCAACGTGCAGCAATCAGGTTGCCAAGCCGCTGCACTTTGTGCCGCAGTCGGAACAGGTTATTATTCAGGTTTTGATGTCGCTATTGCGGCAAGTACCCCAAAAATCACCACTTATCAACCGAATGCGATTAGCCATCAACAGCTACGTGACAAATTTGCTCGTTTTAAAGCAGTTGCCGATGCATTGAGCCAATAACTTATTGAATAATAATAATAAAGGCAGAACTTATAACTCAGTTCTGCCTTACTTTTTCTAGACTAATAAATTATCGTTCTTGATTGCAGTAAGAAATGAATTAGCGCCCTTTCTTTTAGCCCGTTAAAGCCCAAAACGTCCCCTGAGCAAAACTATCAAAAATGATGCTTTGACAAAATCACATACTCTGTGAAAAACCTATCAGAACTTTTTATTACACCCATTACATCAAAAGTTGTGACAGTGATCGTTAATTAAACATTTATCGCCATTTGGTTAGTGATATAGCTCTGATTTTGCTCTTTCATCACTAGAAAGCATAATGGAACCGGTTCCATAATAAGTCATTCGCAATGACAAATGGGCTAAATACCCTTTAATCAGACAGAGGAAAGTCATGAGCAAAGACATTATCATTGTTACTGCCGCCTACGGTGCACAAACCGTAAAACAATTAGGGGGCCAACAAGCTTTATTCGATATTATTCAAAGCAGCCACGCGGATGGTGCTGAGATCCGTCAAGAACTATTGCTACCAAGCGATAATTTTTTTGATATTGCCAAAGGACTGCAATCAAGACAGCTCACTGCGGTTTATTCCGTGCCAGACACGCTATTCCAACAGCATACCTCTATCGCAATCACTAAACTGCAAGGCTATTTTGAAGATGCCAAACAACTTAATGCTCGCTTTTTAAAACTATCACTCGGTGAATTACCAGAAAATTATGATTTATCCGAAGTCATTAACCTTCTCAATCAATACACCACACAGTTAGTGATCGAGAATGACCAAACCGAGGTTGGCGGTCACATTGCGCCTCTTGAACGTTTTTTTGCTGATGTAAAACACCAAAATCTACCTATAAAAATGGCATTTGATATGGCGAATTGGTATTGGCATCAAGAAGATCCGTTAAAAGCCGCACATATTTTTGCCCCCCAAGTCGCTTACATTCACGTTAAAGCCTGCCAATTACGTGGCAATAAATGCGTTGCAGTAGCACTTGATGACAGCGATGGCACATGGAAAGAAGTGCTAAACGCGCTCCCGAATGACGTTCCTTGTGGTATCGAGTTTCCACTCGAAGACCACGATTTACGCGCAGTCACTGAATACTATGTTTCTCTGTTGAAGGAGATTTAACATCATGAGAAATCAATTAGATGTCATCACTCTTGGTGAAGCCATGATGATGTTTGTGGCAACACAAACAGGGGAATTGCACGAAGTTGAAAGTTTCGTCCGTCGCGCAGCCGGTGCTGAGCTGAATGTCGCCATCGGCCTGTCTCGCCTAGGGTTAAGAAGTGGCTGGATAAGCCGACTTGGCGATGACTCCTTCGGGCGTTTTATTCAAGCCACTTTGGATAAAGAACAACTAGATACTCAATGCGTTACAGTGGACTCTCGTTACCCAACGGGCTTCCAACTTAAATCTAAAGCCGAAAATGGAACCGATCCCATCGTGGAGTATTTCCGTAAAGGATCAGCAGCCAGCCATTTAGATCTCACTGACTTTAATGAAGCGTATTTTCTGTCTGCCCGTCATTTACATTTAAGTGGCGTGGCAGCCGCACTTTCGCCCACCAGCTATCAACTTTCACTGTATGCAGCAAAATGGATGCGAAATGTAGGTAAAACACTGTCATTTGACCCCAATTTGCGCCCATCCCTATGGAAAAGTGAACAGGAAATGGTCGAACAGCTCAACCAACTCGCGTTCCAAGCTAATTGGGTCTTACCCGGCTTAAAAGAAGGCAAAATCCTGACGGGCTTCGACCAACCCGAGTCTATTGCTGATTTTTATCTCGCTCAAGGTGTCGAAGTGGTTGTGATTAAAACCGGGGAACACGGAGCATATTATAAAACGGCAAATAACCAACAGGGCATAGCACCTGCCGTTCATGTGAAACACGTCATTGATACCGTCGGAGCTGGTGATGGTTTCGCCGTTGGCGTTATTAGCGCCTTACTTGAAGGTTTGACATTACCACAAGCTGTTGCAAGAGGTAATTTTGTTGGAGCAAGAGCCATTCAAGTTATTGGCGACAGTGAAGGTTTACCAACTCAGGCACAACTGCAGCATGAAATGGCATTACTGTCTGCAGCCACCACTAAAGCGGTATGTTAAAAGGAAATCGATTATGACAATGAATACTCCAGCAGCGTCACGTTGGTGGCGCATCATGCCAATCGTGTTTATCACCTATAGCCTTGCCTACTTAGACAGAGCCAACTACAGTTTTGCCGCTGCCGCAGGGATCAACGCGGACTTAGGGATTACCAAAGGGATGTCGTCCCTACTCGGCTCATTATTTTTCCTTGGCTATTTCTTTTTCCAAATACCGGGGGCTATTTATGCAGAAAAGCGCAGTGTCCGTAAACTCATTTTTGCTTGTATCTTCCTATGGGGCTTATTCGCTAGTTTAACTGGCATGGTGAGCAATATCCCAATGCTAGTGATTATTCGCTTTAGCCTAGGGGTCGTCGAAGCCGCGGTCATGCCTGCGATGCTTATCTATATCAGTAACTGGTTTACCCAATCAGAGCGCTCTCGCGCCAATACTTTTTTAATTCTAGGCAACCCCGTTACGGTACTGTGGATGTCCGTGCTATCTGGTTATCTCATTCAAGCCTTCGGTTGGCGTGAAATGTTTATCATTGAAGGAGTGCCTGCGATTTTATGGGCCTTTTTCTGGTGGAGAACAGCACGAGATAAGCCAAACCAAGTCAATTGGTTAAGCC
This sequence comes from Providencia sp. M-27, assembly GCF_011077905.1. NCBI lineage: Bacteria > Pseudomonadati > Pseudomonadota > Gammaproteobacteria > Enterobacterales > Morganellaceae > Providencia > Providencia sp. M-27. Next base: position 327,111 of record NZ_JAALBT010000001.1, on the reverse strand, counting down.
AATCAGAAAAAGAGACATTAGATAAGATCCTGAGTGACGAACAGAAAAACATCAAACCCGTTCGTAATTACCGTGAAGCCTTCAAGTCTCGTAATGTGATTTTACTCTGCGCTCAATATTTCTGTTGGAGCATTGGGGTGTATGGCTTTGTGCTGTGGTTGCCATCCATTATTCGTGGCGCATCCAACCTCGGGATGGTAGAAACAGGTTGGCTTTCCGCAGTCCCATACCTTGCAGCAACGATGGCTATGATCTTAGTTTCATGGGCATCTGACCGAATGCATAACCGCAAATTATTTGTCTGGCCAATGCTTTTGCTCGGTGCGGTGTGTTTCCTCGGTTCATACTTACTCGGTAGCACGAATTTCTGGTTCTCTTATACCTTATTAGTGATTGCAGGTGCTGCAATGTACGCCCCATACGGGCCCTTCTTCGCTATCATTCCTGAAATGTTGCCAAAGAACGTTGCTGGTGGTGCAATGGCATTAATCAATAGTATGGGCGCATTAGGTTCATTCTTTGGTTCATGGTTTGTGGGTTACTTAAATGGGGCGACAGGTAGCCCAAGTGCCTCGTATATGTTTATGGGGATCGCATTGTTAGCTTCGGTTTTCTTTACCCTGATTGTTAAACCAAACCAAGAGCAAAAGAGTGATGCCGTCATCACAGAGCATGCTTAAAAGGGACACCATGAAAAAGAATATTGTTTTATATAAATCCATTCCCGCAGATCAACTTGAGCGGCTACAGCAGCACTTTAATGTCACTGCATTTGATAGCATTACCCCTGAGAATCTCGCTTGCTTTAAACAAGCTTTGACGAGTGCTGACGGCATTATTGGTGCTAGTTACCCTATCACAGCAGATGACATTGCCAATGCACCAAATTTGAAAGCCGCGTCGACCATTTCGGTTGGTGTCGACCAATTTGATATTGACGCCATGAATGCCAGAAAGATTGCATTGATGCATACCCCCAATGTATTAACCGAAACCACCGCGGATACCATTTTTACATTAGTGCTTTGCAGTGCGCGCCGCATTATCGAAATGGCTGAGATGGTCAAAAACGGCCAATGGACCCAAAGTATTGGTGAAAATGCATACGGCAGCAATGTGCATGGTAAAACGATTGGTATACTCGGAATGGGGCGCATTGGCTATGCTGTCGCTAAACGTGCTCACTTAGGCTTCGGAATGCCAGTTCTCTATTACAATAACCATATCCACTCCGATGCAGAAACCCAACTTAAGGCACGTCGTTGTGACCTCGATTCATTACTCGCGGAATCTGATTTTGTCTGTGTCGTGCTGCCATTATTACCTTCAACCGAAAAATTGATCGGCAAAAATGAGTTGGAAAAAATGAAACCCAGTGCGTTTTTGATCAACGGTTCAAGAGGTCGAATTATTGATGAGGCCGCGCTGACCGATGCATTAGAAATGGGCATAATTCGTGGAGCGGGTTTAGATGTGTTTGAGGTGGAGCCGCTTCCAAGCAACTCTAAGCTACTCACGCTGCCAAATGTGGTTGCTCTGCCGCATATCGGTTCCGCCACCCATGAAACCCGTTATGCTATGGTCGAATGTGCCGTTGATAACCTAATAGCGGCTTTAAAGGGTGACCTAAGCCAAAACTGTGTTAACCCTGAAATAGCAAAATAACTCAGAACCTAAAGAACCCTAATTTGTTAGGGTTCTTTGCCTATTTACCCATCAATGCTCATGAGCGCGTCCCGGGCGAGCAACACTGCTTCGTTCACACTCCGTCAGAAATTGGATAGAATTCAGTTTACTGGTCGATGGCGCTAAATAATATAACCCCACTGTTTTTTGAGTTGGTGAGTAAATTTCCAACATGCCATTGACATCAGAATAATAATCACCTTTATTTATCACGATGTTAAAGTCTTTTATTTTCTCAACACGTCGCTGCTCTGTACTTTTCACTAGCGGATAACTCATATACTCATAGCCAACAAAATCAACAATATTGACCTGACCATTATTGAAAAAGACTTGTACCTTACTTGCCCCTGTTGGAAAGGTAAATTTGCCGTTACGTTCTAATGTGATGTGATTATAACTTTGGTCTACTTGGCAGGTATACTCTTTGACCTGACTTCTGGTGCTACAACCCGCTAAAACAAGGCTAGCTAGCAATAATATCCCTATCTTTTTCATATGTTCCCTATGCTCTCAAAATGGTTACAATTTAGTCTACACATCAGTATACATGTAATAAATCTTAAGCTAAATTGGTAAATGGTAACTAAATTTTAAGAGCCACTAAAGACTACAATGTCGTTGATTTACGGATCAGTAGTTCCCCATTAAATAAGTATTGCACTGGGGGTTTATCTGGGTCTTCCAGTTTTTCTAGCAAGCACTCCACCGCCTTGTGCCCCATTTCCGCTGTCGGTTGAGATACCGAAGTCACCCCTTGCCCAGCTAATGCAGCCCATTCGAGGTTATCGAAACTTAAAAAACCAATATCTGTCCCCCAACGTAGCCCTTGCTTATTCATGACATATGCCAACTGCAAGGTCAGCACGCCATTGGCGGCGACAATCACTTTGCGCATACCACGATGTGCCGTACAAAAATCAGCAACGATGGCTTCTAATTTTGCCGGGTCAGGCAAGGTCACTTCATGAAATTCGCTTTGGATATGTTGATAGCTCTGCGATAACGCTTGAAAGGTCTGTAAGCGCTCTTGGCGTGCGCTGTTATACACAATGGGCTCAGTCACGAAGCAAATCGCTTCAAATCCTTGTTCAATCAGATGATTAAAGGCCATTTGTGCAGAAGCGGGGTTATCTAACCCAACCATATCACTGGGAAAGTTATCGATTTTTCTATCTAATAAGACAAAAGGAAGCGTGGTTTCTTTCAACACATCAATGAATTGCTCATTAACACCCGCTGAATTTATAATAAGCCCATCCACGCGGTAACCTTTTAGTAGCTGAATAAATTGGCATTCACGCTCAATGCTATTATTGGCATTGCAAACCACTGTCATAAAACCTTGTTTGATTGACTCGGCTTCCACCCCTTTTAGGACTTCAACAGAGAATGGGTTACCGATATCGGCAATAATCAAGCCAATCAAGCCTGTCCGCCCATGTTTCAAGCTACGTGCCATTTGGTTGGGGCGATAGTTTAATTCACGGATGGCACTTTCAATACGTTGACGCAAATTATCTGAAAGCAAATGGAATTCACCATTCAAATAACGTGAGATACTGGTTTTCCCTGCCTGAGCTTTGGCAGCGACATCTTTGATCGTGGCAACTTTTTGCGTTTTCGGGGCCATAGCTTGCGGTTTTTCCATTCTCTAAAAACATCACCAAGTGGTTATCTTACTCGAGTAAGCGTCATTTTACTTGTGATATTGCGTTAACTTGCTGTTTTAACCATTGAATAAAAATATCTGCCTTCGGATTACGTTTATCATTAAGCATCGCAAAATAGTGGCGTTGTTCGCACTTCAGCGAAATATCGCCAAATGGCATTACTAGCTCTTGCCGCTTAAGACGTTTTTCAACCAATTGTTTACGCCCCATGGCTACACCTGCATGGTTCATGGCGGCAACAATCGCTAGATCAGAATGATCAAAACATAAGTTTCGGCGATGAGGAAACAACGTTAATTGGTAATACTCACTCCACGCCTTCCATTCATCATAGTCAGAGTTACTGCTCCATGCTTGCCTATCATGCAATAAAGTACAATTTTTCAAATGGTGCATATTATTAAGTAAATCATGCTGTTCTGCATATTGTGGGCTACAAACTGGGACAATTGATTCTGACATTAAATCTTCACAATATAAGTTTGGCCGAGTGATATCATCATAATAAATAGCAACATCAATACCATAACCTCGAAAATTAACGTCATCGTTCCCTGTTAATAGATTCAATTGAATCGAGGGGTATTGATGAGCAAAATCCGCAATTTTGGGAATTAACCAGCACTGAGCGATGGATGGTCGCGAATATACCGTAAGTTCACCCGAGATTTCTTGGTTCTTGATATCAATGATTTCTTGGTTAATATCATCCAAATTTTTGCGTAGAGCCCAGTAAATCCGCTCACCATCAACCGTCAATTCAATGCGCCGATGAAAACGTTCAAATAATTTAAACCCCAACTCCCCTTCTAGGGTGTTAATTCGGTGGCTAACTGCACTAGGCGTTAACGCCAGTTCCTGTGCCGCCAATGCAAAAGAGCAGTGCCGTGCTGCCGCTTCAAAGGTATGTAGACGTGATAGCTGATAACTTGATAACCGTTTATTCCACTGAATAAATCCAGATTGCTCAAATTGATTGAAATGTGCTGACACAGCGCCTCCGATAAAAACAATGACACCCAATAATCTCTACAATACCCATTTTAAGATGAATTAGGGTGACTCAAATGCACTAATCTCCATTTTATATGACTAATATCACACCCTTGAGTTAATTTAGCTCATCTAAACCATATGTTTCATCGTTTGTCACCTTTGAATATTTATTATCCAATAGAAGAACAACAACAAGATGATCAGGGGTAGGATATGGACTCTACAATGTGGATGATTGGTACTTTAGTTATCAGTATTTTACTAATCATCGTTTCAATTATTAAATTTAAGTTTCATCCCTTTTTAGCACTTTTACTCGCCAGCTTCTTTGTCGGTATCTCCATGCAAATGAACCCATTAGAGATGGTCAGCGCCATCGAAAATGGCATTGGCGGTACGCTTGGTTTTTTAGCAGCCATTATTGGGTTGGGCACCATACTCGGCAAAATGATGGAAATTTCAGGTGCCGCTGAACGCATCGGGGTCACTTTACAAAAAAGCCGCTGGTTGACGCCTGACGTTACCATGGTGCTAATTGGGTTAATCTGCGGTATTACGCTGTTTGTTGAGGTTGGTGTGGTATTACTGATCCCACTCGCATTTTCCATTGCCAAAAGAACCAATACCTCGTTATTAAAACTGGCTATCCCATTATGTACCGCTCTGATGGCTGTCCATTGCATCGTACCGCCACACCCTGCTGCCCTATTTGTCACAAATGAATTGGGAGCTGACATTGGCACGGTGATTGTCGCAGGGTTAGCGGTAGGCTTAGTCGCCTCATTAGTTGGTGGACCACTGTTCCTCAAATTCTTAGGTGACCGCTTACCATTTAAAACTGTGCCGGAGGCCTTCTCTGACCTTGAAGTACGTGAAGAAAGAGACTTACCTTCTTTAGGTGCCACACTGTTCACGGTGTTACTGCCAATTGCTCTCATGTTAATCAAGACAGCCGCTGACTTGAACATGAGCAAAGACAGCCAGTTATTTACCTTATTACAGTTTATTGGTAACCCAATAACCGCTATGTTTATTGCTGCTTTTGTCGCTTATTACATGTTAGGTATTCGACGTAATATGGGTATGAGCGTATTACTCAGCAAAACCGAAGAGAGTTTTAGCTCAATTGCTAATATCTTATTGATTATCGGGGCAGGTGGGGCATTTAACGGCATCTTAAAAGGCAGTGGACTGAGCGACTCCTTAGCGATGGTGTTATCGGGCATTAATATGCACCCCATCTTGCTGGCCTGGCTAGTCGCCATTATTCTTCATGCCGCTGTCGGTTCTGCCACCGTTGCGATGATGGGCGCAACCGCGATTGTGGCTCCATTAATGCCAATGTACCCACACATTAGCCCAGAAATCATGACATTAGCCATTGGCTCCGGCGCAATTGGCTGCACTATCGTCACTGACTCGTTGTTCTGGTTAGTCAAACAGTACTGTAATGCCACTTTAGCCGAAACATTCCGTTTTTATAGTGTCGCCACGTTGATTGCGTCTTTCGTCGCGCTGGCAGGGACTTTTGCACTTTCATTTGTGATTTAAAAGAGAGTAATTATGACTCAGATAAATGTTGATAAGTTAATTGCTGACTACCCTTTAGTTCAGGACTTAATCGATTTAAAGCCAATTGCGTGGTTCAACCCAAATGTCACGACAACACAAGCGGGTTTGCCTTATGTTGGGCTAACCATTGAAGATGTGCAAGACGCAGAAGCGCGATTAAACCGCTTTGCGCCTTATTTGATGAAAGCCTTTCCTGAAACTCAAGCCACACAAGGGATCATAGAATCCGAAGTGGTCACGATCCCACAGATGCAAGCCGCTCTTGCAGCTCGCTACCAAACGCCAATTACCGGGAAAATATTACTTAAAAAAGATAGCCACCTGCCAATTTCAGGGTCAATCAAAGCTCGGGGCGGCATCTATGAAGTCCTCACCCATGCGGAAAAACTCGCCTTAGCAGCGGGTATTTTATCTACAGACGATAATTACGAAATTTTATTCTCTGAACAGTTTCGTCAATTCTTTAGTCAATACCGCATCGCGGTAGGCTCAACCGGCAACCTGGGCATGTCTATCGGTATTATGAGCGCTAAGCTTGGCTTTAGCGTCAGCGTGCATATGTCCGCAGATGCCAGACAGTGGAAAAAAGACAAATTGCGTTCACATGGCGTGAATGTGGTGGAATACGAGCAAGATTACAGCATTGCCGTCGAACAAGGCCGTAAAGAAGCCGAAAAAGACCCGAACTGCTTTTTTATTGATGATGAAAACTCTACTACCTTATTTTTAGGTTATGCCGTGGCAGGCTTGCGCTTGAAAAAGCAATTTGCAGACCAAGGTGTTACCGTGGATAACGACCACCCGCTGTTTGTCTATTTACCCTGCGGTGTCGGTGGTGGCCCCGGTGGTGTCGCTTTCGGGTTAAAACTCGCCTTTGGGGATGCCGTCCACTGCTTATTCGCTGAACCAACCCACTCACCTTGTATGCTGTTAGGAGTACATACTGGCCTGCATGATGGAGTCTCTGTTCAAGAAATTGGTATCGATAATATCACCGCCGCAGACGGCCTTGCGGTTGGCCGTGCATCAGGCTTTGTAGGACGCGCCATGGAGCGGTTAATTGATGGTTATTACACCATCGAAGATAGCGAAATGTATAACCTGTTAGGCTTACTCAACCAGACCGAGTCTATTAAATTAGAACCGTCGGCCTTGGCGGGTATGACTGGCTGCGTGCATGTCACGCAAAACACAGATTATTTGCAATCAAAATCACTCACACCAACGAAACTGGCTAACGCAACACATCTGGTATGGGCAACGGGTGGTGGTATGGTTCCTGCAGATGAAATGCAAAAATATTTATCACAAGCCAATCTAAGTTAACAATTAACATGTTCAAAGCCCTCCTCACGTTAAATGATATGAGGGCTTTTTACCATCAACCGCACATTATTCGCTTTATAATGATTGCCCCGGTAATGGCACTAAATCACTTTCAATATAGCGTCTTACTAACGTCGCAAGCGCGACTAATGAGTCAAGATGCGTTCTTTCCCAGCCGTGGGAACTGTCTAGAGCAAAACAGGCTAAAGCCGCACGAATATCCCACCCTGCATCAATCGCGGCGGCACTATCCGAACGATAATGTTTAAACGTATCGCGGACGTGAGGAATATCATACTGCTGACATAGCTGCAATAAATGCCGTGTAATGGCTAAATCAAACGGCCCGGTTCTGTCACGAAAAGCTAAAGTGAGTGCGTCATCCCGTGTAGTTTGGTCTGGGGCAGAAACAGAGTTATCAATCGCTAATAATTCTTGAACCTGCGGACCAAAACCGTGTGTTCCGCCAATACCGACCTCTTCTGAAATCGTGAACATCATCTGGCAAGGCACCGCTGGCACAATGCCATCATCCACCAGTGATTTTAATGCAGCTAACATCACCGCGCAGCCAGCTTTGTCATCTAAATGACGAGAAACAATAAAACCGTTGTCAATGAATTCGGGTTGCGCATCAACCGCAACAATATCACCGACATTTAAGCCATGGGATTGCAAATCAGCGAAGTTATAACAGGGGACATCAAGGCGAATTTCTAAATTATCCCAATCGGCTATTTGGGTATCAACTTCAGTATTAAAGCGATGCCCAGAGGCTTTTAATGGCAAAATCGTGCCGCGATATTGGTGATTGTCACTAAATACCGTCACCCTTGCACCTTCTGCAAAACGCGCTGCCCATGTACCTGTATTACGCAGAGCCAAACGCCCATTCGGTTTGAGTTGTGTCACCATCGCCCCTAACGTATCAAGGTGGGCGGCTAATGCACGTTTAGGCTCTTCAGAGCCAAGCGTGATATATAACACCCCACGGCGTGTGTATTTCGGTGTGAACCCCAACTCAGTCAACCATTGGTGAGTTTGCGCCACGGCTTGCTCCGTCATACCAACCGGGCTAGGCGTACATAACAATGTTTTTAATACAGAGGTCAGATATACTTTATCTATCATTATATTACCTATCTTCACTTAAAAAACGTTCTTGCAATGTGGCTTGCAGCGCTAACATGGCTTGTTCTGCGTAAGCCATATGAGCTTCCATCACCAATTGGACTTTTGCGGCATCTTTACGGCGTAATGCTTCGATTAATTGATATTGGTATTCAATGCCTTGGCGTCTATCGACAGGCTCAGGTTTTAAATAAATATCCTTACAAACCGCTAAATCTTTGAGTAAACGCTGTAAAAAATGGCAAATAAACACTAATAAAACGTTGTCGGAATAGCTGGCAACCACGGCATGAAAATCCAGTTCGGCCATCCGCTGTTGCCAGCGTTCGTTTTCATCTACGGGTTCATGGTCATAAATGGCGATGGTATCGTACAGCTTTTGAATACCCTCATTATCAATGTTGTCAATCGCACTAACGGCAACCACTGGTTCGAGTAATTTACGTAGCGTATAAATATCTTTGATTGATATATCCCGCGTAAACAAATAGTTCGATAACAAACTCATTGCTCGGGATTCAGTCATGGAATCAATAAACGCGCCACCACCCGGCCCGGTTTTCGTTTTAATTAATCCTTGAACTTCTAATGATTTCAGTGCTTCTCGCACCGTACTTTTGCTGGCGTTATAATGTTCAATCAGTTCTTTTTCTTGTGGCAAACGGTCACCGGGTATGAGGTTATTGGCCATGATAGTTTCTTTTATTGCATTGACGATTTCATCAGTCCGCTTAATACGTACTGGCTCTATTGTCGTCGGCTTATTGGTGCTCATATTAGGTTCTCAACTGGTTTAAATTATTTTCTAAACGACTGAATCAACACGAATACGTGGGGCACTCGCCAATAAATTTCGCGTATATTCATGCTCCGGCGCGGCAAATAAGCTGCGGGTATCTCGACATTCTAGCAAATCCCCTAAATAGAGTACGGCAACCCTATCTGCTATCGATTCCACTACCGCTAAATCGTGGCTAATAAATAAATACGACAACGAAAACTGTTGTTTAAGTTGTTCTAATAACAACAAGACTTGCGCTTGCACCGAAACATCCAACGCACTAACTGGCTCATCAAGGACTAATATCCGCGCATCTGCGGCTAAGGCTCTCGCAATCGCTAGCCGCTGTGCCTGTCCTCCCGAAAACTCATGGGGATAGCAAGCTAACGCGTCAATTGGCATATTGACGGCCTCAAGTAATTCCGCCAAGCGTTTCGCCCTTTGTGATGCATTCATGTGCTTTAAGTATTTCAAGGGAACCGTTAATGTTTCCCCAATCGTTTTACGTGGGTTCAAAGATGCGACAGGGTCTTGAAAAACATACTGAATAGCTTGCCCAAACGCACGAGCACCTTGCTGCAGCCACTCGGCTCGAGTCTGCCCTAATACGGTAATTTCCCCCGAGGTTTCACGCTCCAACCCAACTAAAATACGCGCTAAGGTGCTTTTTCCAGAACCACTCTCCCCTACAACAGCAAGTGTTTCGCCTTCATAGAGCGATAATGAAATGTTTTTTAGTGCATGAACTTGGCGCCCTCGGGGGTGAAATAGGCTCTTCGGCTGCCCGAAGGTTTTCACCAACTGATTAACCTCAATCACTTTTTTCATTAAGCCTCCTGCGTTGATGCTAAATCATTACCATTGGGCTGATGACCATAGAGTTGTTGAACCTGTTTTAAAAACCCACGCCCTTCCCCTAACTTCGGTACACTGGCGATCAGACGTTGTGTATAAGGATGCTGAGGCTGGCGTAATACCGTTTGCGTATCCCCCGTTTCGACTATCTCACCTTGCTGCATCACCGCAACACGGTCGCAAATTTGATTAATAACCGCGAAGTCATGGGTAATAAATAAGAGCGCAACACCGCGTTCACGGCGTAGTTGGTTGAGTAACTCTAAAATACGCGCCTGGACCGTGACGTCTAATGCGGTGGTCGGCTCGTCGGCAATAATCAACACCGGGTCATTGGCCAACGCCATCGCGATCCCTACCCGCTGGCGCTGCCCGCCCGAGAGCTCATGGGGATAGGCATCAAAACGTTCTTGCGCATCAGGGATCCCAACACTATCCAATAATTCGATAGCTTTATTTTTCGCCTCATAGAGTGACAAAGACTGGTGAGCAGTGATGGCTTCACGCAATTGCACACCAATGGTAAATTGCGGATGGAGTGTCGTCAGTGGGTCTTGGAAAATATAGGACACCTTCGCACCACGACGGCGCTGCATAACGGATAATGGCAATGACAACATTTCTTCATGTTCTACATAAATCCCCCCCGCGGTAATCAGCGCAGGAGGCGACGCTAGCAGCCCCATCACAGACAAAGCCGTAACACTCTTACCTGAGCCGCTCTCCCCAATTAACCCTAAGCACTCCCCCGCCCCAACGGTAAAACTAATCCCTTTTACAGTCGGACGTAATTGATTTCCTTGGCGAAAAGCGACAGACAACTCTTTGACTTCTAATACCGCTTGTTTATCCCCTGTTTTCGCAGGAATATTAACTCTATCAGTCTGTGTCATCGGTTGTGAGCGCTGTAGAGCCCCTGATTTTAACCGGGGATCAAGAATGTCACGCACGCCATCCCCTAACAGGTTAAAGCTAATCACAATAAGAAAGATCATAATACCGGGTACCAATGCCACATGAGGAGCGACAAACATTTGTGCGCGCCCTTGCCCTAACATTGAACCTAAATCTGCATTCGGTGGCTGAGTCCCTAGCCCTAAAAATGACAAGCCCGCCGTCTCTAAGATCATCCAACCGATGGTCGTTGACATGGTAACCACAATAATTGGCAAGACATTCGGTAACACTTCCGTTAATAGCACTTGTAGGTGGTTTTTACCTGACAGCCTTGCTGCTTGAATAAAATCCCTATCACGCAAACCCACCGTTAACCCACGAATATTTCTCGCAAAAAAGGGAATATTGACCAATGCGATAGCATATAACGCATTGAGTAACCCTGGCCCAAGGACTGCGACAATGGCTAATGCCAATAAAATGTATGGAAATGCCATAAGCATATCAATACAACGCATCAATAATGTATCGGTGCGATGGCCTACATAGCCAGCCACCAAGCCAATCAGGGTGCCGAATATTGCCGCAATGAGCGTTGCTGAGATACCGACCAATAGGGATACTCGGGTTCCCCACAGCAATCGAGACAAAATATCTCGCCCTAAGTGGTCTGTCCCTAATAAATGATCAGGTGAAAAAGCGGGAAGTAGCCGATTCACTAAATCGGTTTTATCTGGATCAGCAAGGGGGAGCCAAGGGGCTAAAAATGCCAAGAGCATAATGATAACTAAAATAAATAGCCCCAACGTTGCTAGACGGTTCGCCAATAATAACGAGCCGATCGATTGGCGATGACGATGCTGAATAACAGGGGTCACAGACTGGCTCATGATTTCAACCTCGGGTCTAACATGGCTTGCACAACATCCGCAAGCAAATTGATAAAGACATAGGACGCTGCCGCAATCAATACGCCCCCTTGGACTAAAAACAAGTCACGGGTTGCTACTGCCTTGACTAGCATGGCGCCTAGCCCCGGCCACTGAAAAACGGTTTCAATGTACACCGCACCACCAAAAACAAAACCCGCTTGGATACCAATGACAGGGATGACTGAAACCAGCGCCATACGAAATGCATGGCGGAAAATCACTCTGCGTTCGCTCAGCCCTTTAGCTCTGGCGGTACGAATGAAATCGAGCCTTAATACTTCTAACATTGCCGTACGTGTCAAACGCGCTATCACTCCTGTCGCAACCAATGAAAGCGTTACAGCAGGTAAAACAAGGTGATGTAATAAATCGCTCAGGCCACCGCCTTGCCAAACATCATACATTCCAGATGCCGGAAACCATTGTAATTGAACAGAAAAAAGCATAATCATCAGTAAGCCTATCCAAAAAGATGGCATTGATATACCCAATAAAACAGCGAGTGTAATAAACCGATCACTCCAACTGAACTGACGAATGGCAGAAAGGACCCCGGCCAGCAGCCCTAGAATTGAGCTGAGTAACAACGCACTTCCGCCCAAAATTAACGTGGCAGAAAATCGCTCTAAAACCTCATCAACAACTGGACGGTTAAGGACAAATGAGCGGCCAAAGTCACCCGAAATTAAATTATTCATCCAAATAAAATATTGCTGATATAACGGCTTATCGAGCCCAAGCTCAACTTTGACTCTCGCCACATTTTCAGGAGTCGCCCAAGGGCCAAGCAACGCTTGAGCTGGGTCTCCAGGGATCATTGCCATGATAAAAAAGACAATTAACGTCAAACCAATCAGTATGGGTATGGTCGCTAAAACGCGTTTCAAACAGTATAACCACATAGTTTTTCCCCATAAAATCAAATGATTAATTGAATAATCAATTCACATTAATCAATCTTTACGAACGTCTTTAAGTAATAAATTAAAATTAGGCTGCAATTTGAAATGCTTAACATGCTCATTCGCGACCGCATTTTGCTTCCAATTCGCGACAAACAGCCAAGGTGCATCTTGATGAACAATTTTTTGTACTTGCCGATATAGCTGGGCGCGCTCCTCGAGGTTATTGGTGACTCGAGCTTTGTCTAATAACCTATCAAGCTGCTTGTTACTGTAATAACCGGAATTAAACCCGCCTTTATCTGGCCAAGAGGCGCTATGTAAGGTTAAAAAGGGTAAAGTATCTGGGTCATTCGTCATCCATGCCATTTCAGCCATGTGTGCTTGTTTGAGGCCTGCATTGACCTTGGATAGGTAGGTATTCCACTCAAAAGTTTGGATTTCGACAGATAACCCAACCGCTTTCAGGTCAGCTTGAATGGCGGTTGCCATGGGGATCGGGTCTAGCATCCCTGAGCCCCCTTCCGTGACATAAAAAATAACTTTTTGCCCTTGAGCCCCTGCTTCTGCTATCAATTGGCGTGCTTTTTCAGGGTCATAAGGATAAGCCTTGGTTTCTGCATCAAATGCCCAATCAAATGCCGATGGGATGGGCCCTTGTGCTACCCCCGCAGAGTCCTGAAGAATATATTTCACAATATTGTCTTTATTTACCGCATAGTTAACGGCTTGCCTCACACGCACATCATCAAACGGTGGTTGAGACGCATTGAGCATGGCATACCAAACATGAGGCCCTACCGCTTCATAAACATCAAAGCGGTCGTCATTAACAAATAGCGGGACATTATCAGCGGGTACCTCAACCATGGCATCAATCCCCCCTGATAACATTTCTGCGACCCGAGTATTAGCGTCAGTAATAGGCCGAAAAACCACATGCTCTAAACTGGGTTTTCCATCCCAATAGTTTTCATTCGCGGATACAACCACCCTTTGGTTTGCGGTCCACTCATCAAATTTAAAAGGCCCTGTTCCACTGGGATGGCGGCTAAAGTCTTTGTCGTATTGTTTTACTGCTGTAGGTGAAACAATCAGCCCTGCCGGTGTCGCTAAGTTCGATAAAAACGGGGCAAACGGCTCTTTTAAGGTAAAAACGACGGTTCTGTCATCCGGGGTCGTTATCTTGTCTATCGCGGAGAAAAAAAACGATAATGGGAATGGCCCTGTATGGTAATACGGGTGCTGGTTATCCAACATTCGTTCAAATGTGAATTTGACTGCATCTGCGTTGAAGGGGCTACCATCATGAAACTTTATATTCTCACGTAAGTGGAAAGTATAGGTGAGGCCATCGTCACTAATAGACCATGACTGGGCTAAAGCAGGCTCAAGCGTTAATGTGCCATCGGCATTGCGAACTAACCCTTCATACAAGTTAACCAAAATTCGGGAATCATTCGCTGCTGTCGCCACTTGTGGGTCTAATGACTGCGGCTCAGCAACTTGCCCTAATAACAAGACATTAGGATGATTCACCGCCAATGTCGGTAGCGAAATAAAGCATAAAAGCCAAAGACTGGCTATCCATCTACATAAACGCATCTTCATTCGCGCCTCCCCGAGTGCTGACATTGCTATATGATTGTGAAGTGTGATTTGTGTCAATTTTGTTAATAATTTTATCTTTTTCTTTATTTATGATGATAAATTATATTTCAAGCAAGGATTTATAATGATAAATTTGATCAAGGTCTAATTTATGAGGTGTAAAATGACATTTTCAATTGTGGCACGCTGCCCAGTGACAGGAAAAATAGGCGCAGCAACGGCAACAGGTGGCCCTGCTGTTGGTGCATTAGTCTTACATGGTGAAAGCCAAACGGGTGCAATCGCTACTCAAGCAATGACAAACCCTATTGCAGGACTAACAGGTATTGAATATTTGCAACAAGGTCATAATGCGAATAAAAGCTTAGATTACCTAGTGATACAAGATATTGGCTGCGAACAACGGCAATTGATTATTCTTGATAACCACGGTGGTACAGCCGATTGGACGGGACAAGATTGCTTACCTTGGTGTGGAAGTTTATCGGAGCCCAACTTCGCCATTGCTGGAAATATGTTAGCTGGTGAGCAGGTTCTGGATGCCATACATCAAAGCTATTATAAAAACGCCCATCAAGATCTGGCTGATAGGCTACTGATTGCCATGCAAGCAGGTGCAGATGAAGGCGGTGACTACCGGGGGATCCGTTCCGCTGCATTAAAAATATGGAATAACCGACAATATGCAGATATCGATATTCGCTGTGACTGGTCTGAAGCACCGTTATCCGCGCTTGTCACCATTCTTCAACAAGTCCGATCCGAGGATTATGCTAATTTTTTCGCACAAATTCCCACAGGGAATGAATATATCACTAACAATTGAACCTATCATGGTGCATATCGACTAATAAAGTAAAATAACTGAATGATATGTACCTAAAATAAAAAATAGCCATCCGCTAAATGACAATTAACCACATGAATCACTCTGTATTTTTTCTTATTACAACCAATTTAGCTTTTTATTCAATTTCCAATTCATTACTTAATCTTAATTATCTATTCTTGTTATACATTCTCTTAACTTTTATCTCTGATAGTCATCAAAAAATAAATGGTTATTTTTACAACATTAAAGATAATAGAAAATACCTATCTCTTTGAGTCTGTCTAATTCTATCTCATAAATGATGACGTTAATTAACCTTAGTAAATGCTAGGTTATTTTCTTCTGCTTATGTATTACACATAAAAAATAGAATGAACAACATTATCAACACGTTAAAAACAGCCATTACTATTAATATCATGAATGATATTTAGACAGGCCAGCCAAGCAATATTAAATAAACTTAAATTTTGTAGGTCTTACCAGATGGATAATTAATAATCAAATGAACAAAAATAACTCAAAGAGGTCATTAAAATTCCATTTATATATTATATTTCTCATTTTATAACTTAAGGGATATTCAGAACTTTCATCTATGGTGAAATATTAATCTCCTTCTTTGATCCCCTCATCAATTATTAACCTTAAGTTAAATTATCATATTTACACCTGTACACTTTTAATGACATTAACATTAAAAAAATATTAATTCTTACATCTCTAAAATAAAGTAATCACCGACAAAGCCTTTACAGCACTGAGCACATCAATTTACGTCACATTTCATTTCAATGACCTTTGTTAACAAATGCCACCGGCACTTAACAATTACAAAATATATGATAAGATCATCATCTCAATTTGAAATTATTTACTATATAAAAAACAAGATTGTTATTGAGGTTATAGATGAAAATCTCGAGAAGAAAGCTATTATTAGGGGTTGGTGCTGCTGGAGTTCTAGCAGGGGGTGCTGCAGTTGTTCCTATGATCAATCGTGAAGGTCGTTTTGAATCGACTAAATCACGTGTACCTGCTGTTGCTGGTACTGAAGGCAAATTACCTGAGTCTGCAGATGCAGTCATCATCGGTGCTGGCCTTCAAGGGATCATGACTGCAATTAACCTTGCAGAAAAAGGTCTTAATGTTGTTATCTGTGAAAAAGGTGTTGTCGGCGGTGAGCAATCAGGCCGTGCATACAGCCAAATCATCAGCTACAAGACCTCCCCAGCGATTTTCCCTTTACACCACTACGGGAAAATTCAATGGCTTGGAATGAACGAAAAAATCGGTGCTGACACCAGCTACCGTGTTCAAGGCCGTGTTGAAGTACCTTCTAGCGAAGAAGATTTAGAAATTTCAAGAGCGTGGATAAAATCTGCATCTGAAAACCCAGGTTTCGATACCCCATTACGTACCCGTATGATTGAAGGTACTGAACTGGCTAATCGTCTGGTTGATGCACAAACTCCATGGAAAATTGGTGGATTTGAAGAAGACTCAGGTAGCCTTGACCCAGAAGTTGTCACACCAACCATGGCAAACTACGCAAAATCAATCGGTATCCGCATCTACACCAATTGTGCAGTACGTGGTATCGAAACTGCGGGCGGTAAAATCTCTGATGTTGTCACAGAAAAAGGTGCAATCAAAACTTCTCGTGTTGTTCTGACGGGTGGTATTTGGTCGCGTCTGTTCATGGGTAACTTAGGTATTGACGTTCCAACACTGAACGTTTACCTGTCACAACAACGTATTACTGGCGTACCAGGTGCACCAAAAGGTAACGTACACTTACCTAATGGTATTCACTTCCGTGAACAAGCTGATGGCACCTACGCGGTTGCTCCACGTATCTTTACCAGCTCTATCGTTAAAGACAGCTTCCTGTTAGGACCAAGATTCCTGCACGTATTAGGCGGTGGAGAATTACCATTAGAGTTCTCTATTGGTAAAGACTTATTCAACTCCTTCATGATGGCAACATCTTGGAACTTAGATGAGAAGACACCATTCGAAGAGTTCCGTACAGCAACGAATACACCAAACAACGAACACTTAGATGGCGTTCTGGAAAGACTGAGAAAAGAATTCCCAGTATTTAAAGAGTCCAAAGTGGTTGAACGTTGGGGTGGTACCGTTGCGCCAACAGATGATGAAATTCCAATTATTTCAACAGTCGAGCAGTATCCAGGTTTAGTCATCAACACCGCAACAGGCTGGGGTATGACAGAAAGCCCTGCATCTGGTCGATTAACGGCTGAATTATTAATGGGCGAAAAACCATTTATCGACCCAACGCCGTACAAACTTTCTCGTTTTAACTAAAAAACGGGAAAAATAGCGATTTTTACTGTGGATCTATTAGTGAATAGTTTAAAGTTAAATGAAAGTTTAATTTTTGATAAAATTAATAGATCCTATTTACTTTGATAATGTTAAGGAGTTTACATGCGCTATAAAACTTTATTGCTTTCTCTGCCTTTGATTTTAGGTGTAGCAAGTGCGAATGCAGCTGATGATGTTAAACGCGTTCCAGTGAAAGGATTCCCTATCTCTGAATCAGTAGAAATCGGTGCGGGCAACAGCCTTATTTTCCTGAGCGGAAAAGTACCTTCTAAAATCTCTGCAGACGCTAAAGAAGGCGTTTTAGAGTCTTATGGTAATACCGAAGCACAAACTATCAACGTGTTAAAACAAATCCAAGCTAGCCTTGAAGGTATGGGTTTGACCATGAACGACGTTGTTAAAATGCAAGTATTCTTAGTTGGTGGTGAAGAAACTCAAGGTACTATGGACTTTGCTGGCTTTATGGCTGGTTACAACAAGTTCTATGAGTCTGAGAAAGTAACTAATCTGCCAGCTCGTTCTACCTTCCAAGTCGCTAAACTGGCTAATCCAGCTTGGAGAGTAGAAATCGAAGTGACAGCGGTACGCCCAGCTGCAAAAAAATAAGTTATTCGATAACGAATAACTAAACGATAATGGGGCATAGCAATGTGCCTCGTTATATTACTTGCCTTTCTTCTATTGCCATATCTTTCAACATCCTCTCACAGATTGTTACTCTCGTTTCCTGTATGCTATTGCTTAAAGTTCTTCAATAAATAAACGTGCTATGCTGCGATTATCAATCGTAAACGTTAGTAATGGTATAAGACAAGGTAATGTATGATTAAAGAGTCTCTCAAGATCCATGGAAAAAAGCAGTTTGAAATCAAACAAAAAGTGTTGTTTCCACGTAAGTCTAAAGAGATCCGTTACCAAGTAGATACTTTTTTCTTTTTACCTTCATCATTACAGATTAACCCTGACCTCTATGCAGCATCAAACCTCCAGCGCAGCCTAAAGAACTATATTCGGCTACGCCCACCTACAGTAAAATTATCATCACTTACTGATGAAAACGGGGCATTGAATGAGCTAAAGCAGTGGCTACAGCAATATAACCCACAAAACTTACCTTCATTGGACGAATATGAAAATAGGCTAAAACGTTATGCTTTAACGTTCAAAAGAACGATCCGCTTGAACATTAAAATGGTAAGCCAAACTCCCCAACGGCAGACTCCCGAATATTTGACTGAGTTCATGGCAAATATCGCCAAATGTTTCTGTGCTTATCGGGAATTAGCCATTCCGTCAGCCAAAATTGAAGAAGCTATCCATTCCAATGCTTTTTCTTATTGTGACGAATTTATGACGTATTACACCATGAATTATTTACGTGATTTATTAGCAGATAAACAAATACCGTTACGCGAAGAAATACGTCATTTTTGGTACCAAGAGATGCGTTATTTGAAAAAGCAGTATCCTGATTGTTTTCCCAGTGATGAAACGGATGCTGAATTAGTCACATACCGCCGCAATTTATTGAAAAAATATATTAATCGTTATCTCTATTTAGAAATTCGTCATAAACGGGGACTTCCTCTTCTACTACACTCTATCTATGGTATTGCAGCTGCAATTTCAATGATTTTCGCGACTGTTATCGCCTTTTTCTGGCAAGGAAAATATGGTGCTTTAAGTGCCAACTTATTTTTAGCGATGATCATCGGCTATATCTTCAAAGATAGGCTAAAAGAAGTTGGCCGGGAGCAATTGTATCGGCTATTCCAAAAATGGATCCCTGACCGCCAATTGCGTATTTATCGGGAAGGTATTAAAGCACCTGTTGGTATCTGTAAGGAGTCCTTTCGTTTTATCAATGAAGCGATGCTTTCACCCGATATCCGTGAAATGCGGCAAAAATCCCATTGGGTTAATTTGGTCAATGTTCAACGTATGGAAGACATACTGTATTACCGAAAGGATGTGCTACTGCATAATCGCCAATCCGTCTTCGAAAAGAACCAATCTTCTATCGCCGATATTACTCGGTTCAATATTTCTGATTTTTTGAAACACATTGATATTAGTTATGAAGAGTTAACCGTCAATGATGATGAGCCCGCGATTATGGGAGAAAAGGTTTACCATATTTACCTTTGCCGTCGCATCACGATAAATAAAAAAACCTACAATGAGCTGGCGCGTTTAGTGGTAAATGCCGATGGGATAAAACGCTTAGAAATGTTGCAATCACTGGACTTGCTGACAACCGATGAAGACATTGAAATTTCACCGCAGTGAAGATTACCCCTTTTTATAAAAAATATTCTAACATTTAATTTTCTAAATCATTCGAACTGTAGCAAGGCGGCAAGAGAAGCTAATCCCTAGGAGCATACAAAAGTATGTGACTAGGGTTAGCGAGCGTAGCCAACACCGCTACAGCTCGAAGGATGACGAAAATTTAGTAGTAGAGAGCAATATACTGGTCATCCACCCTCTTAATATCAACCGGGGTATCAAAAATATCCTCAATAATTTCAGATTTCATGATCTCCTCAGGCTTACCGTGATAAGACAAACGGCCGTTTCTCAGTGCAACAATGTAGTCAGAATAAACTGACGCAAAGTTAATATCATGGATAACTAAAATAATCGTTTTTCCCAACTCGTCTGCGGCTTTACGCAGCAGTTTCATCATAATCACGGCATGCTTCATATCAAGATTATTCAATGGCTCATCGAGTAAAACATATTCTGTATCTTGGCATAAAACCATTGCCACATAGGCCCGTTGACGTTGACCACCCGATAATTCATCTAAATAACGGTAACGTAAATCTGATAAGTTTAGAAAAGAGAGTGACTCATCAATTTTCTTTTTATCATCAATGGTTAAACGACCTTTGGTATACGGGTAGCGCCCAAAACCGACCAACTCTTCAACCGTTAGTCGACTCGCAAATTGGTTCTCTTGGCGCAAAACAGATAAACATTTTGCGAGTTTATCACTCGGAGTTGTTGATACATCAAGTTCATTCACTTTGACATAGCCACCGTCATCGGGCTGTAACAAACGCCCGATAATCGACAACAGTGTTGATTTACCTGCACCATTAGGCCCGATGATTGAGGTAATACCGCTATTTTTAATTGTTGTTGTTACGTTATCTAAGACTTTAGTATCCTGATAACTTTTCGATATCTGACTAATTTCAATCATACTAAAACCTTCTTAACACCATATAAATAAAGAATATTCCACCGACAAACTCGATAACAACCGATAATGTCCCCGCCATATTTAGGCCATATTCAAGGATCAATTGACCACCAACCAGTGCAATGACACCAAGTAGAAAGGAAACGGGTAGCAAATAGCGGTGTTGGCTACTGCCAGCCACTAAGTAAGCTAAGTTCGCGACCATCAAGCCTAAGAATGTTAAAGGGCCAACCAGTGCCGTCGAAACGGCAACCAAGATTGAAATAAGCAACAAGATAACCGTGACTTTCTGGCGATAATTAATCCCTAAGTTCACCGCATTGGCTTGCCCTAACGCGATAACATCGAAACAATAGCGCATACGCCACAATAAAATGCCCACGACCGCAGTGATAAGCAGCGTGAATAGAATGAGCTCAGGTGTCCCTTTGGTAAAGGTGGCAAACATCCGGCTTTGTAAAATGGAAAACTCATTGGGATCCATTAAGCGCTGTAGCAATGTCGCTACACTGCGAAATAATGTGCCAAGAATAATACCCACCATCAATACTAGGTTGATATTCATTTTAACTGACACAAATAACCAGCGATAAAGCAGTACAGAGAACAGCACGAGTAGTGTGGACTCTAATAAAAACTTACCAATATTCAATAGCCAAGAGGATGGAAAGCTATCGGTATAGAAGACAAAAATGGTTTGTAATAATATAAATAATGCTTCCAATCCCATGATAGATGGAGTCAATATCTTATTATTAGCAATAGTTTGAAAGAGAACTGTTGAAACCCCTGAGGCAAAAGCCACCACGATCATGGTGAGAACAATATAGCCTCGGTGCGGCAAAATGTAGGCAAGATTACTGCCCAAATTGACCGTCATATAAAGAACAATGGATAACAATGACAATGCCAGTAGTATCCATATTCTTTGCAACGGCGTTACCCCTTTCCTAGGCAACGCTATTGATGAGTTAACTTTTTGCATAACGTTGTTGCTTCAACAATAAATATAAAAAAATCACCGCTCCAACAACACCTAAAATCACACTTGCAGGGATTTCAAATGGATAGCGAATTAAGCGCCCAATAATGTCACAGAGTAAAACTAAGCCACCACCAGCAAGACAAATCCATGGAATGGTTTTACGTATGTTATCGCCCATCACTAAGCTCACCAGATTTGGAATAATTAAGCCTAGGAAAGGTAATGCCCCGACCACCACGACCACCACACCACTGATTAAGGCGATAATCGATAAACCGATAGTCATCACTTTGCGATAATTTAGGCCAACATTAATTGAAAACTCACGTCCCATACCGGCAACCGTAAAGCTATCTGCAATCCAGCAAGCAATTAACGTTAATATTCCTACTAACCACAAGAGTTCATATCGACCTTGAATGATGCTAGAAAAGTCACCACTCATCCATGCACCAAGAGATTGCAATAAGTCGAAATAATAAGCAGTAAAGATGGTTAATGCGCTAATCACTGCACCTAACATAATCCCTACCAGAGGGACGATTAGTGCAGATTTTAAAATTACGCGGCGCAATAGCATCATAAACAGCATGGTGCCAAGGAGTGCAAAACCGCTGGCGACCACCATCTTGGTCATAATACTCGCTGCTGGGAAAAGTACCATGACAACCAATAAACCTAAGCTGGCTGACTGGGTTGTTCCTGCAAGAGAAGGCTCCACAAAACGGTTTTGCGTTAATAATTGCATGATTAGACCTGCAACGCTCATCGCGCTACCGGCTAAAATCAAGGATATGGTTCGGGGAATTCGGCTAATAAAAAAGATGTCTTGCATCTCTGGGTCGGTGAAAAGCGAAACGGGTGACACGTCACCCGCTCCAATAAACAAGCTTAATACCGCTAAAACCAATAACGCGATAATTCCACAAAAAAGATAAAGCGTTTTCATCGGTTATTTTGCTTGGCTCTTCTCTAGTGCTGTATTGATGTCGTCCATTAGCTTAGAGTAGGTTTGGATCCCACCCGCGATATACACGGCAGTTGGGTCAAGGTAAGTAATTTGGCCTTTTTCCCATGCTGCTGTTTTTCTCACTAATGCGTTATCAAGTACCTCTGCGGCTGGCTGAGCATCAGATTTACCAATCGCACTATCACGGTCGATAACAAATAACCAATCTGGGTTCAATTTCACCAGTAATTCTGCATTAACGATATTACCGTGACGCCCTGTGTTTTCAGTAAATACATAAGCCGGTTCGAAACCTAACACATCAAAAATAAAGCCAAAACGTGAGCCTGGGCCATACGCGGAGATTTTACCACCACTGACTAAGATCACCATCGCTTTACCTGCTGTCGGTGCTTTAGTTTTGATACCTTCAATTTTTGTGTTGAAGTCAGCAATCAGTTTTTTGGCTTGTTCTTCTTTACCAAACAATGCGCCAAGCTCATTAGTACGCTCAGTTAAGCTACCAATAAAGTTTTTGTTATCAATGTCTAATGAGATAGTTGGAGCAACACCACTGAGTTTGTCATAGGCATCACGAGCACGGCTACCACCTAAAATCAGGTCAGGTTTAGCATTACTTAATGTTTCATAAGCAGGTTCAAATAATGTTCCGCCATTGACGTATTCAGAACCGCTATATTTCGTTAAGAATTCAGGGAAGCGAACGTTGGTTTGTGGAACACCAGCAACCGGGGCTCCGAGTGCATCCATGATGTCCAGTGTTTCCATGTTCATCACCATAACTTTTTGCGGATGACGAGGAATTTCAGTTTTGCCTTGGGCATGTTCTACTGTGATAGTTTGTTTTTCTGCAACTTGAGCTGTTTCTGATGTGTCTTTCGCGTTATCACAACCCGCTAATACTAATGCTGATAACAAAGCAATACCCGAAACTAATGATTTTACAAACATCTAATTTCCTCCGTCCATCGATAAAAGTACTGATGATTAAATTTGGTGACCCATAATTTAGCGTATATTACACGCAAATAAGCGCAAATGATATTAGTTTGCATTTGCATTCGCTAAAAAGTTGTTACAACGCACAAAAACATCAATTTCATTCTATTGGTGGATAATTAAGAGAATTGCAAAAGTAAAACGATAGGGAAAATATTAAGGAATTAAGATGAGGAAACGGTGACTTGAAGATGGATATATTGATAGATAGATTGAATTTACAGTTAAACCTTGATGCCCTACTCATTTGTACAAAAGACAATACAAAACCGTAATCTCAACCTACCTATCACCACTAATCATTTAAAAACTCATTATTGTATATCATCCAAGTTCCCATATTTATTAAGCTGGGAGCTAATATCTTCAAGGAACCAATCGATTGGGGTTCCCATTAAAAATGCAAGTTTGAACAGATGAAACAGGTCAATTTTAATTTTGCCTCTTTCGTAACGCGAGATCTGTTGTTGGCTAACACCTAGCAACTGAGCTAACTGAAAGCCTGTATATCCCAACTCTCTACGCTTTTCTAAGATCCTCTGACCTACCATATAATGGATTTTTTCACTACCATTTTCTGAATACATATTTTCACCATTTATTAAGGCACAGTTAAAATAAGGGCTGCAGCACCTTCAAACTGACCAGCTTGAACTCGGCCATTAGTGCCTAGCACGGCTTTGAGGGTGACCGAGTTTGTTCCACCTGCAGGCACATGGATTTTGTAACCATTTTCCCCAGGTGTATCGTTCCCACCTAAATACAAATTCGCATATAAGCTATTATCCGCCCGTAGATTTACACGACCATTTGTCACGTTAACACCAGTTGCAACCACCAAAACATCCATCGATAAGTTACATGTCACACTAATGTTCACTTGTTTTGATTGGCCAGCGAGATCGGCTTCACTAATTGGGCCAAAGTTGATATCCGGGACGGTATTGTTGATCTTACAAGCTCCAATTGGTGGAGGCGCAATACCACATAATGAGCCGGGAATTAACCCACCGTTACTTGTAACCCCTGTGCGATCTTGGTAAAACAGCCCCACACACTCCTGATTATTCTGTAGCCTAACCCCGGTATGAACAGCCCACTGTGTTGCTGGAGCTGTCGCCTTTGCCAAAACGCCGGGTATATTCTGAACATCAAGCATGTATCGATATCTAGAAATTTCGGCCAACTCGACGGTTGCCGCCCCCGGTGTTCCATTAGCGGTATGCTTATGGCTTATGGTGAGATAGCATTTCGACCATCCGAAACAAGGATTAGGCGTAGTTGGCAATTCAGGGTCCCAGCGGGCAATAACGTACTTATAGTCTGCATCGCCATTATTTGGGTTATTACCGGGCCTTGATTCAGTGATATAGGAAAAAACATAAGCTGATGCAGTAGATGAAAACATGACTGCACCAATTAATAGCGATAAAAAAACTTTCATATTAGTTCACAGCCTTATTATTCATAATCTAATTTAAATGTTGCTACAGCACTGTAAGGCCCTACTTTTATTGTCTTATCTGCAATAGCATCCGGTTCACCTTTTAAATAGGCATAGAACCGCAATTGGTTAGCGCCATCTTGTAACGTTAGCTTCGAGCCTTTCTGTTCAAGAGCCAGTGGTGTTTTATCTGAATTTTGCAGCCCCACCGCAAAACCAGATGCGACACTACTTGTTGATAATGCTAAAAAACCAGGAAGCGCTAGATTCGGAGTTCCAGAGAAAGTGACTTCTACAAATTTACCAATCGTTGTGTCACAATCAGACAGCTTAATCACAAACTCTTTAGGTGGAGTTTCACCATAGGCATAAAAGTTTTTTTCTGGTGTATCAAAAAAATCCATCGGGATGTTTTCATCACCAGGTAAAATAGTGCAGGGTTCCTCCACTAAATTACCGATAATCCTTAAATTATCAGGTACAGCAAAAGCCGTACTAACGTCGATAAGTAAGGCTCCAGCTACTGCACATTGAATTAGTTTGTTCATTATTGGTACTCCGCTAGCAATGTCCCTGTTGCGGTAAAGCCTCCTTCAGGCAACGTAACTCCCAATCTCTTAACTGGAACAACTTCTAAAACAGGCGGTTGCCCATACGTAATCTTTAACGGTTTATTGATTTCAAAACCTAAACCATTTTGGGTAATACGCATGCCAAGATCTCGGAAATTGGTTTCCAGAGCCGACGTATCAAAGTCGGTTGCAGTTCCTTTGATTGTCAGCATCAAATCCCAACCTTTTAAATTGTCTTCACACTTCAATGCGTAATTAATAGGTTTCGTGAATCTGACTCCATCTATTTTATGTAAACCAATATCTTTATATTCAATGACGTTGACTTTATCTTCAAAAACAGTGCAAGGCGGTGGAATTAATAAAGTTCCCGTAAATTCCACATCGTTCGCCATCGCAGCGCTAGCAGGTATTACTAGCAGACCCATTATCAGCGGAAATCTTTTCATTATTCTTTGCATTATTTTTCCCTCACTGATAATCAAGTTTGATAGTGACGCCCGCATGAAAAACCCCACCTTTTGTCAATGTTGTGGATAAGTCACGAACAGGTATAGCTTCAAATTGAGGGGCATTTGGGTACACGAACTTGATTTCTTGATTTAATCGAAGCTTGCTTCCGTTATAACGAAAAGCAATCCCTAAACCCGGAAGATCTGTCTCAATTGCACCAGTATCAAAAGATGCAGGAATACCAATCAACGTCATTTTCATTTGCGACGTTGGCCTTTTTTCACAGTCAATATTGTAATTTATGGGTTTCGAATAGGCGTTCCCGTCAATTCGCGTACTCATGATTTCATCAAAATTGACTTTGATGATATTTCCACCATTAATTTTGCAAGGGGGTGGTGCTAAAACAACCCCTTTAATCGGTACGGTTATCATACCTGGTGTGACTGTCGCCCGTGTACTTCCCGACGGGCTAATACGTGAATCGGGTAACCCTGCATAGGAGGCCGATGTAAAAAGTAGTCCAACGAGACATGATGCCAGCAGGTACCGCTGCTTATTTAAATCACTCATAATCCACCTTAAAGTCCATTACGGCGCTGAAACTTCCTTCCGTCAATTTTTCGGGAGTTCTCACTGGTGTGACAAAATATTGAAGAGTCCCCTGCGGTGCATCAAGGAATTGTGGACGACCTCGGCTTCCTAGCCTGATATCTTCTCGTTGTGCGTCAGTCACTTCTAATGCCAAGCCAGAGACACCTTTTACACTTAACATTTCTGGAAAGTGTTTATCCGATACGGCAACAAAGGAAACCGTTATGACGGGCTGCATTGCATCCCAAATCGCTCTGCCCGTTCTCGTGTCTTTCATTCGGCTTTCTGTACGAATGCAATGTCTAAATTCTAATTCAAATGACACTGGTTCAGCTCTATCACCAGGTTTACGGAGTGAATAAGAAGGGATCTCCCCTAGAGACACTTCTTGGCGCTTTGAATTGGTCACATCCATCGTACAAGGTGCCTCGGTCATCATGCCATTTACTGTCAATGTTCCGTGTAATCCATCAATATCCCAGCTACTTATTCCAAAGGTAAACACTGGAACTAAGCTGAATAAGATAGTGCTGAACTGGAGAGTCCTTTTCATACATTGTTCTCCGTTATCTGTCCGTCGAAGATTCAACTTTGCAAGTTGTACCTGCGCAACCAAACGTCAATTTAGGCCTTCCACCATAATCATTGATATAAGTTAGAACTGGCTTTGCCCCCATAGCACTTGCGCTACCCTTAAGCATTCCGTTACCTTTTGGTGAGATCATCACAGGCTCAAACTGCTTCACCGTATCTCCTCCCACTTTTGAACTTGCATCCACAATCGTGACAAAGTAAGCAGTTGGATTCGTGACTTCGTAGGCATCACCTTTACGCGTTAACGTAATTTTTTCTTGCCATGGGTTTTCTAAATCCGTACGAGTGGCATATAACGCTTTTGGTCGATAAAACAACTTAATACGTGTTTGTAATGCAATTTGTAATACGTTAGCTTCTTTACTACGTGGCGGAATCTCACGTAAGTTAAAGTAATAAACACTTTCTCTGTCCTGAGGTAATGTCGCGATATCAGGAAGAGATTGAATTTTAACTTGGCTACCTTCACCTGGTTCTACGCGTTGAACTGGTGGTAACACCGTGAGTGGGCTTTCAATTTTGTTACCATTAGCGTCTTCAATCCAACCCTGCGCAAGATAAGGTAACTCTGTGTTTTCATTCTTAATATTTAAGCTAATGGTCTTTTCAGCCCCATTATAAATGACGCGTGTTCTATCAAGTGCAATAGCGGCCAAAGCCTGTCCACATAGCACTGCAGATAACGTAATTGTCGTAGTAAAAAATGCAATTTTCTTAATATTCATATGTACCAACTATTTATAAAATCAAGCAACTTGGGTTACTCGGTATAATCTGCGCTGTAAGCAATATCCGGTGGCTTCAATAACCAACGCTGACTCGGTTCTACGCCCTGTTTAACGGGTGCAGGTTTGTAGACAGGGGCTGGTTGCCCAACAGGAACAGCTTTTGCAGGCATATATCCAGGTTCAATACCTGGGCTGCTTGTACACGGTAATAACAGTGAGTTAAATTCCGCCGTTTTAATATTTCCTGGGATCTGAATTTTGCATTGCGCACTTCCATCCCAATGCACATCTAAAACTTCATTTGGATTGACACCAGAGATATATACGGAGCCATTATCAGTCACGATACCGAGCTCTCTATTTTTCTCATTTCTCACGGTAGCCCCGAATGGCGGATAACTTCCATCGGCCAATGCCAATCTCACCATCGTTTTAACACCCGCTAACACCTCAAATTCGCGGTAAGCAACAGCCCCTTCAGTCAACGTAATAGGCTGCGATGTCCGAATAGCTTCCACATCGTCAGGCAGCTGAGTCACATCAATATGCGCGCTGGTACGGTAGTAATCACTGATGTCAGAGACTACTGCTTTACCAAAAATGTTGGTTTCTGTGGTTGGCCCAAAACCTTGGATAGGGACATTTTTCACACCTTCAGTACCTACCATCACCCGGCTTCCACCTGGCGTGTTAATGCGGTGTAATGCGGCACCATGCCCTGTGACTGTTGCACCACCCTGTAGAGAAAATGCAGCTGAAGAGGTATCGCCATTGATATAACTGGTACTTGCCGTAACTGTTGCTAAATCAGCATAACGCGTATAGAAACCATCAATGGTTCCACGGCCACGACTACTAACCCCAGTACCAACACGATAATTTGTTTTATCATCAACGGAATCGAAATAGCTGACGGTATGTGAATTACCATCCCTCGTCACCATGTTGTTATAGCTAATTGACGCTCTATCAGCCCAAGGCAAAGAGAGGTTCATATATAGCCCATCATCATTATTTCTATTATCAAATTTGTTACGGAATGCCGTTAAACTTAAATTGATGTTTTTAAAACGACCAATATCAAAATATTTAGCAATAGAAACGTTATAGCGTTTTGCCGCAGGCTTATTCCAATAAGTTTCGTGGTTATAGTTCAGATACGCAGTCAGATCCGCACTAGTGAAATACTTATTAAATGTGATCGTATACAGCTCTTTACTATTATCGAATTCCACCCCTCTGTAACGACGGTCGAGATATTGGTTCATACTCATAAAGTCGCGTTCAGAGAATCGATATCCTGCGAAGGTGACTTGGCTGTCATATTCTTCAAAACGTTTTGAATAACTTAAGCGATAAGACGCCCCTGTATAGATTTTGTTTTCTGTTTTCAGTTTTGCTCGTGACTCAGTGATATCGAATGAAATTGCACCGAAGGCGAGTAAATCTCGACCAACACCGAGTGATAATGCGTTATAGTCACCTGCCGCGACACCACCACCGAATAATGACCAACCGTTAGAGACCCCCCAGCTAAATTCCCCTGTAACGAATCCTTGCCCTTCTGTTTCATGTTCCATATTATTCGGTCGGCCACCGGCAATCTTAAACAGCACTGAGCCTGGACGAGTTAAATACGGAATGGAGGCAGTATTCATTTGGAATTCTTGTATGGAGCCATCCTGCTCTTCGATACGTACATCTAATTTACCGCTAACGGCATCACTTAAATCTTGAATACGAAAAGGCCCCGGAGCAACTTGCGTTTCATAAATGACACGCCCTTGCTGAGTCACAATCACTTTTGCATTGGTTCTCGCAACACCAGTGACTTCAGGTGCATAGCCACGTAAGTTAGGTGGTAACATTCTCTCATCAGAGATAAGACTTACCCCCATATAACGGAATGAGTCAAATAACCCTGAGCGAAGAAATTGCTCCCCCATCGTTAGCTTTGCATTTAGCTCTTTGACGGCTCGATAAGCATAATATTGGCTCCAATCCCATTTACGATCTGTGGATTGACCATTCGTTCGATTATAACTTGCTTGCCAGTCAGCTCTAAAACGCCATGCGCCTAAGTTAAAACCTGTCGTACCGTTACCAGTAACTGACTGGGTATTGGCTGAATCTGCAGGCCTTGTTAAGTTAGCATTCAAGTTATAGTCAAAGATCAGAGCGGGAACACCTTCATCCCAACGAGATGGGGGATCCCAGTTATCAGAGGTAAATTCGATATAAGCCTGAGGTACAGTAATGGTGATCGTTTCTTTGGCTAAAGAACCACTTACTGTCATTCCTGGGATCGTTTCTGGAATTAAACATTGGCCATTTTTAGCAAATTCAACCTTTTGTTTCCATTCATCGCGCAAAGCGATATGGTCAACAACATCTGGCGTTAAACAAGGCTCAGTCATACCCGGATCATTAGGATCCGCGATATATTCAATATCAAAAATGTCAGCTAAATCGCGACTATTTAAATTAATTTTAAATGGGTACTTCCCAGGCATAACATAACCTGCGCGAGAGAACTCATTTAAGGAAATATTTTTTTTATCCTGAAGATCTAAAACATCCGTATTAAACTCAATACTATCATTATTTGCATTAGCTAAATTTATATGAGCAATGGCTATAAACACCATGGTAGCAACAGGCGTTAAAAAATAACTTACTGAGTTATTAAATACTTTATTTTTACTTTTTAATCGCAGAGCCATAATAGTCCCTTAGTAATAACTCAGTAATAATCCATTTTAAAACGGATAGTTGTCTGATAATTTCCTGGTTTTAAGCGTTTATTATTAGGTACTACCCGCACCTTATAGTGCAGAGTTGTCTCCCCCGCGCTAATAGGTAAATCAGGCATTGCCTTACCAGGTATTGCAACATTTCCAGCCATATCAGAAATTTTTACTGACAATCCATTTGCATGCCCAAAAACATCGAAGTTACGGCCATCAGTTGGGCCATCAAATGTAATATTGAAAGTTTGCCAATTAGGGGTTCCAGGAGTTACCGGTGTTAGAACACAATTGATAAGGCGTATAGAGAAATCACTTGTTGGACTTTCTCTGTCGTGAATTATCTGGCTAACCGGTACAGTCGTTATGCTAACTGATTGATCTCGGCTATCTGCATCTATTGCACAAGGGCTCTCAATGATTGAACCGCCCATAGTAACAGTTCCTTTGAACTGACTTTGTGCCCGAGAATTTTGATTTTGCGCACTGACTATCGGGGCAAATATCATTCCTGAAAGCACCATGACAATGATGCCAAAGTGATTCATAGCGACTCCATCTCAACTTAATAACCAATTTCAATGCATTAAAATTAGTGCCCATACATCCTTGTACGGGCTATACCAATTACTGGTAGCTCAGAGCAAATGTTGCAATTGCATCAAATTCACCTGGTACAGCAGGTTTGTTTGTTGCATCATCATCGCCTTGCAAATAAGCTTGGAAACGCAATGTGTTCGCACCAGTTAATAAAGTTTGAGATGGTGATTTAGCACCTAAAGCAATTTTGGTGCCGTTGAAATCAGTGATCACGATACCCGCGTTTTTCGCAGTACCAGCAATAGCTAAACCATCAGTTACCGAAGTACTTGGAATACCAGTAAATGTAGTTTGAACTGTTTTCAGAGTTGTGATGTCGCACTGCTCTAATTGAATATTGAAGTCACGAGCAATACTTTTACCGCCACCGTTTAATGCAGATGTTGCGATAGCACCCATTGGTACTTCAAATGCTTGAGATCCTGGTGGAATTGAGCAAGGAGCATCAATAATTGAACCTTTAAAAGTGACTTGGCCGCCACCTTGGTTTGCAGAAGCAGAACCAGCAACTACTGCTAAACCTAAACCTAATACTAAAGCAAGTTTATTTAATTTCATTTTATACATTTCCATTAGATAAAAAGACAACACAAATTAAAATAATGAGTTATTATTAATCTGATTATTTCAACTTTTTCTTAAAATATATTCGATTAGCAAATATTAAAGATTGACACCAATAACTATTTCTATTTATCAAACTCTATTAGTTAATAAATGAAATAATTAAACAATGCATCAATGCGTTGCCATTATTATACCACATTTTAGTTATGTCAAATTTAAGGGTTAATTAAACACCTTAACTATAAGTTAGTGATATATATATATAATTCATAACATACCCCATCTTAAATACACCATTACGGGATAAGTTGGTGATGTGCTTCTAATTAAATTGACCTTTTCTTAATAAAAAACCATAAAATAAACCCAATCATTATTAATAAAGTTTTTTATACTCATAAAACGGGTTCTTATTAGTGAAAAAAATGGGATGAGATAAAGTGAAATCATGAAATTAACTCAAAAATATTAAATCGAGATTTTACCGAAAAATAATTAATCAGAAACTTCCCAAAAAAAACAATTAAATATTTTCATAATGTTTCTAAACTCACCAATTGTTACATTTTAAATGAGTAATAAATTAAAAATAAATCCATAAATATCATCATGATAGATTAAAAACAACCATGAATTCAATATAAACAACACCTAGGTACCATTAATATAATAAAACACTTTTTAAATAAAAATAAAAATAGAAACAATTGATAGAAAATAAAATGAAAAACGATAGTCAGACAGCCTTAATATTTCAAATTATTTCAAACAGTAATTAAAAGTAACTTTCAATAACTTTATAAATACCACCAGAAGGATTAAAATAGAAAAACAAGACACCTTTAATAGAAATAAACCAATCTCTATTTAAGTTGATTAGCTAAATCAAGGTAAGTTAAATAGCGAAAATGAGGATATCCCAAAAATGAGTAGAAGTAATGCCATAAATTATTGTCGACAATTACATTACTGACCTAATAATAATATCTCAAATATAGAAACCGCTGTTTAAGTCAAAACACCATAAAGACTGAGCATAACTTACCATTATATTTAGCATTACCTACACCCAAATTAGAGTATGTTTATATGGCGATACAAAGTAAATCACCACTTAAAACAAAAAACCCCATCTCATATGAAATGGGGTGCCAAAATAGCAATATTTGTTGTTTACACAAGAACAAGTTGTACAAAAGCAATGTACTGGCCCACCGCCTTGTGGAGCCAAACCTAATGGCGATTCCTCACCAATTGATACCGACGAGTCAGGTATTCGATAGGGGCACTCCAAATGTGCACTAAACGGCAGAATGGGAA
The DNA here is from genome assembly GCF_011077905.1 of Providencia sp. M-27. Classification (NCBI taxonomy): domain Bacteria; kingdom Pseudomonadati; phylum Pseudomonadota; class Gammaproteobacteria; order Enterobacterales; family Morganellaceae; genus Providencia; species Providencia sp. M-27. The sequence goes on along the minus strand of NZ_JAALBT010000001.1, from coordinate 293,781 downwards.
GAGTAAAAATATCGTCATACCCAACACAATATGCAGTTTAAAAACGATGCCAACCCCTTCAAGGTAATTGGATGCCCCCCAATGGAATGTCACAATAGATTGCGCCCATCCCACTAATTTCAACATTTCGCTACCATCCATATGTTGTGCTGAGAATGGAATGGTGAGTAACCCTAAGCAAACTTGCACCACCAGCAAGGTTAAGATCATGATGTCACCGAAGGATGAAGTTGCTCTCACGCGAGGGTTCGTCAGGCGGCGCTTCAACAGCATCGCGCCACCAATTAACATCATCACACCCGCTGCGCCCCCACCAATCATCGCCATTAATTGCTTAATATGCATTGGCAGAAAAGATTCATACATCCAATGAGGCGTTAACATACCTAAAAAGTGCCCGACAAAAATCCCAATAATCCCCAAATGGAATAAGTTTGATGCCAAACGCATGTTCTTTTTATCTAACATTTGGCTGGAACCCGCTCGCCACGTGTATTGCCCGTAATCGTAACGTAACCAACTACCGACAATAAATACCGTCCCAGCGATATAGGGGTATATATCGAAGAAAAATTGATTGATAAAATTCATTTTTGAACTCCTACATGGCTACCCACACTGAGATCCAAGTATTGTGGTACCACCGCATTGGCGAAACGATGTTGATGTGCCGCCACTTCGCTACCACATGTTTTTTCATCGGCAAAAAATTTCACTTGCTCCTCTTCCCAAACCGCATCTAGCGCCTCTGGGGTGTCATCCCGTACTTCGATTGCCACTTGTTTGCTTAATTGCTCCGCCGCAATATCGCTATGAGAAAGCTCAAGTAAAAAATCAAATAAAACAGAGAAACGGCTTTCTCGCTGTTTCAGCCTTTCCCCTAACAACGCTAAAATTGGCGCAATATCCTGCAACCCCTCGATAGTTTCATTGGTCGGTAATACCGTTAGATATTCCAAATAAATGGGCAAATGGTCAGGTAATTCACGGCAATCAATTTGCAAACCGTGTTGCTGATATTGAGCCATTAAATCAACCATCGCTTGCCCTCGGTCTCTGGACTCACCATGCACATGCTCAAATAGCAATAATGATGTCGCGCGCCCTCTATCAAACAGCTCACAATATTGCGCTTGCATATCGAGTAAGTCTTCATTGAGATACTCACGCACAAACACCATCAGTTGAACAGCGCGTGTGACAGACAGTTCATCAGCCTGTTCTAGCGCTTCAATGAGCTCATCACGATGTAACCAAAGCGCTTCCGAAGGGTATTCCAATAACCGAGAAATCACTTTTAGTGCCATCATAGTGCTTTCTCCTGATTATTTTTTGGTGTGATATCAATGGCATCAATGCGTCTGCTATTAAACAAATTCGCTTTGCTATCGCTACCATGGCAGCCATCACCAAAACTAAAGCCACAAGCTTTCGCTTCAGGAAATGCTTCACGCGCCAATTCTCGATGACTGGATGGAATGACAAAACGGTCTTCATAGTTAGCAATAGCTAAATAACGGTACATTTCTTGTGCTTGAGCTTGTGTTAATCCAACTTGCTCTAACGCACTGGTATCACATTGGTTTTCTACGGTTTCTGCTCGCTTGAAATGGCGCATCGCTAACATACGTTTTAGCGCCAATAGCACCGGTTCGGTATCCCCTGCAGTTAACAAATTAGCAAGGTATTGCACTGGAATGCGTAAACTTTCTACATCCGGCAATACACCGTTATTAGCTAAGAGCCCTGAATCCGCCACAGACTGAATTGGTGACAAAGGGGGTACATACCACACCATGGGTAACGTGCGGTATTCAGGGTGCAGTGGCAGAGCTAAGCGCCATTCCATCGCCATTTTGTACACTGGGGATTTCTGTGCCGCATCGATCACACTTAATGGGATCCCTTGTTTTTGCGCTTCTTCAATCACTTTTGGATCATGAGGATCAAGGAAAACATCAAGTTGGCTTTGGTAAAGGTCGGTTTCCTTTTCGACACTGGCTGCCGACTCAATTTTATCGGCGTCATACAGCAATACCCCTAAATAGCGGATACGACCAACACAGGTTTCAGAACAAACCGTTGGCATGCCTGACTCAATACGTGGGTAACAGAAAATACATTTTTCTGATTTACCGCTTTTCCAATTGAAATAGATTTTTTTATACGGGCAACCGGTTAAGCACATACGCCAGCCGCGGCATTTGTCTTGGTCAATCAACACAATACCGTCTTCTGAGCGCTTATAAATTGCCCCACTTGGGCAGGTCGCTACACACGCTGGGTTTAAACAATGTTCACACAGGCGTGGCAAATACATCATGAACGTATTTTCAAACTGCCCGTACATCTCTTTTTGAATATGTTCAAAGTTTTTATCTTGGGCTCGCTTGGCGAATTCACCGCCTAAATCATCTTCCCAGTTTGGTCCCATTTTCACGTTACTCATTCGCTCACCCGTAATTAATGAACGAGGGCGCGCGGTTGGTACGTGTTTGCCTTCTTTGGCATTTTTTAAATGGCCGTAGTCATAATTAAACGGCTCATAATAATCATCCAAAGCAGGTACATCTGGGTTAGCGAAGATTTTCGATAAAACACCCACTTTGTTCCCCATCCGTGGAACCAATTTACCCTTAATAGTGCGTATCCAGCCTCCTTTCCACTTTTCTTGGTCTTCCCAATTATGGGGATAACCAATACCCGGTTTAGTTTCGACGTTATTAAACCATGCGTATTCAACCCCTTCGCGGCTAGTCCACACGTTTTTACAGGTCACTGAGCAAGTGTGACAACCAATACATTTATCAAGGTTTAGCACCATGCCGACTTGAGAACGAATTTTCATTATGCTTTCTCCTTTCCGCTCAAGGTCTGCTGGTAGGCATCACCTTCACCATCCAGCCAGTCAACCTGTTTCATTTTGCGAACAACCACAAATTCATCACGATTAGAACCTACTGTTCCGTAATAATTGAAGCTATAGGCAAGGTGCGCATAGCCACCGATCATATGGGTAGGTTTCGGGCAAACACGCGTGACCGAATTATGAATTCCGCCACGTTGAGCCGTAATTTCAGATCCAGGCAAGTTGATCAGCCGTTCTTGGGCGTGGTACATCATGATCATGCCATCAGGAATACGTTGGCTAACGATCGCTTTAGCGGTTAATGCACCATTACTGTTAAAAGCTTCAACCCAATCGTTATCTTCGATACCAAGCTCGCGGGCATCTTCTTCGCTAAGCCAAACCACTGGGCCACCGCGGCCTAACGTCAACATTAATAAGTTGTCGCTGTAAGTAGAGTGGATCCCCCATTTTTGGTGCGGTGTTAAAAAGTTCAGTGCTTTTTCTGGGAACCCATTGGATTTTTTCCCCATAAGTGGCTGAGCGGCTCGTGTGTCAATCGGTGGGCGATATACCACAAGGCTTTCCCCAAAGGCGCGCATCCATTCATGGTCTTGATATAACTGCTGACGACCACTGAGCGTTCGCCATGGGATCATTTCATGAACGTTGGTGTAACAGGCGTTGTAAGAAACATGTTCATCTTCCAATCCTGACCATGTCGGGCTAGAGATAATTTTACGCGGCTGCGCAACAATATCGCGAAAACGGATTTTTTCGTCTTCTTTATGACGAGCAAGATGAGTATGGTCGCGGCCTGTTACTTTGCTTAACGCATCCCATGCTTTTACTGCCACTTGCCCATTGGTTTCAGGCGCGAGTGTTAAAATAACTTCAGCGGCATCAATCGATGTTTCAATTTTTGGCCGCCCAGCATTAGCCCCCTCTGGCTGGGTTTTATTGAGTTTTTTCAAGAAATCAATTTCATCTTGCGTATTCCAATTGATCCCTTTTCCCCCATTACCCAATTTATCCATCAGTGGGCCAAGAGAGGTAAAACGTGCATAAGTATTTGGATAATCACGCTCAACACAGATAATGTGCGGTGCAGTTTTTCCGGGGATCAGCTCGCACTGGCCTTTTTTCCAATCTCTCACATCAAAAGGCTGTGCCATCTCAGCAGCACTATCATGTTGGATCGGCAACGTCACCACATCCGTTTCTTTGCCTAAGTGCCCAACGCTGACTTCAGAAAATGCTTTGGCAATCCCCTTGTAAATTTCCCAATCGCTTTTAGATCCCCAAGCTGGGTCAACTGCCGCAGAGAGCGGATGAATAAATGGATGCATATCCGAGGTGTTCATATCGTCTTTTTCATACCAAGTAGCAGTCGGTAAAATAACGTCCGAGAACAGGCAGGTGCTCGACATTCTGAAGTCGAGAGTCACCACTAAGTCAACTTTCCCTTCTGCCGCTTTATCTTGCCATTCCACTTCTTCTGGTTTGACGCCGCCTTGTTGACCTAAGTCTTTGCCTTGAATACCATTTTCAGTTCCTAATAAGTATTTCAGTAAGTATTCATGGCCTTTCCCTGCGGAACCCAATAAATTTGAACGCCAAATAAACAGATTTCGTGGGAAATTTTGAGGGTCATCAGGTTGCTCTGAAGCAAAGCGAATATTGCCTTCTTTCAACTGTTTAACAGTATAATCAGTGGGTGACATCCCTTCACTTTGTGCATTCTTCGCAATATTTAATGGGTTGACATTTAACTGTGGTGCTGACGGCAGCCACCCCATGCGTTCTGCTCGTACATTCATATCAACCAAACTGCCACTAAAGGCTTGCTTATCGGCTAGAGGCGATAACAACTCTTCTGTTGCGACTGTTTCATAACGCCATTGGCTTGAGTGGTTATAAAAGAAAGAAGTGCTATTCATATGACGAGGTGGGCGCTGCCAGTCCAAACCAAAGGCTAAAGGTAACCAACCCGTTTGTGGACGTAATTTTTCTTGCCCCACATAGTGAGACCAGCCACCACCGCTTTGCCCTACACAACCACAAAAAATCAACATATTGATAATCGCGCGGTAGGTCATATCCATGTGATACCAGTGGTTAATCCCTGCGCCAACAATCACCATAGAGCGGCCATGGGTTTTCTCTGCGGTATCGGCAAACTCACGCGCTATGCGAATAATATTTTGGCGGCTAACCCCTGTGACTTTCTCCGCCCACGCAGGTGAATACGCTTTCATATCATCGTAATCAACCGCACAGTTTTCATCACCAAAACCACGGTCAATGCCGTAGTTCGCTAGCATTAAATCATAAACACTAGTAACCAATGATTCGCTACCATCAGCTAACTGAATACGTTTAGCGGGCAGTTTATGTAATAAAATATCTTTAAGTTCAACATGCTGGAAGTGCTCGCTTTCTAAGCCACCAAAGTAAGGGAAACCAACATCGACAAATTCATCATAGCTATCTGCCAAGCTGAGTTTCATTTTAATGTTATGTGCATCTTGTCCAGTGCGCGGTTCTAAATTCCATTTTTGGCCGCCATCCCAACGGAATCCCATTGAACCTTGTGGAGCACATAATTCGCCTGTCTCTTCATCAATCGCAATAGTTTTCCATTCGGCATTTTTTTCTTCGCCTAATGAATTATGTAAATCAGATGCCCGTAGCATGCGGCCTGCGGCATAAGAGCCATCTTCACGCTTATCTAGCATGACAAGCATCGGCATATCGGTATACGTACGCACATATTCACGGAAATATTCAGCTTCGCGTTTTACATGGAATTCATTGAGGATCACATGCCCCATCGCCATTGCCATGGCGCTATCTGTTCCTTGTTTCGGGTTCAACCAATGGTCACATAATTTGGCAATTTCCGCGTAATCTGGCGTCACCGCGACCGTTTTCGTCCCTTTATAACGCACTTCTGCAAAAAAATGTGCGTCTGGCGTACGCGTTTGCGGAACGTTAGAACCCCAAGCAATAATATAAGACGAGTTGTACCAATCTGCTGATTCCGGTACGTCAGTTTGTTCGCCCCACGTCATGGGTGATGCAGGCGGCAAGTCACAATACCAGTCATAAAAACTTAAGCACGAGCCACCAATTAATGATAAATAGCGCGCACCTGAGGCATAGGAAACCATCGACATCGCGGGAATGGGTGAAAAACCAACAATGCGGTCAGGACCAAATTCTTTAATCGTCGCGACGTTTGCCGCTGCAATTAGTTCATTCACTTCCTGCCAGCTTGAGCGAACAAAACCACCACGACCACGAGCTTGTTTATAGCTTTGTGCCTTTTGCGGGTCATTGATTATAGATAGCCACGCTGCAACAGGGTCTTGTTGCTCCGCTTTTGCTTCACGCCACAATTTAAGTAAGCGCTTACGCATCATTGGGTATTTAACACGGTTTGCGCTGTATAAATACCAAGAGTAGCTCGCCCCTCGAGGGCATCCTCTCGGCTCATGGTCAGGTAAATCAGGGCGAGTTCGTGGGTAATCCGTCTGCTGAGTTTCCCAAGTAACTAACCCATTTTTGACATAAATTTTCCAGCTACAAGAGCCAGTACAATTAACACCATGAGTGGAACGCACAACTTTGTCATGCTGCCAGCGGCTACGATAACCATCTTCCCAATCACGGTTTACATTTAACTCTTGCCCGTGATCACCTGAAAAGGTTTCGCCCAACTGCTTAAAATACCGAAATCTGTCTAAAAACTTGCTCATCGGATTGCCTCCAAAGAGACGGCGACCGGCGCCGTACATTGCTAAAATTGATTTTTATGACTTGTTATTATTTGTGTTTACGGCCGTATACCAGCCATGTGATAAACACACAGGAAATATAAAATACAAAAAATACTTTCATCGCATCTGCCGGCGAACCCGTCAGTGTTAATGATGTTCCGAACGCTTTTGGAATAAAAAAGCCACCGATTGCCCCAATAGCAGAGATAAACCCTAGAGCCGCAGCACTTTCTGTTACCGCTTCTTTTTGAGCCTCTTGCTCTGAAGCCCCTCTTAAAATGGCCTTATCCATGGTTAATTTACGAAAAACGACTGCGATCATTTGGAAGGTTGAGCCACTACCTAACCCTGCCGTTAAAAACAGCACCATAAATACGCCATAAAAAGCCCCGAAAGAGCCTCCTTGACCTTTTTCTGGTAACGTAAAAAACAGCAAACCAGAGAAAACAGCCATGACAACAAAGTTCAGTAATGTGACTTTCACGCCGCCAAAACGGTCAGACAGCATGCCGCCAACTGGACGCGCTAACGCCCCGAGGAAAGGACCAAAAAAAGCAAATTTCAGAATAATGACGTCTGGGAACTGCGTTTTCGATAACATCGCAAAACCGGCAGAAAAACCGATAAATGAGCCGAATGTCGCCAGATATAACAGGCTTAATACCCATAGATGGCCCCGTTTCAAAACAGGTAATTGTGCTTTAAGAGATGCCTTATTAGCCGCTAAGTCATTCATGCCAAACCAAGCCATCACCGTAAAAAGCAGTAGAAATGGCACCCAAATCCAAGCGGCATTTTCTAACCACAGCGTTGAACCATCAGGTTGAGTCGCTCCCGTTCCCCCCACGAAAGTAAATACGCCAACACCCACAATGAAAGGGGCCACCAATTGCATGACACTGACCCCTAAATTGCCTAGCCCACCATTCAGGCCAAGTGCACCACCTTGACGAGCTTTAGGGAAAAAGAAGCTGATATTAGCCATGCTGGATGCAAAGTTAGCGCCGGCAAAACCACAAAGTAGGGAAATAATGACAAAGACTTGATAAGGCGTGGCGGGGTTTTGAATCGCATAACCTAGCCAAATACATGGGATCACTAAAAATAGCGTACTAATAGCAGTCCAACGACGCCCACCAAAAATAGGAATAACGAATGAATAAGGGACTCTTAATAAAGCACCTGAAACTGAAGGTAATGCGGTTAATAAAAATAATTGGTCTGTCGTAAAATTAAAACCCACTTTATTTAAATTCACAGCAACGGCACTAAATAACATCCATACGCAAAATGCGAGCAATAAACATGGAATAGAAATCCATAAATTACGATTTGCAATACGCTGCCCCGTTTGCTGCCAAAACCGAATATCTTCAGGACGCCAATCCTGTATAACACCGTTATTTGACTGTGCAACCACGTTATTAACATTATCTCGTTGAGACATAAATCACCCCGATAGATACAATTTCTGCTCGCAGTGTGTGGCGAATAGCCCACTGTGAAGCTGATCTAAATCAAGAGAGATTTAAATGAAATATGCGTGATTTTTTTCGTTAACCACTAGAGGGGTATTAGGAGTACAAAACAATAACAAATTGAATTAAAACAAAAAAACTCATTACTGCGTAATTTTATGTGTTGGAATTTAAAGCGAATAATTCAATGGGATATTAAGGAGTAATACCGAAGTGGCATATTCAATTTTATATAATAGAGAAACAATATCTACGTTATCAAAAATAATGAATAAACGTAAAGAGTAGAAAGGATCACTTATGTCTATTGCTTATCGCCGATTTTCAATCATTAACCAAGTTATTGGTCTAATGTTATTGATTGCCGTACTCGGTATTATTGGCATGACAATTTCAAATAGTATGATTATTAGTGTACAAGGAAATGCACATGCAATTAATAAGTCAGGCTCATTGCGGATGCAAAGCTATCATTTACTTTCATTAGTGCCACTCAACCAATACTCTGACGTATATGTTAGTGAGCTTGAAAAAAATTTATTAAGCAATGAACTGACACAAGTTGTCGAAATAGAAGATTTAAATCCGCAATTTGCTGAGCTTTATCAATATTGGGTTACAGAATTAAAACCAGCACTTAACCATGCAGTTTCTCCTAATGATGCACGTCTTGCGGTCGTTACCTTCGTTAATAAACTCGATGCATTAGTTCGTAATATTGATGAAAAAACAGAACGAAAAATAACCTATGTAGCCATCACCCAAATGGTATTTATTAGCCTCGTTTCATTGCTACTTATTTTTGCTATCTGCCATTTTAGAAAGAAAATTTATGCACCTTGGCTTAAGTTACTTCATATGGTGAATGCGATTAGCCATCAAGATTTTAGTCAGCGCTTCCCTGTCGGCAAGAAACAAGATGAGCTAAATTCCCTGGGTCAAACATTAAATCAAATGTCGGATGAGCTCGCACAGAGTTACCATCAATTAGAATCCCGAGTTATCGAAAAAACGGCTGATCTACAAAATAAAAATAACGTATTACTCTATTTATACCAATCTAATCGCACCTTACATGCCATTGGGCCACTATCCGTCAGGTTAGAAAAAGTATTATCTGAACTGAAAAGCTTAATGCCATTACAAAACATCAGATTGAGGCTATATGAAGAAAATAATAATGCCTGCTTTCAAGAAATTCATTGCCCTGGAAACAAGGAACACTGCCTCAAGTCACCCAAAAAAGCTGAGCACCTTAAAGTAATATCATGGGAGATTTCCGATAACTTACAGCGTTATGGCATGATTTTGGCTGAAATAGATATAAACCAGCCATTATCTGAAGAGCAAAATAATTTAGTGCTCATGCTAGTCAAACAAATTGCTGGAATGCTAGCGATGGAGCACCAATTAGAACAACAACAGCAGTTACTGATTATGGATGAACGCTCGGCGATTGCGAGAGAATTACATGATTCCATCGCACAATCATTATCTTGTCTCAAAATGCAAATTAGTTATCTGCAAATGCAACCTAAAACATTGCCAACTAAGCACCAAAAACTATTAAACGAAATGCGCAATGAAATAAATTCCGCCTATAGCCAATTACGTGAACTTTTAACAACCTTCAGGCTAAAATTAACTGAACCAGGCTTATTCCCTGCTTTAGAAAGCACAATCCAAGAATTCAGCCAACGTCTTGGTTTTCAAATTGAATTAGATTACCAAATTCCAGCCAAAAGCCTCTCTCCACATCAATCTATTCATATTATTCAGATAATCCGAGAAGCTTTAAGCAATATTCTCAAACATGCTAATGCGAACTGGTCGCGAGTCTCATTAATCGAAAATAATGGGTTAATCACCATGACAATAGAAGACAATGGGGAAGGGATCCAACCTCAGCCAACAAAAAATAACCATTATGGATTGATTATTATGAGAGAAAGAGCCCTAAGCCTAAATGGGAAATATCAAATTTCCCCAAGAGTTCAGGGTGGCACTACGGTTAATGTCGTATTTCCACTGACTGTGGCCTAATTAAATTGGAGTAACTCATTAATGAAAAATGACAATAAACTGACTGGGCAATCTACCATTTTACTGATTGATGACCACCCGATGCTACGTAACGGTGTTAAACAATTAATTAGTTTAGAACCCACATTGAAGGTCATTGGTGAAGCAGACGATGGAATAACGGGTATTAAAATTGCGGAAGAGCAAGACCCCGATTTAATCCTATTAGATCTCAATATGCCGGGTATGAATGGCTTTGAAGTACTCGATAATTTACGTAGCCGCGAACTTTCAGGCCGAATTATCTTATTTACAGTATCCAATTACGGTGAAGACTTAATTCATGCATTAAAACGAGGTGCTGATGGCTATTTACTCAAAGACATGGAACCCGAAAAACTCATTATTGCATTAAAAGAAGCAGCAAGTGGTAAAATGGTCGTTAGCCCAACACTTACCTCCATTTTAGCTGAATCTTTAAGAGATAGCCGAGCCGCTACAGAGCATAATCTATCCGCATTAACCCCAAGAGAAACGCATATCTTAGATTTAATCTCACAGGGGCTATCAAATAAGATGATTGCGAATAAATTACAAATCACAGAGAGCACCGTCAAAGTCCACGTCAAACACTTACTAAAGAAACTTAATTTAAAATCGCGTGTTGAAGCCGCTATTTGGGTTTTACAACAAAAGTCATGACACAGCACCTCAACTTAATGCATCGAGCCATGGCTGTTGTTTTGGGTAACGTCGACGATAGCCATGCATAGCAACAGATAGCTGAATAAGATCCGTAAACCTTGTGGGGTCCAAACTAGTTTGCTTTTTAATTTGTTGTAACCGATAACTTAATGTATTTCTGTGAATACCTAATTGCTGCGCTGTGCTACCTATTTCGCCATTTTGCGATAAAAATAACTCCAGGGTTTCAAGCAAAATATCGCCCGAATCATGCAACAATATTTTATGGCAAATATCTAAAAAGAAATTAAATAGATAGCTATTTTCCAATTCATTAAAGAGGCATAAAGATGCCATTTCTTTAAATAAAAAGACTTGTTTATCGGGAACCGTTAGCCGGCCAACTTCAATCACTGAACGTGCGAAATGAACGGCATCTCTCACATGTTCCTGTGTATCTGCCTGAACACCAACACCAATGTAATATTGGCTAAGTTGGCTATCTAAAATGAAATGAAGGCTCGGAATAAATGACTCATTTTGATAATGTGTTGATGGAAATAGCATCAAAATTTCGCGGCTATTGAGTAATAACACATCACTTTTCTCCATAGCGGATAATTCAGTAATGATCGTATCGAGTATTTCAGGACGGTACTGAATAGCTTCAATATTAATAATCACAGGAATAGTCGGTAAAGTGAACGCAAAACCGGAATTATGCAATTTTAGTAATGCACTGCGCCCCTGTGCTGGCGTTGTGCTTTCTATAAACTGGACAAATAACATGTCACGCAAACGATGCTGCCAGTTAATACTACGCCGCTCAATTTCTTGTTGAATTAGCAGCTCAGCCGTCAGTATAGCGAGCTCGGCATAACGCTGGATCACAACAGGATCACCACTCACACCAATAACTAATTCCACTTTATCTGCCACAACAATCGGATGGTTTATCCCCGGTGCCACATTCGAATAAGCTCGCGCTTCATTTTCATTGTAAATAGTGATCCGTTTGCCGCAGCGGATCACTTCCACTGCGGCTTCATGGGTTTCACCAATACGCTTTTTTTCTCCTGAAGCGATAATCACGCCCTGACTATTAATCACATTGACGTTGTGATGGATAATTCCCATTGCACGCGTGACAATATCATTGGCTAGTTTTTCAGTCAGTAGCATCTTACCGCCTCACTTTAGGGTTTTATTTACGTATTCGAATTTGCGAGTACGGTACGCAGCAAATTTTCAGCTGTATCTGCCAAGTAACGCTCACAATTTTTCATTGCTTGCTCAAGGGAAACCGGCCCCGGACAAAGCGACCACATTGCGGTAATGCCATGTTGGTATAGGATACGGCTATCATCACTATACCCCCCACAAAGTGCAATGACAGGCACACCATAATGGCTGGCCATACGAGCCACTCCCACAGGAGCCTTACCATTCGCACTTTGGCTGTCCAGCCGCCCTTCTCCTACAATGACTAAATCCGCTTGTTGAATATAAGATTTTGCGCCAAGGAGCCCCAAAACGAGATCAATTCCCTTTTCGAGTTTTGCCGAAACAAACCAACGAAGCCCAGCACCTAACCCACCCGCTGCACCACTGCCAGCCTCCAGTGAGACATCTTTCCCCGTTATTGTTGACATCAATTTCGCATAGTGAGCCATTCCGATTTCAAGCTGGTCGAGTGTGGCTTGGTCGGCCCCCTTTTGGGGACCATAAACATAAGTCGCACCATTTTTGCCTAATAAAGGGTTTTCAACATCGCAAGAGACATTAAATTCAACTTCTACGGCTCGTGAATCAAATTTATCAAAATCAATCTTTGCAATATTAATGAGATCTTTACCACAAATTGGCGCCTCAATAAGCTGCGAGTTTTTATCATAGAACTGAGCACCTAATGCTTGAGCAAATCCTGCACCACCATCATTAGTTGCACTTCCTCCTATCCCAATAATAATACGAGAGCAGCCCATATCTAATGCATGTTTGACCATTTCACCCAAACCATAAGTTGAGGCATTCTCAACTCGACGGTGTTCACGTTGAACCAATTCCAGCCCACAGCATTGCGCCATTTCAATAAAGGCAGTTTTTTCCTCCAGCACTAATAACCCTGCATCAACCTTACTACCATAAGGCCCAGTACAGCTAAAAATGTAAGGTGTTACACCAGAAAGCGCGGGGCTATGTTCCAGTGACTCCAACAAACCTTCTCCGCCATCAGATATGGGTAATAACGTCATATCTAACTCAGAGGATACACGCTTGAAACCCTCAGCAACGGCTTGGCATGCCAACCTTGCAGAACAACTTCCTTTAAAGGAATCAAGTGCGATAACAATTTTCATGCAGACTTTCCTATTGTAAATGGCGATGTTGAATTATTTGCTTTCCGCTGGAGCCGATACTTGTAGTGATTCAGGCTCGCTCATACCGTTAGTATTCACTCGTGAAGCAATAATCGTTCCAATAACTAACAAACCGACACCAAACCATAATCCAGAAGTGGCTGTTCCTGTATAATCTTCAAAAAATCCTAGAATAAACGGGCCAAGGAAGCCACCAAATAATCCTAAGCAGTTCAATAATGCCAAACTTCCCGCTAGCATGCTGCCACTCATATACGTCGGTGGAAGTGAGAAAATAATCGATTGAACCACAAAAAACATAAATGCAGTTAAGCAAAAGCCAATTAAACCGACTACTGGACCGCCTAAGGCACCAATCACTAACCCAACCGCCATTACTGCATAACCTGAAACTAGAATGCGTGATGAACGTCGTGGTGTATTGGCCTTTCTCGCCACAAAAATGCCACCAATTGCAGCTGAAATCCAAGGGATTGCTGTTAATAAGCCAATTTGAATAGGCGTCAATTTGCCATACTCACCTATAATAGTAGGCAAGAAGTAACTTAAGCCATAGACCGAGAACTGGTGAGTGAAATAGATAGCAACAATCATCATGAAGGCTTTATTTTTAAATGCCGCCTTGAGTGAGAATTTACTGTTACTCACACTAATGCTATTTTTGTCTTGATCGTGTTTATATTTAATATAATTCCGATCATCTTCATCTAACCATTTCGCATCTTCTGGTTTATTCGGCAACACGAACCACACAACAAATGCTAGGATAACTGCTGGCAGGCCTTCAATAACAAACATCCATTGCCAACCATGGAAGCCCCATAAGCCATCCATACTCAATAATAGGCCGCTCAGCGGTGCCCCAATAATATTCGCGAGACAGACTCCAAGTAAAAATAATCCTGTTGCTTTAGCCCGCTCCTCTTGGCTAAACCAATATGTCATATACAAAATGACCCCAGGATATAGACCCGCTTCAGCCGCTCCTAGTAATAACCGCAAGATATAAAAAGAAGTCGGCCCTGTCACAAACGCCATTGCCGCAGATAATAACCCCCAAGTGATCATAATCCGCGTGATCCAAAAACGCGCGCCCACTTTTTCCATTATTAAATTACTTGGGATCTCAAGAATCGAGTAGGTTAGGAAAAAAAGCCCTGCACCAATACCAAATGCGGTTGCAGATAATCCTAAATCAATCGACATCGCATTTTTTGCCATGCCAATATTGGTTCGGTCAATAAAGCTAATAATGTACGCTAAAATCAACAACGGCATCAGGTTACGATATATCTTTGCGTTAGTTTTTTTACCCTGAGCTGCATAATCTAACTTTGCATTTGTAGAAAACATAGATAAGATCCTCATGTTGTAGTGAAACAGGTACGGCTCTCGGCAATAAGTACCCCATACCTGTTGTTTTACTTCAGCAACAGCCCGACGCCCCACGTCGGGCTTTCTGCTTGCAGTTTTTCTTATTCTCTTTCGAACAACATTGATATCCCTTGACCACCACCGATACACATAGTCACTAACCCGGTAGCAACCTGGCGGCGTTCCATTTCATACATTAACTTCACAGGCAAAATAGCCCCACTGGCACCCACAGGATGACCCAGAGCAATTGCGCCACCATTCACATTCACTTTAGTGCTATCAAGAGACAAATCATTCATGACTGCAATAGCTTGTGCAGCAAACGCTTCATTTAACTCAATTAAATCAATGTCTTTTACATCCATTTTGAGCTTTTCCATTAATCGACGGGTTGCTGGCGCGGGTCCAAAGCCCATAATGGCCGCTTCACAACCTGCTACAGCCCAATCGACCACTTTCATTCTTGGCTTCAGACCACGTTTTTCCGCCTCTTCACGACGCATCATCACTAATGCCGCAGCACCATCATTGATACCTGAAGAGTTTGCTGGCGTAACCACACCATCAGCTTTAAATGCAGGGCGCAATTTTGCTAATTTTTCACGTGGTGTATCCCGCGGATGTTCATCGGTATCAAAAATACGCGTGCCTTTACGGCCTTCAGGTATTTCTACGGGTAATATTTGATCAGCAAAATAACCCGCTTGAATCGCTTTTAACGCTTTTTGCTGGCTATCCCATGCAAAATCATCCATTTCTTCACGGGTAATATTGAACTGTTCTGCAACATTTTCTGCCGTCATTCCGTTGTGATAAGGGCCTTCTGGCCAAGTTAAGATAGACGTTAACCCATCCTCGAGCACATCATTCCCCATGCGGTAGCCATAACGCGCTTTGCGTAAGTAATACGGCAGCATCGTCATATTTTCTGTACCACATGCCACCACAACATCGGATTGGCCAGTCTGTAGCAGCATCATGCCATCAGCTAAAGCTTGTAACCCTGAGCCACATTGGCGGTTAACCGAATATGCAGTCGTTTCTTTTGGGAGCCCTGCTCGTAGCTGACAAATACGTGCGATAAAACCACTTTCTGCGATTTGCCCAACATTACCCACGATGACTTCATCAACATCTTCGGGGGCAATTCCTGCTCTTTTCACAGCTTCACGGATCACCACAGCTCCGAGGTCATGTTGATGCGTATTTGCAAAACTTCCCCCCATCGTGCCAATTGCTGTTCTCACACCACTCACAATGACAATATCATTCGCTTGTTTCATTATTTCCCCCTATAGCACCATTCCGCCGCCAACATTGATCACTTCACCATTGATATAACGCGCTTTATCAGAGGCTAAAAAGGCAACACATTGGCCTACATCGCGCGGATCCCCGGCAAAACCCGCAGGGATCTTACTGATCATGATGTCCCACACTTTTTCAGGTACACCACGGGTCATATCTGTATCAATAAACCCCGGGCAAATCGCATTTACTGTGACACCTTTACGGGCTAACTCACGGCAAGCCGTTTTTGTCAGACCAATAACCCCTGCTTTAGACGCGGCATAGTTAGCTTGCCCAACATTCCCAAGCCAACTGGCCGAGGAAATATTGACAATTCGCCCATGTCCTTGCTCACGCATTAATTTTGCAGCCTCTTGCATGCAGTTAAATGTCCCTTTCAGATTGATATCAATGACTTTATCCCAATCATCTTCCGTTAATTTATGCAGCATGCCATCTCGGTTGATCCCCGCATTGTTCACCAGTACATCAATCGCCCCAAAATGTGCTAACGTTTTAGAAAATAAGGTATTGACCTCTTCACGCTTGGCAATATCACAAGGAATAAAAATGGCTTGATGGCCTTGTTCTTGTAGCTGTTTTGCACTTTCTTCACCTGACGACATGGCTAAGTCAGAAATAACGACTTTTGCCCCTTCTTCCGCAAGCACCTGAGCAATAGCAAAACCAATACCTCTTGCAGAACCCGTCACAATGGCGACTTTATCTTGTACTAACATGGATAAATTCCTCTTTAATATTGAAACTATAAATACGAAACCAGACCAAAAGGGGCTTCCTCAAATAATGAAGAAGACATCACCTTCAAATCAGGGGAAATTTCGGGTACGAAGTCCATATGGGCAAGGATGTCACGCTCTAGGTCAATACCGGGGGCAATTTCAACCAGTACTGGGGTTTCCCCCCCTAATGTGAACACTGCACGTTCCGTGACAAAATGCATGGTTTGGTTGATATTTCGTGCGACATCCGCATTCCATGAAATTTGCCGTACTTGGTTAACTAACTTTCTAATATCCCCTTCCCGCACAATATTTAACTGCCCATTTTCACAACGAATATCTAACCCTTTTGCGGTAAACGTCGAGCAAAACACCACGTGCCGCGCATTTTGGGTAATATCAATAAACCCACCTGCCCCAGGGCAAATATTGCCTAGCAACGTCGCATTGACATGGCCACGGGCATCCATTTCCCCTGCGCCCATATACGTGATATCAACGCCTGCACCGTTGTAGTACAACATTTGGTCTTGGTGACTAATCATCGCTGACAGGTTACGGCCTATACCAAAATCAATACCGCCAGCTTGGACGCCCCCCCAAATCCCTGACTCCACGGTAATATCGACGCGCTTAGTTGCATTTTCTTCCTGAATAATTGAGCCGATAACATCGTTTGGAATACCCGTTCCTAAGTTAATCACACAGTTTTCATATAGATAACGGCATGCAATTCGCCCAATCAATTTGCGAATATCCAAAGGTAATGGCGTAGTTTGTTGGACAGGGGTGCGAATATCACCGCATAGAGTTGGGTCAAAAAACCAGCTTGAGGATTGGCGATGGTCTTCTTCAGGGTTATCGCACACGACAATGTGGTCAATAAAGCTTGCGGGAACAGTGACACGCTTGGGATGCAGAGTCCCTTCTTCAACGCAATACTTCACTTGTGCAATCACTTTCGCACCAAAGCGTTTAGCCGCCAGTACCGCATGCAAGACCTCTAGGGCCATGGCTTCTTCATCGGTGGTAAGGTTACCTTTACTATCAGCGTGAGTTCCTCTGATCACCACCACATCTAAGGGAATTTCTGGGTACCATAACCATTCTTCCCCTTTGAAATTCACTTTTTCAACCAAAGGAGGAAGTGCCAACGTTTTCGCGTTCATCCTACCGCCTTCAAGATCAGGATCGATAAATGTCCCTAACCCTACTTTGGATAAGCGCCCCGGTAAGCCTGCAGCCATTGCGCCATATAAGTGCACCATTTGCCCTTGAGGGAGGCAATACGCTTCGACTTGGTTATCATTAATCATTTGCATCCATCGAGGTGCTAACCCCCAATGGGAACCAATGATCCGTTTCACCATCCCTTCATGGGCAAAGTGTTGATTCCCTCGAATACGGTTACACTGTCCAGCTGCATGAACCAGTGTTAATTGATTTGGTGTACCCTCGGATAAAAAACGTTGTTCAATTGCCGATAAAATAGATTCAGCAGCACTGGTTAATGTCATTCCCACAGTACAAATCGTATCGCCATTATTAATTAATTTAGCGGCATCTTGTTTCGAAATAAATTTATTATTCATGATAAAACCTACCTGAAGGCTAATATTTCATAGCCCCTTTTTGATTAATTAAAAACTAATTTAGAATTTAGTTATTTAAAGAGTAATATCGTAATTTCAAATCTTTCTTACTTATTTTCCCATTCCACGTTCTAGGGAAATTACGTGTAAACATAATTCTTACTGGAACTTTATAAGTTGGCACCCTGTCTTTTAACCATTCAATAATTTCTTTACTGGTTAAACATACTTGGTTTTCAGGAATAATAAATGCAATAGGCTCTTCACCATAAATGGTACTTTCAATTGGAATGACAGCGACTTCATTAACACCCGGATAATTAGAAATCAAATCTTCGACTTCAATAGAATATATTTTTTCACCACCACGGTTAATCATGTCTTTAATTCGATCTTGAATATAAAGAAAACCATCATCATCCCTATAACCAATATCCCCTGTGAAAAACCAACCATCATTAAATGATGTCGTGTTCGCAGGGCTGTCAGGCCAATAACGTTGGATAACAACATCCCCCTTCACCCAAATGTTACCTGTCGTGTTAGCGGGTTTATCCTTACCGTTATCGTCACGTATGGCCACCTGTAATCCAGGAACTGGTGTACCTGAGCTCGCTTTCTTATCACTATAACGAATATCTTCACGAAATATGGTGGCAGGGGATGATGTCTCAGTCAAACCATAAATAGAATGAATAGATGTTTTGGCGAATATATAAGAAAGCTCTTTAATCGTACCTTCATTTAAATGCCCTGCACCACAAGCAATCATTTTTAATGAATTAAATCTTTCTAGATTAATACTTTTATTTTCTTTTATTTTTTGAATTAACAATATAAATACAGTTGGAGAACCATGTAGAAATGTTATTTTCTCTCTTGCAATTGTTGAGATAATACCTTTTGCATTAAATTTTTTCTGAAGATAGATCGTACCACCAATATGAATAAATAATGCTAAAATAGCGGAGAGCCCCGTAATATGATAAATCGGTACAGCCAAAATTGTTTTATCGTGTTCAGATAACTTTAACGTTTCCTGATAGGCATATACAGCAGATAATATATTCTTGTGCGTGATCACAGCACCTTTCGGTGTTCCCGTTGTGCCCGAAGTGAATATCACCACCGCTGGGTCTTCTTCATCAACTTGGTTAATAAAATTAATTTCATCGGTAAGGATTAAATTACGCCACTGAGAAAGGCTAACTCCTTTTTCACTGAGCTGTGCCAGCCATGGTTGGTATGTATCATCCCAAAAAATGGCATCGGCATTAATACAGGATAAATGCTCTTTACCTTCAAATTCTTTCATTTTGGTACTTAAGGGCATTACCTGAATACCCAGCCCTACCGCGGCATAAAATAATTGGCAAAATTCAATCGTATTACCCCAGCCGAGTACAATTCGATCGCCTTTTTTCAACTGCACGGTGGTTGTTAGCCACAACATTGTTTGATTTACTTTCACAAGTAATTGGCGATAACTCCAACTTTGCTCTTCAAATACAATGGCAACAGCGTCTGGCTGCACTTTTGCTCTCTGTAATAAGCTTTGGTAGATGTTTGAATTTGGCACAAGCATGGACACACTCCGATACCGCTGAATATGACTGATATGCTATCAATGTATAAAATACACTCCGATAAATTAGTGCCAATCTTCACAAATTATTCACACCCTTTTTTTATTTGAATTAGTGATCTGCACAACCCATTTGTTAACGTTTTTTTTATTTAGGTCTCATTTCACACCCTGATTTTTATAACAAATGAAAATATTTACCTTTTGTTATTGGCGAACCACCCAAAAGGCACAGAAATTCCGATAAAGAACTCAACCTCCATTGTGCGTATAAACAACGACTCACAAACGAAAAAGAGTTCAGGGTTAATACTTAACAAGCCCGTTTATCCCCTATCTGCTCTTGCACTCTGTGCTATTTAGCCTTCTCACCAAACCCAATAAGATAATAATAGTGGTGAATTCACTAGAGATTGCTACAGTGGAACACAGTCATAATGAAAGAAATGATGTGAAAGCAATCGCCATCTTTGAAAACGGTTAAGGAGTTAACTCATGGCAAACACCCCTTATATTCCCCCTAATGTCTGGCAATGGGAGCAAGGTAATGGCGGAAAATTCGCCAATATTAATCGTCCAATTTCCGGTGCAACTCACGAAAAATCTTTACCTGTAGGTAAGCACCCACTACAGCTATATTCATTAGGAACACCGAACGGGCAAAAAGTCACTATTATGTTAGAAGAGCTATTAGCCCTTGGCATTAAGGAGGCTGAGTACGATGCTTGGCTAATTAATATCGGTGAAGGAGACCAATTTAGTTCGGGTTTCGTTGAAATTAACCCTAACTCAAAAATCCCCGCCTTAGTCGACAGAAGTGGTAAGGAGCCTATCCGAGTATTCGAATCAGGTTCGATTCTGACCTATTTAGCTGAAAAATTTTCTGCTTTTTTACCCACAACTCAACCAGAACGTGCTGAAACCTTATCTTGGCTATTTTGGCAAATGGGCTCAGCACCTTTTGCAGGTGGCGGTTTTGGCCATTTTTATGCCTATGCTCCTGAAAAATTTGAATACCCTATTAACCGCTTTGCAATGGAAACCAAGCGTCAATTAGATGTGTTAGACAAACGTTTAGCAGAACATAGATATGTTGCAGGGGAAAACTACAGTATCGCTGATATCGCCATCTGGCCGTGGTACGGTGCATTAGTGAAAGGTTGGCTTTATGATGCCGCTGAGTTTTTATCTGTCCATGAATATAAAAATGTCATTCGTTGGGCTGATGAAGTCTATGCACGCCCAGCAGTACAGCGCGGTCGACGGGTTAATCGCCTACAAGGTGATCCTGCACAGCAAGTACGCGAACGCCACGATGCGAGTGATATAAGTTAAGTCATTTTTACCAACCAAAGTACTTAAATCGCACAAGGTAGTTATTATGAGCTCACCTTGTGCTTTTTTAAACTTTACCCCTCATTTTAGCTCACTAAAGTATGCCAATATTGTTCTATCAAATATAAACTTTTATCGTGTAACTTATTTATGTCAGGGACTGAACTCTCTTTATAAGCGTATTTTTATGATCCGCATCCTAATTGTTTCTGAATTATTTATTACATTTATTTTCAAATTAACATTATTAAAAAATCCTTATAAATAATTAATCCATACTACTCATTCACAATTGCGCATTAAATTTAAAGGAATAATTAACAAACATGTAAGATAAAAGGTCAGCATTAAGAAAATGTATAATTAATCCTTTAACTTTATCTCCCGCCTTATATTGGCGGGAGCATTATTTAGAAAAACAGCTTGGTCATTGTACGCTGTACTTGTAATTCTCTTGCTAACATGTTTACTACTATATGTGTAATCTCCCCAGCCAATCGATACACTGGAGTTTTTGTATTTTGATAAACTAATTGGCAAAAACGTTCTTCCCAAGTAAGAAGATGTTCATATAAAACAATACGAGTTGCATGTTTATAATACTCCTTATCTTCACCCTTTAAATTTGGGTCCATTATTTTTTGCCATAGTGTCGCTAATACTGACAGCATTAACCCTATATGGTCTTGCGGTTGTTTTTCATCAAGTATATATCGGAATTTATGCTCTTCTAAAAAAGCTATCCACTGATAAGTTGATGAGCGAAATAATAAATTTTCTTCATCTAGATAGACAGAGCCCCATGGTGGAGCTAGAGGCATTCCAATACCAACAAATAATGATAAATGGTCTGCCTGTAATTTATCTAAAACATCTTCATCAAATAAATAGTTTTCTAATACACTACAATCATTACCTAATTTTTCTTGCCAATATAATAAAATACCACTTGAACAGACTTCTTTTAAAAGTATAGCATTTGGCTCGAAAAAAAATAATTGGTATAACAATTTCAATGTAACAACAGTTTCTGATGGTTCAAGTTGTAATTGAGTATCTGTAATAATACTTTGGTCATTTCTCATCACTTGCCTCTTTCCCCATAAACTACAGCAACTATATAGCTTTAACTTCTACCAAATTGGTGCCTTGTGGGTTGGCTTTAGCCAATGCAGTAGGTCTTAAGCGAGTAATCGTATTAATGCATCCGCCTATATCGACACCATTAGAATCCGGCTTATACCATGCTCCTTCAGCCAAAGCGACAACACCAGGCATAATACGAGGTGTGATTTTAATCGGTATCTGGATAGTTCCCCGATCATTGTAAACGTGAATAAGTTGTCCTTGCTCCAAGCGACGCTCACTGGCATCAATAGGATTAATCAACAATGCATCTTCAATGACTTCTCGCAGCCAAGGGACATTATAGAATGTAGAATGTGGACGCCCTTTTGATTTAAATCCTATTAGCTGTAGTGGATATCGTTTCTTCGTATCTATATCCGTGTAGCTTTCCCATGTTTGTATATATTGCGGTAAAGGAGTAACTTTGTCCCCTTCATCTAATTGCCAAGTATTCGCGATTTTAGCTAGCTTATGGCTATATATCTGAATTTTGCCTGATTCCGTTGATAATGCATTTTCTTTAGGATTTAATCTGAATGCTTTTAATACATAGCGATCTTCTTCAGGATCGAAAGGTCTACGTATTGTTTTCTTTTGTGACAATTCCTGATAACTAGGAAAATTAGGATGTTTAACCCGGCTTTCTTCATATAAATGACGTTGCCAATCATCCCATGTTCTACCTTCTCTATATTGCTCTCTTATGCCAAACTTTCCTGCTAAATCTGAAAACACATCATAAGGGTGGCGACACTCATATAATGGATCCAATACATGTTCTGTTTTTGTTATATGTGTAGAAAATGCAACAACGCGTGAATTTTCTAGCCATGTGATATCAGGCAGTAAGATATCTGCAAACTTGGCACTTGCAGTCATATGATTATCCATGACAAAAATAAACTCAAGCAGCTCTTCATTGGCTAATATTTTAGCCATTGCATTACAGTCAGAATGTTGATTTAATAGCCAATTACCTTGATACATAAACACACATTTTACATCTGTGTTAAGTTTATCTTCACCTTCAATACCGTCACTTAATGATGTCATTTCGTGACCTCGTAGGATCGCTTCCGACCATTTAAAACAAGGTATTTTTGCTTTGACGGGGTTCTTGCCTGTAGGCATCTTAGCAATATCAGTTTTATGAAATAAAAAATCTGAGCCGCCATTATTCGTTCCAGGCAAACCAATTTTTCCAAGTAAAATTGGTAACATAAATATGGCCCGAGCTGTTTGCTCACCAGCTGCATGACGTTGAGGCCCCCAACCTTGAGCGATAAATGGAGCTTTAGCATTACCTAATTCACGCGCTAGCTTATATATTTGCTCGCTAGGAACACCGCAAATATGAGCCGCATATTCAGGTCTTTTTTCTATTCCATCTTCACCCTGCCCTAAAATATACGCTTTATAACTAAGTGATGCGTCTAAAGCGGGTAGCCCATGCTCTGGTATCGCAGGCTCTGCATCATAACCGTAGCAATATTCCTTTAAGAAAGCTTCATCAACAAATTTTTCGGTAATCAAAACCCATGACAACGCTTCGACTAATAAAGCATCTGTTCCTGGGCGAATTGGAATCCATTGGTCTTCCCGCCCACAAGCTGTATCAGTATATTGAGGGTCAATAATAATAGTCCGAGCAGAACTTTTCGCTTTGCTAACTTGATAATGATAAGTATCACTACCTCCGCTCATTCTAGTATTAGCGGGGTTATTACCAAAATAAACAATGAGGTCTGAACGAGCTAATTCTGTTGGAGCACTCCCCATTGTGTAAGACTTATCCCCATAGGTATAAGTTGAGGCAGTATCAATTTGGTGGCTACTATAATTACCAACAGGTGATAGAAAACCACCAATCATATTAAGGAAGCGAGGAACAAAATGATAGGGTCCATCAGGTTTACCATAGCCTATACGGCTAAATATAGCCTGATTACCATATTGGCTAATAATTTTACTCAGCCTAGTATATATTTCTTCTAATGCTTCATCCCAACTAATTCTTTTAAACTCACCATCTCCTCGTTTGCCAACTCTTTTCATTGGATATTTCAAGCGATCTGGTGAAAATGTACGTTTATGTAGCGAACGCCCACGTAAACATGCTCGAACTTGATGCTGTCCGAATTGATCATTACCTATATCATCAGTTTCAATTCGCTTTATCTGATTATTTTCTGTAACAATCTTTAGTAAACAACTGGAATGACAATGTGCCCAGCAGTTATGCCATTTTGTTACTTCTCCAATATGAGTTTCTATTACTGCTGATGCTATTGCATTCATAGAATGAGTAGATAAAAAAGCACCTGAACCTAAAAATGTTCCCAGCTTTATAAAATGGCGTCGAGAAAGCGTATAACGTTCTTTTTCAAATTGGTCTTTTGTATCTTTAAGCATAATGATATCTCTATTTTTAATAAGAATTCTAGAGGTGATTAAATGTAATTAACTCATAAAATACAGCACGGCCTAATAACTCAGCACTGAAGACTAAAAGCGTGACAAGTATTAAAGAGACTGTTTTAATCTGTACAGCACTTCTGATTACCCAAGTAAAAGCACATACAATCAGCATCATTTTGATGAACAAAAAAAATTTAATCCATTGAGGTAAAATTATATTTTCTATAACTAACTGGGTAAAAAAATGCATTAAATATCCAGTATTAACTGCCATACTTATAATAAAAATAACACTCCACAGTTGATTAAAAAATTTCCGACTATCTTCTTGATTAGTGACTATTTTAATGATCAGTGCAATCAGTAGTGAACCTGAAATAAAACCACTAGATATAAAGTTTATTAACGTCCATTCCGAATTCCATAAATAAACAGTATCCAAATAGTAAACATTTGAAATGGCAATGATTTGTGCAAATGCAAAAATAGTAGCAATAACATTGATAATTATTTTTATCACATTATTTATATTAAACCTTTCAAGAAATATCAGAGAAAATAACATGGCACCAAAAATAGATATCGTTATAATTTCTATTGACATAGCTGATGAATGGGTTAAACCGAGTAACACATTTGGAGCCCGTAAAGGAGTACCTAAATGAGTTAATGCCACGGCCCCTGATATTCCAAGTAAAATAAGTAATATAATGAAAATATTAGTAAGCTGCTTTTTATTTATCAGAAATTGATAGCTGACTGAAATGACTCGCAAGTACTGCAAGAATATAAAACTAGCAGCGACCGCTTGAGCTAATACAGTAAAAAAAACTAAAGGAAATTCCTGCATAGTTACCACTCCGCCTTATTAATGATAAAGCCTTGCTGACTATGAGTAGGCTTAGCATGACGATTATGTCGAATAATTAAAGATGGTTGAGTCAGATTGGAATCTGGTAGGGGAGCGATATTAGCCGTTTCACCATATTTAGTTCGAAGGAAATCCATTGGCCCAAAATCAAGAGCCCGTAAAGGACAAGATGCAACACAAATTGGCGCTTTATTCTGAGCTATTAACTCAAAGCATCCATCACACTTTGTCATATGTTTTTTTTCAGGGTTATACTGCGGCGCTCCATATGGGCAAGCCATTTCACAGTAGCGGCAACCTACGCAAATTTTTTCATCAACAACAACTAAGCCATCATGCTCACGCTTATGCATTGCTCCTGTAGGGCAAGCTTTTGTACAAGCAGGATTACTGCAGTGATTACAACTAATCGAAACATAATAGGCAAATACATTTTGTTGCCATGTATCATCACTAGTTTGTTTAGTCCATTCACCACCTGTGTATTCATATACACGGCGGAAATTAACGCCGATTGGTAATTCGTTTTTATCTTTGCAAGAAACCTGACAAGTTTTACAGCCAGTACATTTACTCGTATCAACAAAAAAACCATACTGTTGTGCCATAACCATATACCTATATAGTATTAAATCCTTATAAGTATATTTACGATTTTTTGGCCATTTTTCTATTAGGGGTACCCACATAAAACATGGGTATATAATGTGGTTCACTGTTTTTGAATTCAGCGATTACTGCTAAATTCTATAATTAATAGAACATCAAAAATAACATCATAACCAATTGAAATATATTCATATTTCTCAAATTAGATACGCTAACCAAGAACTATCTAATCAATAAGCGTCAATAATACGGTTTTATTTTTTTCGCCGAATTCTCATTGGAGGAGGAGGAATAGTTGCTATAAATGGCTCAATCTGAATGTAAATTTTAATCATTTCCGCCAATGTAGTTACATCCAAGTGACGTAGTGTACTCGCTTTATGAACTTCTACAGTCCGTGGTGATATGTGAAGAATATTTGACACTTCTAGATTATTTTTTCCATTCGCAAGCAAGGCTAAAATATCACGTTCACGTTGCGTAAGCTTTTGATATTTTTCAATATGATTTTTTTGATATATTTGTTTTTTACTATAAGACAACGCGGCTTCTACCGCACTAAGCAATGACTCCCTATAGATAGGTTTCTGTAAAAAGTCTACGGCACCGAGTTTAAGCGCATCAACTGCCATAGGGACATCACCATGCCCAGTAATAAAAATTATACCTAAAGTTTTATGATTCTGTTGAAGGATAACTTGTAGTTCTTGCCCACTCATTCCTGGCATTCGACTATCAAGAACCAGACATCCTTGCAATACACCTGATTGTTTTTGAATAAAGTCCAAAAATGCTTCTGCTGATGAGAAACATAATGGCTCATACCCTTCACCTTGTAGCATAAATTCCAAGGCGTCTAATACGGATTCATCATCATCAACTACAAATAAAAATGATTTTTTCATCCCAAAATCCTCTGGAGCTCCCGAACATTAAGACGGGGTACAGTCAATATATTTTATTTAACTTTAGCTATAGGGATACGAGCTACAGCTCGGCAGCCTCCGGTTGATAAATTTATCAATTCAAACTCACCGAAATGGGACTCCATGACTTCTTTACAAATCACCAACCCTAAACCAATACCATCTTGCTTCGTTGTCACAAATGGAGTTAACAACTTTTCAAAAGGCATTGATAAACCTGTACCCTGATCGTAAACCGATACTTCAACTTTATCATTTGTTTTCGTTAAGGTAATGGTGACTTGTTCACGATCATTTTGAAATGTAGCATCAATTGCATTTGTCAACAAATTCACAAGCAATTGTTCAATTGCTGCTTTATCCCCAAAGATAAAAACTGCATCACTAGCTGACTTCCAATGTAAGTGAACGTGCTTTTGATCTGCATATATTTTAACTAAATCTATTGTTCCACCGATTAATGCATTTATATCTATATACTTTTTTTCTATTGCTTTCTTTTGAAGTAATGAACGAAAACGGCGCACAACCTCATCGACTCGATTAACCTGTCGATGGATTTTATCTAAGAGTACAGTGATATCTGTATCTAATTTGCCTTGATTCCTTCGTGAAATTTCACTTTCAGCATAGAGGCGAATTGCAGCTAGAGGCTGATTCAATTCATGTGCCAAGCCTGAACCTAATTTATCAACTAATGCGTGACGTTGAACCTTATGCAAACTTTCTTGAGCATGTCTCAGTTTGAGATAATTTTTTCGGTAACGAAGAGACAAAAAGAAATATTGAATAGGAAGAATTGCAAACAGTAATAGACCAGCAATGGTAGCGTAGTAATTATTAATTAACCAATTCCAAGTTTGATACCACCATTTTTCTTGTAGTGGATGCACCCCTAAGTCAGTAAATAACCGATCTAACTCAATTTGACTTTCAGGAACACTCCATCCCAGAGATTGGGCACTCTTTGCAGCAGAAGAATCTGACGGAATATCGAATAAAGCAACAACGACTTGCTTAGCCAATAAACGGTCTGCCGCATTAGTCATAGCAAAACTCCAATTAGGATATAAATGAGTAGATACTTTACAATGCGCGTCAGATTTATTTCGTTGACCAAGTATACGTAATTGATTTGGCTTTAATTCACCTTTTAAAATCATAGATTCAATCAAACAAACAGGTAAGATCGCCCCCTCTATTTGCCCACTAACCAATGCATCCACAACATGTTCATGAGGGTAGCCAATCTCAACCAAATGAGAAAAATACCCCTTAAGCTTCCTTTCATGAATGACATCATGAGCAAATGCCATAAACCCGCCAAAAGCTTGTTTACTCGCAGTCCCAATCGAATGCCCCGATAACTCTTCAATTGAAGATATAACACTTTCTTCTTTCACCCAAACCGCGGACCCTGTTGAATATTTTGTTCCGCCATCCATAGGGCTAATCAAAGTTGCTAACCAAGAGAGTGATGATTTTCGACCAATACGGATACTTTCAGAGGGATTAACGATAATAAAAGGTAACCGTTGCCGTAAAATTTCTTCTTGTAACTGTTCTAGTAATAAAGGCTGTAGAGTGAAGTGATATTCTGGGAGACGCTCATTTAGCCAATCTATAGTCTTTTGCCAACGATTACTCGCCTCTTCTACCCCTCTATCAGCAAAAACACCAACTGTGATTACTTCTTTGGGTACTGAGGCTGGCTTTGATATTGCTAATGGGTTTAATAAAAAAAATAATAAGTTACATAAGCAAAGACTTATGAGTATTCTTTTAAGTATATACATAATAAGGAACCGTAATATTAAGTTCTAAGTACATAAAAAAATTGTTTAAGAATTTAAAAATTAAATTCACACTCTTCACCCATTGAAAACGTACTGTGTTCAATTTTATCTTTCGCAAAGAAAAACATGCTATTGTTTATTATTCTTCTATGATTCAACAGATAGAGCAAATATTTTTCATCAAATAACCACATATCGACATACTCAGAGAGATTTGTCATTCTTCAAACCAAAACTCTTGATGTAACGAGCTGACGTAGACTTTTGTAGACAAGATTGATAAAAACCTAGCATAGATTCTTCTATGATTCGCTACTTGAGAGAGTAATGAAACCTCTAAATTTACCCATTATAATAAGAAAAGGAAAATACCCATAAAAATGCTAATAATCCTATTGAGTGCTGGCTTGAAACTAGTACCTTCGTATTAACGACCATTGTCGAACACTGTCTTATTTTTCGTAAAAAAATAGTTTTTTAATTAACAATTAATTTTTAACTTTTGTTCATTTTCATTATAAATAAAGCCTAAAGTTTAAATGATAAAATTTAATTTCATGATTTCCTTGTGAGATTAGCTAGCAAGTTAAAACAAGCATTTAATTTACAACAAATAAAAAACACTCAATTTCTTAAATTCATTTTGATAATTTAAGAAATAAAGAAACTCATCATAAATGCTATCTAATCATTTTACTCAGACAATAATATTTCAGCCACAAAAAATATTAAATAACACATATATTTCATATGGTTAAATTAAAACAATTTCTTCGGATTATTTATTTACCGACCATTGATAGGCAAATCTTATTTCAGCAATTGCTTAAACCGATGGCCATCATTGATAAAAATCAAGAACCTCTCAGACTTATTTATCCATCATAGTCCGGCTGTAGAATTATATTAATTAAAAAATATTTAAATATATTTGACCGCAATCTTTCAAGGATAGTGTAATGAAAAAACTTACTCGCATTACGGTCGCTGTCATATTTTTGCTTTTACTCGGTTATTTTGGGTTATCTGGATATGTGTGGTATCACGATAACCAACGAAGAGAAAATAATGACATTCAGACATCTAAAATTGCAGAAAATAATCAAGTCCTAAAGTTCTTTGCTGAAAAAGGATGCGATTACTGTCACACGCCGTCAACTGATTTACCTGCCTACGCATCATTCCCCATTGCTAAGCAACTGATGGAGTACGATATTCAGCTAGGTTATAAATCATTCAACCTTGAGGCCGCTCGCGCTGCACTCATCGCAGGAGAACCTGTACCGCAAAGTGAATTAAATAAAATTGAGTGGGTTATGCAGAACCACACCATGCCACCAACGCGTTATGTTGCACTTCATTGGGCCAGTAGCGTCAGTGACGAAGAACGTGATAACCTATTGAATTGGATAGCTAAACAGCGGGAAGAACACTATGCCAGCCAAGATACCGCTGCTGAGCACCGCAATGAACCAATTCAACCAATTCCAAAATCACTGGATGTCGATGATACAAAAGTCGCATTAGGTTTCCGCTTGTATCATGATGCGCGTCTGTCAGGGGATAGCACGATTTCTTGTGCACACTGCCACGCGCTCAATGCAGGTGGTGTTGATGGCCGTAAAACGTCAATTGGTGTTGGCGGTGCAGTAGGTCCAATCAATGCGCCAACGGTGTTTAACTCGGTATTTAATGTCGAACAGTTTTGGGATGGTAGAGCACCTGATTTACAAGCCCAAGCCGGTGGCCCACCATTAAACCCTATCGAAATGGCATCAAAATCATGGGATGAAATCATTGAAAAACTGGATAAAGACCCTGTCTTAAAGCAAGATTTCAATGCCGTTTACCCAGAAGGGTTCACGGGTGACACCATCACAGATGCGATTGCAGAGTTCGAAAAAACCTTAATCACCCCAGACTCTCCGTTTGATAATTGGTTAAGAGGCGACAAGACTGCATTAACCGCACAACAACTCCATGGCTACCAGTTATTTAAAGAAAACAAATGTGCAACCTGCCATGGTGGTGTGATCTTAGGTGGTCGTTCCTTCGAACCGCTTGGTTTGAAAAAAGACTATGAGTTTGGTGAAATCACCGCACAAGATATTGGTCGTATGAATGTCACCTCTGATGAGCGTGATAAATTACGTCAAAAAGTACCAACGCTAAGAAATGTTGAATTAACAGCGCCTTACTTCCACCGTGGGGATGTCGCCACCTTAGATGAAGCAGTGAAACTGATGCTGCGTTATCAAGTCGGTAAAGAACTGCCACAGAAAGATGTCGATGATATTGTTGCCTTTCTTGAAAGCTTAACCGGTGTGTATACACCGTATGTGCAACAAAGTGATTCACAACAGTAAATATCAATAGCTGATTGATATGAAAAACCAATAGCACCGCGCAAATAATAGCGGTGCTATTTTTATTTATAACGTATCTTTGTAAAACACCACTTTCTCTAATACAGGCAATGTTAACTGTTGTTGATATCCATCCAATGTTTCTTTGGCCAGTATCGCCAATGCGCAGTAAAAATCGCTGTTAGCCGAATCTATCAATACTTCGAGAAAATGTGCCGACCAAGGTAATAGATGCCAAGCGAGTAACTCTTCTAAATCAGCTCTGCGATTTTGCTCAGCGAGCCAAGCCGCTAACATCAAAATCAGCCCAAAGTGGTCTTCTGGCTCTTTTTGTGTTGTCACTGGCTCAACACCTTTAGTACGCATCCATTGGCGCAGCTCAACGGTTGAGTCACCAAAAACAATCTTTTCTTTGTCTAACCAGACTGAGCCCCAAGGAGGCGCGGGTAAAGCATAAGGCCCGATAAACAAGCGCTGCCATGCTTCACTGAGGGGTTCATTCTCCTGAGCACTGGATTGTAAAAGCTGGCTAATTTTTGCTAAAGAAGGTAAGGAAAATGGCCATTCTTCATGCCAAGTTGGCTCTTGTAAAATCGAAATAATCTCTGCGTTGTTTTCATTTTCTGGTGAGAAATAAAATAAAGACCCCAGAACTCGCCCTGTGACTGCGACGTGCTCAAGAAAGTGCGCTTCTTGCATATTGATTGTCTCTGAAGTTATCAGCGCAGGGAAACCATCTCCTGCGCTGAAAGGTTTACCAATTAAGCCACAGCCATACCGACTGTCATATGTAAACCATAGAATAGCCCACGACCGATAAATTCACCAATCAGTACCAGCACGGTACCCAGAAGTAGACTCAATACTGAAGGCTGATTTTGTCGCACAACAGGCAAAATCCATAGCAGTAACCCAAGACTGGTCACCACTAAGCGTATCACTTGTAAAACACCAAAGTCAGGGACTAAATCCACTGCTTTTTGAACAGAAGTGGCAATTAATGCAATTTCTCCGCTTTGCAGTAGTACTGACGCGATAGTCACAATATAAGCCACGATACTAATCGCTGCTAACTTACCACTATTAAACGGAAATTTAGCCACGCGTAATAAAAGTGCGCCTAAAATTGGCCCAACAACAAACAAAGTCATAAAGAAACCAATGGTGGTATGTGGCGTATTCCATGTTGGCACCGTGCTTATCATATAAACTCGAGTCATTGCCCAAACAAATAACAGCCCCATCAGCATGGTGATGATTAACCACACTTTGTCTAACCCTGTTGGCATTTTTTTCATTGCAGATAACAGCCACCATAGGCCGCCCAAAGCAAAGAAAATGGAGCCAAACAGCACTTCGTTACTTAATGATGACGCAAACACACGGTTCATCGAGTTAAATGCACGCATCGGTGAGCCCATATGCATCATGGATGCGAGAAAGCCTAAGCCCATCAACACCCATAACGCCAACATTGCATTCACAATGCGCTGTTTTTGGGATTTATCATCTGTCGATAACCAAGCAAGCCCTGTCACAATCACGCCACCTGCAATACTTTGGCCTAATACCGTAAATAAAATCAGCGGCCATTCGTGTAATCCATTGCCCATGTTATACCTCCCGAGGATTGGCTAAATGGCCTGTCGTATCATTGACAGGACGGCTATTGGTATTGGGTTTAATGACAATATTGGGCTTGGTATAGTGCGCTTCAGGTAGTGGCGCAATCTCTGCCAAATTGCCATGTTTTTCACGTAATTCTTCAATGGGACCAAAATCTAATGCACGCAGTGGGCAAGACTCAGCACAAATCGGTTTTTTGCCAACCGCAACACGTTCATAGCAACCATCGCACTTGGTCATATGCCCTTTTTCGCTATCAAATTGCGGCGCACCGTATGGGCAGGCCATATGGCAATAGCGGCAGCCAATACACACGCTTTCATCAACAACGACAAAGCCATCTTCACGTTTATGCATCGCGCCACTTGGGCACACTTTCACACAAGCAGGGTCTTCGCAGTGGTTACATGAAATCGACAAATAATAACTAAATACGTTTTGATGCCATACACCGTTATCTTCTTGCCAATCTCCCCCTGCATATTCATAAATGCGTCTAAAATTCACCGCAGGAGATAAATTTTTGTAGTCCTTACACGCTAATTCACACGTTTTGCATCCGGTGCATCGTGCGGAATCAATATAAAAACCATATTGTGTTGTCATGATTTATCTCCCTATACCCTTGCCACTTCAACCAAATTACTGTGTTGCGGATTACCTTTCGCTAACGGTGACGGGCGCTGAGTCGTCAGGACGTTTAGGCTACCACCATGGTCCACCTTGTTTTCATCAGGTGCGTACCATGCCCCTTCCCCCATGGACACAACCCCTGGGATGATGCGTGGAGTCACTTTGGCAGCGATCTGCACTTCCCCTCTATCGTTGTAAATACGCACTATGTCGCCATCTTTAATATTGCGACGTTTTGCATCAATAGGGTTGATCCACATCTCTTGTAAACAAGCAGCCTTAAGCACATCAATGTTGCCGTAAGTGGAGTGAACTCGTGATTTATAGTGGAAACCACTCAGTTGCAGTGGGTATTTTTCGGTGAGCTTATCATCATGGCTTTCAAAGCCTGGTGAATACATTGGGAGTGCTGATATCAAATCACCTTCTGCGAGCGTCCATGTTTTCGCGATATCCGCTAATTGAGATGAATAGATCTCAATCTTTCCTGACGGGGTATTTAATGGGTTTGCAATTGGGTCTTCGCGGAAGGCTTTATGTGCCACGACATGCCCTTGTGGGTTCATTTTTTTGTAAATCCCTTGCTGCTGGAATGACTCAAAATCAGGTAGCTCAGGTAACTTTTGTCGTGAGATTTCATACAAATGGCGTAGCCACTCTTCTTGGGTTCGCCCTTCGGTAAATTTCTCTTCAACCCCCATACGGCGTGCGATTTGTGTACACATTTCATACACCGTTTTGCTCTCAAAACGTGGTTCAATGGCTTGGCTGGCGAAAATCACATAGCCCATGTTACTAGCGGCACCATCCAAGCAAAAATCCATTTGTTCAGACGCGGTACAATCTGGCAGGACTAAATCCGCATATTTCGCTGAAGCCGTCATATGGTTATCAATCACTACTATCATTTCACATTTTTTATCATCCTGAAGGATGTCATGCGTTTTATTAATATCAGAGTGTTGATTGATTAAACTGTTGCTGGCGTAGTTCCAAATAAACTTAATCGGAACATCCAGTTTATCTTTACCTCTTACCCCATCATGAGTTGCGGTCATTTCAGGGCCGCGCTCTATCGCATCGGTCCATAAAAATACAGAAATACTTGCTTTAACTGGGTTTTCTAACGTTGGCATCCGCTCAAATGGAATATCATAGTTCCCTTCACGAGCCCCCGTATTTCCCCCATTTATACCCACATTACCGGTTAAAATCGGTAACATCGCAATCGCACGTGCGGTTTGCTCGCCGTTCGAATGGCGCTGTGGCCCCCAACCTTGGCTAATATAAGCAGGTTTTGCGGAACCGATTTCACGCGCTAGTTTGATGATTTTATCAGCAGGAATACCGGTGATTTGCGCAGCCCATTGTGGTGTTTTTTCTATACCGTCATCCCCTTGCCCTAAAATATATGCCTTGTAGTGGCTATTTTTCGGAGCATCTGCGGGTAGCGTTTTCTCATCATAGCCGACGCAGTATTTATCTAAGAAAGGTTGGTCAACCATATTTTCAGTGATCAGCACATGAGCGATCCCTGCCACCAATGCGGCGTCTGTTCCCGGACGGATTGGGATCCACTCGTCTTCACGCCCTGCTGCTGTATCAGTATAACGCGGGTCGATCACGATCATTCTTGCATTAGAACGCTCACGGGCTTGCTCGAGTTGATAAGTGATCCCACCACCGCTCATACGGGTTTCGGCAGGGTTGTTTCCGAACAGAACCACCAACTTGGAGTTTTCGATATCAGAAACGCTATTACCCGCCCCGCTACCATAGGTATAAGGCATCGCACAGCTGATTTGTGCTGTACTATAGGTACCGTAATGATTTAAATAGCCGCCCATGCAGTTCATCAAGCGGGCGATTGGTGAATTCGCTGGCGGCCATGAACGTGCGACTGTGCCACCTAATGTGCCAGTTCCATAGTTCAAGTACACCGCTTCATTGCCATAATCGGCAATAATCCGTTTTAGATTGTCACTAATTAAATCGTAGGCTTCTTCCCAACTAATTTGTTTGAATTTACCTTCACCACGTGCCCCAACGCGCAGCATCGGGTATTTCAAGCGGTCAGGGTTATAGACACGACGGCGCATTGAGCGCCCGCGTAAACAGGCTTTAACTTGGTGCTTATTACCGTAAACATCATCACCGGTATTGTCGGTTTCAACATATTTTATTTCACCATCAACAATATGCATTCGCAGTGGGCAACGGCTTCCACAGTTAACGGTACATGCGCTCCAAACTATTTTTTCTTCAGGTATGGCTGTTTTGGGTGCTGTTTCACTGGTATCAGCAACACTATTAAAAGGTAAACTTAGCGCTCCACTTGCAAGTGCGAGTCCCCCGACGGTACTGGTTTGCATTAGCTTCCTGCGGCTGATCTCCGATTGGAGTACTCCCTCAGATAATGCTTTACTCATAATCTGCCTCACTTAACATTGCTTCAGCGTTTTAAAATGGCTTTTTTGAAATTTATTTTTATCTTTAATTTATTTATCGACTTCCAATTACCATTCTATAACCGAGGCACCGCGGGGTATTGTGCACGATCAACAATCCAGCACAAAAAGTATGGTTTTTATCCATTAGCAATCATTAAATAATATTGAAAATAAAACCATCCCAGTTTTTATCTTTAAAAATTAATTTAATTAAAATAAATATAGTGAGATTATTTCTTAAATTGAGTTGATTTAACTATTTTAAAGCCTTTTTATTTAATAAAAATTTTTTACTTAATAAATTGCGCCATTCATTTCTATTGTGCAAATGAACAAACAAATTAACAATTGGCCGTACAATAAATACAGCTATCTTCACATTATTTTAATAGTACTTCCCTACTATTAAGATTACCTCTAACCAATAGCCAATCATATATATCACATCATATCTAAATTAATTAGATACATTCCTTTTAATCAATCGATATTATTAATAAGGCTGTAAAAATGAAAATAAATGTATTATTAGATTTGAAGAATAATTTAGGGGAAGGCCCTGTTTGGGATATTCAACAGCAACGCTTATATTGGATTGACAGTTTAGATGGCCGTGTATTTTCCTGTACGGAACGTGGAACTGAAATTAAAAGCTGGGATGTTAGGCAGAAAATTGGTTCAATGGCTTTATGTAAAGATGGAAACTCCGCAATTGTTGCACTCGAGAAAGGAATTTATCTTCTTGATTTTGCTACGGGAGAAACAAATCTTCTGCACTCACCTGAAAGTGGTAAACCTCATAATCGATTCAATGATGGGAAAGTTGATAGGCAAGGACGCTTTGTTGTCGGTTCGATGGATATGCAAGAAGAGACTCCGTCAGGTGCGTTATATCGACTAGATACGGACTATTCCCTTCATAAAATTGAACAAAGTATTATTGTTTCAAATGCGCCTTGCTGGTCGCCTAAAGGCGATACTTTCTATTTTGCTGATACATGGACAGGTGAAATATGGAAATATGATTATGACGGCTTAACAGGCAATATCAGTAATCGCCAAACATTCTGTACCGTTAACACCTCATCGGGTGGAGCTGCTGATGGTGCGACCGTTGACAGTGAAGGCTATCTTTGGAATGCCCTTGTATATGCAGGAAAAATCGTTCGATATAGCCCTACTGGCGAAATTGACAGAATTATCGAAATGCCTGTTAAGAAAGTCACCAGCGTCGCTTTTGGAGGTGAAAACTTAGATATTTTATATGTCACATCGATGGCAAGGCCGCCTTTACCTCGCTTTCCTGAAGATGGCCAATTACGCGGTAGTGTCTTCTCCATACATAATCTTGGTGTGACCGGTATTCCTGAAAAACGGTTTGGGGGTTAAATAACGTTTAAATCAAAAATGAATATCAACGGTTCACAAATTATTATACTTATAAAAGAGCTACAATTATGATTAAAAATAATGTTTCAAATAATAAAATATCATTTAAGAAAATACATCGTTTCTCGTGGGTCTCATTATTTGTTTGCTGGCTTATTTGGTTATTAAATGCTTATGATAGAGAAATGATATTAAGACTAGGCCCTGTTATTTCTCAGGAATTTAATTTAAGCCCTGAAGAATGGGGGAATATCGTTGCTATTATTATGATAGCCCTCGCTATTTTAGATATACCCGGTTCAGTTCTAAGTGATCGATATGGTTCAGGTTGGAAACGTGCTCGTTTTCAAGTTCCTTTAGTATTAGGTTATACCGCTATTTCATTTGTTTCTGGTTTTAAAGCTATTAGCCATAATTTAACCTATTTTATCCTATTAAGATTTGGAGTGAATCTCGGTGCCGGTTGGGGTGAACCTGTTGGAGTAAGTAATACGGCAGAATGGTGGCCAAAAGAAAAAAGAGGTTTTGCACTTGGTGTACACCATACTGGATATCCCATCGGAGCTTTATTAAGCGGTGTTGTTGCAAGTTTTATTATCTCTGAATTTGGCGAAGCGAACTGGCGATATAGCTTCTTTATACCACTCGTGGTCGCACTGCCTATTATGATTTTTTGGGCTAAATATTCAACCGCAGCACGGATCTCAATATTATATGAGCATATTGAAAAATCAGGCATGACCAAACCAGCAGAAAGTAGTAGTACTCAAGTACAAAAAGGCCAAGGATTTAAAATTTTTATTAAGACACTAAAAAATAGAAATATTGCACTAACAGCTGGGAATACATTATTAACTCAGATTGTTTATATGGGGATCAGCATGGTATTGCCCTCCTATTTATATCATGTCTCTGGGTTATCTTTAGCCGCTTCAGCGGGGCTGAGTATCATCTT
This sequence comes from Providencia sp. M-27, assembly GCF_011077905.1. Taxonomy (NCBI): domain Bacteria; kingdom Pseudomonadati; phylum Pseudomonadota; class Gammaproteobacteria; order Enterobacterales; family Morganellaceae; genus Providencia; species Providencia sp. M-27. The sequence continues at coordinate 255,497 of NZ_JAALBT010000001.1, read as the reverse complement.
CACATTAACGGGTGTACTCGGGCAAATTGTTTGGCCTTGGCTATCAGACATATTAGGTCGAAAAAGAACCTTAATCATTTGCGGTTTATGGATGAGCATTGGTATCGCTTTATTTTACTTCGCAACGTCAATGCCAAAAATTATCGCTATACAGCTGTTCTTCGGCTTGGTGGCTAATGCCGTTTGGCCAATTTACTACGCTATGGCATCTGATAATGCCAATGACCAATCCATTTCTACTGCAAATGGTATTATCACCACATCCATGTTCATTGGTGGTGCATTATCCCCGCTATTAATGGGCTGGTTAATTAATCTTGGTGGAGGCTGGAATAGCTCTTTAGGCTATATTTATACCTTCTTTGCAATGGCTGCCTGCGCACTACTTGGTGTCATATTACAGCTCTTTACTACCCACACATCACTGCATGAAAGCCATACTACAGCTGAATAAATCACTTTAAATAAGGTTGTTTAAACCCATAAAAAAACCCCTTAAACGGAAATTTACTAAAACGTTTAAGGGGAAATATAAAATATAAATTATCGAGTGAATATTTGTTCTGCTAACCGTAATTAAAACAATCCATTACGCAGTTAGGCCACCATCTAAGACCAATGTTTGCCCTGTTAAGTACTGGCTATTATCGCCAATCAAAAATTCAACTAGCTCTGCCACTTCTTGGGGTTGCCCTAAGCGGCGTAACGGGATGTTTTGGCACATAGCTTTTAATTTAGCTTCAGGCATTGCACGGGTCATATCACTATCAATAAGCCCCGGAGCAATACAATTCACACGTAACCCAAAACGCCCAACTTCATGAGCCAATGAGCGCGTCAACCCCATCATCGCGGACTTACTCGCCGCATAAGCTGTCTGGCCAATATTGCCTTTTAGCCCAGTAATTGATGACATCAATACGATCGAGCCATTCCCCGTCATCAACATTGCAGGTAATAATTTACGGTGCCAATTCATCACGGAAATGACGTTGTTCTCTAGCACGTCTCGCCAGATTTCAGCATCTTGATGAATATGTAAGGCATCCCTAGTGATACCTGCATTATGAATAATAGCCGTAGGAGCCCCAAACTGTTCCAATAACGAGCTAGAAAGCGCGTCAACTTGTGCTTCATTCTTACCATCACACGGGGATCCTTTCACCCATGTATCTAAATCGGGGTTTTCAAGACTCGCTTGTGCTTCATTAACACCATCAACGTTACGCCCAGTAAAAACCACATTCCAGTGGCGTCGCAATTCACTAACCAGTGCGAGTCCAATTCCTCGGCTTCCTCCCGTCACGAGTATCCATTGATTATTTGCCATTTTAAGATTTCGGTTCCTTATCAATATGTTCACACAGTGCTTTTACCGAAATTTCTGGATGTTCTAGGAAAAATTCCGCATCTAAAACAACATTAAAGTCACGTTTAACAAGCACCATAAGTTCAACATAATCTAAGCTATCAAACTCTAACTGGACTAAAGTCATATCCGCATTCAACTCTTCTGCTTCTATATCTTTTGCGTCACAGATCATGTCACTAATTTTGATATAAATTTCTTGATATTGGCTCATTTTTTTATCCTTGCATTCTTATTGAGTTATTGAATTAACTTTCAATGTTATTGAATTGTTTATTATTTTTTCCCCGTAATGGGCAGTGATACTGATACTTACTAATCGACCACTCTCACTATCCGCAATGACTAAGGCGGGTAAAATACGTAGGTAAATAGGTTCAGGAGAGGTGATAGGAACCCATTTAGTCAAAAGTGCACGGTCAAAAACCACTTCTTGGTGGGTTTGTACGATAGGATAACGGCAAAAAATATCTTTCAATGTAGAGCCGACTGGCAGCCATTGCGCGATCTCTTGTTGTTGAAATAAAGAGCTATCATGAATTAAGTACCAAAACAAAACTGCATCAATAAATTGCCATTCATACATTTCGTTGGGAAACTGAGAGAATATTGACTGCAATTTCACAAGTTCGGCGGTCGAAATCGTTATCTCATTTGCGATTTCATGTAATCGCGGTGGGGAGGTGACCGACAATTGGCAAGTTAAACAATTTTGTTGCTCATCAGAAGAGAGTAAAGCCACAGATCCCGCTTTATTTCGTGCAACTAATTGATAATCTTTATCGTTCCATAACGGATTGCGTAACCGCACGACACATTTGATAAACTCAGAGTCGATCACCTCTTGTGAAGCCAATAGTTCGTGATTTAATGATTCACTCGCAAATTGTTTCACATCGAGTAGTGCACGCATGCCATGCACACTCAGTTGTTCTCCGCCCTTCGCTTTGACCCATTCAAGGTCAAAATGAATCGGGTTATCATCACCAGAAAATGATGCCCACTGTTTTGCATCCTCAAGGGTATAACGTAATGTCCTCATGACGCTTTCTCTAAAATCAGCGCCGCATTAGCCCCACCGAAGCCAAAACTCAGGTTTAGTGCACGCTTAACTTCACCAATACGGTGTTCGTTAGGGATATAATCGAGGTCACATTGCGGGTCCGAGTGATGTAAGTTAGCGGTTGCAGGCATCACGCCATGTGCCATAGCTTGCAAGCAAATAATGGTTTCAAAGCTACCAGCAGCGGCAATTAAGTGTCCGGTATAGGATTTAGTACTAGACATTGGGATTTGATAAGCTGCCGCACCTAATGCCTTTTTCAGTGATTCTGTTTCGTTTAAGTCATTAAGAGCCGTTGAGGTCCCATGGGCATTGATATAATCGATAGATTCAGGAGCGGCTCCCGCTTGTTGTAAAGCCATTTCAATGGTTTTCACTCGGGCGACACAATCTTCTGCTGGTGATGTAAAATCAAATGCATCAGAAAAATTCGCATACCCTGTAATTTCACCCAAAATAGTGGCGCCACGTGAAATAGCGCTCTCACGCTCTTCTAAACACAACACGGCTGCACCTTCAGAAAGCACGAATCCACTACGGTCCGCACTGAATGGGCAACATGCACGAGTCGGGTCTTCCGCTTCACGAGTTAAAGCACCAAGAACATCGATATTCCATACAGCACAATCGGTCCGCAAGGACTCTCCTGCACCAGCGAGCATCATATCGGCTCGTCCATGACGGATCGCGTCAAAAGCATCACCAATCGCAATAGTGCCTGTCGCACAAGCCGCGATGGTCGTATTTTGATATCCACGCAGGTTCCAAAACTGGCTGCAAGCCGCTGTTGTCACACTTGGCATTGCATAAAAACAGTTGAAAGGCGAGGTCATCCCTGTCGCTTCGAATTCACTTACCGACATATAATTTTCATCAAGCCCTGCCCACCCCGATCCCATAATGACGCCACACATCAGAGGGTCATATAAATCCGTTAATGGCGTGTCTGCGAAGGCCATGTTCATGGCCTCTCGTGCGGCCCCCAAAGCTAAGCGCGTATGGCGCGGTAAACGACGACGAATAGCCGCGGGAACCCCTTTTAAGCTGGGTTCATTATCAATAAGCCCTAAAAAATGACTGTGGATATTTTGCGCAGTTTTATCAACGTAACGATAACCGAGCTTTTTATCCATAATCGCTTGCCAACATGCTGAAGCCGTATCCCCCAATGGAGTGACAGCCCCATAGCCTGTGACAACAACGCGTTTAAAGTGAGATTTTTGGTTCATAATGGGTTGTCCTCTTGTCGGGCGCTACCGCCACCTTGTGCTAGCCAAAGTTGCAGCGTTGCATAAAGATAATCGTATTGATTTTGAGCTAATGTGTTCTCAATAGTTAAAAGGTCATCTTGCGCATTAAGCAGTGTTTGATAATTCGCGGCACCAGCTCGGTAACGGCTGCTAGTGAGCTTTAACCGCTGCTGGCTAAGTGATAATGACTGTTGCAATTGCTGACGAATTTCATCCGCGGCAAAACGGGCTTCCATCGCGTTATCGACTTCTGATAATGCGGTATAAGCCGCACGACGAAATGCCACCGCAGCTTGTTGCACTTGTAAGTCGGATTGTTCAATGGTCAATTTCACCGTGTTCCACTGAATAAAAGGCAGAGAAATCGAACCTCCAACAACTCGTGTCGGGTCACTAAACCATTGAGAAAACAATTGGCTACCCGCATTAAGCGCACCTTGCAAAGACAGTGTCGGGTAGAAACTCAATTTAGCAGCGTCAGAGTCAGCAAGCGCGGAACGAAGACGTGACTCGGCAGCTTGAATATCTGGCCGCTGTGCTAATACGGACAACGGTGTCGCGTTAAGAATTTCAATTCGTTGATTTCGATTAAGTGCGGTGAGCTCACTGGCATGCTGCTCTGCAGGGCGGTTCAACAATAGGGCTAGCGCATTACGGGAACTGTCACGTTCTTTAATGATTCGTCGCAATTCATTTTTTCGACTAATCACAGTTTGCTGCGATTGTAAAAAATCCAGTTGGCTAACTTTTCCTGCCAAATACCAAGACTTAATTTGCTGCTGACTTTTTTCTGCAATCTTTTGGCTCGCTATCAGGTTATCAATTTGTTGATTTAACAGTGCAATATTCCAATATAATTGTGCTGTCGTATTAATAACCACTAATGCTGTTGCATGGTAATCCTGTTCGGTTGCTATTGCTTCCCACTCATTCTTTTCACGAATACGTGCAAGCTTTCCCCATAAATCAACTTCATAATTTAAGTTTAGATTTGAGCTATAACTCTCTTGAGGAGAGGTTCCATTGCGAATAGATTTTGTATTGCTTGCAGAGCCCCCAAGGGAGACATTTGGGGTTATATTAGTGTTTGCTAGCCCGGCCGTACTTCGCGCCAGCTTTAACTTAATTGCCGCTGCGGCTAAATCATTATTATTCTCTAGTACCTGGTTGATCAGTTGAGATAGCTGAGGATCTTTAAAGTTATCCCACCAATTTTCAGTTAGGTTCAATGACTGAACTGACGTCACTACGTCATTTGCACCGGATTGGTGTATTTTATCATCCCACTGCTGTGGCAATGTGAGCTCAGGACGTTGGTATTCCGTACGCGTAAAACTGCCGCAGCCATTTAGCAAAAATAAAGCAGAAATGATATAAAGCGATTTGATATTCATTCGCGTGCCAATGCCTCCGTTGGGTTGAGTTTGGCAGCCCGACGAGCAGGAAAATAGCCAAAAACAAAACCAATTAGAGCGGAAAAACCGCACGCTAATAAAATAGGGAACAGAGTAAACACCATCGTAAATTCAGTGGTGAGATAAGAAAAAACCCACCCCGCTAACCATGCACCGACAATACCAATAAACCCGCCAAGCGAACAAATCATCACGGCTTCTATCAGAAATTGGTTCATAATATCTTTAGGACGCGCTCCGACCGAAAGGCGGATCCCGATTTCATGAGTTCGTTCCGTCACAGAAACCAGCATGATATTCATCACCCCAACGCCGCCAACCAATAAGGAAATAGCAGCAATCGAGGTGATCAGTAATGACATAGAATCGGATGTTTTCTGTAATGCATTTGCGAGCTGGTCATCCGACTGAATAAAAAAGTCCTTTTTACCATGTTCGCGTAATAACAAACGCTCAACCTGTAATTTAGCTTGTTGAGAAGTTAAGCTTTCAGGGAAACGCAACGAAATAAATTCAATGGGTTTGTCCCCGACCACACGTTGCTGTAAGGATGAGTAAGGCACCCACCCCATAACAAAGCCACTCGACATTTTGGGCCCCGGTTTACGGGCAATACCAATAATTCGCCATGGTGAATGGCCAATTTGCACAATTTGCCCTAATGGTTCTTCTTCTGGTTGAAAAAGTACCTCTCGGCTTCCTTCATCCAACACGATAACAGGTTCACTGTCTGCCATATCGAGCGTACTGAATAAGCTACCATATAAAAGCTGAAACCCTTGTGCCGCAAAATATTCTTCTGAAACCCCATTAAGCATGATTGAGTTATCCAAGCCTTTATTAACGACCATCGTCATGCTACTCGCGACGGGGGAAATAGACTCAACCCATGGCAACTGCTTTAGGCTTTTGACATCATTTAACGATAACGCACGCTCCATATCAGGCCGCTTAGCCCCCCACCCAGTGCCAGGGCGAATTTCCAGAGTCGTGCTGCCGAGTTTCCCGATTTCATCCATGATGGAGCGTCTTGCTCCTTCCCCCACGGCCATTGATGACACCACAGAAGAAATACCGATGATAATTCCCAACATCGACAAAAATGCACGCATGCGATGACCGAGTAAGGCCCGCCATGCCATACGAATAGACTCAATAATATTGCGCCACACCGATGCACGGCCATTATCTTCAACAGTAGGAAGCTGGTGTCGTTGTTTTGTGCCTGTCTGCGCTTGGTTCTGCTTATCAGAAACAATTTTTCCATCACTAATTTCAATAATTCGCTGAGTTTGCTGAGCGATATTTTTATCGTGGGTCACAATCACAACAGTGTGCCCATCGAGATGAAGTTGATGTAAAATATCCATCAATGCGTGGCCACTAGCGCTATCTAATGCCCCTGTAGGTTCATCCGCAAGAATGATTTGCGCACCATTGACCAAGGCGCGACAGACACTGACACGCTGCTGTTGCCCACCAGATAATTGATAAGGTTTGTGATCCAAGCGCGTTTGTAACCCTAACTTTTCTGCTAATAAAGCAACTCGAGCGCTCCGCTCATCTTCTGGCATTGCCGTATACAAAGCGGGGATCGCAATATTTTCCTCTGCAGTCAGGTAGGGCATTAGGTGATAACGTTGAAAAATAAACCCAAGATATTGGCTACGTAATTCCGCCAGTTGGTCGCTATTCACCTCATGAACCGCAATCCCATTGATAAATACTTCCCCTTGAGAGGGCTTATCTAAACAACCAATGATGTTCATCAGAGTTGATTTACCTGAACCTGATGCGCCAATGATAGCGACCATCTCTCCTTGATTAATTGATAGCGAAATATCATTCAAAACAGGAATGGTTTGTGTACCAGCTGAAAACTCACGATAAACATGATGAAGTTCAATCAGAGGACGAGTTAAAGATACATTTCGTGTCATCGCCATTATTCACTCGCCACATTATCTGATTGAATAACAACTTGTTCACCCTCACTAATTCCCTCAAGAACTTCGACAAAATGGCGGTCATTAATGCCCACTTTGATGGTGCGCGTTTCCGGTTTTTCATTTTTGATCACGCTCACTTCATATTGGTTTGCACCCATCGCACGCCCCAGCGCACTAGTAGGGAGTCGAATGGCATCTTTTACTTGTGCAACACGAATAAATACTTGCGCAGTCATTGATGTCTTTAATGCACGATCGGCGTTATCAACCTCGAACGTTCCGTTGTAGTAAATTGCGCTGTTCTGTTGCCCTCCAGAATTATTGTTATTTTCATCAAGCGCTTCGGGCGGAATGGGTTGAACATACCCCATCGTACTTTCGTAGTGCGTTTCTGGGTCTGCAATCACATAGAACGTGAGGGGTTGGCCTGGGCTAATTTTTTGAATATCCGCTTCTGAAATTCGTGTCTGAACCTGCATTTTATCCAGGTTCGCCAACACTAAAATGGTTGGTGCTGTCTGTGAAGAAACGATGGTTTGCCCTTCGTTCGCCACAATACCCAGCACTTCACCACTGATCGGCGCGACGATCCGTGTAAAATTGAGGTTAGCTTGTGCAGTTTGTACGTCCATTTCTGATTGCGTGATTAACGCCTCATTGACATTAACCTGCTGTAATTGCGCCTCATATTGTGCTTGCGCTTGTTCATATTCACTGCGAATACCGGAACCATCTCGCTGCATCACTATTTGACGCCGATAGGCTTTGATGTACTGTATTAAAGTTGCTTCTGCAGCCCGTTTTTGCGCCTGAGCACTGGATAACCGGGCGGTTGCATTTTTGAGCTCAGACTGTTGGATAGTCGGGTCGATTTCTGCTAATAACTCCCCTTTAACTACTTTGTCGCCTTGTTTTACATACAATTTTCTGATTTGCCCGTTAACCTGAGCCCCTACGTTAACTTGCATTGAGGGCTTTAATTTCCCCGTTACCATAACGATTTTTTCTATATCGCCACGTTCCACCGATAAAATTACGTTTTCATTCAATACTGGGGCGGGTGATTGCCAAACAAAACGGCCGATCACCACAATCAACACAAGCAGTGCCACCAGCCCACCTAAAATGCGTAATCGTCGGGCCGTTAAACCCAATATTGGTGTTACGTGACGAGAGGTCATAAGGGAGTACCTTCCATTACCGCTAATAAAGAAGGTTCAGATTGAAGCGTGCCTGCGGTGACAGAAGGGTCTTTATTGGTGCTTATCTCAAGACTTAATTTCCCATCCACGATTCGGTAAAGTGCATCAAAATTAGCCGCCAGCTCTTCACTGTGAGTGACGACAATCAATGTCTTACCTGTTTTCTGGCAATGTGATTGAATAGTCGCCATGACTATTTTTGCTGTTTCTTCATCCAAATTGGCAGTGGGCTCATCCAATAATAAAATAGGACGGGCACTGTACAACGAACGAGCTAATAACAAACGTTGGCGTTGCCCAAGTGACAGTGCCGCATGGCTTTCTCTTATTAACGCATTCACTCCACCAGGTAATTGATTAATCACTGCACCGAGTGCCAATTTATCGAGCAGCACTTCGACTCTTTTTTTATCTTTTTCACGGAAATTAGGGTCAAATAGCGTAATGTTATCTAAGACTCTCGCATTGAATAGAATATCTTCTTGGCTTTGCAAGCAAACCAATTGCGTAAGCTGCTGCACACTGACGGCTTCCCCATTGGATTCGCATATTCCTTGCTGTGGGCTGAATAAACCCGCAATGGTACGTAATAACGTGCTTTTTCCTACCCCAGATTCCCCAACAATGGCAACCTGTGAGCCTGAAGGTAAGTCTAATGACACATTATTTAAAATCGGTTTTGCAGGGTCATAACAGAAATGAATCCCCTTGAAAGATAAGTGTGGTGCATTTCCTTGCACTGAGGCTTGTTTCTCGTGGAATGGTTCGGTGTCCTGCTCGCTTTTCTTAGGGAATAAAGAATGGGCGCGTGTATCAATAATATGCAGTTGTGACTTATGTATAATCGCATAAAAAATACGCGTCACATAATTGGTGAAAATTTGACGTAAGAAACTATAAGCAAAGAAATCCCCCAACGAAATTAACTCATTGGCCACCATAGGTAGAACCACCAACATAAAAATGACCATCTCCAAACTACCGATTAATTGATAGATGCCATCTTTAATTTGTTGATACACATTTCTGCGTTGCATACAGGTAAACAATTCACGGTTTAACCATGCAAATTGCGCCTTACGCTGATTTTCTATCCCTGCTGTTTTTATGGTCAGAATGCCTTGCAGCGTCTCCATAAAAAAGTCATTTAATTCTGCTGATTTTAGCTGTAACTGCTGGGTGTACCACCGGTCACGAATAATCGCCCATACACTAATTAAGCCCATCACGGTAACACCCGCAGCCGAAATAGCGGCTAACACGGGGGCAATCCAAAACATGGTACCTAATGCGATTGCACAAATAACCCAATCCGTTCGTAACCCGTTATCCAGCTCAATTTTTTCGGTTAATGCCCTCTGCCAAGCAACAAAACGGCTAAAAACATCCCCGGGTGCGCGTTTTTCAAAAAAGCGCAATGGATTACTCAATAAACGGGAAAAGCCAACCCCGCTTTTAATCAACACAAAGTGTTTTACGAAACGCTCGCTGAGCATTCTCACGCCAAGGGCTAATAGTGTTGCAACCACAAAGGCAACAATAAACCAGCCATAAGGGAAAATGGCATTTTTAGCGTCGGAAAAGGCTTGGTTAATCGCATTGCTCACCATGGCTGGCATTAAAAATAGCGTTAAAGAAACCAAAAAAGCGAATATCATCAACCAATAAACACCGCGAATCTCTGAGGTTTCTTTCAGGCTCATTGCATGAGGAGCTTTTTTCCCATCCCCATCATTTTTGTCTTCTGGTGCTAGCGATTCAATTCTTTCCAGCGCGGTATCCGGCTCTAAAATTAATGCATAGCCGCTGATTTCCGCTTTTAATGCAGAGAAAGGTAACCATTGCTGCCCAATTGCAGGGTTCATCACGCACACGTTATTTCCCTTACGATAAGCAAGCAGCACAAAATGGTTTGCTCCGTAATGTAAAATAGCGGGAAGCGGTAAGCTATTGAGCTCTTGGTGCTCAAATAGCACCGGTGTCGTCGCAACACCGTAATTAGCTAAGATGGACGAAAGATCAATCAAAGAAGTTCCATGATCCGATGCCGGATACATCTCTCGCAGCGTTTCAAGAGAAACGTTGAGGCCTTGGGTTTGTGCTAACATCGCAATACATGCTAAGCCACATTCATTGGTTTCTTCTTGAGAAACAAAATTTGGAATAATATTTTTCATTATTATTTAATGGCTAATAAAATAAAGTGAATGGCTATGCCATAAAAGCCAATCATTGGGATAATGACGAACCGCATTTTCAATAATGGCTGGCATTTGAGTTGCAACATCTTTTGCTGCAACAGGCGGATAAACTTTGATTTGTAAACCGTTTTGGTAGTACAGATGATAAAAAACTACCTGTGCCGAAATCGCACTGGATAAACGCACGACACCATTGTGTAACTTTGCTGCACGGTTAAATAAATGGCACGATAATTTGCTCGACGCCCCTTCCTCAGTTTGAACCGTGTAATCAGGGGTAATATCAGGGAAAACAATCATATTCTTTTGCCCTGTCGCCGTTTCTGTCATCGCGGTCATTAATTGGCTAGCTAATACTTTATTTCCCTGATGAATAGAGCAATAAGATAAATTCACCTGACCTAGCTCACGTGCCGAAGCGTTATACTTTTGCTGCTCTGCGCTCGACGAAACCACCACCGTCGCATTGCCAGGAGTCACCCCCGCCCCAACCATTGTGGCTAAAACATCAGAAACCATATGCAACGGAGCAAGTACAACGGGTTTATTTTGTTGGTGCAAAGGCGCAACAACGCTATCAAGTTCAAGGGTACAAACTCGAACTTGCGCCATGATTTCTTGGTTTTGTCCCCATGTGGCTGCCTCTTCCAAAATGAAGCGTCGAATAGCTATCCAGCTCATATCAATATGCCCTTTCGTTTCCATTAAACTACGAAAGTTTTCCGTGGCGACTTTATTACGATTACGATATTGACGGCCTAATAAACCAGCGCGACATAATAAATTAGAAACAAATAATACCGATGTGATATAGCCCCGACGCAATAACAACCGTAAAAAGGCAAGCCCACTATGATTAAGTTTTTGATATCCTTTTTTAAACGGCATCAAACAGTTTTTCGCTGTAAATACCGTCCAAACAATGAAAAACCGGATCACCGTAACTCCTCATTACTTTTGTCTAATAACTCAAGCATATAGGTAGTAAAGTCTGCAAAATCGCGGTCTTGATAAACAACATAGCGTTTATTGATAATAAAGGCAGGTGTTCCAGTGATTTGATAAAATTTGCTAATTTCAAGCATATATTTAAGACGTTCTTGAACGGCTTGGCTTTCACTGGTTTTTAGGTATTGAGTAGAATCAATATTGTGCTGTTTTAACCATTGGTTTAAGACATCTTTGTTAGCTAAATCAAGCTTATCGCTGATAACGGCAGTATAAAGATCCTGACGGTATTGAGATTCCACACCCATCTCTTCCAATGTCGCAAAAATAGGCGCATAGGCAGCCAGCCCTAGATTATTATCCTTGGCTAAATGAATGACTTTAAAGTTGACATTCTCAGGGAGTGTTTTTTCGAATTGGCTGACATTGTCATGATTTACTGCACAATAATGGCAACCATAAGAAACAACTTCTATGATGCTATTATTTTCTTTTATTGGACTCAACAGAGCTTGTTCACTATTAAATTCAATAAAAGAAGAAACTTGTGCATCATCATTTGAGAAAGTATTAAAAACAAAAATATGATAGGACAAAACCGTCATGAGTGAAGAAACGATAATAACAAATAGAGTATAAAGTGTAATAGTTATTGGTTTAAAACGAGTATTCATAACAGTTAATTCCATTCAGGTACGAAAAATACATGGGGATAGCTCCCCATGTATCAACTAATAAAAATTAAATTTAATATTATGGAGCTGTTACATCACAGTTTGGTGCATCAACAGCTTTCGCTGAGTATGTTTTGTTACCGTGCTTATCAGTACAAGTTGTTACTAATTGGCAAGATTTAACTCCACCAATAGTGATGCTCTCATAAGTATCAGTACAAACTTGTTCTGTTCCACCAATTACAGCAGCAGCTTCGATAGCATTTAACTTTTTCATGTTATTTCCTTTTATATAGATTTAAATTAATAAAACACCCTATTTATTGATAATGGACATCAATAAATTCTTTAGATTTTTAATTAACACATGAAGTACCACATGAATAATTAAAAATTCAATTCTTCTAATTTCTCATTATTATCAAATAAAAAAATCGCTTTTTCTTTGACACTTTTCGCTTTCTCTCTCTCACCTAATTCATTTAAAACAAGGATCCAAGAAAAATAAACATTAACATCTAGCCAAGAACGTGAATAACTTTCAGCCCAAGATGAAAACAAATTCAAATAATAAGGGTCTTGCGTCTCATTATAGCGTAATAAATATCCCATATTGAGATCTAATTTATAACGATCATCGATTAAGTAATATTTCCATTCGCTATAATCAGGCTCATTTCTCGAAAGAAGAAACTGTTGCCCTGTTTTTTCTATATAGGTTAAATATTGCTGCGTTTGCAAAGTAAAATACAGCAACCCCATTGATAAAAAACCACCTAACGCAATAACTATTTTAGAACAATACCCTACAACTTTATTCAAATGATATTTTTTAGTTGGAATATCAGCACAACGTATTAGCAGTATCAGTACCACCCCATGAGGTATTGATAGCCACAATGGAAACTCTGTCATCATGTGTAAAACAATTGGTAATGCAATAACTAAAAAAACATAATTATTATTTTTACTTTTTAATGAAGAATAAAGTAGATACCCACCACCAATAATAACTAACAATATCGCAGCAATGCCAACTAACCCACCTTCAACCATCCAACGTAATATCTCATTATGTGGATGTGACATGCCCCTTACTTTGGTTTCTAGTAACCCACCACCAAAGCGCTCTAAAAATACAGATTCAAAACTACCAACACCCGTACCAAATAAAACATTCTCACTGAATAAATATAAACTATGCTGCCACAATACCCATCTAATATGCGATGTCTGTAATTTACTTTCAGAAAAGTCAGAAATATTAAAAGCAACTTTTATTCCATAACCAACAATAAGACCGATAACAATCGCTATTACAGAATAAAAAATATATTTACGATGATACTTTGCAAAAAAATAAAAAACAACAACAATTAATAATAAATTTAAATATCCAGTTAATGATTGAGACAACGATAATACGGTGCTCATTAAAATGAGACTCACAATGATAATAGTAGACGCATACCATGTGATGGTTCTTATTAAAATAAACATACCTATTGCACTGGCAATGCCAACACAAATAAAACTAGAAAGAACATTAACTTGTTGGAATACGCCATATGGCCTATCCCCTGATATTGGGAAAAATTTAAAAACTTGTGCTATTGAATATAAGCTCTCAATAATAGCAGCAAATAATACACTGCAAACAATTATTTTCAATACGGATTCTGAAATATTTATTTGCAATAAAACTTGATAAAAAAATAACGCACCCAATAACCAATATGCAGTCAAGTATGCATTAAGCTGGTAATCTTCAGGTGAAAAAAAACATAAACCTAATAATAACACCAACCCAAGCGTAATATAATTACTCGACTTAGAGTAATATAATTTTGAATTTTTAATTTGTGTAATATTAACCACTATAATAAAAAAAGCAATAAAAAAACTACTAATTATATTAAATGGTAATGACAAACCTGTTCCGCCCATATTCGGCAAATAAATATGCAATATAATACCAAAAAATATTATAACAAAACCTAAAAGCCCCCATGGATAACTTTCTTTTTTATTATTTTTAATTTTTATTGCAAAAATCATATTTTTATTCGTTATTGATAATTTAATGTATAGTATGCTGTACTATAAAAATTCCCATAAGTAATAGTTTGGTTAACTCTCGCTTCAGGCTCAGCCTCGACATAAGCCTTAAATTGAATTTCCGTATTATTTGTTGCCAAGTTTTGCGCTAGTGATGGCGTATTCAATTCTATGGGTGTTTCATTTAAATTTAATAACCCAATACCAATACCGCTAGCTTCACTTTGGTCACTAATCGCAAGATGGTCAGGAAGATTCCCATTTTCAATTCCATTAAATGTCACTGTCACCGATTTAAATATAGTCGTATTACAGTTCGCTAAATGAATTGAGAAATTTAAAGGTTTCGATTTGCCTTCTTTATAAAGTTCTTTAACCGAGATTTGTTGAAAACTAACAGAGACCTTCTCACTTCCAGGCGCTATCTGACATGGCGTAGCAACAACCATGCCTTTGAATGAATAGCTACCCATATTACTCGGGATCACACTCGCACTCACCGCCCCCGAGACTAATAAATATAAGCCAATCGACAATAAATATTTTGTACGTTTTAACTGATTATTATTTCGCATGATCGGCCTCATTGGAATTCAGCAAGAATGGTTCCGGTACTTGTAAACTCACCTTCTTCCACACTACTTCCAGGCGCTGCTATTGGCGCAGCCGTTAAGTTCCAAGTACCTTGGTTATTAATAAAGTTAGGCACTTGGTATGCTTGATTCGGTTTTACCAATGTACCCGTCACATTATCAGTCACCACAATGCCAAGATTTGTGCGTTTCACACCATTTTTTAATGTACCGAAATAAGCAGGGTTAAAATCCGCACTACCTGACGCCCCTGGTAAGAGTGACAGCTTGATATTTAAATCACCTGTCGTAAAACTCCCACCGCTACATTTGACTGGGATCTTAAAGGGCTGAGCATAATTAACTCCATTTAACCGTTCACTCGTATTTGCTACATCAAGAAAATCAATATTAATTGGGTTACCTTGATTAATCGTACACTCGTCAGCAACTGTGATAATCCCTGCACCTAAAACAACCCGAGTTGAAGGGATTGACGCATAAGCTGTACTGCCATTCGCTGGGCTGCCTTTTTTAGCAAAAACCTGTACCAGTTCAGCTTGGTTGATGGTAATACCATTTATAATCGGTTTTTTCAGTCTAAACGTGATTGTTCCGCTCGATCCCGTCCGTAACTCGACGCCATAATCACGGCTATTGACACTCGGTGGAATACACTCTATTGGCTCAGATCCCCCATTCCATATATCTTTAACAGGAACAGGAACTTTCTGACCAATCGTTCCCCCAATTTGAATTTCAACTTTTACATCAAAATATTCATTAAGGTTCAGATACCCTGGGTTTTGCATTGATGTAGGAATGGTTGACATTAAATCAAATGTCATTCCTGAATCAGGATCTGAACTCCCAGACCCTCCTGTATTCATTTTTTTTTGGCAATAAATATCGAAAAAAGGCCAGTTACCTACATCAAAATTGAATACTGTTTCGGCATCCTTCTCATTGACAAGTATCTGATTATTCATCCTTGCTTCGAATGTATAAGTCCCCCCAGTAGGTATAACCGAGCCGTGAGGAAAGCCCAAAGCAGATAACGGGAAAGCCCCTATTGTCAGTAAACCAGCCACAAGAGTCATATCTTTTAGTTTTTTGTTGTTGGATACAAACATGGTTATAAATACTCCAGTTTTAGCCTAATTAACCCACTAAAAGTTCCCGCTGAAACAGACTGTGCTGTAGATTCTAATGAGGCATTAAGTGTAATGTTGTTATCACCAGGTTTGATCACCCATGAGCTTGTTGGCTGATTGACCATTAGGTTTTGATGTTCCTTACTGGAAATACGTAATCCTGCGCCTCGAATATCACCTGTAACTCGCACGAGCTCAGGGTTAAAAAAATTCGAATCTCCTGCAATACTCAATGAAACAGCACTTTCACCTGTTAGGTAGTAACGCTGCGCATTTTGAGTTGACTCTCCAGCAGCATTCACAAATGACTTAGATGCTCCTCGCTGACAATCTTTGAGTCGAATATTAAATGCAACAGGCGCGCTTCTATCGCCAATACGACGAAACGCTCTAGCATTAATCTCACCTAAATCAATATATTGCTCTTGAGTCTCCAATTCGAGGACACAAGGTGACGCATAAACACTCCCTGTAAAATGCACAGTACTATGAACGTCTAGCAACGTTTGGCGTGATAGTTTTTCATCCGCAATATCTGCAACCGCAGAGAAACTTCCTAGCCCTAACAATACGATCCCTAAGCACCTAATGTTCATATGAATACTCCTAGCGAATCTGTTGTTCTGGTGGTAACGCTTTACACGTATTTCCGCTACAACTGTATTTCAGTTCTGGATGACCACCATAATCATTCACATACATCATGGTGAAACTATCAGCTGAGCTATTGACCTTAATATCGAGATTAGATTTAGGGGCGATCATTACGCCAGGAAAATCAGTCAGTTTTTTTCCGCCGTCTGCCACAAGTTTATTATTCAGGCTAATAATGGTTACAAAATAAGGTGTTGGGTTTTCAGCACGCCAATTATTCCCCTGTTTATAAAATGTCACTTGGTCTTGCCAAACCGCACTTTTAGATTCAGGAATAATAGCTGTCGGCCGATAAAATAATTTAATGCGCGATTGCATCGCTAGCTGTAAAACATTTGGTTTATCAGGTTTCGGTGGAACTTCACGCACATTTAAATAAAACAGACTTTCTCGGTCTTGGGGAAGCTTATCTATCTCGGCTGTTTTTGAAACACGAGCAACGCCTTTTTGCCCACCATTAATGCGTTGTAATGGAGGTAATACAACTAATGGCGATGTGATTTTTTTCCCATTGGCATCTTCAACCCATGACTGAGCAAGAAAAGGAATACTTGAGCTGGTGTTTGATAAATTAGCACTCGCAGAATTTTCATCGCCTTTAATGATCAGTCGTGTTCTATCTAGTGAAATACCTGCATATGATTGCCCTACGCCAACCATCATAACTAGCAAACCACCTACCCATTTATTTATACGAATCGCCATTTTCTCTACCTTATAAGATACTTTTTCAAACTGTCATTACATTATTGGCAAGGCAGCAAAACTGACATACCCGAATTAATTTTTTCAGGCAGTTGAATTTTACATTGCGCTTTTCCGCCCCAAGATACCGTTAATGTTTCTTTAGGATTTACTGCCATCAAATACGCCAATCCATTTTCCATTAACATGGCAATATTAATACCATCAGCGTTTGTCACATCAGCACCAAACGGAGGTACCGTATCGTTATAACGAATAGTTGCGATGAGCTTTTCACCTTCTGCTACATCAAACCGCTGATAACCGATTGCACCTTCTGTTAATGTCGATGTTGCTATCGCCTTATTGGTATCAACGTTATTTTTTAACTTATCGACATCAATACGTGTGTCGAAGCTGTAATAGCTGACAATGTCAGGCACAACAGAAATACCAGCCCAGTTAGTCCGCGTTTTTTCATGGTTAAACGGCACGCCACCAACACCGTTGGTATCGACCATAATTCTTGCTGTATCCGTTGTACCAGTACTGTTATGTAATGCAGAGCCATGTTTGGTAGCAGTAAAACCACCGCGTAATGTCCCGTTGATCGATGCCGTTTGCCTTTCTTGATAGCTGACATTGGTATTAACTTCAGCAAGTTGCGTCCGTTTTTGATAATATCCATCAAACCGCACGCGATCATCGCTGCTTCGGCCGGCTCTAACTCGCCATAAGTTATTCATGTCCCTGTTATCACTGTAAGAGAGCATGTGGCTGGTCTTACTGCCGCTGTTTTGCAAGTCGTATCCTGCCCAACGGCTATCACCAACAGGTACTGAAACCGAAAGTGAAATGCTATCGTCACGTCGGCCTCGATAGTCAGAACGGTAAGCCGCAATATTGGTTGAGACACCATCGATACCCATTAGACGAAATGTTCGACCCACAGATAAGCCATACCTATCTTGGGATGTTTGGTCCCAAAAAGTCTGATGGGTATAAGTTAAGAATACCGTCGTTCTCCAATCAGGATCATCAGCCCAAAAAGTTTTATTCCCTGTCACGGTATACATCTCTTTTTGACGGCCAATACCCAGATATCTGTTCTCACGCTCATCTAAATATTGCGACAGCGTTCTAAACTTATCCTGCGAGAAGCGGTAACCCGCAAAAGTAATCGTACTGTTAAGTTCATCAAATGATTTTGAATAACTCAGGCGATAAGAAGAACCCGTTTGCGTGTTATCACCTGGCATTCTGCTAATGGATTGTGTGACATCTGCAGAAAGCGCACCAAATATAGATAAATCACGCCCTAACCCAGCAGATATTGCGGTGTAATCCCTACCAGCAAAAAGTAGCCCACCAATGAGTGACCAGTTATTGCTCAGTCCCCAAGAGAAATCTCCCGTGGCAAACATTGGCCCCTCAAGCTTGTGATTAAATCGAGATGGCTTACCGACCGAAGCGTTGTAACGCACATAACCTGGGCGCGTTAAATAAGGGATATTTGCCGTATCAACTTGAAAAGTCGATACCTCGCCGTCATCGCCTTCAACTTTGACATCCAAGGTTCCACGAACGGAGCTTTGCAAATCTTGAATACTGAATGGCCCCGCAGGTACCGTCGTTTCATAAACGACACGCCCAGCTTGAGTCACAACAATTTTTGAATTGCTTTTCGCGATACCATTAATCTGTGGCGCATATCCCCGTAGATTCGGTGGTAACATACGTTCATCACTGGCCAGGTTAAAACCGGTGAAGCGGATCGTGTCAAAAACCTGAGAATTTAAATAAATTTCCCCCAGTGTCAGCTTAGCCGCCATGTGGATCAGAGGACGATATGCATAAAACTGGTTCCAATCGAATTTTCTATCACCGCGCTCGTTATAATTAGCTTGATAATCAGCTCTAAAGCGCCACGCCCCTAAGTTAAACCCGGTTTGGCCATATGCTGACAATGAGTGCTTGTTTGTATTTGTCGTCAAAGAACGAAAAATTGACCCTGTCAGGTTATAATCAAATATAAGGCCTGAAACCCCTGAATCCCAACGCTCAGGCGGTACCCAACTAGGATCGGAATATTTCATCCATGCCTGTGGAATAGTGATATCCAGTTTGCCTTCATTATTATTAATTTTAACGCCTGAAATAGGTAAAATATTTGAACATTCAGGGGATATGGCTTGGATTTTTTTTAACGCATCTTCTTTGAGCGCTAACATTTCAATTTGCTTAGGAGTAAAACAAACTAATGATTTTTCACTATCTTGAGGATCGGTAATATAAGTGACTTTCTGCTGCGACAATGATTGTCCATTAATATAGACATCTAATAAATAAGTCCCAGGAAATACAAAGTTATCTTTAGAGAATCGAGTTAAATCAATATTGTTACGATCACCAACATCTAATACGTCAACGTTAAACTCAACAAGATCATTTGCAGACATATTTGGTGAATAGCAAAGTACTGCAATATATATTGCAAATAGTCTTTTTATATTATTTATATTTCCATTTAAAATAATCATTTTAATTACTCAGTATTCACTCGTTGGCTAGAGATTTAGTTCAATTCTCTTTTATATGTAATTATTAGTTTTAGAAATAATCCATCCTAAACCTTAGAACCCCTTCGAAATCACCTGCCTTAATATGCTTTTGATAAGCAACTAAAACAGCAGTAAAATCTAATCTATTGCGCCCTTCTAATAATGTGTAATCCGGCATTTTTCTATTAAGCTTAAGTATTTCTCCGTGAGAATCTCTAAATTGAATTCCAAATCCTTCTGAATCACCACTCACTTGTAAAATTTGGTCATCATTAACAGAGGTTCCCATCATGGTTATTTGCGCGCGCGATGCACTACCTTTGTCATTAGAAGGCAACGTACATCCAACGAGCTTTATATCAAAATCCTTACTCACCAAAATATTGATTTCTGGGGTAATCTCTCGGGCACTAATTTCACCAAAATTAACCCAAAGCTCTCGGCTTTCAGGATCAATCGTGCATGAGGCTTCTATTAATTCACCTTGCATTACAATATCACCAGGGGTGTTATTGCCGGTCATTCCCCAACTTAATAGAGGCCATAACAAACTAGAGCCTAGTGTTATTTTTGCAACCCGACTTATCATGGACAATACCATTTAGTTATTGGTAGGTTTTATTAATGCGGAGTATTAAATACTCCGCACATTGATATAAAACCAATTACAAATTATTGGTAATCAATTTTAAAATTGATAGTTGAATCAAAGCTACCTGGAGTCACTGCATTAGATGCATTATCAGATTTTAAATAAGCAACGAATGGAATTGCAGTTTTACCATTAGATAAGTTAACAGAAGAAGAAGCTTGTCCCCAAACAACATCTTTATTTCCATTGTCTCTTAAACCAATACCAGCACCACTTGCAGTACCTGAAGTGAACGCTGCTAATGTATTATCATTAGGGTTAATAGTTGATGGTGTGTAAGTTACTGTTGCTGTTTGTGCAACGGTAGTATCACACCCTTGCAGAACGATATCTTTCTTGATATTACCTGCACGCTCACCATTTTTTAAATTAGAAATAGGGATCTGATAAAAGTTAACTTTTACAGGACTTGATTCTTGACTTAAACCACAAGCAGAATTCACTAACTCACCTGAAAATTCGATAGTACCGTTAGTAGGAGTACCAGTATAAGCAGCCATTGCTGCGAATGAAGCAAAACCTGATGCAAATACGGCACCCATTACAAATTTATTCAATTTCATGATTATTTAATCCTGTGTAATTCTTACATGATGTATGTTTCAACGTAACAGTTGTTAATAACAACTTTAGATAAAAATAATCATTAACTTTAAAATTAATTAATGATTATTTTTAATAAAGTTTTCATTTTAATATATTACATTAGTTATGTTTAACAATTTCCCTTCACTAAACGAATTAAACTATTTATTAACCGAATTATCGCCACATTTTCTTAATATCTTTATCTAAAATAGAAAAATAATTATTCCCATTTTTCATGGTGTACTGTAATCTTTCATTATCATATTTATCTATTACGTGGTTAAAAAAATCTCTCCAAGACTTATTGAATATGATTAGGATTGTATCCATCATTTCAAATGTTAGCTTTGTTTTCCCCGTCTCGTATCGAGATATCTGCTGCTGGCTAATATTCAATCTTCTTGCTAACTCTCCACCAGTTAAGTTTTGCTCTTTTCTAATTCCTCTCAAATACTGTCCTATCTCTTTATTTATCTCATTAGAAAAATAAGTCATTTAATTCAACCTTTGTATTAAAAATTAATTATAGGCACCAATCTGAACCATAGATACCGTCCTAAAATTTTTAATGATTATATGGTTGATTATTTGTTTTGTATAATCGATAAGGCAAATTGATTGCTATTAAAAACAATTTATTGCCCTATTAATACGAAGTAAATGTAACAAAACAGCTCAACAGTAAAATTAATAATATAAATAACAATATGTTATGGATACAAAATTAGATTTACTCATATTGGAAATTACATTTTGGTACATTTTAAAATATTGAAACACAGATTTTACTAATGAGATGTATTTTATGGTGAAATTTCAATCGCAAAATACAACTTAAGAATGCAGCATTACTCGAATTTTGCGTTTGTAAATTATATGAATTTTTTTTAAGACTTATCTGAGCTTTGTTATTTATAAACACCAACAAATTAATTATAAATTACCGTAAAGTTTATCACCAGAATTATGGACCATAGAAAACATCACTAACACCCAATAAATTCCAACACAATATAAAAAACCAGAATATTTATTACTCCGATAATGAGTATTAAGATATTATATTTCATATTTGTTAATTTTATACTTTAATAAAGTGTACATGAAAGATTCGTTTAAACATTTCATCCCTGTAAAAAATAAGAATTTAGCCGAGTCACACTAAGTTTGGGTTCAATTCAAATAGTAACGATATAACCGTTACCACAAGAAGGGGATGAGCAAGACGACAAGCACTTATCATAAAACGATGTACAGATTTGCTTTACACAATATTGAGATACATACCAAATACCTAATACTGAGAAACTCCAGTACTGGCATTTGATAGTATCAGGAAAGAATACGATTAAAGCGCGTCACCCTTTATTAAGGTTTTATTCGTTGTGTTTGCTGGCTCCGCATGCGATAAGCAAACGCACTCCCCACAACGGCTAAATAGATAAATGGTTCAGGCGTTAAGGTTTTTAGTGACAAAGTATAGTGGCAAAGCGCCAATATGAGCGTAGGGTAAAGCAGCATATGAATTCTGTTCCACCATACACCCAAATAAAGGCGTATACGGTTGAATGAACTAACTGCCATTAACGATAAACACAACCAAGCTATCGCTCCAATTGCTAAATAGAGCCGCGAAAAAATCTCTTCGAAAAATAACGCCAAATTATTTACGCCAATTTCCAGTAATAGATAGCTACTAAAATGCAGCGCAGCCCAGAAAAAACACCATACCCCCAGTAATTTTCGCGTCTGAAACAATACGGTAAATCGCAATAATTTTGCAGCCAGTGGGATCAATACAATAATGACGAGCAAACGCAAAGCAGCTATTCCTGTAAAATGTTGGATATCTTTAGCTGGGTCGGCTCCAAGCCGTTGGGTCTCGACTAAAAAAATTAGCCATACTAGAGGGAGCAAAGCAATAAGGTGAAAACTCCCTTTGGTTAATCCAACGATGAACTTATTGTCTTGGGGCATCAATAATATCTCCGCAAATCCATTCCTTGATACAAACTTGCCACTTGTTCGCCATATCCATTAAACAACAATGTTGGCTGTCGGGTCACTTGGCCTAAGCCTCCAGCACCAATAAAACGCTCAGTGGCTTGTGACCAACGAGGATGGTTTACACCTGGATTCACATTGGCAAAAAAGCCATATTCGCTCGGCGCTGATAGGTTCCATGTCGTGTCAGGCATTTGCTCAGTAAGGCGAATTTTGACGATAGATTTAATCCCTTTAAAGCCATATTTCCATGGTACGACCAACCGGATCGGTGCTCCGTTTTGGTTGGGTAATGTCTTTCCATAAACGCCAGTCGCCAGCAAAGTCAGTGGATTCATGGCTTCGTCTAAGCGTAGCCCTTCAACATAGGGGTACGATAAACCACCACCAATATAACGACTTTTTTGTCCTGGCATTTGTTCTGGAGCGTAGCGTGTTTCAAAAGCCACATATTTGGCTTTGCTAGTGGGTTCGACTAAAGCCAATAGTTTCGCTAAAGGGAAACCAACCCATGGAATAACCATCGACCAAGCCTCAACACAGCGCATGCGATAGATGCGCTCCTCTAAGGGAAACTTAGTGTTTATATCATCTAAATTAAGCGTAAGAGGACGATTCACTTCGCCGTCTATTGTCACCGTCCACTCATCCGTGACTAAAGTATGAGCATTCTCAGCAGGATCGGATTTACCGAGCCCAAACTCATAAAAATTATTATAACCAATCACTTTATCTTCTGGTGTGAGGGTTAAAGATGGCTGAAACTCTTCAGGTTGAATAAATGTCAGAGATTTTCTTGGCGTCATCGGAGTTGTTGGCGTATCGTCGTTAAACCAAGAAAACAGCCCTGCATTAGCTGTCGCCGCAACGGTTAAACCTGCAGCTCCAATGCCTAAAGCCTTAAGTAACTGACGGCGTTTCATAAAAAAGAGGGTTTCATCCGTGATTTGAGATGTGGGAATTTTAGGTAACTTTTTCATCATGCGCTCCATAGCAAAAAGGATATGAAATTAGTTATACCGAAAGCGCAGTAAAAGTGGCTGACAGTAAGATGACAAATTTGTCATCTTACTTAATTGTAGGAAATTTCAGGGTAATGGTACTGGTTCCTGCATGGTGCTCAAAACTCACTGACCCGCCATGTAATTCGACTATCGCTTTCACAATCGCTAACCCAAGTCCTGTTCCCTCTGTGGTTCGAGCATTATCACCACGCCAAAAACGCGTGAAAATTTCATCACTATTTTGTAGAGGTTCCCCTTGGTTAGTCATTTTAATTTCTCTCTGTTGCGGCAGCGCTATAATTTGGGTAACGACACGGGTGCCCGGGTGAGAATATTTAATCGCATTGGAGACAATATTCACTAAAACTCGGCTGAGTAATACAGGGTCAGCATCAAGAGTCAGGGATGAGGGCTCGCTATGCAGCTCAATCTGTTTTTCTTCTGCATAGGCAGAAAAGAGCTCATAGACATCGTTAACTAACGTATATAAAGAAAGGTTTTCTCGATTTAAGGTAATATTTTTATTTTCAGCACGGGCAATAAACAAAGTACTTTGTATCATTTGTGACAGTTTATCGAGCTCCTCAATATTACTGACTATCATCCCTTCATATTCGCTAACACTGCGCGAACGCTGAAGTGTTATTTCATTTTGTACCCGGATCGCATTAATTGGGGTTCTCAGCTCATGCGCCAAGTCATCGGCAAACTGAGTAAGTTTGACAAAATCATGCTTTAACCGCTGGCGCATCGTATTCATTGATTCGCCCAACTCTTTCAACTCCTGTGGTAACTGGTCAATATCAATTGGATCATTTAATGCGTGAACGTCTGTTTTGACCGTTATCTGGCTCAATGCTTGAATGTCGGATAATCCTTTTTTCAACAGCCATAAGCTGAGTAGCCCCATCAGCAAAATTGAGAAAATAGAAATCACTACGCTTTGGATGAGATATTGAGTCAACACGCCACTACGGTCGACAGAAACTTTACCAAGAACGACATGGAGCGGCCCTATTGGGGAATTCATCGAGAAATAAACCGCAGAAATAGGGATACCTTGAGCAGTTTGCCAATGGTTAATGGCATTGATATTTAGCTGCTCAAGGTTGACTAACTGAAGAGGTTGGGAGCCCAATAACTCTTGTTTGGTAGTAACCAGTATTTTCCCTGCTGCATCAGAAATTTGGATCAAGTCTTGACGCATGTCCATCATGCTTTGGAAATACATGGGAAGTGTTTTGATATCAATACCACCAGCGATGAGCTTAGCAAGTTGCTCCGCACGGTTAACCAGTAAATTATTATCTTGTTCAGATAGTTCATTTTTGAGTGAATGATACAAAACCCATGTCACCACCCCAGCATTAGTAACCATAAGAACGATAAACAGAGAAATAAGTTTGAAGCGAAGTGACTTCTTTTTCATTCTATAGGCCTATTTAAACGGTATCCCATCCCTCGAATGGTTTCGATGAGTTTAACGTCAAACTCATCATCGATTTTTTTTCTCAACCGACGGATAGCCACATCAATAATATTCGTGTCACTTTCAAAATCAATGCCCCAAACTTCGCTAGCAATTAAAGTTCTAGGTAAAATTTCATCGCAATGTAGAACGAAGAATAGCAATAAGGAAAACTCTTGCCGCGTTAAGGTGATTTTCTTTCCCGCACGCTCAACATCATCGCGAGTTAAGTCGATTTTTAAATCCGCAATAGTCATGGTGGTTGAGGCTGGTTGGTTAACTTTTAATTGGTTTTTAACCCTAGCTAATAATTCAGAAAACGAAAACGGCTTAACCAGATAGTCATTGGCACCAAGCTCTAAACCTTTAATTCTGTCATCAACGGCATCCCGCGCAGTGAGGCAAATTACCGGTATGTTTTTAGCTGTACGTAAGATTTTTAAAATTTCCCAGCCATTCATACCAGGCAGCATGATATCGAGGATCACCAACTGATAACTGTTTTCTAAGGCAAAATAGAGACCATCGCGACCATCATTAGTCACATCAACGAGAAAACCCGCTTCTTCTAACCCATTTTTGACCCACACTTGGGTTTTTAGGTGATCTTCAATTAATAGTATTCTCATGGAAACCTAACAGTGACTTTATTTGACTTAATTTCATCTTAAAGAAATTTTTCCTTTAAAGAAACGGGTAGGAATTAAACTCAACAGGAAATATCTCGACTTTTAGTCGCTTGTTATTTGTCGCAATATCTCGAACGTAGTTCTTGCTTAATTTATATGTGCTTTATACAGGGTCTAAGGGCAAGCGAATGCAACGGGCTTATATGAAGCATTCTGTTTACTAAAGGAACCTCTATTTAAACCGATTTCATCCCAACGAGCAAAACACAGTTCACTGGAGCGAATGAAGACTAAACTAATAAGGTGAGTTTAACGACAAGGCTAGTTAAAGGTCTTCCCTTATAATCATCAATGCGTTGTAAGAACTCAGGTAGGCGTTTAAGCTCTAATGCGGCTCTATGGACTCGTTTACCTGTGGCAACTGCGCCAGCCATATCTTGTGCAGGATTATAATCAATCAAACCACTTTGTACGGCATAGCGCATAATGGCTGTCACACGTTGTTGTAAACGTGCCGCCACTTCAAAACGTCCAGACATTTTTACGGCTTTAATGAGTTCGAGGAGATCGCGGGTTTTCAGTTCGGCAATATTGCGTTAACCAATAGCAGCGAAGATATTGTCCTCAAGGCTTTTGAGCACTCTATGGCTATGGCCTTCTGACCACTTCTTTGCATTTTTCTCTGGGATCAATACCATTTGCTATTAACTTTCTACCCGCATCTCTTTTCTTTCTGTCTTCTGCACATAAAATATCAAGGTAAACACCAATAATTAAACCAACAGTAGGTACTTGATGTGGGTTGACCTTAGTATACTTGGGAAGACTGAAAAGTGGGGAAAAGCCTTGTAAAACTGGGATTTCAGATACAAAAAAAGACGTCCGTTGACGTCTCTTGATGTTCTTATGGTGCGAAGGCCGGACTCGCAATAAAAGACTAACAATATGAAATTTAAATAATATATTTTTACTGATTATTTTTATACCCGTAAATGTACCCATATTGAAAACATTGCATTGATAGATATAAAAATCAGGGTAACACTTAGTTTATACTTATAAGTCTAATACATACTAATAAACTGAAATCATTAAATTAAATTAAATTAAATTAAATTTAATGAAGATAAACGTAGTAAAATTCTAGTTCTTTTGCTCAACACAATTAAAAAGCGGTAGTATCCAACTACCGCACCGCTAACTGTTTATTCTTCGCTCTCAAGTAAGCCCATTTGCTCAATTCGCTCACGGATTAACTGTTTACGTTTCTCAATAAAACGTGGGTAGTTTTCCACTTTCCACAAAGTTTTTGGTGAACTAGGAATACAATGTAATTCCAAAAATTCAGTAGATTGGTTTTTAAGCCATTTGTCTAATGGTTGTGCTCCTTTGTCACCAGCACCATTTTGATGGGCAGGCAACAGCATACAGTTAGCAAGTTGATCTATTTCCCAATTTTCATAAATTCGTATTTGACGCCCAGTATCTTCATTCAATTCCTTCTGTTCTTTTAGTAGGCTACGAGCAAAAATATGGTCAATTTGTGGTTCATGCTGAAAGCCTGAAGATTTATATTCTCCGCCATACCACAAGTTAAATAACAAGTGAATATGACCACTACCATAGCCGCACCAGTAAAATAAGCGTTCTTCCGTCAAGTTCAAACTTCGGTTAGAAGAAACAATCGCAGCATTAATTTTCTTCAGATCGAAACCTTTATCTTCTTCAATTACTTTAACCAATTTATCAATAATGCCATCTGGTTGACCAGAAAAAACACCATTAAGTAATGCAGGTACCAAATATTGTTTTAAGGCTTTCGATTTAGATAATTTTCCTGGGAAATGATATTGCAAAAATACTAATGGGATTAGAGCATTATAAGATGTAAGGGCTTTGCCGGAACGAATATATGTTTTGCTAACGATTTCATCTTTAACAAACAGTAAAGCTTGGGAAATTTCTGGCCACTTTTCACTGATCTGTTTACGAACATCATCCTCACGCAACTTATCAACATTATATTTAGCGCCAAAACCTAGTAGAGTAGTACTTAGTTTTATTAGAAAATCACGTGAAAAGTTAAAGCGACCATTATCATTAATTTTTTCCAGAAAATCCTCAAAAATAACATCTGCATCTGACCATTCAGTTGATAGCAAGGTGAACATAAGGTCAGACTTACTCAACCTTGTTCCTCCTGAATTTGCTCGAATAAATACTTCCACCACGTCATCAAAATCTAGTTCACTATCATCTTCACTGCTATCAATTACATGATAGAGTACCGCTCCTTCATTGCTAAACTCTTGCCGTGCACGACTGAGATTGATTGTAGCTTGCTCTCTCTCTTCTGTACTCAGCTCCAGTTCATTATCTATCACACATTGACTAAGTATTTGCTCTGGTAATTTTTTTGTATAAATAATCTCGGACATAGCCATCCAAGGCCACGTAGTTTTTTTAGCATCTTTAAACTCAAAGTGATAACGTATTTCTTCTTTAATTGATTCTGCACCACTTAATAAGTTGAAGTGTAATACTTGTCCATCAATACTACCTTTCAAAGCTAGGTAGAAGCTCTGTAGGCGTTGTTGCCCATCTAATACCAACCACTTAGCCTTCTTTTTGCCATGATGATAATGGGCCTTTAAATCAACCTTACCATCATTGAAGTTCGCAATAAACTTGCGATATTTTACTTCTTCACGTGTTTTCCATAATAGCATAGAAGAAAGGGGGGTATTGTCTCATTACAGAGTCAAACAATCGAACTATTTGCTCAGTATTCCATACAAATTGCCTTTGAATATTTGGTAGCCAGAGCCCCCCTCCATCTGCCTCATCATTATTAATATCCTGAATTATCGCTTTAATTGATTTACTGGGCATCACAGCCATCCTTATTAAATATATGAAAAATATCGCACTAAAGCTTAAATTATATATTAAGCAAATTTATTAAATAAGGTAGGATAATAACATATACATCATATTAATTTAGTTCATTCCCCAGCCTATTTTTGCTTATTTCCCCACCCTCATCACAATTAAAATCCCAGAATAGACATGACCTAATTTACAAAAAAACAAATAATAAGCACATTGCGCTATGAAAAAACAATGTGCTACTATTTTTATAGTCTTTCTCTACCAGAAAAATGCCCATACATCTTTTCTGTCATCACCCATAGCGCCTTATTCAATTTAATATCACCATCAATGCCATTCACTGAACGAGTACGAGCACGCTTACCTTTTGCATTTCTACCCGATAACCCTCCCTTGATTAAATTCTCCTGTAAACGTTGATATACCGTCCAGAGGTCATCTTTCTTGTCTTCCCAGCGACGAGGCTGTAATACTTGCTCCTCGGTAATAGGTTGATGTTCTTCACCAAAGCGATACGTCAAAGCCGCTTGTGCTAAAGCTTGCCGCGCTGGTGGCGGTAATAATAGTGATTGCATCTTTTCGCGTTTTTCAGCTACCGTATCAAAGGTTTCCAATACTTCATAAGCCCCTTCAATCACCTTCCCTACCACATCACCTTTATGAGGAACACGGACTTCACCAAAGGTATCACCGCACACTAAACCATTTTGACATACCGCTCTAAATAGCCCCGGCAGCATTTGATAACTACTCGAGCCATCATGGCTATTCAGCAGAATAATTTCAGGGACTTGTACCCCCGTGATTTGGTCATGCCGCCGAAGTCGTAGCATATGCTTAGTGTGCTCACGACGGCTGGCATCACGTACACGAGTTTGGCAAGCAAAGAACGGATAAAAGCCTTCTTTTTGAAGGCTATCCAATAAGGTAATGGTCGGAATGTAAGTGTACCGTTCACTACGTGAATCGTGTTTTTCTTCTGAGAAAACACTCGGAACGGTACGAAATAATTCTTCTGTGGTTAACGGGCGGTCACGACGAATGCTATTCGCCGCGCCAAAGCGAGAGGTTAAACGGATCATAATAAATTTCCTTGAAAATAAAGTAGATAGGTAAGACTGAGAGAATAAATTAAGGGAGAGCTAGTCGATAAGATGGAAAATAGCTGAACTTTCAGGATGTTGAATGGCGTAATCACGAAGCTGATAGAAACGCTCAACTAGCAATTCACTTTCGGTTCTAAATGACCACTGACTATACAACATCAAACAGACGGCAACGCCAGCCGCTTCAGGACTTAGTTCCGCTTCATTACCATTGTGCATATTGAATAACGCTAGTTTTTCATGGCCTAAATCAGGATAAATAAACGCACCGCCGTTGGGTAAAGTGCAGTACTCCCAATAGCCGCCCGTATATTCATCACAGAACTGGCCCATGATAGTGAAAATCACTACTTCAAACGTGGCGAAGCCTTTCACTGTACCAAAGTGGCTTTGCCAGAAATTTGGTCTAGCTGAAAGCGGCACGACATTAGCGAGAATAAATGAGTTTGGTTCTAGCGCAGAAGCAGAATAAGAGGAAGACATATGATTTCTCCTGTTAATAAATTAATAACGGGTAATAAAAATGATGAGTGAACAGGACTACAAACCACCTGTTTAACTACCGATACCTAAGAAGTGTCATGACGACAGTAAACAAAAAGGCCTGCTGATAAGCAGCAGGCCTTTAGTGGTAAGAATTGACATAATCAGAAATCAAATGTCCAAACGCCTTGGTTGGTATCCACGGCGACCTCGATGACATTGCACGGTACTCCTGGGCTTTTACCCGTAAATAGACGTGTGTAGGTATTACCAAAATTCAGCCTAATGGGCTTCCAAGGACGGTATTCCGCATCCTTACAGTTTCCGCGATTAACTAAAATTTTTTTGATGACCACGCTATCAACGTTTGAGGTGATATAGATTTTACTGTATGAACGCCCGGCATTGCTGGGCCCTTCACTGAGTCGAATAGGCGCCTTTTCTGCATAGGCGAAACACGTCATCAGCCCCAGCGAAAGTGCAAAAATGAGTTTTTTCATAATGAGTATCCTTATGATGGAATGAGCGTAAAAATCACGGATATGTCTGACTTGAGCTCGAATAAGGGGACATCTCCCACTCGATTAATGCTGTCACGGTTTTTACTATCTCGTGGCTTCAGTGAGTTAGGTATCTTATCGTTGAGCCCAAAGGGTACTTAGAGGATAAATTGAGTCCAGCAGCCGTTATCCCCGATTTCAGGGATAACGCTTGCGGCCCCCTTTAAGGTAAAGGTCACGGGCTGGCCGCCGTCAGCGGAGACGGTGACCTGTTTTTCATGACGTAAATTATCCCAAGCGACTTCGACGTGACTTGAGCCGGCTCTGCTTGCGCTGTCACTGATTTGATATACCTCCTTTCCGTCAAATTTCATTTCCAAATATTGCCCCGTATCCATACGGGTTTGATGACCATTGCTATCCGTAAACATAATTTGAATGGGTTTATCCCCTTTGTCTTCACAAGACAGATAAAGCTGAGATTGCCCCTGACCCAGAATGACAAACTCGGTCACACCTTGTGTTTTGTTACTCGTCCAAGTGTGTGAGTTACCAAAAGCATGAGTGAGTGTCGGTGTTAAAGCCGAAATAAAAAGTGCAGAAATAATCAATTTTGTTTTCATGATATTTTCCAATTAGCTATTTTTCCTATTCAGATATAGGCGCGTAAGAACTCATTAATACGAACAAAGAGTGAGCTCTAAATAAGAGGCTGATGGTTTTCCATTCTTAATAACGTGACAAATTCTGCGATTTATCGCATTGATTTTTATAAATAAATGAAAACTATTAATACCTCTGAGTGATTGTATAACCGCCATTTCGATGTGGATAATGAAAAAAACCGATCGGTTCGATCGACAAATTCGATCATGACAACGTAAAATCGTTTATCGAAGACCCAATATGACAGTCATTTAATTGAATTAACTAAAGAAAAATGACCAGACAGAGCGCGCTGCTTTAGCAATATGATGAGTTGTTGATTTGAGGGCGTGCCGAGCGATTTGGGGAAGTGGTGCGAAATCAATCACTCGCTCAATGATATCTACGACCGTATCACCGAAAGAGCTACGCGCATGATTGATAACCGCTGTGGTCTGATAGGCATTTTGTAGATGTGGGATTAAGGGACTACGTGCCTGCTTTGGGAGACGAGTGATAATCGCCTCCACCAATTGGGGGAGATGATATCGGCCTTTAACAGATATCGGAATGATGGTGTCTACAGAGATATGCATTTGTTTGGCGATAGCATGTCGTTTCAATGTGATATGAGCTTGCTGCTGTTTTGAAAGCTGAGCGGATGCCCAGTGCCACTGCTCTACAGGCTCTATCTTATCGACTTGATTCAAAATCCAAGTAATAGCCGGTAGCTCTCCGTTATACTCCGTGAATACTGTTTGATAAAACTGTTCTTCAATAGAAAATGCGCGATCATCGGCTTTCAGAACCCAAAGCACCATATCGAGTTTAGGTATCCACTCACGATAGAGCTCACGATATTCCTCGTCACGCTGTTGACTTTCTCCGACACCCGGTAAATCAACTAGCGTTAGTGTGTGCCGTCCAAAGCGTAATTTGACCTGTTGGGGCTGCCGAGTACAAGCTTCAACAGCATTGACAGCACAAACTTGACTGCGAAATAAGGCATTACACAGACTGGATTTCCCGACACCAGTCTTACCCATAATGCCAATGACAGGTTCATAGGTCACAAGCTGATTGAGCTCTTTTAATAAGGTTTGACGCAGTGAACGAGGGTAGCATCGGAGATGACGGCGAATAAGGGCATAGCCCGATAATTTTTTCATATTAACCTCAAAATAAATCAGCCACCCAAATGGATGGCTGATGGTTTATTGAGATATCAAGGATGAGATATCACTAAAATGATATATATCTGAAAAAATTTTAAACTTTCTATTGAATATATCTAGAAAGACTATTCCTTTTTATCATACATATATTCTATCAACGCATTGACAACATCCTTTTTAGACATTACGTTAAATCGTTTTTTAAGTTCATCCAGCTTAGGAATATTTTCTTTTTTGATATCAAAATGCACATCAACATAGCCTTCTTTATTTTTTCTATTTTTCCAAGAAGAGAGTGCACTCGCCATTTTCATTTTTAAATTTTCAGCGGCAAAAACGCCTGTATTTGGTGATAGGTATAGGTAGTCAAAAAAAGCGATTAAAATTGCTTTCCTATTAATATTATACTTTTCACCTAAGCGAAATATAAACTCTGCTCTATCACTATTCATGACAACAGCTAACGTATTCATACCTAAGCGTTGTAAATAGTTATAACAATAATTTATTTCACCCAAGTCATTCATACTCAGAAGCCAACTAGAAACTAAATTATTTTCTAAAATCATGCACTTTTCATGATATTTATTTAGTTTTCCTTCATTCTCACGCCGTCCACTTCGCTGATTTCTTGGCTCAGTGAATTTATCAAACCAAGCAATGATAGAATAATAAATAGAGCCAGATTGAAAATTAAGATAGTTATCCTTCTCTATGCTGAGCAAATCATCAAATTCAGTATCATCAATTAATAACATTAATAATACTAAAAAACATGCTCGCTCATCACTTTTTAACCATTCAAATGCACTTTCTCGAATGCCGTGATTATGATAATTATTTAACATTCTATCAATGAATTTATTTATATCACCATCATGATATGTAAATTTATTTATCGAGTTTTCTATTTGTTTTTTTATATTACTAATATCATTGTAATTCAAATCTGAAATATAAGCTCGCCAATTTCTATAACTCTGTAAGCGATGAATATAATAAATTAATTCCCTTTTATTACTATTCAATAAGACATCATACTCAGAACGTGTCTTCTTACTGAATTCCGTTGAGTAATCATTATAATTAAAAGCCATCTCTCCTCCAGTAAATCACGCCGTGATAATGACAAGATACTACCATTAAAACCTCATGATTTATACTTGTTTTTCACATCAAATTTCCATGATTTATTCATGACTAATTTTGATAAAAACAAGATAAATTCCAGGTACTCAATCACAAAAGATGCTTTTATGGAAGAAAACAATTCTAATGTAGTACCTACTTGTCATCAAGGAGCGCTTAGTCAAAGTCTGAACATTCAAAGCACTCAAATCCTAGACAAGTTAACCCATGCTTTCCCTCTCCATTTTTTAGTTAAAATATTTCATTAAGGTTAATTAGTATTATTTAATAAAGAAGGTTATTTAATATGATAAAGATCATAATTGATTAATCCACTCCCCAAAATAGTATTGAGTTCAATCTGGCTATTCATTCTCAGTCATTACTATGAATAACTGTAGTTAGATTCATGAAAGGTGAGTCGAGTATCCACTCTTCCATATCAATGGGATTAAAATAAGCCAGAAGAAATATTTGAATCAGTACCTACTGATTTTTAAGTTTTCACTGATTAAATGAAATTTCTTAGCAATTCATGATTGATGATAATTTCCCGCGTAGAACCATAATGATTTATTTCATTCAAAATTTAAAACATACCGTTATCCCATGAGAAACATTAATCACTGAGGATAACCATTATGAAAAGCACAATTAATTTTAATCACAAACCAGACTATTTATTACAACATGATTTATTTAATCATCAAGATGATCTATTTGAATATTATTCAAAACTCCTTATGTTGCGTATCGACTTTGCTTATCGTAAAAACAGTGAATCATTTAAATATGCCGATATTCATCAAATCACTTCGGATATGACATTGTTAATTGAACAAGTAAAAGATATTTCTAGCATTGTAGGTTTTGCATGGGTATTAGAATATGGAGAGCAACATCGTTTGCATATTCACGCAGCATTTTACATTAATGGTCAACGTCATCAGAAGGTATGGCGTTTCTGGGAAGATATTCGCGATATATGGGAAGAAGTTACTGAAGGTGAAGGTTATGCACACCACTGTGAACCAAAACCATATTATCCAGTTCCTGGTGAGCGTGTTATTGAATATTCCGACGAGGATGGTCGTAGTGGTATGAAATATATATTAAGTTATTTAGGCAAAGATAGTCAGCGTACAGAACGCCGTATTTATCAGCTCAGCGATATTCCGACTGCAAAACAAATTGGAAGAAAACGAAATAAAAAATAGGTGAATGAAAACTGACATCATAATTTCATACCCCCTAATTCAGGGGGTAATTTTTCATACATGGACAAAAGTAATTAAACTCAACTTCATCTTTCATGCTGAATCAAAAATAACGCCAGTCAGTTATTGTTTGAAGGATTCCCGCAGCTCCCATTATCCCTTTTCGAATCCTTCTCCTTTTCAATTATCGGAGAAACAAACAATGACTATTCAAACAACTGATACCCCACTACTGAACGACCAATTCATTGATATGAAATTCATCACTAAGTTAACGGGCTTAACAGATAAGTGGTTTTATAAGCTAATTCAAGATGGTGAATTCCCTAAGCCTATCAAGCTAGGGCGTAGCTCACGTTGGTTACGGAGTGAAATTGAGCAATGGTTACAAAATCGTATTACTGAATCTAGAGGATAAATAAGCTCTAGCCAATTTTATTCTGTTAATCAAATGCAATACTACCTCCTTGTCTATACCACAGAGGTTTAGATACAGTAACTAAAAACACAGTCCCTTCTCGCTTTAAAAGCTCATTATGCTAATTAATGGGTACCTTACTAAGCTCATTATTTATCTACTAGATACAATTTTTCATCAAAAATAATCACTACCTACTGGTCACTACTTCACTCTTTCCTAATTATGATACGATAGGGACTTAGTTTATGGAGATGACTGAACAAGTAAATTCCCTAGCTTGTTAAGCAATTCATAATTTAAACAAGGGTAGTCTATCGATACAGGCTTTACTATAGTGTAGCAAACTTAGCTTTAGCGCCAAGTTATGAGGAACATGAATGAACAATATTACGGAATATCATGCTAAGTATTTTGCGCACGAATTATCAATCCTCCATTCAAATAATGGAGTTGATAGGCTATCCCAATCACTATTTGATGCTAGTGTTGACTTAAACCCACATCAGATTGAAGCCGCACTTTTTGCCATTGAAAATCCGCTAAGCAAAGGTGTAGTACTTGCTGATGAAGTTGGTTTGGGTAAAACAATTGAGGCTGGATTAGTCCTTTGCCAATACTGGGCTGAACGTAAACGAAAATTGTTAATCATCTGCCCTGCGTCATTGAGACGTCAGTGGGCCTGTGAATTGTTAGAAAAATTCAATCTGCCATCTCAAATTATTGATGCAAAAACATTTAACCAGTTGCAAAGGGAAGGTATTTATAATCCTCTTAATAACAAGCAAATTGTCATCATGTCTTACCATTATGCGGCAAGATTAGAAGATAAACTTGTTGCTGAAATGTGGGATTTGGTCGTAATTGATGAAGCCCACAAGCTTAGGAATGCACATCGTGAAAGTAACAAAATGGGGCAAGCTCTAAAACGAGCTTTAGATGGCCGAAAGAAACTGTTACTGACTGCCACGCCATTACAAAATTCTTTAATGGAACTTTATGGCATGTCTACATTAATTGACGAGTATGCTTTTGGCGATCAAAAAGCATTCCGAAAACAATTTATGCAGGCGGATAGCGACCCTTTGGAGTTGAAAGAACGTTTGTCTGGGTTTGTAAAGCGAACGCTGCGTAAAAACGTGCTTGAATACATTAAGTACACTGAGCGAAAGGCTATAACAATACCTTTTTACCCTAGTGAACAAGAGCAAGATTTGTACGAACGCGTGCAATTATTGCTTGAACGAGAAGACAGTTATGCACTACCGAAGAGACATCGACATCTGACAGGATTGATCCTGAGAAAACTTTTGTCTTCAAGTACAAAGGCAGTGCTTAACAACTTGCAGATCCTTAAGTATCGATTGGAAAAGTTAGCGAGTGACGGGGAAGATGACAGTGCAATCGACATCGTCCAACAAATCATTACAGACGACGATTTGGAGGATGATTTTGTTGATGAACTTGATAGTACATCTGAAGCACAAGAGAAAAAACCAATAAATTTTTCTGCTCTTCATGCTGAAATCTCAGAACTGGAAATCTTGATCAAGAAAGCAGAGCAAATCGGGGTTGATACCAAATCAAAAGAGCTGCTTGTTGGTTTAGAAAAAGGGTTTGTGCAACTCGCTGAAATGGGCGCTGCCAAAAAAGTCATCATCTTCACTGAGTCAATGCGTACCCAGCAGTACTTAGCAGAATTTCTCGAAAACAATGGTTATGCCGATAAAGTCGTTACTTTTAGTGGCACTAACAACACGCCTCAAGCGAACAAGATTTATCAACAGTGGAAAGAGCAATATCAAGGGTCATCACGTGTTACAGGGTCAGCACAAATTGATAAGCGCTCTGCGCTGATAGACCATTTTAAAGAACATGCTGAAATTATGATTGCGACAGAGGCGGCGGCTGAAGGTGTTAACCTTCAGTTTTGCTCTCTGTTAATCAATTACGATTTGCCTTGGAACCCGCAGCGTGTAGAACAGCGGATTGGCCGCTGTCACCGATATGGTCAAAAGTTTGATGTCGTTGTCGTTAACTTTCTCAATCAACGAAACCAGGCAGATCAGCGAGTACTCGAACTGCTAACAGAAAAGTTTAATCTATTTGATGGTGTGTTTGGCGCATCAGATAGCGTATTAGGCAGTATCGAGAGCGGTGTAGACTTTGAAAAAAGAATTCAATCTATCTATGACTCATGTCGCTCGTCTGAAGAAATTGAAGCTGCATTCTCGTTGCTACAAAAAGAGCTTGAAGAGGAAATTAGCGTCAAAATGCAAAGGATCCAAGAAAAGTTACTTGAGCACTTTGATGAAGACATCCACGATATTCTAAAGATCAAACTCGACGAAGCAAGAGAGCGCCTAGACAAAGTGGGACGGTGGTTTTGGGCTGTAACGCATCAACAATTAAAAGATTGCGCCAGTTTTGACCACGCAAATTATCGATTTACGCTACAGAAATCAGTCAAGCAGCTACCAGTAGGTCAATATCAATTACTGAGAAAAGCGGGTAGTGAAAACAGTGAGTTGCAGGTTCAAGATCAACATAGCCATGCTTACCGCATTAATCATCCACTTGGTGAATATGTAATTGATAATGCTAAATCGATAGAAACTAAACGAGCACTGCTGTCGTTCGACTACACCAATCACGCAACGAAGATATCCGTTGCTGAAAAGTTAAAGGGGCAGTCAGGGTGGTTAACGTTGAGTGTTCTTGGAGTTGATGCATTCAACAGGCAAGAGTTTTTGCTTTTTACAGCTAAAACAGACAGTGGCCAACTTATTGATAATGATGCTTGTAAAAGGCTGTTTAATTTAGGGGCGAGTGTAGGCCGAAGTGAGAACGGCAACGAGCAAAATACCTTACCTTCTGAGCTTATTGAACTGAAAAAACGCCAAATTGACGCCAAGCTGGCTGAAGTTATGGACGAAAATAATGCATTATTTGAAGTTGAAAGAGACAAATTAGAGAAGTGGGCTGAAAACAAAGTGTTCGCAGCAGAGGAGGCGCTGCGGGATACGAAGGCACAAATTAAGTCAGTAAAGAGAGAGTCTAGGCACGCTCTAACAGTTGAAGAGCAAAAGCTAAATCAAGAGAAGCTCAAGCAACTGGAACGACTACAAAAACGCCAGCGAATGGAGATATTTGATATTGAAGACGAGATTGCTGATAAGCGGGATGAACTAATCGCTGCTTTAGAAGAGCGCATGAAGCAAAGAACTGAAGTGACTGAGTTGTTCACAATTCGTTGGCAAGTCACATAGGAGGCATATATGTTAGAAAAACTAGAACTCAATAACTTTAAAGCTTGGGAAAAACTAGCGATAAAATTTGGTATGGTAACCGGTTTATTTGGTACAAACAGTTCCGGTAAAAGTAGCTTAATTCACTTCTTACTTATGTTAAAACAAAGTAAAAATAATAGTGATAGAGCTATAGCCGCAGACTTTGGTGGTCATGACAAACTTGTAGAATTAGGAACATACCATGATGTGGTATTCAAACACGATACGACAAAAGATATCTCATGGACTTTATCCTGGACTCTTCCTAAAGAGTTGAAAATACAAGATGTTGAAAAAAGCTCTGCTAGTGTTTTGTTTAAAGCTTCTAGATTATCAATCTCTTCTTCTATCGGATTGGAAAGTGAGCTTTTAGGAGTGAAAGCATTAGGTTATAGTTTTGCGAACCATCGATTTTCAATACAAAGAAAACTGGATTCTAATGATTTTGAGCTTGTTTCAAAAGGTGATTCGAAGTTTCGTTTTACACGTACCCAAGGTCGTATGTGGAAATTACCAAAACCAACAAAAAATTATCTTTTCCCTGATCAAGCTAAGACTTATTACCAAAATGCAGATTTTTTAAGTCAATTTGAAGCTTCCTTTGAAGCTATGATGGATAACATTTACTACTTAGGACCGCTTAGAGACTATCCCAAACGCAATTATCAGTGGTCTGGTGCCAGTCCGACAGATGTTGGAACTAGAGGTGAGCTCACCATTAACGCTATATTGGCGGCTTCAACTCGTAATGAAAAAAGAAGTTTAGGTTATAAGAAACGCAATAAGTCTTTTGAAGGAATGATTGCATACTGGCTGAAAAAATTAGGTTTAATTCATTCTTTCAGAGTGAAAGAAGTTGCACCGAATTCGAATATTTTTAGCACTTTAGTCAAAAAAGAATCTGGCAGCAGTGAGGTCGCCCTAACTGATGTTGGCTTTGGTGTATCACAAATACTACCAGTATTAGTGTTACTCTATTACGTCCCCGAAGGCAGTACTGTTTTATTAGAACAGCCCGAGATTCACTTACATCCATCAGTACAAAGTGAGCTTGCAGATTTAATTTTAACTGTATCTAAAACTCGTAATGTTCAAGTGATTGTTGAGAGTCATAGTGAACATTTTATTCGTCGCTTACAACGTAGAGTGGCGGAAAGTAGCGTAAAACAACAAGATATTGAGCTTTACTTCTTTTCTATAAAAAACGGTAGCGCCAATTATGAAACATTACAATTAGATGAATTTGGCTCAATTCACAATTGGCCAGAAAATTTTTTTGGTGATGAAATGGCTGAAATTGCCGCTACACGAAGGGCCGCTTTATTAAAAAGAAAAGCTATGCAAAATAGGGAGAATAGCTGTGAATAATGCGGCTAAAAAAGTGATTGATAGTAATGTTGCAATTGTAGCTAATGGTTTAGCAAACCAAGCTTCTACCAACTGTCAACTTGCTTGCATTGAACTGTTAGAGGGTTGCAAGCAGCTTTCAATTTGTCTCGATGAGACAAATTTGATAATGGACGAATATGCAAAACATCTTAGCTATGCTGGTAGCCCTGGTGTAGGTGATATGTTTTTTAAGTATCTCTATGACAATCAGTACTCCCAAAAGAATGTTGAGTTAGTTACAATCAATCCGATTATTGATGAGAGACGTGGCTTTTTAGAGCTACCAGAAAATAGTTTTGATCCATCAGATAGAAAATTCTTAGCAACTGCATTATCCGGTGGCGCACAAGTCGTTAATGCAACAGACAGTGACTGGGCTGAGCAACAAGAGTTAATGAACCGATTGAACATAACCGTACAACAATTATGTCCAGACTGTAGTCAGCGCTAACAAAATTAAGAGAAAACTATGAGTAAGTACAACGAGTTAGTTAAAAAGCTAAAAGAGATTTTTCAGATTGACCGTCCAGAGTTGGAATTTGGTATTTATCGTATTCTTATATGCACGCGCTGACGAGATAAATGACTATCTGGACAACAAGCTTAAAGCAAAAATTAAAACTGCCCTAGCTGATGCAGGCAATGCGAATAAAGCAGATCTTGAACAACAACTTCAAGCTGCGATTAAAGCTACAACTGATGCAGGGTTCGAGCC
This sequence comes from Providencia sp. M-27, assembly GCF_011077905.1. NCBI lineage: Bacteria > Pseudomonadati > Pseudomonadota > Gammaproteobacteria > Enterobacterales > Morganellaceae > Providencia > Providencia sp. M-27. The sequence goes on along the minus strand of NZ_JAALBT010000001.1, from coordinate 214,440 downwards.
TGATCAGAGCCCCAAAGTCCAGGCATTGAAGAAGCAAATAGCTGAAGCTACATCAGGTGCTAGCGAGCATGAAAATGCTGTATTCTCACATCTGCTCACATTCTTTTCTCGTTATTACGATAACGGCGACTTTATCAGTAAGCGTCGCTACAAAGGTGATACTTATGCTATCCCCTATGCAGGTGAAGAAGTCATGCTGCATTGGGCCAATAAAGACCAGTATTACATTAAAAGCGGCGAGAACTTTGCCAACTATGCTTTCAAACTCGATGATGGTCGTAAGGTAAGCTTCAAGCTGCTGTCGGCAGATACCGCCAAGGATAATCGTAAAGATAACGATGCTGACCGTCGCTTTGTCCTCATTGAGCCGCATACTCGTACCAAATTGGGCGAGGATGGAGAAGAAATAGAACAAAGTTACCAACCAGTTGAAGTCGTAAAATCGACAGAAATTATTAACGGTGAATCAGTTGAAGCTGAAGAATTAGTGATTCATTTCGAATACAAAGCAATGAAAAAAGGCACTAAGCAAGATGCCTTAGTACAAACCGCGATTGCCACTATTTTCTCAGATAGCCAAGTCCAGCAGTATTGGGCGGATCTTTCCAAACGAGCGCCAACCGAGAGCAACCCAAGCCGCACAGAGCTTGAACGTCATCTTACCACCTACACTCAGCGTAATACCGCAGATTACTTTATTCATAAAGATCTCGGCGGCTTTTTGAGTAATGAGCTGGACTTTTACATCAAGAATGAAGTGATGAACCTGGACAATGTTCAAAATGCGGAAGTGTTTGCGAACATCGAAAAGCAGTTGCGCATGATCCAGTGTTTACGATCTGTGGCGCAAGAATTAATTACATTCTTGGCGCAACTTGAGAATTTTCAAAAGGCCTTGTGGACAAAAAAGAAGTTTATTACTTCAACGAACTACTTGATAACCATTGACAATATCCCTGATTCTTTGCTGTTAGAAGTAGAGAACAACGTTGCACAGTGGGAACAGTGGAATAAACTAGGTTTTCGAACAGGTGCTGTACCTGGTAAAAAAGAAGAATTGTTGAGCAATCCAGCTCTTGTAGTTGACACAAGGTTATTTGACAAAGCTTGGATAGAAGCTGTTATTTCCGAATTACATGATTTAGATGACAATATTGATGCTGTTTTAATAAATAGTGACAACTATCATGCGCTAAGCTTGATGCAAACTAAGTATTCTGCATTATTCGATTGTATTCACATTGACCCACCATACAACACTGCTACAAGCGGATTTCTTTATAAGAATAATTTTAAACACTCCTCTTGGTTATCCATGATGCAAAGCCGCTTATCCTTAGCAAAAATATTGATGAAGGAAGGTGGTGATTTCATATGCCATATTGATGAGAATGAATACGAACGGTTGGATTTGCTTTTCTCAGACTGTGGTTACTTAAATCATGGAACGCAAGTTTGGGATAAGAAGAACCCTATGTTAGGACGCAAGGGAATTGCAACACAACACGAGTACATTTGTTTCAAGGGTAATCAAGAAAGAATCGTTAATGGACGAAGCGCTTCAATAATTCAGATGCAACAATTTGTTAAAGAATTACTTGAAGAAACAGGTGGTGTTGTAACTGATAAAATACGAGATAAGTACAAAAAGTGGTTGACCAAGCAAGAAACTTTTTCTGGTGGAGATAAAGCTTATAAATATATTGATGATAATGGTCAGATTTATCGTCTTGTAGCGATGGGGGCTCCTGAAAAACGAACGGATTCAAAATTTTATATTCCACTTGTGCATCCAAAAACAGGAAAAGAATGTCCGGTCCCACCGAACGGGTGGTCAAGAGCTCCTGAGACTATTCAGCAGTTACTTAATGATGATTTGATTGTATTTGGGAAAGACGAGACTACTCAGCCTCAAAAAATAGTCCATTTACGTCCCGATGCGCAGAAGCAGATTACATCTGTCCTGAGTGACGGGAAAAGCGGAAAAGCGTATTTAGATGATTTCGGCCTGAACTTCCCTTATTGCCATCCCGTTTCCATGTATGAAGCCTTGTTATCAACTAGGAATACTCCATCCTACTTTATGGATTTCTTCGCTGGGTCAGGTACAAATGGACATGCAGTAATAAACATGATGCGCGAACAAGGTCTCAAACACAAACAGGTGTTGGTTGAAATGGGGGCTCACTTCGAAGAAGTTCTCGTACCGAGAATAGCCAAGGTAGTCTATTCTGACGACTGGAAGAAAGGAGTCGCATTGAAGCCTAATGGTATTTCTTATATCTCGAAAATTATAAAAGTCGAGAGCTACGAGGATACTTTAAATAACATATCGTTAACTAAAAAAAGCTTAGATCTCTTTGACTTTATGTCAAAAGATGTGGCCGATGATTACTTGTTAAAATATATGTTAGGAGAAGAGAGTAAGGATTCACTGTTAAACACAGATAGTTTCCGAAAACCATTTAGCTATGAGATGGATATTGCTGCCGACTCTGCTGGTGCGACAGAGCGTAAGCCGATTGACTTGGTAGAAACTTTTAATTTCCTGATTGGTTTACATGTTAAGTCGATTGAATCGAATATCGAGCGTGGCTTTGTTCGTGTTGAAGGGACTTTACCAAGTGGTGAGCGTACCCTTATTTTGTGGCGCGATTGCGACAAAATTGGTTATGAAAAACTTAATGATTACGCTAACCGTTTTGATCTGTATGCCAAAGAGCAGACTTTTGATGTGATTTACATTAATGGCGACCACAATTTGCCAACGGCATTTACGGTTGATGGTGACGACGGCGAAGTGTTACGTAGCTTAAAACTCCGTCAAATTGAGCCGGAATTCCTGAGCCTAATGTTTGCTGAGGAGATTTAAGGATGGCCCGTTCTCCACAAAAAGCTGCGTCTACTGGGAAAGCAGTAAAAAAACAAAGCAATAGTAAATTAAGCTTCCATAAACAACTGGTGCTTAACCGTTTTATGTTTCGCTTTTTTAAAGATGGGACTTTGCAAGGTTTAAAACTACGTTTAGGCGAAGACCGTTTTGAAGGCATTCATGAGGATGGACAAAGCTTGTTCTTCCATGAATTGAGTAACTATCTCTTTGAGGTCGATTTAATCGACCTTGATGAGCTGCGTCGCTACGACTTGAACATTGTTAAGCATTGGCAACAGATCACGCAGCACCGTAACCGTAAAGAAGATACGGTACTGAATATGAAGTATTTCCAGTACTTGTCTCTCTTGTTTACAGAGATTTACCTCGACTGGCACTTCAATCGAAAACAAGAACTGCTTAATGGGCTGAATCGGGAGCTTGAAGCTTACAATGTAGAAAACAGTAAAACAGCGAAAGACAGAGCTAATCAGTTTAGACAGTATATTTTGGATGATTTGAACAAGCTGGCATTTTGGAATGCTACGGGTTCAGGTAAGACGTTGTTATTACACGTCAATATTTTGCAGTATTTGCACTATTTTCAAAATGGTAATATCAGCCATTATCCTGACAAGATCATTCTGTTGACACCGGATGAGCGCTTGTCACAGCAGCACATGAATGAACTGTATGACTCAGGTTTTTCTCATATTCAGTTGTTTGATAAGTCTAAGCCAACACCGTTTAGAGGTACGATTGAAGTTATTGATATCAATAAACTTGCAGATGAAATGGGCGACAAAACGGTAGCGGTTGAAGCTTTTGAAGGTAAAAACCTTGTGCTAATTGACGAAGGCCATAAAGGTACAGGTACTGCTGCTGGTGCTTGGATGCGTCGTCGTGACAAGTTGACCCGCGATGGTTTTGCCTTTGAGTATTCTGCCACCTTTGGTCAGGCTGTTTCCGACGGTAAAACGGTTGATTCAGTTGAAGCGGATATCAAAAAGAAGAAAGCTAAAATGCTGTTCGAAACGACAACTTTAGGTAAGTTAACTGAAGAACAGTTGGCACAATTGGAATTAGATACTGAGGAGCAGCGTGACGTTCGAATTCAGGCAACACGCGAAGTGTATGGCAAATCAGTGCTATTTGATTACTCGTATAAATTTTTCTACGAGGACGGTTATGGTAAAGAGTCTTTAATCCTTAACCTGAACCCAGCGCAAGATAAACAAGATGAGCGACGTTATGAGTATTTCACTGCGTGTTTGCTTAGTTTTTACCAGCAGCAATATTTGTTCACTAAAAACAAAGACCAGTTAGCTGAGTTCAACATTGAAAAACCACTTTGGGTGTTTGTGGGAAATACTGTTGGCGGTGAAGATTCTGATATTCATGCGGTATTGCGCTTTTTAGCTTGGTTCTTGAATAATGAAGCACAAGCTAAAGCTTGGATAAAAGATCTGGTGGATAACAAAGCGCGGATTCTGGATACCAAAGATAGGAATATTTTTGAGAAGCGCTTTATAGCTTTGATGAATGGTCCTGAAGATATTTATGCCGATATTCTGGCCAAGTTATTCAACACAACTCATTCAGGCCAGCGTCTTCGAGTATTAAATCTGATAGGTAGTAAAGGCGAGTTGGCGCTTCAGGTTGGCGAAGCTGCGCCATTTGGTTTGATTAACATTGGCGATTCACCATCGCTTTACAAGATGTGTGAAGAGGACGCCACCTTTGATTATCAAAGGGATGATTTTGCTAGATCACTCTTTCATACCTTGAACGATAAAGACTCTAAACTGCATATCTTGATTGGTTCTCGTAAGTTTACCGAAGGCTGGAGTAGTTGGCGTGTATCTACTATGGGTCTTTTAAATATGGGTCGAGGTGAAGGTTCGCAGATCATTCAGCTGTTTGGCCGTGGTGTACGCTTAAAAGGTCGTGACTACTCGCTAAAACGCAGCACGCCGGGGCAACGGCCAAAAGGGATTCATTTAGATAAGCTTGAAACTTTGAATATTTTTGGTGTTCGTGCCGATTACATGGCGACGTTCAAGCAGTATCTCGAAGACGAGGGGATTACTCCTAGTGATGAAATATTAGAGCTGAATTTTGAAACGCGTTCTAACTTACCGGCAACCAAGTTGAAAACGCTAAAATTGAAAGATGGGTATAAAGATAATCAGAAGCACGGTTTTAAGCGTGTTCATTTTCCTGAACTATATCAAGTTCCTACTGAGTTCGAAGGAAAAATTAAACTTCCTCATGTGAAGTTAGACCTGTATCCAAAGCTTGAATCCATTGATACAAATAGAAAAGGCGACAACACGCCCGTCAATGTTCGATTTGAAGGTAAACTCGATTATAAAGTGGTTTCTGCATTCGACTTTGAGCGCTTATACCTTGCAGTTCAGGATTATAAATTGCAACGAGGTTGGTCGAATCTTCGTCTTGATAAGCAACGGTTAATGGATTTTTGTTTAGGCAATAGTGGTTTTTCAAACAAGTGGTATACACTGCTTATTCCGAAATCAGAACTAGATATCAAGCAATTTTCTGATGTTAAGAAGCAAGAAGATATTATGTTGCGCCTGTTGCTTGACTATACAGAGCGATTTTATAACGCGTTGAAAAATGCTTACGAAGGTCAGTTCTATCAGGTAACGCAAGTGGAGGAAGACGATCCTGGCATGATCAAAATGTATCATTTTGAAATTGAGGAATCGGATGACGGCTTGGATTATGCTCAGCGATTGGAGCAATTGCAGAATATCGTTGCTAAAGGGGATATTGGCAAAGCTAAAGAATGGAATGCTCCAGGAATGGTAGCTGTGACTTTTGACAAGCATTTGTACTATCCACTTCTCTCGATTGGAAAAAATGCTGACTTGCCCTTAAAAATGCGACCTATGGCATTTGATGCGCCAAGTGAAATTACTTTTATTCAAGATTTAGAGGCGTTTATTGAAACACCAAAAGGCCAGGAAATCATCGGTGATAAGAGCTTATATCTTCTACGTAACGCTGATACAAAATCAAAAGGATTAGGTTTTGCGACTGCGGGGAATTTTTATCCTGATTTTCTATTATGGCTAGTGGATGATAAAACGGGTAAGCAATGGCTTAGCCTTATTGATCCCAAAGGTATTCGAAACTTGAATTTAGATGACGCTAAGTTTGGACTATATTCTGAAATTAAAGCATTAGAGCCGAAGCTCGCTGATAAAGACTTAAGCTTAAGTGCTTTCATCGTATCTGAAACGTTGCATTCGGATTTGATCAACGTATCTGAGCCAAAAGATAAACTTGAAGAGCGTAATGTTTTATTTATGGAAGATACTGGACCGGTTTATTTAGAGAAGCTGTTTAGAAAAATGGTTGCTTAGGCAGGCCTGAAGGGCTGAAAAGCCCTTCGATTACATCCAATGTGTTGGTATCTCTAACTCGAAATTTTTAGCAACATACAGAAGCATCGTGATGATCTCATGATGCTTTTTTTCATCGTAGGGTAACCCTTCTTGCTTTTTCTGGATGATGTCTTTTAGCTCGTTCAGGTTGAACATTCCAAGCTTATAAAAATTTCCCCAGCTAGGAACTCCAAATAAGTTATAAATCGTTTCAGTGGCATCGCGCTCGCTAGCAAGACGCTTGGGCTCATCTATTTTAGCAAGAGCCGTTTCACCTTCTTCTTTTGTATCGTATGTATTCAATTGTTTCATAGGTTATTCCTACCCAAATATAAAAAACCTTTTTAATAATGAAAAAATAGTACATTAGATCAAATATTCTCACAATGAAGTCATTACAAAAGCAAAATCTCTATTCAGTGAGTAGAGGTGGAATAAAACCAAGTACCATTAACAAAGAAGTAAATACGTTTGGAATTTTCTATTACTTAGTACCATGACTATTTTTTAGCTTTATAGCATCACCTGCCAAACCCAAATGCCCTCACATGCCCTTCCCTATTCGCATCCAGATAATCAGTCCACCATAGCACCATCAGCCTCCTTTCTTCAAAATGTTCTGCCTTGTGAATATAGGCAACCTAATCTTACAAATAGTCAATAGCTTTGGTTTTCTTTTCTGTATTATATTGAGCAAAGTCATCAATTCTAAAATTAATCAGGAAAAATGAAAATTAAAGTTTTCAAGGGACACAACCTGTCTCAACCTTTGTGTAACATATGCGATATTCTTTAAAGCATTCGACCTAAATTTTATGAAAAGCAACATTCTTGCAAACCGTTTAGCCGAAATTACCGCCATGGCTTATGCTGGACAGCCACTAAATATTGCTGAATTGGCTGAAAAATTTCATGTCAGTACGAAAACAATTTACCGGGATTTTAACCGTTTACGTTCTATTCTCGACCGTTGTCCAAACACAGGAAATTACCTGCTTTCGGCATCTGCTCGGAGCCAATATAACGAACAAGATCTTGTTCGCTTGATTGATGATCTTGGGCTGAAAAAAGCACTTCCGCTTAAAGCTGCTCAGTTTCTTCGCAGTTTTATTAATAACTCAACCAGCGATTGTTATCACTTTCAAGAGCAACCTCTTGAGGCTGACTTTATTTCTTCGCTTCATAAAACCTTTGAAGCTGCGATTAAAAATCGAAGAAACGTTAGCTTCTTATACAAAGATAAGTCTCGGATGGTTTCACCATATCTCATGGTTTACAGCCATGGCAGTTGGTACTTAGCAGCAACTTCAGAAGGCATACTCAAGACTTTCTCACTTGCTCGTATTAAGTTCATGTGCGTCCAAAAAGAGTGCTTTGACTATGAGCCATCGATTGTTGAGAAAATTAAAGGACAAGACACCATTTGGTTTGGGCAGCCCATTTTTAACGTCTCTCTTGAAGTGTCGCGCGACGTTGCATTTTACTTTGAACGTAAAGCACTTTTGCCAAAACAAAAAATCATTGAAAAACGTCAGGATGGAACTCTCGTTATTTCATCTTCAGCATGGAATTACAATCAAATAGCACCAATTATTCAATATTGGATACCTAATATTCGAGTTATCTCTCCGTGTGAGCTCGATACATACATACGCAAAAATCTTAGGTCTTGGTTAGACCAGGTAAACATCAAAATGGAAGACGAAATGTTATGAAGCCCTCCCCAAGATTCATACTCGTTGCGGCATCTATGAGTGCAGGAAAATCCTCTGTAATTAATGCCCTTATTGGTAAAGAGTTACTACCTACAGGCAACGAGGCGACGACCGCCAAAGTTGCTCGCATAATCGTAACCGTGAATACTAAATCTAGTGTAAAAGCTTATTGCCACACAGGAAGCGTTGTTGATACAAGTAACACCCTATGCCCTGAGAAAATCAGGCTATGGAACCGATCAGACAAAATCGCAAGCATTGATATAGCCGTTCCGCTCTCAGGGAGAATACTACCTTCAATGCTGGCAGGGTACACGTTAATCGATACTCCGGGAGCCAATAACAGCATGGATATTCGCCATAAAGAAAAGTTTATAAATGCCGTAAAGGCTTATCCGGCAAGCCCAATCCTTTTCGTGCTAAATGCAACACAGCTCGGTACTAATGATGACGCAGAGATCATTCGTACCATTCGTGAAATAAATCCAAAACAGACTGTGATCTTTGCGCTAAACAAAGTCGATGAATTGGACGAAGAAAAAGGTGAAACCGCCAAACATTATGTAACTTTAGCGCGCAAATATCTGGAAGGGTTCGGTTACAATAAAGCCCAAATTATACCTCTGATGGCACAGTCCGCCTTGATAGCAAAAAAATTACTGAATAACGTTGAACTGCGGCGCACAGAGCAAAATATCCTTAGAGCTGAATTAGAGCGTTTTCGAGAAAACCCTTTCCACTTCAGAAGTGCAGCAGTAAGCGTACCACAAGTGTTGAAGAAAAATGTGCGAAGAAGGCTCGTAAAAATATCAAAAGGAAAAATTCCTGCGATGAGTAAAGAAGAGCTGCATGCCTTTGTTGACTACACCGGCTTAAGTACGGTGAACGCTCTCATCATGAGTGCAGTATAAATGTTGCCTGATTAAAACAAACAATCAATATCAAATCGAAACGAGACTTCCCTATGAATCACATCGCTATAACTCATAACCCATTTTTAGTAGAAACCGAATTTCTCATTAATGGTCATTCACCATCTGAAAGTTCGAACATCACGGCATATAGCTCTAAACGCTTACAACTGTGGGTAGAACAGATTTTTGATGACCTGCAGGCACTGTTTAATGGAAGCAACGACTTCTTTATTGAATTCACAGGCGTAGAATCGGACTTCAATGACATTAAAGAAGCTGCCAGCAATGCAATCCAAAAAGGTATGTGTGTTGAACTGAAGTTCAATCCTGTTGTGCCTTCTGAAGAGCGCCTGGAAAAAATCAAAGCTCTAATGACACGTGTCAGTGAAGAGTCACCAAAGTTTGCGGATTACTTAGCGAATAGCGACCTAAAAGCCAAGCAAGACTTCGAAGATGCATTGAACAATGAGTTTGATGCGTATGTGGTTGCCACCATGTCTTCAGGCAAATCCACCTTTATTAACGCTATACTGGGGCAAGACTTGCTGCCCGCTGCGAACGAAGCAACAACTGCGACCATTGCCCACATTTTTGACGACAAATCCAAAGGCGACGCTTTTTACGGCGAACGTTTCGACCGCAATGGCAATTGCATTGAGCATATGGATGATGTTGACTTGGCAATCATGAAGGAGTGGAACTCTGACTGTGAAACCAAAACCATCAGGTTGACAGGTAATATCCGCGCTATCAAAGAAAACAACAATGTCCGTCTCGTGCTGACCGACACTCCGGGGCCTAATAACAGCCAAGACCCGGAACACCAGCGTACGACACTGGGGTTTATTCAGGATTCGAAGCGTAATCCACTTATTATTTATGTTTTGAATGGAACGCAATTAGGTACAACTGATGATGCTCAGTTACTAAGACTTGTTTCAGACACAATGAGTAAAGGCGGTAAGCAAAGTAAGGATCGTTTCCTGTTTGTGGTGAACAAGATGGACATGTTCGACCCTGAAAAGGGGGAAGACATCGGAGAAGCGCTAAATCGCGTGAAAAGCTATCTCGAAGAGAATGGTATTCACGACCCTAACCTCTTCCCTGTTTCTGCGCGGATGGCTTATCTGCTTCGCAAGCAAGGTGAATTGACCCGTGCAGAGCGTAACGATAAAACAAATATTGCCGACCTGTTGCTTGAAGAACCAAGCATGGCGTTCCCGCAATATATGTCTGTCAGTACCACTGTAGCATCAACGATGCAGCAAAAAGCGCAAAATGATGACGCTTTACAAGATAAAGCGATGTGGCGTGCTCTCCTGAACAGCGGCTTACCTGGTGTTGAAGCCACGATCGATGAGTACATCAATAAATACAGCTTTCCAATGCGGCTCAACCGCGCTCATTTGGCCATGACCGCAGCGATTGAATGTGGAATGCAAGAGGCCGAGTTAATCAAACAACTGGAGATTGATGAACACGCACTTTCAATACTTCAGTCAGAAATTCATAATCTAAAAGTGCGCCGTAACCAGGGCTTCAATACACAGGCCTACAAAGAACAGTTGAAAAAAGAAGGCCGGGATTTGCCGATGGACGTGCACAATGATCTAAATGATTTAGAAATAGACGTCCTCTCACGTATCGGAGAATTGGGCGACTTGTTTATCGGTGATGTCAGTAGCAGAGAGGCAGAATCGAAAATCGATATTGCATCTAAAGATATTAAATTTCTGTTTAATCGCAGCATAAACGAGTACGAGAAGGCATTCTTGAACTCACAAGAAATTATTAAACAGGAGTTGCATCAAGAGTATCAAAATCATATAGCGCAACTGTTTCCTGAGAGTCGAACATTGGAGTTACCCGTATTTCAGTCACTGAAGAAATCTATAAGCTCTTTCTCTCTCAATATTGAATTGAAAAGTGATGAAGTGCAAACCAAAAGAGTGGTGGTTGATTCATACGAAAGAAGTACTTCGAAATGGTATAAGCCTTGGACTTGGGGAGATACAGAGACTGTTAAAGTATATGGCAATAAAGAATATGTTGATCTTCCAGAACTTTGGAAGGAACGGATTATCGTAATCCGCAATCAGTTTGCTTCCTTAAAGAGTAACGCTATTCAACGTATCAGAGAAGACAAGGACAAGCTAATTGATAACTACCTTGCATTCTTGGAAGGCGAATTTAGCACTAAATTTGCTGACATTCTTGCCGATCTAGAACAAAAAGTTGAAAACCAGACTCAGCGAGAAAATGCTATTGCTCAAGCAAAAATTGATATCGACGAAATTCGTGTTATCAAGCAAGAACTGGAAGCCATTTTACAGTTTTAACCCGTTACTGATCGACTGAAATTATCAGCCGGTCTTTTGAGGCCAGATACCATGACAGAATCTACGGAATTTGTTGCACTAAATTTAACAGCAGAAGAGTTTAAAGCGGAAATCATCGACTTTATAAAAAGCAGAGATTTTAAAGCGGAGTTACTCCGCCAAATATTGTCTGCATTACCAGATGACAAACGTGCGCTTTTCGAAGAATACCGAACCAATAGCACCACGGATCCAATTAGTGAAGACAGTTATAAGTGGGAACGGGAAGGGGGTGCTTATTTCGCCTTGCAACTCCATATGGCAGAAGAAAATTTCTGTTTAAAACGATTAGAGCACCTTATTCAGGTGAAAAGTCACCTAACAGAACGAGGTATCGCAGGTTTTTCCCGCCCGGCCTCTAGTTCGACAACAAGCCACGAAGAAGCCAAAAGTACAAAGGAAAACACAATGAGCGCTGACTTTTCATCTGTTGATTTAACAGGGTTTACCCCATCACGCTCACTAAGCAATAGCGTGAACAGTAATGACCTATCTTCTGTTCGCACTTCACTATTTATGGAAATGAATGATAAACGTCTATCAACAGCGGTTATTACCCAAGCTATAGCTTGGACACTCTCTAAATATCCAACCCTTTTTGTTGTTTACGAAGAAAACGCATATTCCCAGCAGATGGAACAAGACAAGGTAAAATGGGACACGCACTACTACCACAAACAAGAGCTATATGCAACATCCAACTTCTCATTGGAACGTATTCGTCATATGGTCGTAGTGCGTGAGCACGTGTTTACAATTGCACAAGAAGACACTCGCCTTGCAACATTGCCGAACACTCAACCACAACACCCACCGAAACAATCGCCCCCGTATCGAGAGCAACCATCAACGAGCAGCATTCATCGCCCTGAATCTAAACCAGAGAACAATGTACTGAAATCGTTACTGCTGATTGGTGGTGTGGTGGCAGCTATTGCCTTAGTTATTCTGGCTGTTATTGTTTAGCAGGACTTACAATGAATCTATCTACGACTGAAAGGGAACATCTTTATTCCGAAACCGAATTGCTTCCCGCACAACAAAAGGCGTTGACAACGCTATCAGCTGCTCATGCGCTGGTTAATAAGAGCTATCTTGCTGAACTCAAACACTACGATGTGTTACCAGTGGGAGACCAGCAAAGCGTGCTACTTAACAGAGGCGGAGATGTGCGTATTTTCCGTGTGGAACGTCTGGTTCAGGAAAACAAGCAATCTGTACTTGAAAGTACCACTGCAGCTTATACTGCATTGGGCGCAGCGGGATACACTGTATTCCTCTTCCTGAAATCTGACGGAAAAGAGACTCTGCTCTATATTGGCACACGTGGTGAGCCGGGGAAAATGCTCGGGCAAAACTCAGGCGATTTATTGCAAGAGACTTTCAAAGGGCATTTTCCGGGCAGCAAACTTACGGCACTCATAGGTACCGACGTAGACACACTATTAGATGGGCTCAGTGACAGTGACTCAATTAAAACAGTCACTGCTGTTAGCAGCGTACCCGGGCTTTCTACAGAAGACCAAACGAACTTTATGCAAGGACTGGAACGTTTTATCGATGCAGCAGAAAGCCGTACTTACGAGGGACTGATCCTGGCCGAGCCGGTGTCTATGCAAGCATTGAATACTGTTCGTACAGGCTATGAGCAAGTAGCAACGCAACTTTCTGCGCTATCGAGTCGCCAATATAGCTATGGCGTTCAGGACAGTGATGCTGTCAACCTCAGCATCAGCGAAGGGTTAAGCCACTCCTTGGGTGAAAGCCTCGGACTGACCGAAACAATAGGCAACAGTGAAAATACAACGACCTCTACTTCCCATTCTCATACCTCCAATAAAAGTAAATCCTCGCCAAACAAAAAAAATAAAATAATTGGAATGGGGGCGATGGCAATTGGCTCTGTTGCAGGCTCTCTCGGCGGGCCTTTAACAGCCATGGTTGGCGTACAAGTTGGCGGACAAATTGCGAGCATGTTCCAAACCCAAGACACAGTCGGTTCCTCTGATTCTACTTCAACAAGTGAAAGTCGCAGTCATTCGACCAACCAGTCGACGGCAACAAGTGCTACAACGACAAAGACTGACACACGCAGCACGACCAACACCAAAGGCATAACCCAAACTCAAGGCTCAACACAGCAAGTTAGTTTTGAGACGGCAGACAAAGGCATTTTAAATATGCTTGATAAGGTGGATCACCACTTAAACCGAATAAACGAAGCTAAAAGCCACGGTGGCTGGCTCAGTACCGCTTACTTTGTAAGTGATAGTGCAGCCTCCAGCGAAGCGCTATCCAGTATTTTTTTGGGGCTAACACGCGGTACTCAGTCGTCTATGGAAGATTTTGCTCTGACCACATGGGCTGGCAAAAAAGCCAATGCGATAACACAATGGTTGGGGCAGCTCGTGCACCCTAGACTCGAACCGAGTTTTGCAGGGAATACTCACATCCCCTACCTTACTCCTGCTACCTTAGTCTCGAGCAAGGAAATGGCGCTACAGCTAAGCCTTCCTCGCCGTTCTACGTCTACCGTCGTGGTACAGGAAACCGCTGCATTTGGCCGTAAAGTACAAACGCTGAACGCTGGTCTCTCTGACACCAACTTACGAACTATATCGCTGGGTCAGGTACGCCATTTGTGGACCGACTTGCCACAAACCGTGGAGTTAGACCTTGACCAACTGACAAGTCACACCCTAATCACCGGCTCTACAGGTTCTGGCAAAAGCAACACGGTTTACGCTCTGTTGGATCAAGCTATACAACAAGACATTCCATTCTTGGTTATTGAACCTGCAAAGGGTGAATACAAGCACGTCTTCGGAAATCGCCAAGATGTACGTGTTTTAGGTACTAATAACCGATTTACAGAGCTTTTGAAAATCAATCCGTTTTCCTTTCCGGAGCAAACCCATGTACTTGAACATGTGGATCGCTTGATTGAAGTATTTAACGTCTGCTGGCCAATGTATGCAGCAATGCCTGCAATTCTCAAAGATGCAGTACTGCGAAGCTATGAAGCCTGTGGATGGGATTTACACGATTCTACGTCAGCGTATTGTTCTACGTTGTTCCCTACCTTTGCCGATTTGCTGATCCAGCTCGAATCTGTAATCGCTCAATCTGCTTACTCAGATGAAATAAAAAGTAACTATACAGGTGCATTAGTCACGCGTGTTCGGTCAATGGTTAACGGACTGAACGGCCAAATCTTTGCCGCTGATGAAATCAGCAATGCTGACCTGTTCGACCGTAATGTCATCATTGATTTGAGCCGGGTAGGATCACAAGAAACGAAATCGCTTCTGATGGGGCTGTTGATCATAAAACTTGGTGAATACCGTGCGGAAAAAATGCTGATGAACCAGCAGCTAAAACACATCACTGTTTTAGAAGAAGCTCACAATATTTTGCGAGCAAACCCATCTGGTAATGGTGGAGAAGGTGGCAGCGTCGCTGAAAAATCGGTCGAAATGTTATCTAATGCTATCGCCGAAATGCGCACGCATGGCGAAGGCTTTATCATTGCTGACCAATCACCATCAGCGGTGCATATTTCAGCTATTCGCAATACCAACACTAAAATCTTAATGCGCTTACCGGATGAAACTGACCGATTGTTGGCGGGTAAATCTGCAGCACTAACAGATGAGCAAGTTGACGAAATGGCCCGTTTACCGCGGGGAGTGGCAGTAATCTATCAGAATGAATGGCTCGAAGCTGTGCTGTGTAAAGTTAACCGTTTTCCAGGACAAGAAAGGCTTTACCGTTATCAAGCAGCACCAACCAGAACAATAAGTGAAATGATATTTCGTTTTAATCTACTCACCCATCTTTTGAGTGAATACAATCAAGTGCCGTCAGAAGCAAATGAAGAGCAATTGGCAGAAGAGCTCTATAGAAGTAATTTGCCCACAGAAATGAAAATTCAACTCAGAAAGTATTTACACTCTGGTCTGACTGAAATGCTATTCAGCGACTTCTCATTTCTTGTGCCATATTTATTAGGCTGTAAGAACAAGTTAGAAAACGCTATTTGCCGAGCTAAGAGCATAGAGCAAATGCATTCTAATCTTCAAAACCTGGTTTTCGAAAAGTGCCATATCGCATCTCAAGAGCAAGTGATTATGTTGATTCAGCCTCTGCTCAGATCATTAGTCCCTAATGGAGAATTGTACACCAAACTCTACTCTGAGTGGACACAATTCGCTAAGAGAGGGCTTGCATGATGATGAATTTAATGGCAATTAAAGAGATTGCAAATAAGTTACAACCCGAACTGTCGAAAACATTAGAAAGCATTGATCCGGTAAACATCGACTTAAGCGAACTGGATCGTCCTATTCTGAAAGAAGCAGACTCAAAGCCTGAATGTGAAGAAACTGAAACCCTCCCCTTGACACAAGAGGAAAAAGATTACTATCGAGAAAAGCTCGGTTGCTCAGGAAATTTACTTGAAAATGCTACTATCGATGAAAATGGAAAAATTTACATAAAAACAATAAATGAAAGCAAAGAAGGTCAAACAGGTGACGATGGTACTATATATGAACGAAAAACTATCGAAGTGAATGGCGTAGAAGTTGAAGGCGTGTTCCCGCAATTAAATAGTACCATTGATGTACAACTTCCCGAACAGTTAACGCAGGCAAGAGATTCTGCGCAAGCAGATTATGCGAATCAAGCGCTTAAAGAAAAGGTAGACAACGATCCTGAATTTGCACAACAATTCACCGATGAACAGTTAGAACAAATTGAAAATGGTGAAACTCCCGATGGCTATACCTGGCATCACAGTGAAGAGCCAGGCAAGATGCAGCTGGTCAGCACGGAAGAGCATCAAAATAACCGACATACCGGTGGTAAAGCCATTTGGGGCGGTGGTAGAGAAAACCGTTGATTATGAGGATAGAGAAAATGAAAGAATGGCGTTATATAAAACCTTTGGTGACGGAAAGCCTTATTTCAGATGCCGAGGAAAAACTGGGCTACAAATTCACCGATTCCTATGTGGATTTTGTTAAGAAATATAATGGTGGCCGACCTCCGGTAAGTGTATTTAGTACGACTACATCACAAGAGAGAACGATTAAATCCTTTTTGTCATTCAATCCTGATGATAAAGAAAATATCATCAGATTGAACAGAGGCGTTGCTGAAATATCAAAATTACTCGTTGCTTTTGCAATAGATAACTTTGGTAATTACATATGCTTCGATAAACAACATGACATGGTCTACTTTTTGGATTTTGAGACAGGAAAAGCGGATCTGATTGACAAGACGTTTTCTGAATTTCTGCTTAAAATCGATAGTTAAGATCATGAAATAAAAATTGAAGTTTAAATATTGGCTGGTACAAAATGCCGAATTGGTTAGGTTTAGTTATATGCTAGTCAGACTAAATTTGAATTAGTGGACCCGACCCTGTAAATACTACTTAAGCCAGCCCTTTTAGTTATATACCTAAAAGGGCTATATTTTATATAACCATACCTACCGCTTCAATATCACTTCCCAAACCCAAACGCCCCTACATGTCTTTCCCTATTCGCATCCAAATAATCAGCCCACCATTGCACCATCAAGCGCCGTTCCTCAATATGTTCCGCCCTATGAATATAAGCCGCTCTTACTGAGTTCCGTTCTTGGTGGCTCATCTGCCTTTCTACTGCATCCTTCGACCATAGCCCTGACTCAATCAACGAACTACACGCCATTGTTCTAAAACCATGCCCACACACTTCCGTTTTAGTGTCATAGCCCATCACACGTAATGCGTTGTTTACTGTGTTTTCACTCATTGGTTTTTTAGGGTTATGATCGCCGATAAAGATCAGTTCGTGATTACCGCTAAATTGATAGATCTGCTTTAAGATCTCAATAGCTTGTCGGCTTAAAGGAACTAAATGGGTAGTACGCATTTTTGATCCGCGATGTGAGTGCTTAACGCCTTCTATCGCTTCGCGTTCTGCGGGGATCGTCCACATGGCATTTTCAAAATCAATTTCATCCCAACGGGCGAAGCGCAGTTCACTGGAACGAATGAAGACTAACAAGGTAAGTTTGACGGCAAGTTTAGTTAAAGGTCTTCCCTTATAATCATCAATGCGTTGTAAGAACTCAGGGAGGCGTTTAAGTTCTAATGCAGCTCTATGGACTCGTTTACCAGTGGCAACGGCGCCAGCCATATCTTGTGCTGGATTGTAGTCGATTAAACCGCTTTGTACCGCATAACGCATTATGGCTGTCACACGTTGTTGTAAACGTGCTGCCACCTCAAGACGTCCAGACATCTCTACGGCTTTAATCGGTTCGAGTAGGTCACGAGTTTTCAGTTCGGTAATATTGCGTTTACCAATAGCAACAAAGATATTGTCCTCAAGGCTTTTGAGGACTCGATGGCTATGACCTTCTGACCACTTCTTATTGGTCGCATGCCAATCACGAGCGACTTTCTCAAAGGTATTAAATTCCTTTTGTTGCTCTTCTTTAACTTCTTTGCGTTTCTCACTAGGGTCTACCCCACTGGCGACAAGCTTTCTTGCTTCATCTCGTTTTTCACGAGCATTCGCTAGGGAGACATCAGGATACACGCCAAATGCTAGCATCTTTTCTTTACCGCCAAAGCGATAACGGAAGCGCCAATATTTAGAGCCATTAGGATGAACCAGAAGAAATAGTCCGTTACCATCTGTCAGCTTATACGCCTTATCTTCAGATTTTGCAGAACGAACCTTAGTATCGGAAAGTGCCATTTTAACTATCCTCGCAGCCGAATTGCGGGTACAAAACTTTATCGAATCGGCATATACCCGCAAATGTACCCACATCATTAACTTGATGTCGGTTGAGTTGAGTATACGTTGGTAGAGTTAAAATGCGAGAGGAACCTTGCAAACACTGGATTTCAGGTACAAAAAAAGACGTCGGTTGACGTCTCTTGATGTTCTTATGGTGCCGAAGGCCGGACTCGAACCGGCACACCCGAAGGCGGTTGATTTTGAATCAACTGCGTCTACCAATTCCGCCACTCCGGCACGAAGTGATGTGTTTCTTGGAAAACGCTGTCATTATACTTGCCTTATGCCTACTGGCAACACTTATTCGTGAAGATGTTGTTTGTTCGATTAAAAAAAAAGCATATTCATTAGATTTGATAAAATCACAGGGAAAGCTTCTTTTGTTTATATATCTATTAATGAGTATGTTAACTTTTCCCAAATTATTTTTCTTATCGCGAGGCTCTCTGACTGGCGGCAGGTCATTATTTTTGTTAGTTTATCTGCAATCTAATGTCAATATTTAAGGTTTAATCATGGGTTTTGTTGGGTGGATAGCAACAGGTATCTTTATTGGCATCTTAATTGGTGTCGTCATGAAGATTTTCGCTAAGAAAAAATAATATTGGCTGAAAGGCTATTTGCAAACAATCATATCGGCTGGCTTCCAACATGAAGAAATCATTTCTAAAAGTTCTGTCTGTATCCGCATTATCTTTAGTGTTAATGGCATGTTCAAGTAAGACAGAAAAAGCACCAAAATTTCTGCAAAGTAATGATGTTGAATCCTCAGACTGGCAGGTTTTTGAGGGAGATAGAAGGACTTACGAGCGCGTCGCTAAGATTGTCGATTTATATGCTAATCGCATTTTTAATGAAAGTGATGCGCGAGGCATGGCTATTATTGTTATCGATAATAATCAGGCGCTATCGCGCTATTATGGTGAAACTGCGCCGGGTAATGGTAAAAAACCGGGCCCAAATTCATTAATTCGCATTGCATCAATTACAAAATTAATGACAAGCGAAATATTAATTAAGCTCGAGCAAGATAAGAAACTGTTAATTACTGATCCGTTGCAACAATATGCCTATCACGGTGTTAATGTTCCTGATAATGCCAGTGGGCAACCTATTCGCTTATATCATTTAGCAAGCCATACCAGTGGGTTACCTCGCGAACAACCCGGAGGGAAATGGGGACGTCCTGTTTTTATTTGGCCAACTCAAGATAACCGCTGGACATGGCTAAAAACTGGCAAGTTAGATGCAACACCGGGTACAGAAGCTTCCTACTCCAACCTTGCATATGATTTACTCGCTGATGCGATGGTTAAAGCGTCAGGGCACTCATACCCACAGTTATTTAGCCATTACGTGACTTCTCCGGCTAAGATGACAAATACCACTTACACGCCAAATAATGCTCAATGTGCCCGTTTAATGGAAGGAACGAAACCAAGCCCTTGCCATAACACACTCGCAGCAGCAGGCAGTGGTGGCGTGTATTCTACCCCTGCAGATATGCAAAAATGGATGCAACAATTTTTATCGACAGACAGTAACTTAAGAAAAGTCACCGCAGCCCGTGAACAAGGTATCTATTTCCCACGTGAAAAGCTTTTAGAAATTAAAGGGATGGATGTTGCAGGCCATGCTGATGGACTCGGCCTTGGGTGGGTGTATATGAAACCTAAAAATGGCACTCCGGGTATTTATCAGAAAACCGGTGGTGGCGGTGGGTTTAATACCTATATGGCGATGATACCACAGCAAAACATTGGGGTATTTGTGGTGATGACCCGAAAAGATAGCAGTAAATTCAGTAAATTAACGATTGGCGTTAACGAACTAGTCGCTTCATTGTCTACTAACCATGCGTATGGGAAACATTGAAGGAGTACCGCCGAAGCGTTACAAGCAATGGCGAGTTACACCCCAACCTTAAAACGTGGATTTACCCGTGTTATCACGTTAATTGCGACAACAGCCTGAGATATTCAGGCTGTTGAGGTTGTTGACAAAGCGGGATAAAAGCGTGGTTTTTCCCACTTTGTGTTATCAGCCGAAAATCAATAATTTGATTTTCCTAGTTTATTTTAAAAACCTATTCGACTTGCAGCCAAACATTATATGTTTGGCTGCAGTCTGGACAGCCTGAGATATTCAGGCTGTTTTTAATAAATTTACTATCCATTTTTAAAATCAATTATCTAATCTTCTCGGTAATCTTTTAGCTACTTTATCCACAACCGCAAAGCTAAAATGAGAACTAAAAATTACGCTACATCACCCAGTAGCCATCCCACTCTGGCCCATAAAACAAGTCAATCAGAATTGGCGAGTATCCTAAATGACATTAAAAGCCATAAAGTTAAATATTCCCAACAGATAGAAGATAAATCAATTAACCCTCAATTTACCTGTAAATATTTAGGCGATTTTGAAATGCAGGCTATCCGAGCTTATCGGCAAGAAGAGAGGCGAATTTATCGTGAAAAATGTCAGAAAGCGTTTAAATTCAAAACCCATAATAGCCTATGCGGGGGAATGTTTTCTCTTGCTCAACAACTAGCTAATCGCAGTGGCGAAAATATTTTAGCTATTATTGATAACCCAGCAAATACATCTATCGTCAGGAAAAAGTTATTCCAACCACAAACTGGGTTATTAACCTATATCAGCGCTCTAGGTTACGCACTGTTTGGCTAAAAAAAACGGTAGATTTTCAATTTACTACCGTTTTTTATTTTTCATTGGCCTACCGTTATTTTCGCTTAACTAGCAAAACAATACTCACTATCAAAAATAGCAAGCTCGGTAAAACAGCAGCAATGATAGGGGGAACCGAATAGACTAAACTCCAGTTACCAAACCCTTGGTTAAGTACGTAGAAGAGGAACCCCCCCACGATACCTGAAATAACACGAACACCCATAGGAACGGTACGCAGTGGCCCAAAAATAAATGAAACTGCCATTAGCATCATGACGGCTGCGGATAATGGCGCGAGTATTTTTTTCCACATACTAAGCTCATAAACAGCAGCCACTTGGCCACTCTCTTTTAAATACGAGACATATTGATACAAGCCGCGAATGGATAGCGAGTCAGCATTCAGTGAAACTATTCCCAGTTTTTCTGGGGTCAGATTAGTTTTCCAATCTACTGTTAGTCGCTGTGAACCTGTGATTTTTTTCTCACTACTTAAAATTGACTCATCCACTTGAGATAACACCCAAAGTTGATTTGTTGAGTCGTATTCGCCATTTGCGGCAAACATAACTGACTTCAACTTACGTTGATCATCAAAGCGATAAACCGATACATCTTGAATCGAGGTCGCATTATTAATCCGCTGAATATGGATAAAGTCATTGGCATCTTTTGCCCACATCCCCTCATCTGTCACCACTAATGAGTTACCCACAATTTTTTCTGCACGATAGTTTCTTGCCCACTGCTCTCCCGCAGGCGCAATCCACTCACCGATAAACATCGCAACAATGACCAATGGAACAGCCGTTTTCATCACAGATAATGCAATTTGTAAACGGGTAAAGCCGGAAGCTTGCATGACCACCAGCTCACTACGTGAAGCCAGTGCGCCTAACCCCATTAGTGCTCCCAACAATGCCGCCATTGGGAAGAAAATATCAATATCTTTTGGGACAGTTAATAAGGTGAATACACCTGCACTCAATGCCGTGTAGTCGCCATCGCCCACTTTGCGAAGCTGCTCGACAAATTTAATGATCCCTGCCAGTGAAACGAGCAGAAATAGCGTCACTAAAATCGAATTTAAGATGGTTCGACCGATATACCTATCTAAAACACCAAACATCAGGCAACCCCTTTACTCAATTTAAGACGCATACGGC
Source organism: Providencia sp. M-27 (assembly GCF_011077905.1). Lineage (NCBI taxonomy): Bacteria > Pseudomonadati > Pseudomonadota > Gammaproteobacteria > Enterobacterales > Morganellaceae > Providencia > Providencia sp. M-27. Next base: position 192,482 of record NZ_JAALBT010000001.1, on the reverse strand, counting down.
GCATTGGGACAGTATTCCACGCATTTAAAACTATCGCTAATATCAAATACCCCACATTTACCGCCCACATGGTATACCTTGGGTCGAGGTCGCCTTTATCGGCACTATTCCGCAATGTGCTCTGTAATAGAAAGAAAATAAGGTACAGCAGCATCGCAGGAAGCATACTCAACACCCGCCCCTGACGTGGGTTAACCTCGCTTAACGGCACAACCATCAAAGCCATGACAACAACAGAGAAAACAATCGTTAAACGCCAATGGAACTCCGCGTTTACTTCAGGCGTATTTTCAGACCACAGTTGCAACATATTTTTTTGCTCGACTCGGTCACTACGCGTTTCTGCAGTTTGGTGATCAACAATGGCTTGGTAATTAACAAAGTCAGTTATGCGAAAATCGCGCAGTAGCGCTGTTCCTTCATAACGAGTTCCTTCATTTAGAACAACGACTTGACGGCCATCAGGGTCTTCTTTCATATAACCGCTATCAGCTACCACAACAGAAGGTCGTTGTTCATTTGCAGCACGTAACTGAGCAAGAAAAACGTTCTTGAAGTTATTCCCTTTTACATCACCGATATACAGCACATAGTTGCCATCTTTAGTGGTTTTAAATTGCCCTTCCACCATGGCTGCTAGCCCAGGATTCGCTTTCGCATCCGCCAATACTTGCTCTTGATATTGAGATGACCATGGCAGCATCCATGTAATGTTAGCAACTGCGACCATCGCGGTAATCACCGCAAGGACTAACGCGGCTTTCACTAAAACACTTTTGCCTAAACCGCAGGCGTGCATTACCGTGATTTCACTTTCAGTATAAAGTTTACTGTAAGTCATCAAAAGCCCAAGGAATAGGCTCAAAGGCAAGATAAGCTGCGCCATTTCAGGCACACCTAACCCCAGCAAAGGAAGTACTAAGTTTGAAGGAATGTTACCCTGAACCGCTGCGCCAAGAATATCTATCGACTTCTGACTAAAAAAGATTAGCATCAATACAAAAAGTATGGCTAACTGACTTTTCAGGGTTTCCCGTACCAAATATCTAATAATGATCACGCTTATTACGCCTGTGAAAACTTGTCTTTTGGGAAGAAAATGGCTAAGTTCGTTCGATGTCTGCCATTTACTAACATATACTCTAGTTTATTGTATGGCTACAATGATATAAAAGCATTCTCTGTACTGATAGAAATATCAGAACATGCTTAATATTCGAGAAACCAGATATACCCGCCATACTTCATGGTGTATCGCAATTAACAGCATACAACGTGAGCTATTTCGCGTATAGATGGTTAGTTTAACATAAAGAGTTCATTCTCTATGAGGTAGATCATGCGAAACGCTAATTTTAGCGGGAGCATCGGCCTTTGTCTTTAAGATTCAGGAGAACGCATGGAGTTTAGTGTAAAAAGTGGTAGCCCGGAAAAACAACGCAGTGCGTGTATTGTTGTCGGAGTCTTTGAACCACGCCGTCTGTCCCCAATTGCTGAACAGCTGGACAAAATAAGTGACGGATATATCAGCGCCCTGCTGCGCCGCGGCGAACTTGAGGGTAAAGTGGGGCAATCCCTGCTACTCCATCATGTACCCAACGTTCTGTCTGAACGCATTCTACTTATCGGCTGTGGTAAAGAACGCGAATTAGATGAGCGCCAATTTAAACAAATTATTCAGAAAACAATCAGTACGTTGAATGAAACGGGCTCAATGGAAGCCGTCTGTTTCTTAACTGAATTACATGTCAAAGGCCGCAATAACTACTGGAAAGTTCGTCAAGCTGTCGAAACAGCGAAAGAATCGCTGTATGTGTTTGATCAACTGAAAAGTAATAAAACAGAACATCGCCGCCCACTGCGTAAACTGGTATTCAATGTACCAACACGCCGTGAATTAACCAGTGGTGAGCGTGCTATTTCTCACGGATTAGCTATTGCATCTGGGGTTAAAGCAGCGAAAGATTTAAGTAATATGCCGCCAAACATCTGTAATGCAGGTTATTTAGCGTCCCAAGCACGTCAATTAGCAGATATTTCAGACAGCAAACTCACCACTCGAGTCATTGGTGAAGAGCAAATGAAAGAGTTAGGAATGAACGCCTATCTCGCGGTGGGTCAAGGTTCACAAAATGAATCGCTAATGTCCATCATGGAATATAAAGGCAGTTCAGACCCTGAAAGTAAGCCAATCGTTTTACTTGGTAAAGGTCTAACCTTTGACTCTGGCGGTATTTCAATCAAGCCATCCGAAGGCATGGATGAAATGAAATACGATATGTGTGGTGCCGCAAGTGTGTATGGCGTCATGCGCTTTATCACTGAGTTGCAACTGCCAATCAACGTGATTGGGGTATTAGCTGGCTGTGAAAACATGCCAGGCGGTCGCGCTTATCGTCCGGGTGACATCCTAACGACGATGTCAGGGCAAACCGTTGAAGTCCTCAATACCGATGCCGAAGGCCGTTTAGTTCTGTGTGATGCTCTCACCTATATTGAACGTTTTGAGCCTGAGCTGGTTATCGATATCGCAACCTTAACAGGGGCTTGCGTGATTGCATTAGGTAGCCACTACACCGGTTTGATGTCAAACCATAACCCACTGGCTCACGAACTGTTAAATGCATCTGAGCAAGCGGGTGACCGTGCATGGCGTTTACCATTAGCCGATGAATATTTTGACCAAATCACACCGAACTTTGCGGATTTAGCCAATACAGGTGGTCGTCCTGCGGGGGCTATCACTGCAGGCTGTTTCCTATCTCGCTTTGCCACGAAATATAACTGGGCACACCTTGATATCGCAGGGACTGCTTGGCGTTCTGGCGCAGCGAAAGGGGCAACTGGTCGCCCTGTTTCCATGCTCGCACAGTTCTTATTGAACCGTGCCGGCCTTAATGGTGATGATTAATCCCATTTAGTGATTTAGCTGTATATCACTCGTAAAAATATCCCGATGAGCAATAGCGATTCGGGATATTATTTTTTGTTTTTTGATGCCCCAAGAAAGCCATTTTGAGCCAGCTATAAAAAAGGTTATAATTCAGCATAGAAATAATCTGGCTTTCAGTCACCAAAAGAACATAACCAACAACCCTGCAAATTGAAGGGTAGCTATTTACGCTATACCCTAAATAATTCAGTTTGTAGGTAGGCGGCAAGCGGTTGAGACCTTGGGAGCATACAAAAGTATGTGACTAAGGTGAAAACGTGTAGCCAACAACCCTGCAAATTGAAGTATGACGGGTAGACGGGTATATGAAAAAAGGTACATTTTACCAACTAGAACAAGCTTCACCGTATCCTGAGCTAGAAGCCCATGAATGGCTAGCTTGTGAGCTTGCGGCTCAGCTATGGCGCAGTGGAAAACGCGTTTTGATTGCTTGCGAAACACAACAACAAGCTGAAAAGATTGATGAAGCCCTGTGGCAACGCGACCCGCACCAGTTTGTCCCGCATAATCTGGCAGGTGAAGGGCCACGTTATGGTGCTCCGATTGAAATTTGTTGGCCAGCTAAACGGGGAAATACTCCTCGTGATGTTCTGATTAATTTACAAAATCAATTCGCAGATTTTGCCACGGCTTTCCATGAAGTGGTAGACTTCGTACCTATTGATGAAACTTTAAAACAGTTGGCGCGTGAACGGTATAAAACTTACCGTAGCGTCGGCTTCAATTTGACTATGGCGGCGCCGCCAACTTACTGAATACAAAAAGACAATGGAAAAGAAACCAGATAGCCCAATGAATGAGCCTTCGCTCGATAAAACGTATAACCCCGCTGAGATTGAGCAATCTCTGTATGCTCACTGGGAGAAAAGCGGTTATTTTAAACCTAATGGGGATACCACCCAAGACAGCTTCTGCGTCGTCATTCCACCACCGAATGTCACTGGTAGCCTGCACATGGGTCACGCCTTCCAGCAAACCATCATGGACACCATGATCCGCTACCAACGTATGCAAGGTAAAAACACCTTATGGCAAACGGGGACAGACCATGCGGGTATCGCAACTCAGATGGTCGTTGAGCGTAAAATCGCAGCAGAAGAAGGTAAAAACCGCCACGACTACGGCCGCGATGCATTCATTGACAAAATCTGGGAATGGAAAGCGGAATCTGGCGGTACCATTTCACAACAAATGCGTCGTTTAGGCGACTCTGTTGATTGGGAACGTGAACGTTTCACTATGGATGAAGGCTTATCTAAAGCCGTTAAAGAAGCGTTCGTTCGCCTTTACAAAGAAAACTTAATTTATCGTGGTAAGCGCTTAGTTAACTGGGACCCGAAACTGCACACGGCAATTTCTGACTTAGAAGTTGAAAACCGTGAAGTTAAAGGCTCTATGTGGCACCTGCGTTATCCATTAGCTGATGGCACAAAAACCGCTGAAGGTAAAGACTATTTAGTGGTCGCAACTACCCGCCCTGAAACCATGTTAGGGGATACCGGTGTCGCAGTTAACCCGGAAGATCCACGCTATAAAGATTTAATTGGCAAAGAAATTATTCTGCCAATTATCAATCGCCGTATTCCAATTGTGGGTGACGAACACGCCGACATGGAAAAAGGCACCGGTTGTGTGAAAATCACCCCTGCTCATGACTTTAATGACTATGAAGTCGGTAAACGCCATCAGTTAACCATGATTAACATGATGGACTTAGACGGTAACGTCCGTAATGAAGCGGAAGTTTTCGATACTAACGGTAACCCATCTACCGCATATAGCTGTGAAATTCCAGAAGCTTACCGCGGTATGGAACGTTTTGCGGCTCGTAAAGCTATCGTGGCAGAGTTCGAACAACTTGGCCTGTTAGTTGAAGTTAAACCGCATGACTTAACTGTGCCTTACGGTGACCGTGGCGGCGTGGTTATTGAACCAATGCTGACCGACCAATGGTATGTACGTACCGAGCCTTTAGCGCGTGATGCCATTAAAGCCGTTGAAGATGGCCGTATTCAATTCGTTCCACGCCAATATGAAAACATGTATTTCTCTTGGATGCGTGATATTCAAGACTGGTGTATTTCTCGCCAACTGTGGTGGGGCCATCGTATCCCTGCATGGTATGACGAGAAAGGCAATGTCTATGTGGGTCGCGATGAAGACGAAGTTCGTCGTGAAAACAATCTAAGTGCGGATATCGCTCTGCGCCAAGATGATGACGTACTGGATACCTGGTTCTCTTCCGGTCTGTGGACATTCTCTACCCTAGGCTGGCCAGAAAATACTGATGCACTGAAAACTTTCCATCCAACCGATGTATTGGTCAGTGGTTTCGATATTATTTTCTTCTGGATCGCCCGTATGATCATGATGACCATGCATTTCATCAAAGATGAAAACGGTGAGCCACAAGTGCCATTTAAAACCGTCTACATGACAGGCCTGATCCGTGACGAAGAAGGCCAAAAAATGTCAAAATCCAAAGGGAACGTTATCGACCCACTGGATATGATTGACGGTATTTCTCTGGAAGACTTACTTGAAAAACGTACTGGCAACATGATGCAGCCACAACTGGCTGAGAAAATTGCTAAACGTACCCGTAAAGAGTATCCAGAAGGGATCGAAGCCCACGGTACTGATGCTCTGCGCTTTACTTTAGCAGCACTCGCATCAACAGGCCGTGATATTAACTGGGATATGAAACGTCTGTCAGGCTACCGTAACTTCTGTAATAAATTATGGAATGCGAGCCGTTTCGTTCTGATGAATACGGAAGGCCAAGACTGCGGTCAAAACGGTGGCGAAATGAGCTTCTCATTGGCTGACCGCTGGATCATGGCGCAATTTAATCAGACCGTGAAAGCTTACCGTGAAGCGTTAGATACTCACCGTTATGATATCGCAGCGGGTATTTTATATGATTTCACATGGAATGAATTCTGTGACTGGTACTTAGAGCTGTCTAAGCCTGCTGTTCATAAAGGTAACGAAGCGCAAGTCCGTGCAGCGCGTTTCACCCTGATTGAAGTGCTAGAAGGTTTACTGCGCCTTGCTCACCCAATCATTCCGTTTATCACTGAAACCATCTGGCAGCGTGTGAAAGTGGTTAAAGGCATTGATGCCGATACCATTATGTTGCAAGCGTTCCCTGAGTTCGATGCGGCTAAAGTGGATGAACTTGCGCTGAGCGACCTTGAGTGGATCAAAGAAGCCATTATTGCTGTCCGTAATATTCGTGCGGAAATGAACATTTCTCCAGGTAAGCCACTGGATGTGATGCTGCGTGGTGCTTCCGCTGATGCAAAACGTCGTATCGAAGAAAACCAAAGCTTTATCAAATCAATGGCACGTTTAGAAAGCATCCGCGTACTGGCTGATGGTGAAGAAGCACCGGTTTCCGTCACTAAACTCGTTGGCGGTGCAGAGCTCCTTATCCCAATGGCTGGCTTAGTCGATAAAGACGCAGAACTGGCTCGTTTAGATAAAGAGCTGGAAAAAGTGGTGAAAGAAATCGAAACCATTGAAAGCAAGCTCGCTAACGAAGGTTTTGTGAGCCGCGCGCCTGCTGCCGTTGTTGAAAAAGAGCGTGAACGCTTAACTGCTAATATTGAAGCAAAAGCTAAAATTGAAGCGCAAAAAGTGACTATCGCCTCTTTATAATTATTAAGTAACTCATCATTTTTAAGCCCTTATCGATTCGTTGATAAGGGCTTTTTATTCGAGTATCATCAAACGACTGCGTTCGCAGTTCTCAGATTGAAGTTCCCTTCTGGTTCTCTCTACACTGAGTTGTACACAATAATAATCAAGAGTTTCACATGACAACACAAAACTACAAAATTCGTCTTATCGGACAACAAGATAACGCAGGCATTGCCGCAGTGATCCGCGAAGTTTCTGCTGAACATGGCTTAACCGCAGACAAAGGATTTGCCGTTGCAGACCCTATCTTAGATACCTTATTTGAAGTTTATAGCAAACCGCGCAGTGCTTACTGGGTGGTGGAAATGGATGGCGAAATTGTTGGCGGTGGCGGTGTTTCGCAAGTCGCAGGTGGTGATAGCCAAACAGCTGAGCTACAAAAAATGTACCTATCTTCTGTACTCAGAGGCAAAGGCCTAGCGAAGCAAATCGTGCAAATGTCACTGACGTTTGCTAAACAGCAAGGCTATACCCGCTGCTATTTAGAGACAACCAAAGAGCTCCAAGCGGCCATTAAGCTGTATGAAAAATTAGGTTTTGAATTTATTGATGAACCGTTAGGAAATACGGGTCATAGTGACTGTGAAATTCGCATGTTGAAAGCGCTATAGCTTTGCTATAAGTAAAATAGCGCCTCGAGAAGAGATGGCTTTAAGTTGGGCCTCCTACGATAAGGGGGCTATATTCTTTATTAATCCCCGAGCAGTTCCATTTGTTGGCCGAGTTCCTGATCGACTTTATCCTGATACCATAATAACGCCTGATGACCGTTTCATTATCCCCTACTGTATCAGTAAAATACTCCCTACCCCCAAAATGGTTATTCATTGTCTTCAAATCAGTGCTAATAAATACCACTAAATACGCTTAAGGTTAGAGGAATTCTAACCAAGCTCGATACCATATAAACCAACTTTGCTGATTTATATCCCTCCACAATTTGTGTATTTCTTTTGGAAATAGCCAATAACTAAACTCAATAATAATGTGAGGAACGTCACTTAACTAAAATTTTTCCCTTCCCCGCGACCAATGCGGCTGGTTGTTCAGTTTTTCCATGCTGTACTGAATAGACCAAATATCTGGGATAGTGATCTATCGATTTATCTCAATCATTTAATTGTTCAATACCTAATAATTAAGGAACAGAATGAATCTGCAATTCGCTAATTTCAAAAAAAACACATTGCTCTTACTCAGCACAGCCGTATTGACTTTAATTCCTATTACAGCAAATGCAACATGCCCTACAGGGCAAGAACAATATGACCGTTTAGATTTCATAGGTAAAGATGACACCGTTGTTTCAGTGGATCATAGGGGAGATATGAATGGCAAAGTTCCCGAAAATAGTCTGCTAGCGTTCCAAGGTTCATACAAGAAATGCAGGCACGCGATAGAAACGGATGTCAGACTTTCTAGTGACGGGGCTCTAATGGTTTTTCATGATGCTAATATTGGTCGTGTATTGGAAATGGATTACAACCCTGAAACAAATAGCGGCCCGAATCCCCCTATATCAAGTCTTACTCAACGTGAAATTCAATCAAAACAAATGCATTCTGTTAACTGGGATGCGACGAATCAATATGTACCAACGGTTGAAGAAGTTATCACAGATTACATAGCAAACAATGGTCAATCTCTTTTTTATTTTGATATTAAAGATGAAAAAGCAATTATTATGGTTGCGAAAGCGATTTCTGAAGAAGCTAAAACACATCCTGATGTTCTAAAGCGATTTATTGTCAAATTTGGTATGGAGCATGTGCCAACTTATGAAAAGTGGCAAGAACTGCTTATAAAGGAAGGCGCGAACTCCGCCGTTATGGCAAACCCTTATATTAGTCCCTGGGGAGCGGAAAAAATCAATAAAATGGATATACCTAACCCTCCAGGTGAACAATATGAGGACAATACCAGTCGAGCGGTTGCTTCTTGGGCTCGGCAACCCGCTAAATTGGTGCCAAATGTTGAGGTTGTGATTAAAAACTCAGATGATTTTATTACAACTACGAAGCGTCTTTCAGATCAAGGTATGTATGAAAAGCCAACTAGCTTAGAAAGTGATAACACTTTTAAAGGCTCAATGGCTCGAATGATCTCAATTATTAAAAGCAAACAAAAAGCACTAGGGTTATTTGTGCCCAATCCAGATTTCATTCAATGGAAAAGAGACAAAGTTACTCAAGGAGTAACCATTAAGAGCACTACGGATGGTCGGCAGTTAAATATTGAAAGTGCCTATATTCTTAATACTGGTAACTGTTGTTACACAATGGAAGAGCGATTAGGTCCTAACGAACAAAAAGATATCCGCATGAACCTAGCATGGGCCAGAAGTATTGGTGCAAATGTAATTACGGTTGATGACCCTGACTCCGTTGATACTTATTACAAAATGCAAGGCGAGTTGGATAAAGTCGCGATTCCAGTTACTGTAAAACCGTCAAAAGAGATGAACTCCGTCCTTTCTCGTCAACTTAATTTGCTAGACAATTTTCCAAAAGAAAACAGCATATTTATCAAGCCCTGGTTAGGTGAAGCAGCATGGGGCTGGGGAGGTGTAGTCTGTCTTTGGGATAACTTTGATGGCGATCATTATGCTTGGACCTATCGGTGCGATTATTCCAATGCGACAGCTGATGGTTATCATAAAGTATTTCATACAAAAGTGATTGAAAAGCATAAGTATTTTTCAGAAGCAGGCGCTGCTATTCAAATTTTTAATGAAAACTCAGAATACTGCCTAACCGTAGATAGAGATGCAAGAAGGCGACTGCTGTGGGAAAAAGGCTGTAAAACCGCGGAAGAGCAATCTCTATTTATTTTCGATAGAAACCATTTAATTCCTATTCAGTATTATCACTCAGAAACTGGGCGACAAATGGTTAGAAATATGAACGAAGGCATGTATGGGACTGATATGTATGGCTCTTTGGCAACTGGTAATTATGTAGAAGATGACACATGGGGACTGTGGGGGATATATAACAGTAGTAATTGATAGTAATATTAGGCCAGATAATTTGTCTGGCCTAATATTAATGCTCTAAAGTCACCGCCTGCACATGTGGGAGTTGTTTGAGTGCTATGTAAAACTCAGTTAACGTCATTTTTTGCCTGACATTCACTCTCAAGTTAACTTCAACACGCTCCTTTTTTAAATCCCGAATATTTAGACTGTCTATTATATTTTTGTTCGATTTCAGGTAGTCAATCATTAACTGCAAGCCATCCTCATCATTGAACAACATTCGGATATTTAATTTACCAAGTTTTTTGCTCTTTGCTTGATAGAGCAAGACTTGTGGGCTAATCCATATTGCAACAAAAAATAAGACCGTCACTGCGATAGCATGAATATAAAAACCATTTCCTGACGCTATACCAATCCCAGCTGAAGCCCACACAATTGCAGCGGTTGTTAAGCCTGAGATGGCATCATCGCTGCGGTGCATGATGACCCCTGCACCTAAAAAGCCAATCCCACTAATAATCTGCGCCGCTAGCCTCATGGGATCGCTACGTATATTGTCGGATATCCCTGCGTAGTATTCAGCGGATTGTATTGACACAATCGTTAACAGGCAGCTAGCAACAGAAATGATAACACATGTGGTAAAACCAACCGGTTTACCTTTTGCTTCCCTTTCTAAACCAAGGAGGCCGCCTAAGACAAAGGCGACCATCAACTTGATTAATGTAGGAGGGAAGATGCTTAACTGCTCATAAATATAGGTTAAGCCTTCCATTTACCTCTCTCCTCACTCCATTTATTTCTCAACAACAGCATCCACATTGTGATTATCTTGCTGCGTTGTTTTCTTTTTTGAAACATCATCTTTAAAGAAAATAAGGAAGAAGACTAATACAACGGCTGCAACTACTGTTGGGTAGTGCCAATAGGTAACCCATTGAGGCAGTGACGCGGCTCCTGTCTCTGTGACTGTATTGTTGAAAATATAACCACAGACAGTTGAAGCAAATAATAAGCCTGCACCATTAGAGACGATAAAGCGGATCCCTTGAGCCTGAGCTCGGATTTCTGGGCGCGCCTTTTTATCAACATAGATGTCGCCTGCAGTAAAGAAAAAGTCCCAACACAAACCTTGCAGTAACAGGCCGATGATAATGAACATCGTGCCAGTATCCATTGCTGCATAAGAGAAAAGGATTGTTCGGATAATCCAAGAGCCAATACCTAATGCTAATGTAATTTTAAACCCGAATTTTAACAGCACGAATGACAGCACAAACATGAAGACGATTTCACAGGCCACGCCAATCTGCATCATAGATGCTGCGTTATCGAACCCAAGCGCCTTAATGAATACCGGAATATAAGCGGAATAGGCTGTTTTTGGGATCATGAGCACAAAGATGCTAAACATGAGAATTGCGAAATAGCGGTCTTTAAATAAAGAAAGTGCATCAAGACATAGAATATCTCTAGGCTTAAATGGCTGGTCTTTTGCTTTCGGAGGCGTGTCCGGCAGTGTTAAACAGTATAGCGCTAGCACAACACCTGCACCCGCAGCAATATACCAAGTCATGGTACTACCAGAGAAGCCCATTTCACCCATGATGAATCCCACAACCATGAAACCGAAATTTCCAAACACTCGGATAACCGGGAACATTTTCACGCCGTTAATGTGCGAGAAAGTAATACTATTGGAGAGTGCTGTGGTAGGGTAAAACAGCAAACCGACGATAAAGATCAGTAACAAGGTCATTCCAACATTCTGTGTTTCCACAAATTGAGGCACCGTTAGCAACACACCTGCATTGATAATGTGAAGTACAGCCATAACCTTTTGTGATGAAAAGAATCTATCCGCAATCATTCCGATGAAGAGTGGTGACATGATAGTCGCCAGTCCCAGTAAAGCATAAGCATTACCAATGATGTTAGCCATTCCATAAGAACTCAATACCAGTCCCATCGTCATATTCCATGCGCCTTGCATGAAATATTGGACAAACATCATAATCAACAGCCTGGAAGTTATATTCACGCTCATAGTGATCTCCTTAGTTTGCTTCAACCGTGAGGCCGTCAGAAGCAACTAAAATGTTATGTTCAGCGCAAATACTTTCCAGATTTTCATGTAATAAACGCGCGCTGTGTGAGATATGGGAAACCAATGTTTTTGTCTTCGAGTGTATACAGCCTTGATCTTCCAGCTTCTGTTTGGCTGCAAACACGGTTTCCAAACTCATGTGATTGTCCGTTCTATCATCACCATTCAAGCCATAGGTACATTCTAAAACAACGATATCCAACGGCTTATCGACAAGCCAATTCCAAGTCAATTCAGGGAACCAACCGGAGTCATGTCCATAAAAAATACTCTTTCCACCTTTCTCTACATGATACACAAAACAATATTCCCACTTTGCATGATTAGCCAGCAAGGGGGTGATTTTATAGCCATTATGCTCAACGGTTTCATAGGGAACCATACAATGAAAGCCGAAGCGCTCTTTGCTGTAACCAGGTAAAACACTGATAGAGCCATTAATTGCTCTGTCGTTACCAAAAATGTGCAAAGGGTGACATATTTCGTAGCCATAACCTTCCATACGGCTATATAAATCGCCAACATTAAAGTGGTCAGGGTGAGTATGCGTAAAAAGAAGCGTTTCAATATCAGTCGCATCACGACCATCTCGCAATAACTGATGACTGAACGTCGGAGACATATCTACTAGCATAACATCATCAATGATAGCGGATGACTGGGTTCGAATATCTTTTCCGCCTAGCCGGCGTGCCTCTAAACAATGTTCACATCGACAAAATGGATTTGGGATACCTTCGGAAGCAGCTGTACCTAAAAAATGGATTTTCATAGTGAATTCCTTTTATTTGTAATTATCATGCTTATCTGCATTTGATACGTATCAATATATATAATTTAAGATAATCACAAAGCTTTTATAGTGAATTAAGTGATCATGTTCAAAGTAAAATTCACTAATACCAAAAATATCAATGCAATAAGTCAAAGTTAATTAGATGTAAAAGAATTGAATTCATTATGTTCTTAGTCATACAATAAGTCCTATATGATGATACGAATCAATTTCATTTATCTTTATATAACCTCAAATTAAGGTATTATTATTGACAGTCAATTTGGAGGGGATAATCAATGGCAACGATGAGGGATATTTGTAGGATTGCTGGTGTTTCGCACGGCACAGTCTCTAATGTGTTAAATGGGCGTGGTAACGTCAGCGTAGAGAAAATGGAAGCTGTGTTAAATGCAGCCAAAGAACTGGGCTATAGCGTTAACACACAAGCTCAATTACTCAGAGCAAATACAAATATTAAGATTGCTATTGTACTCCCCCACCTAACATCAGAAAAATACACTGTACTATTCAACTCTATTCGCCAAACGATCGAAGAGTGTTCAGATTTGCCATTTGATATCTTCCTGACTGATGAGCTCAAATCTAAAGAATTGAAAGTGCTGCAAAAAATCGCCTCCGGTGGATATAAAAGTGTTATCTCTGTTAGTTGTCTTGATGATGCTGCTATTTATTTTGATACGCTTCAAATTGCCCCTGAAAATGTGACTTTTGTCTATCGAAAACCCCAAAATGCTAAAATCCATTTTGGCCTTGACTACGTTCAGGCAGCTGAAGCCATCGCAAATCAGATAGCAAAAAACTCATATAAAAGAATTGGAGTTTTTGCCGAGGCCTCACATCATTTGAATAGTGAGGAGTTTGTGCGGGAAGTACGGCTATCATTACAAAAATACGTGCCGAATATCGAAATTGTTGTGTGCTACTCAAGCGACCTCGAATCCTACAATACCGCATTTGATTTTTTCGCAAATAACCAAAAGTTAGATGCAATCATTACGCAAGATCTCGAAAGAACTCGATATATCACTCAGGCTAGTTATTTCGGAAGCTCGAGAGCTGCGCCCCGTATTTTTTCATTAACTGGCAGCACACCGCCAATGGTTAATGGAATATTTTGCTCCCCGATTAATTACGCCCAATTAGGTCAAGATGTTGCTATTCGCTTATTTCAAAATGAGGGGCAAAAGCTAGAACAGGAACCGCAAATCTCCAACCCTTGTAGCCGTGTTTACACCAGTGAGGTTAGAGATGGTGAACGTCTTCGAATTGATACGCTTAATTTACTAACGATCCCCAGTCCTTCAACCGACGCATTACAAAAGCTGCTTCCTAACTTTTTCGCCCAAACAGGAGTCCACGTTAATATCTCTGTTCGCCCCTTTGGTGAGATATTCAACATCCTTAATACGATAGAAGAGCATGCTTTTTACGATTTATTACGCGTTGATGTCGCTTTCTTTCCTTGGTTTGCAGAAAAGACACTCGTTCCACTTAGTGCGATAGGTAATGGATTAACAGACTTGCAATCAAAGTACACAGAACAAAAGCAAAACCGATTCTGTTTGGTTAATGGCACAGCCTATGCAATGCCGTTGGATGCAAGTGTACAACTTATGTTTTACAGAAAAGACCTATTCGAAGACCCAATTACAAAACGCATGTACTTTGAATCGACAGGCAAAGAGCTGAAAGTTCCTTCTACTTTTGAAGAATACGACAAAATAAGCCATTTTTTCTATACTCATCGAGAAGCAGGCAACGAAAATAAACCTTATGGCTCCTCTTCGACAACAGGCAGTGCTGGAATAATCTCATCAGAGTACCTGCTACGCTATTATGCCGCAGGTGGACGCTTGTTTGACACCAGTACAGAACCAAGTTTAAGCCCTTTGATTGCTGAGAAAGTGCTTACTGACTACATGAACCAACTCTCCTACACAGACCGGATTAACAGTGAGTGGTGGGGAGAATCGATAAAACGGTTTGAGTCAGGAGGCCTTGCGATGAATATCGCGTATATGAATTTATTTAATGATGTAGCTCATAGCCCCATGTCCAATAACATTGGATTCGCCCCAGTGCCTGGAGGAAAGCCTCAAATTGGCGGTGGGGTTTTAGGTATGTCACGTTGTAGTAAAAAGACAGAATTAGTCGAGCATTTTTACCGCTGGCTATACTCTGACGTCATTCAGGATCATATACTGATGCTTGGTGGGAATACTATTCAGCGTAATTATATTTACATGCAAGAGGTTAGGCAGCGTTATCCTTGGCTTTCGCTTTCATATAATGAAATTAGGACGGGAGTCCGTGAATCCACAATGCCTAATGGAGAAGCATTTAATCTTCGTCAGGCTGAAAATATCATTGGCCGTGGGGTCATTGATGCTTTAGATGGGTTAATGACCATTCAGGAAACCATTCAGAAGATAAATCTAGGGTTAAAAAATCTTTAAAAATACAGGCCACAGCCTCTCGAGGCCGTGGTCTTGTTTAATTTTTATAATGTATATCACTAACGGCTCTTAGCTTCTCTGCAGCCTGTTCTGGAGTCAAATCTCGTTGCGTTTCAGCCAACATTTCATAGCCTACCATAAATTTTCGTACTGAAGATGAACGTAGTAATGGCGGATAAAATTGGGCGTGTAACTGCCAATGGTTAATGCTCTGGCCATCCTTGAAGAAAGGTGCAAAGTGCCATCCCATCGAGTAAGGGAAAGATGTTTTGAACAGGTTGTCATAGCGTGAAGTGAGCTTTTTTAATGCAAGTGCGAGGTCACCCTGCATCTCTTCCGTTAATTCATTCATGCGATGAACAATTGATTTTGGCATCAATATTGTTTCAAATGGCCAAGCCGCCCAATATGGAACCACCGCAATCCAATGCTCCGTTTCTACCACCGTGCGTTTTCCGTCACTCATTTCAAAAGCAGCGTAGTCCAAAAGAAGATTGGAGCCATTTTCCTTATAGTAACGCTGTAGGTTTTCATCTTTTCGCTTTATTTCGTTAGGAAGAAAATCAGAGGCCCAAATCTGCCCGTGAGGGTGAGGTTGTGAGCACCCCATCATTTCACCTTTGTTTTCAAACGCTTGAACCCACAAATACTCCTCCCCAAGTTCAGAAAGCTGTTCGTTCCATGTTTTCACGACGTCTTTAATTTGTGAAACACTCAGTTCTGGCAATGTTTTACTGTGATCTGGAGAAAAGCATATCACTCGACTAAGACCTCGCACAGCTTGAGTGCGGAGCAAACGAGTTATATTTTCAGGCTGCGCAGAACCTTGCGGTGTTAAGGCAGAAAAGTCATTTTGGAAAACAAAAGTTCCTTTGTAGTCTGGGTTTATCTCACCTGAGACTCTTTTATTTGTTGGGCATAAAAAACACTTTTCATCATATTCAGGCTGTTTTGTTGCCTCAGGAGCCTCATCCATGCCATTCCACGGTCTTTTAGCTCGGTGAGGTGACACAAGCACCCACTGGTCAGTTAGCGGGTTATACCGGCGATGTGGCACCTCTGTTGGGTCGAATTTGGGTAAACTCATGTTGGACCTCATTTATTAATATTTGAATCGTTGTAGCCTTCCGGGTTATTGCTTTGCCAACGCCAAGCATCATCAGCCATATCCTGAATGTTTCGTGTTGCCTTCCAGTGGAGTTCACGTTGGGCTTTCTCCGGTGTTGACCAATACTCTGCAATATCACCTTGACGACGGGCTTTAAATTCGTGAGCAATGGGCTTGCCACAAGCAACCTCAAATGCATGAAGCATTTCTAAAACACTGGTACCTTTGCCCGTTCCCAAATTATAAACATGTAGCCCAGGCTGCTTGCTCACCATATCCAGTGCTGCAACATGTCCATCCGCCAGATCCATAACGTGGATATAATCCCGAACGCCAGTACCATCAATCGTGGGGTAGTCATCACCAAAAATTGAAAGGATAGGACGCTTACCAACAGCGACTTGAGTAATATAAGGGGTAAGATTATTGGGGATCCCTAACGGGTCTTCCCCCATCTCGCCAGACGAGTGTGCCCCGACGGGGTTAAAATAACGTAACAGGGTTATTGACCACTCAGGCGCTGAACTCTGCAAGTCCGTTAAAATACGTTCAACCATGTGCTTGCTCGTTCCGTAAGGGCTGGTCGTTGCCCCCGTACTGAAGGTTTCGTCTATAGGTACAGTGTCAGGCTCACCGTAAACAGTGGCTGACGAACTGAAAATGATGCTGTGAATGCCATGTTCTTGCATTACTTTAAGCAATACAAGCGTGCCATTGACGTTTACATCATAGTAACTAAGTGGCTTTTCAACAGACTCGCCCACTGCCTTTAAACCTGCAAAATGAATAACAGATTGAATATTATGTGCTTTAAAGATACAGCGAAGCATACTTGCTTCTCTTATATCCCCTTCGAAAAATACAGGACGGACACCTGTCAGTTTTTCAATTCGGTTTAACACTTCTATATTCGAATTTATTAGATTATCGAGTATCACAGGGATATAACCCGCTTTAATGAGTTCGACACAAGTATGACTTCCGATATAGCCCATTCCCCCTGAGACTAAAATTTCTACTTTTTCCATATTGACCTCGCTGAATCGATTTTATCAATCATACGATTTGAACGTATCAATTCCATGTGTTGGTGTTAAAAATTGAACAGAGATCACAATACATATCCAAAATTAATTTTAATTACGAATTGCCAATAGGGTTCTTTGATTGTTTTTACATGGCAGGCTTTAACTTAATTATTGCAGTCGCTGTTATGTTTATTTTTGCTTTTCTAAAGTTATACGTTCCAATTCCGAGGTGCTGAAATTGCTCTCTTGTGTTTTGCATCTACACTTTCTATTAGCGAACGGAACTATTTGATATTTTAAGTTTTATAATAATATCAACCACAGTAATCACTAAAAAAACAAACGGACTTGACCATCCAAATTATGAACCTTAAGGCGTCCAACATGGCAAACATAGTTAAGTTAATGAAGTCATTGTTTTATATGACATTAATGCTCTTTATTTATGGATTACCAGTGCATGCAAATGAGATGAAGGAAACAGAATCATGGGTAAGCTGGGGGGAGCAATCCATCAGTCTGGGTAGCCCTCCAATTTATAGCTTTAAAGCCAAAAGTGATGTAAAAGTGAGAAATAACGAAAGGCCTCTATTGGTAGACGTCTATCTACATAATATGAAATACCAAGGGCCCAATTACGACCAGACACGAGTCCGAGTAACCGCATCAGCTAAACACGTGATTTCTGGAAAATTGATGCGACAAGAATCAAATGAAGTATTTGGAAAAATCAAAGAATTTAAAACTCGATTTGAGTTCCCTGCTATCCGCTCAGGGGATTACGAAATCGAAATTGAAATGATAAAAATTGAATACCTCGATGATAACTATCCTGTCTGGTCCTTCGTAATTAAAGGAGCTGATAGCCGAAAAGGAACTTCATTCATAGCAGGACAAGCAGCCTATGAAGCTAATCGAATTCATTTAGCGGCATTAGATGTACAAAAGACTAAAAAGGCAGGTCAATACGTTTTCGGTCAAAGAAAAGATCATACAGATTATTATGAGGTTCCTGTCATTCTCGGGTCGGACAGTTATACAGTTAGACTGACCGGTAGCCTTCTGATGATCCCTAAACTCATTGATAGAGTTCGCTATGTATACCCGCATCTGCTAGGAGATATGCATAAGGGTAAGTCTGAGCGCTGTGAATACAACGCTTACGCTACCGTAGATTATCAGCATCAAAACGCTGAAATCTATACGCCGTATGAAGCCTGGCAAGAACTTGATGGCCCTTTAGTGGCACTAAATGCCAATTTCTTTGATATCCGCAAGCAAGCTGCGCAAACCAACTGGAAGATGAATCGGTGTTCATCTCCAATGGGTATGTATTATGACAATGTAACAAAAGGGCCAACTCAAGGTACTCATAATTCTCCAAATAAATATCTCGCGGGCTTGCCTTATTTTATAAACCCTAACAACTATAAATCTATCAAACTCGATACAATGCTTTGGCTCGATGATGTTTATTCACATCGCATGCTGATCCATGCAGACTCACTGGAAGCAAAAAATGTCGAACAACAGATGAAAGAGTTAGACCGTGATGGATTCAAATATATTGCTGTTTCCGGTGTGGGGATTAACGACCGAATAGAGGATCCTTCTATTACCCCATCATATGCAGAAAGAGGGTTGGGTAGAGTGGCGATGAGTTTTAATGAAGATGAAAATCTGATTTATATCTATCAAGGAGGAGACGTAGATGATGGCCTAGACCGTCGTGAGCTATATGGCCTGTTCAAAGCATTACATGTAGATAATGCAATTGAGTTCTCTGGTGGCCCATACGCTGCTATCGCAATCAAAGATGATAGTTTCACTGTTTATGGTGGAATAAGAACAAAATCTTCTTGTCCTGATAACCGTGTATGGTGTTCAGCACCTACAAACGAAAATGGGAAACCTGGCGCAACACCTGCATGGTTAGGCATTTCAAACCGTTAATTTCCGCTCAACCCGAAGAAATGGCACTGTATTCGCTATGCAGTTTCTTCACCAACGGCTAAACCGACGATACGAGCTACCCACCCGTAGCTCGCTACAAAATAGACGTTCTAGGTCATATCAAACCAATCAAACTGAGGTACCGTAGAGTTAACAACCATCTCCTTAAGGAATGGTTTAATGCAGACAACAAAAAAGGATAGTTTTTAGCTATCCTTTTAAGTAATTATATGATGTGACTAATAATTAGTGTACGCGATCTTCAGGGTCGATATCGTCACCATCTTCGTCGTCATACTCTGCATCTGGGTCTTCAAAATACGTGCCCCAACCATCATAGTTGATGCCCATTTTCTCAGCCAGTTTCATTAATTGTTCAACCTGTGCGTCAATTAGTTCTGCATTTAATGCACTTTCACTAATCACATCACAGCACATCAGGGTTTCACCTGTCTCAATTTCGAGCTCTTCCGCATCCGTGACTTCATAGCCTAGTTTAAAAGCTTCAACAGCCGCTTTTTCTAACAGCGCAAAGTTGTCCGCAGAGAAATGATGCTCAATCGCATACAATGCATCTGGATCGCTGCCATCTTCCAGTAATTCTTCGATAATTAAGCGAGTTTCTTCGTACTGCGCATCGAGTTCAGCTTTATCTACCATATCCACACCCCTTTTGTTTCTTTGTCGCTCATCTTTCTTTGCGCCATTCTCCCATACGGTTGACAGTGAAACCATATATTTAAAGATAATTTCTTTTACATTGGGGGTTGATTTTGAATTTTTATGAATATAAATTGAATATTAATTCAAAACAAAAAGGCTGACAATTATGAATCCCCTATATAATAAACCTTTTCTAAGGTTACTTGATTTTACTTCTAGCGAAATTCATTCACTTTTAAAACTCTCTTCTTGGTTAAAATCAGAAAAAAAAGCGGGCACAGAACAGCCCCTCCTTTCAGGTAAAAACTTTGCCCTTATTTTTGAAAAAGATTCAACACGGACACGCTGTGCATTTGAAGTTGGCGCATTTGACCAAGGTGCTAGAGTCACGTATTTAGGGCCTTCCGGTAGCCAAATTGGCCATAAAGAAACCATGAAAGATACCGCTCGAGTCTTGGGCAGGATGTATGACGGTATTCAATACCGTGGATTCGCCCAAAACACAGTAGAACTCTTAGCCGCGCACTCGGGAGTGCCTGTATGGAATGGACTAACTAACGAATTCCATCCCACACAGTTATTAGCCGACCTGCTGACCATCCAAGAACACCGACCAAATACGCCATTCTCAGACATTAAATTTGCCTATTTAGGTGATGCGCGTAACAACATGGGTAATTCGATGCTAGAAGCCGCTGCACTCACAGGTTTAGATTTACGCCTTGTTGCGCCAAAAAGTTGCTGGCCAGATGAAGACTTAGTGAAAACTTGCCAAGCACTGGCTCAAAAAACGGGGGCAAAAATCACACTCACAGAAGATGTCGCCGAAGGTGTAAAAGATGCTGATTTTATCTATACCGACGTGTGGGTATCGATGGGCGAAGCCAAAGAAGTATGGGCACAGCGCATTAATTTATTGAAGCCATATCAAGTGAATATGGATGTAATCAAGCTTACTGGTAACCCGAATGTGAAGTTCTTACATTGCTTACCTGCATTTCATAATGAAGACACCACATTAGGTGCTCAATTAGCTAAAGAATTCAATATGTTTGGCGGTTTAGAAGTCACGGAAGAAGTCTTTGAATCACCTTATAGCATTGTCTTTGACCAAGCAGAAAACCGCTTACACACCATCAAAGCGGTAATGGTGGCGACATTAGCGCCAGAACTTCCTATTAATGTTTTTTAAATTCCTACCCTCAACTCAACCAAATGAGTTGAGGGTAACCTATCATTATGGACGTTCACCTTTTGCCAAACGCTCATTGATACAATCAATAACCGATGGTAAATCAGCCAAAGTATCAATCACATAATGAGCACCAGCGGCATACAATTTCTCTGCAGCTTGCTGTTTCAATAAATTCACCGCATCAATCGACATCCCTTGATATTCTTCCCATGTTTTACCGAATTCATTACCCGAAACCGATAGCCCGATGCTCCACATCCCAGCATTGCGCCCTTCCTCAATACCAGGAACAGCATCATCCACTTTGATACAAGCAGAGACGGACCCCACGCCTAACTCAATGACATTCTGTAAAGCCATCCAAGGCCCCGGACGCCCACCAGCAAGTAGGTCATCACTCGCGACCCAGTAGTCGGGTTGGTAACCCAACGCCTTTGCTGCAGGAACTAATTTTTCCATCACGGCACGGGGGTAACCTGAACAAGAGCCAATCTTAATATTTTGGCTGCGTAATGTATTGATTGTGTCGACAACACCAGCGATTGGTGCTGCAAAATCGACAACCTTCGCAATTTGCAATGGCATAAAGGCCGCATAGATTTTATCAATGTCTTCACTGTTCATTGAGCGACCAAATTTTGCTGTCCACAACCTATCGACTTCTGGTAATTTTCCTAATGCTTCAATATGTTGCCATTTACCCAATCCCATAGGAATACGTGCTTGAGCCAATGTAATGTCCACATCAAACACAGATTTAAATGCTTCGATGAAAATCTGAGTAGGTGCAAAAGAGCCAAAATCTACAGTGGTTCCTGCCCAATCAAGAATAACGGCTTCAATACGGTTCATTTCTTTTCCTTATATTTCCCAGTAAATGGCTTTTTCTATTGCTAACAACAATGCATTGATGTCTTTTTCATAAACCTCACCAATGTTTCCAATGCGAAAACAGTCGCTTTGCGAGACCTTGCCCGGATAAATGACAAAGCCTTGTGATTTTAAATTTTGATAAAATTGCTTAAATTGGTAATCAGGCGAATTTGGTGAGTAAAATGCGGTGATAATCGGCGAATGGAGGCTATCTTCTAACAGTGTGGTAAAACCTAATTTACGCATACCAGACACCAACTTGTATTGATTCCCCTGATAACGTTGAAAGCGAGCTGCCACCCCGCCTTCTTGAGCTAACTCCTTGAGCGCTTGGGCAAACGCTAATACGGTATGAGTTGGAGAAGTAAATCGCCATTTACCTTGAAAATCTTCCATACAACGCCACTGCGCATATAAATCTAGCGATAATGAACGGGAACGCCCCTTACAACGTTCAAGCGCTTCGGTACGGGCGATAACAAAAGCAAACCCCGGAACCCCTTGAATACATTTATTTGCTGAACTAATTAAAAAATCAATGTTAAGCTCAGCAATATCCATGGGGACCCCGCCAAAACTACTCATTGCATCCACGATATAGCGTTTTTGATATTGCTTCGCTAATTTCGCGACTTTTTCTATCGGGTTTAAAATCCCTGTCGTGGTTTCACAGTGCACCATCGCAATATGCGTGATCGGGTTATCCTGTTGTAATATCTGCTCAATCTGCTGTAGATCAGGCAGAGACACTTCACCACAATCATAAATACAATGGGAAATTCCTAAACCTTGAACCATTTCTGCCATTCGAGCACCATAGGCGCCATTACTGATAATTAAGATTTTTTCTTTAGGGCCAATTGCACTGCCTAGAACAGCTTCAACCGCATAACTCCCACTTCCCTGCAGTAACACCGACGAATACCCTTTTTTGTCGGTTGCCAGTGCGACTAACTGTTGGCGGATGTTTTGGACAACACCTAAATTGTAATCATCATCCCATGTACAGCTATCAAACAGCATGGCTTCCTTCACCGTTTTAGACGTCGTAAGCGGCCCCGGTGTTAATAGCAAATAATTGTTGTTTGTCATTCAATTCACCTTTGGTCTATACCAGATTGCTATTATAATGATCGTAGCCCGCCCAAAAGGTCAAAGGAAAAGTGCGTGTGAAACAAAAAATTCATATAACTATGTATAATATGGCGGAAACAATAATAGGAAATAACCATGAAATTATCCGCGGATGAAACCCCACAATACCTGCTTATCAAAGCCCAATTACAGGAAAGGATTCAAAATGGCGAGCTAAAATGTGGTGATAGACTCCCTTCAGAACGCGAACTTTGTGCTATTTTCAATACCACACGCATCACTATTCGCGAAAGTTTGGCACAGTTAGAGTCCAGTGGGGCAATTTACCGCTCTGAGCGGCGCGGTTGGTTTGTCACACCTGAGCGTCTTTGGTTGGATCCAACCCAAAATACCAATTTCCATAAACTTTGCCTCGAACAAGGTCGCCAACCAAAAACAGTTTTATTGGATGGGAAAGTTATTACCGTTCCTCTCGAGGCTATGGATCCGTTAAAACTTCAATCATTTGAACAAATTTATTTACTCACCCGCCTACGTTTTGCTGATGACAGGCCCGTTTGTTACTGTGAAAACCATTGCTTACCTGCTCGCGTTCCCGAGCTATTGCGCCATGACCTCAATGGCAGCCTGACGGAGGTATACCAAACTCATTTCAATTTAATTTATACCAGTATGCATTTGTCTTTCTACCCAACGGCAATGCCGGCTCAAGCTGCGCAAGCACTGGGCGTTACGGTTGGTCGTCCAGCCCTATTGTTGCAGCGTTTAAACTATGACCAACATGGGCGAATTTTAGATTATGATGTTGAATATTGGCGCCATGATAGTTTGCGCATCGAAGTCGATACTTTGTAAGCATTTTTGCTTATAAAAATAATTTTAGCTATTTAGCTGTATTTCATCTTTTTGTCATATAAACCCGTTAGCGTAAAAAGCATCTGGTATATACCAGAATACATTTTACCTTAACAGGAGAGAACCATGAAACGCACCTATTTAGCAGGCCTATTAATGGCAGCCTTTTGCTCTACCTCTGTTTTTGCCGCTGATGTTGTTACTGTTTACTCCGCTGATGGGCTGCACGATGGCAACAACAGCTGGTATAAAAATCAGTTTGAGGCATTCACCAAGCAAACAGGTATCAAAGTACAGTATGTTGAAAGTGGTTCAGGGGCGATAGTTGAAAGGCTCTCTAAAGAGCGTACCAATCCACAAGCGGATGTACTCATCACTGTTCCGCCATTTATCCAACGTGCAGCAAAAAACCAATTATTAGCTGAATTTACCCCCGAAGCTGCAGCTAATATTCCTAATTCAAACCACTATTACACACCGTTGGTCAATAACTACCTGACTTTTATCTATAATGCCAAACTGCTTAAATCCCCACCTGAAAACTGGAGCGCCTTACTCGATCCCCGCTTTAAAAATAAACTGCAATATTCAACCCCGGGACAAGCTGGGGACGGTACCGCAGTAATGCTACAAGTTTTCCACAGTTTTAATGGTAAAGACGCAGGGTTTGATTACCTCGGGAAATTGCAGGCTAATAACGTTGGCCCATCAGCTTCCACCGGTAAGCTCACCGCACTTGTCAATAAAGGGGAGCTTTATGTCGCTAATGGCGACTTGCAAATGAATTTATCCCAAATGGCACGTAACCCTAATGTCCAAATTTTTTGGCCTAAAGATGCCAACGGGGAGCGTAGTACGCTGGTTTTACCCTATGTTATCGGCCTAGTTAACAACGCCCCCGAAACAGAAAATGGTAAAAAACTGATTAATTTCCTTTTGGATAAACCATCACAAAGCCGTGTCAGTGAGCTTTCATGGGGCATGCCTGTTCGTTCCGATATCACCCCATCCGATAAACAATATCATACGGCTCTTCAGATGTTAGAAGGCGTGAAAACTTGGCAACCTAATTGGGATGAAGTTGAAGTTTCCCTATCCGATGATATTTCACGTTGGCAAAAAGTCACTGACGGTGAGTAACTTAAGATGTTGATGAAACGAAAAGTCACTACAGTAATGCAGCAAACCGAACACTCAGGGATCACATTAGAGTCTTTGCGTGTCTCCTATCATAATAATGTCGTGCTTAAGCCCCTAGACTTAACCATCGAACCTGGGGAAATATTGGTGTTGATTGGCCCATCAGGTTCAGGGAAAACCACGGTACTGCGTGCTATTGCAGGGTTTGCACAACCTGATAGTGGGCGCATTTTACTCGGTGATACGGATATCACCCACCTTCCCCCGTACCAACGTGGGCTTGGTATGGTCGTGCAAAACTACGCACTCTTTCCCCATATGAAAGTGGAAGAGAATGTCGCATTTGGCTTGCGAGCACAAAAACAACCCAAAGCACTGATTAATGAACGAGTCGTTGAAGCCCTTAAAATTGTTGGAATGACAGATTACGCAACCCGCTATCCACACCAACTTTCTGGGGGGCAGCAACAGCGTGTTGCGATTGCTAGAGCGATTGCCGTAAGGCCGAGAGTTTTGTTACTCGACAAGCCGCTTTCCGCACTAGATGCGCAAATTCGTCATAATATGGTCGAAGAAATCGCCCGTTTACACCGCGAACTGCCTGAATTGACCATCCTTTATGTCACTCATGACCAAACTGAAGCACTCGCACTTGGTGATAAGATTGGCATCATGAAAGAGGGCTATTTAGTCGCACATGGTGAGAAAAATGCCTTATATCACCGCCCGCCCAACCGCTTTGCGGCTGAGTTTTTAGGCCGAGCCAATATTCTAGCCGCTACCGCACTTGGTTTTTCAACAAGCCCCGGGAAAGTGAATGTCAGTTGTGGTGGAACATTGCTGGAAGCCCATACATTAGGTATGAGAGCGGGTACACACAAATGGGTGTGCATCCGCCCGCAACACCTCACTCTATTGCCAAATACCAATACCACTAATCAGCTACAAGCCACATTAACGTCTATTCGCTGGCAGGGGGATTTAACCCATTTAATTTGTGATGTTGCCGGGGAAACAGTGAGTGTTGCCGTTACCCATTTGGCCTCACCACCTGCAGTAGGCGATAAACTCACTTTATGGTTTTCACCTGCGGATACCGTTTTAATTGAGGAATAACATGTCACATATTAGCGTGCCAAAAGGTTCATCAATAACGATAAAGCCCATTTATTGGATATTGCCCCCATTATTGGTGTTAATTACGCTGTTTTTTTATCCCTTATTGTTGATAGCACAGCAAGCACTGCAAAATGAGGCGGGAAAATGGGGACTGGACGCATTTTGGCAACTGATTGAGTCAAAACGCTTTATTAATGGGTTATGGAATACGCTCTATATCGCCATTTTGGCCACGTTAGGCTGCCTTGTGATAGGGAGTGTTTTATCGCTGATCTTGGTGTTTGTTCCTTTCCCTGGAAGCCGTTTTATTACTCAAGTGATTGATACTTTTATTGCTCTACCGACTTTTTTGATCACCCTCGCTTTCACCTTTATTTATGGTTCTGCTGGGCTACTCAATGGTACTTTGATGGCATTGTTTGATTTCGAGTTGCCACCCGTTGAGTTCCTTTATTCAATTCATGGCGTGATCCTAGCAGAAATTACCGTTTTTACCCCTTTGGTCATGCGTCCTCTCATGGCGGCACTGCGCCAAATAGACAAGAGCCAGCTAGAAGCCGCAAGTATTCTAGGCGCGCATCCTGCACGAGTTATCGCGAAAGTCATTTTCCCTGCGGCACTTCCCGCTCTACTAGCTGGTGGCAGCCTGTGCCTACTGTTAACCACCAATGAGTTTGGCATCGTGCTATTTATCGGGGCGAAAGGCGTCAATACCTTGCCGATGATGGTCTACAGTAAAGCGATATTAGAGTCAGATTATGCGGTGGCATGCATGATTGCCTTAATTAACATCCTGCTTTCACTCGGGTTATTTTTCCTATACAGAATAGCGACCACTCGCCTTGGGGTAAGGAATTAATTATGTTGATTTGGTCTAAAAAAGGGCGAGCCACAGCTACTATCATTGCTATCAGCTTATTTGGTTTATTATTTTTACTGCCTTTAGTGATGATTTTAATGTCGAGTTTCAGCCGACAATGGAATGGTATTTTGCCTTCAGGGTTTACTTTTGAACATTTTGTGAACGCGTTTAGTGGGCCTGCTTGGGATGCCATATTATCGAGCCTAGTGGTTGGTTTTAGCGCCAGTCTATTTGCGTTGTTTTGTGGGCTTTGGGCTGCGTTAGCATTAAGAAGACACAGCGGGAAAATACAAAAGTGGCTGAGTATCGCATTTTATCTCCCCAGCGCCATTCCTTCTGTTTCTATCGGGCTTGGGATCCTTGTGGCATTCAGCCAAGGCTATTTACAGATGAATGGTACCTTTTGGATTGTATTTAGTGCTCATTTCGTGTTGATTTCTGCCTTTACGTTTAGCAATGTTTCCACTGGCTTAGCGCGTATTTCTCCCGATATTGAAAATGTTGCTTTTAGCTTAGGCGCTTCCCCTTGGTATCGCCTCTGCCATGTGACCTTACCACTATTGATGCCATGGATGATTTCAGCATTAGCATTAAGCCTATCACTGTCCTTAGGGGAACTTGGTGCCACAATGATGTTATATCCCCCCGGTTGGGCCACTTTACCCGTATCTATTTTCAGTTTGACTGATAGAGGCAATATTGCAGATGGTTCGGCACTGACGATTGTGTTAGTTTCAGTAACATTATTCCTAATGTTTAAACTCGAAAAAATAGCAATAAAATTAGGGCAAAAATAAATACCAAGCCAGATAAAAACCCATCATGGGTTTTTATCTATTTTCTCATAACTCTAAAGTTTATTAACGATAATACACTTACATCAACACTATTATTTAATTTAAAATTAACAAACTATATTCTTAAAATTAAATTAGAAACCAATCATAAAAAAACACGCAGATTACTTAAGTAAAAAAACATAGCTATTAAAATATATAACTATTAAATAAAATATATTAGCTACGTATTTACCCCCAAACGCTTAAATATGATAAACCGCCACGGTTTAAAAAAAGAGTTTTAACTCAAATTGAAATTCAAAAGCAAGATTAAATAGTTATTTAATCTCCATCTATTTAATAGAATTAATATATTTATTAGAATATAAAACTTCTCAAAATCAATAAAAGGATTTTTATTATGCATTTGCTAAAAAAAAGTGGTTTAGCACTCTTACTGTGTGTGTCTTTACCTGCTCTATCCGCCGTTCAAAATATGCCAATCAATATCAAAGGGACGTTCTCAAACGTGACCCAGCCTTGTAATGATACCAAGCTTGAAAATACAACAAATTTTGGTGCTATCAATACATTAGAAAAAGTGGGTGATGAAACCGCATACCGTAACTCGGGTTATTTAAGTTTTTCATGCGAATTCCCTGCAGATGCGAAGCTCACTTTCGTCGCCAACAATGCGCCAAATTCACCTGAAGCATTTAAAACCTCAAGTGATGCATTTGGTGTGAAATTAAAATATAACAGCACCGAAATTAAACCTGGTCAATCTGATGATATTAAAGTAGTTAAAGGCGGAAATACTATTTACTTCTATACCAGTGTTGCTCGTTTATCCGCAAATGGCCCTAATGACTTTGGTAATCACACCTTTGATATTACTGGTAACTTAGCGATTACTTACCAGTAACAGATAGAAAAAAAGATATTCGTGGCTGAGCAAGATTATTCCTCAGCCACACAATAATGGTTTAATAATATAAAAATAGATAAAGCATGATTTATCATTTGAGAAATACTATGAATTATGTCCCCCCTTTAAAAGCATTATTACCCTTCGTATTATTATTCGGCACGGTTTCTATTTCTCAAGCGGCGACACAAAATATGCCTATTCATATTAGTGGCTCCTTTTCAGCAACAACCGCAATATGTCAAATGTCGAGTAATACAATATCGAGCTACCGTGCATTGTCCGTTGGGAGAAATGGAAATATAGGTCAAGAAATCGCACCGCATAAAATTGAGCTCAATATTGATTGCAATATGAACGCCAAAGCACAACTATCCTTTAATGCGCCATCAACGCCTTATTCGAGTAATTTATTCCAAACTTCCAGTAATGCATTCGGCGTTAAATTAAGCTGGCAAGGGGAGCCTATTTTCCCTAATGAAAGCGTTGCCATTACCATGACTCAGAATCAAAAAAATTACTATGTCGATGCAGTCTTAGTCAGAGTTGCGCCAAATGGGATTGGAGATTATGGCGAACACTCGTTTAATATTGCTGGAAACTTAGCGGTAGATTACCCATAGATACTGGCTGGTTTCTACTATCGCTCAATTTTCCGTCATCTTGTTGATTTTTCCACTTTTATCTCATCGTCTAGTTTTTGTACACAATAGAAACGTAAATGCAAAAATAAAAAAAATGTATTTTTCTTTATGCAAACGCTTGCGTCATGGAGCGAGATGCGTATAATGCGCCACAATTTGCCGGGAGAAACTATGAACGCTGCTGCTCTATTTCTTACAGAGAACACCTCCACTGCACTGCCTTCTGGCGGTCTGGACAGCCTGTTTTTCCCCTTCTTATTTATAAAAAAGCCCCTCAATGAGGGGCTTTTTTTTGGCCTATAGACCTAATATGTCTTGCTGACACAGGAGAACAACAATGCCGAACCCTTTATACCACCGCGATATCATCTCGATTAATGATTTAGACCGTTCAGACCTTGAGTTGGTACTTAACGTCGCTGCTTCATTAAAAAAACAGCCACAACCTGAGTTTCTAAAACATAAAGTCATCGCAAGTTGTTTCTTTGAAGCCTCTACACGTACACGTTTGTCATTCGAAACGGCAATCCACCGTTTAGGTGCTTCTGTTGTTGGTTTCTCTGATAGCACCAACACTTCACTCGGCAAGAAAGGCGAAACTCTGGCAGATACCATCTCTGTCATCAGCCAATACGTGGATGCAATTGTCATGCGCCACCCCCAAGAAGGTGCCGCGCGCCTTGCTAGCCAGTTTGCAGGCCAAATCCCTGTCATTAATGCAGGCGATGGATCAAACCAACATCCAACACAAACGTTACTCGACTTGTTTACTATCCAAGAAACTCAAGGCCGTTTAGAAAACCTGCAAATTGCCATGGTCGGCGACCTAAAATATGGCCGAACTGTGCATTCCTTAACCCAAGCACTGTCTAAATTTGAAGGTAATCACTTCTACTTTATTGCTCCTGAAGCGCTTTCAATGCCAAACCATATTCTGCACATCTTAGAAGAAAAAGGCGCAACCTACAGCCTGCATAATAATATTGATGAAGTGATGCCAGAGCTCGACATTCTGTATATGACCCGCGTACAAAAAGAGCGTCTCGACCCTTCTGAATACGCGAATGTTAAAGCGCAATTTATTTTAAGTGCCGCTGATCTGCATTGTGCAAAACCGAATTTAAAAGTCTTACACCCACTGCCTCGAGTTGATGAAATCGCGGTAGATGTGGATAGCACGCCATATGCTTACTATTTCCAGCAAGCAGGAAATGGGATTTATGCAAGGCAGGCATTGTTATCTCTGGTTTTAAATAAAGAATTGGCTATCTGAGGAGGAAATTACCATGACACACGACCATAAATTACAAGTTGAAGCAATCAGCCACGGTACCGTTATTGACCACATTCCTGCTCAAATTGGTTTCAAGTTACTAAAATTGTTTAAGCTAACA
Source organism: Providencia sp. M-27 (assembly GCF_011077905.1). Taxonomy (NCBI): domain Bacteria; kingdom Pseudomonadati; phylum Pseudomonadota; class Gammaproteobacteria; order Enterobacterales; family Morganellaceae; genus Providencia; species Providencia sp. M-27. The sequence continues at coordinate 161,846 of NZ_JAALBT010000001.1, read as the reverse complement.
AAAACAGACGAACGCATCACGATTGGCTTAAATTTGCCATCAAGCAATCTAGGCAAAAAAGACATTATCAAAATTGAAAATACCTTTTTAACCCCAGAGCAAGCTAACCAATTAGCTATGTATGCCCCTGAAGCCACCGTTAATCGTATTGAAGATTACCAAGTGGTAGAAAAGCTTGAACTCACACTGCCTCACTATATCGACAACGTGTTAATTTGCCCAAATAGCAACTGTATTAGCCATAATGAGCCCGTATCAAGCAGTTTCCGTGTGAAAAAAATCGGCAAAGAAGTCGCACTCACGTGTAAATTCTGTGAAAAAGAGTTCGATAGAGACGCTGTGATCAATAACCAGTAAGTTATTTTTGCGTAGACTGCGGTGTTGTCTAGGTGCAATCCATGTTTATAATAGTGCCTAACACCCCATAAAGTTATACTCAACATCATACCAAACTACAGAAACCGCTGTGGCTTGCCATATGACGAGTATTTTCTCTTTACGTGATGAAACGGAGTAGTTATGTCATACGAAATCAATACAGAAAACGCACCAGCAGCGATCGGTCCTTACGTTCAAGGCGTAGATTTGGGTAGTATGGTTATCACATCAGGGCAAATCCCTGTTGATCCTAAAACCGGTGAAGTGCCTGAAGATATCGCAGCACAAACTCGCCAATCACTGGCTAACGTAAAAGCAATTTTAGAAAAAGCTGGCTTAAGTGCGGCTAATATCGTGAAAACAACGGTATTTGTAAAAGATTTAAATGACTTTTCGACCGTGAATGCAACCTACGAAGAATTTTTCAAACAGCATAATGCACCGTTCCCAGCTCGTTCTTGCGTTGAAGTTGCTCGCCTGCCAAAAGACGTGAAAATTGAAATCGAAGCAATCGCAGTACGTAAATAACGATTAATTCGAGCCAAACACCCCATCCTTTGAGTGGGGTGTCTTTCATTACTGTCTACCTCCGATACAGAATAAATTCCCCGTCACAGTAGTCATTTTCATGCTTTGCGAATAAAGAAAATCACATCTCTTTTTTATTTAGATCACTGATATGAATACTAGCAACTGAAAAGATTTATTTCCTCTGCGCTTTTGATATTCATACAAATTATTTTTTTCCTTGTTTTAAATCAAATAGTGGTGATCTAAAAAAAAGCAAAATCCCATATATTGTGCTTTAATTACACAAGATGACACAACATATAGTATTTATTCACATTTTATCCACAGATTAGTACCCGTGATAAACATGGCGAATAGCTGAAGTCGCATTGTGGATAACTTAACAAGGAGAATGCCCGTGGGAACGGTTGTTATAAAAAGAGATGGTTGTCAGGTCGGTTTTGACCTTCCACGAATTCAAGAAGCCGTTAAACGTGCAGCGGCTGCTGTGAATGTTAAGGATGACGATTATTGTCTTCAGGTTGCTTCTGCTGTTACAGAGCAACTTTGCAGCCGTGACCGAGTGGATATCGCTGACATTCAAGATGCAGTTGAAAACCAGCTGATGGCCGGGCCTTATAAAGACTTAGCCCGTGCTTACATTGAATATCGCCACGATAGAGACAGCGAACGTGAAAAACGCAGCCAATTGACGCATGACATTCGTGGGTTAATCGAACAAAGTAACGTCTCTTTACTCAATGAAAATGCCAATAAAGACAGTAAAGTGATCCCGACACAGCGCGATTTACTCGCGGGTATTGTCGCTAAACACTATGCAAAACAACATATTTTGCCGAGAGATGTCGTTATTGCACACGAACGAGGCGAAATTCACTATCATGACCTCGACTATGCACCTTTTTTCCCGATGTTTAACTGTATGTTAATTGACCTTGAAGGTATGTTAACGAATGGCTTTAAAATGGGAAATGCAGAAATAGAGCCACCAAAGTCTATTTCAACGGCCACTGCCGTCACAGCACAAATTATCGCCCAAGTTGCTAGCCATATATATGGCGGTACGACAATTAACCGTATTGACGAAATTTTAGCACCATATGTCGCAATCAGCTATGAAAAGCACCTAAAAGTCGCCAAAGAGTGGGGAATTGCAGATGCGGAAGGTTATGCACACAACCGTACAGATAAAGAGTGTTATGATGCTTTTCAATCCTTAGAGTATGAAGTCAATACACTTCACACCGCAAATGGCCAAACCCCTTTTGTGACCTTCGGTTTTGGCCTTGGAACGTCTAAAGAAGCGAGGCTCATTCAGCAATCAATTCTGAAAAATCGCATTGCCGGCCTTGGCAAAAACCGCAAAACAGCCGTTTTCCCGAAACTCGTATTTGCAATTAATGATGGCCTAAACCACAAATTAGGTGACCCTAATTACGACATCAAACAACTCGCTTTAGAGTGTGCGAGTAAGCGCATGTACCCTGATATTCTTAACTACGATCGCGTTGTTGATGTGACTGGGTCATTTAAAACACCTATGGGTTGCCGCAGCTTCCTTGGCGTCTATGAAGAAAATGGGCAACAAATTCATGATGGGCGCAACAATTTAGGCGTTATCAGCCTAAACTTGCCTCGCATTGCTATCGAAGCGCAAGGTAATGAAGATGCATTTTGGGCATTACTGGATGAACGTCTAGCAATTGCCAAAAAAGCCTTAATGACCCGCATTGCCCGTTTAGAAACCGTAAAAGCACGTGTTGCGCCAATTTTATATATGGAAGGCGCTTGTGGAGTTCGCTTAAAAGCGGATGATAACGTCGCTGAGATCTTCAAAAATGGTCGTGCATCTATTTCTTTAGGTTACATTGGGTTGCATGAAACCATCAATGCACTTTTTGGCACACAGACTCATGTGTATGATGATGAAAAATTACGTGAAAAAGCGGTCGAGATTGTCAACCGCTTACGCCAAGCTACTGATGAATGGAAAGCCCAAACAGGCTACGGTTTCAGTTTATACAGCACACCAAGTGAAAACCTATGTGACCGCTTCTGCCGTCTCGATACCGCTGAATTTGGGGTGATACAAGGTGTTACCGACAAAGGCTACTACACAAACAGCTTCCACTTAGATGTTGAAAAACAGGTGAATCCTTACGATAAAATTGATTTTGAAGCGCCTTACCCTGCACTCGCGAATGGCGGTTTTATCTGTTATGGCGAATATCCAAACTTACAACATAATGTTAGAGCCTTAGAAGATGTGTGGGACTACAGCTATCAACATGTGCCTTATTATGGGACTAACACCCCCATTGATGAGTGTTATGAATGCGGTTTCTCCGGTGAATTTTCCTGCACCAGCAAAGGTTTTACCTGCCCTGCTTGCGGCAATCATGACACAAATAGAGTTTCTGTCATTCGTCGAGTTTGCGGTTATTTAGGTAGCCCAGATGCCAGACCATTCAATGCAGGAAAACAGGAAGAAGTGAAGCGTCGTATCAAGCACTTAGGTAACGGCCAAATAGGTTAATGCTATGAATTATCACCAATATTATCCTGTTGATGTGGTCAATGGCCCAGGAACTCGCTGTACGCTGTTTGTCGCAGGCTGTGTTCATCAATGCCGTGGTTGCTACAACCAAAGTACATGGCGAGTGGATTCAGGCATACCATTCACCCAAGAAATGGAAGACCAGATTATCCAAGATTTGCAGGATACGCGAATCCATCGGCAAGGGCTTTCCCTTTCAGGCGGAGACCCGCTGCACCCAGCCAATTTACCTGCGGTGCTCAAGTTGGTAAAGCGCGTAAAAGCAGTTTGCCCAGATAAGGACATCTGGTTATGGACAGGATACACATTGGGTGATTTCACGCTTGAACAGCAAAAAGTGGTGAGTTTTGTCAATACCGTGATTGACGGCAAATTCGAGCAAGATTTACATGACCCGCGCTTAATTTGGCGCGGTAGCTCGAATCAGGTGATCCACAGACTGCGTTAAATTTGCCGTTCCCAATATAGTTTGGTACCAAAACCTAATTTATTATCTACCATTTTGACATTCTGCAAGTGAAGCTGCCAAACAGGCAGTTTCGCTGCTATTGCCACAGGGAAACGACGGCAGTAGAAACCGCGAGAGAGCTGTGCTTCCTCACTTTCTAATATTTTAATTTCACCTGTAAATTGAATACCTTGTATTGCATTCACAGCTTTGGTCTGTGCCGATATTGTGCCAGCAACCTGTGGGTTAGCCACCATCAATTGCCCATGTTTTGAATTTGGATCTGTCATTAAAATCAGGCACATCTTTTTCGCATCAAATGCATAGTAACAACTAGCAGGCCAGATATCATTGTTATGGTGAGCAAAAAGGGAAAAAACGTGTTGGCGGGCAATATAGCGTTGGATGTGTTTTAACGTTTGTTCAGGCGTCATAGCGGTTTCCATATAAACCCGTTCAGAACAAGCTTTCGGGTTACCCCTAAGCTTGCTTAAACTGTTCTGAACGTAGGCATAAAATTCGCTATTACTATAGCCTAACTAATTAAAAAATGGTTCTAATTAGTTTTATCACTCTAATTAACTTGGGTTTTTACACTACCTCACCCAAGCCTTTACTCTAAATAATTCGAGTTGTAGCTAGGCGGCAAGTGAACGAGGCGCTAGGAGCATACATAAGTATGTGACTAGTGCGAATGAACGCGGCCAACAACGCTACGGCTCGAAGTATGACGAGTAAATATGACGAATAAATTTATTTGTAGATAGCCGCAGTACCACTCATGCTATTCTCACCGCCAGCTGAAATCACACGGAATGAAGTCGCACCAGCTTCATCAGCTTTTTTGGCCAATTGTGCGGTCAGGTCATTAACACTTACCGCACCAGTTACTGATACATAACCTGTTGCAGGTTGACTAGTATGTTGAACTTCTTCAGCGGCCATTGAACCAAATGAAACAGCACCTAAAGCTAAAGCAGCAGCAAATAATGTTGATTTTTTCATTGTACATTCCTTCTTGTAAACTTGATTTTTAGTTGGGATTTTTACTGTCCCTCTGTGATATGGATCATATTATGCGCTTTATTTTGAAAAGAGAATTAGCTAATTTTGCTATAGTTATTCAAATATTTTGAATACCAACTTAGGTTGAGGTTACAAATTTGTGACAGTTTCATATCATTTTTTATTTAAATTTTAATATGTTATAAATATCTTACTTAACGAATATATTCGTTGTAACCTTATATTTTCTTCTTATAAATCAGCACAGAATGATAAAAAAAACTCTAGAAAAAAAACAATTAAAACAAAGTGATTGGTATCTTTACTTAGTAAGAGAGAAAAATAACGCTTTGTATTGTGGTATCACCACCGATGTACAACGTCGTTTTGAACAACATAAGGCAGGAACAGGGGCAAAAGCATTGAAAGGAAAAATGCCACTAGAACTGGTATTTTCTTGTTTTATTGGTTCTCGCTCAGCCGCGTCAAAAATAGAATATCAAGTTAAGCAACTGAATAAAAAGACAAAAGAAAGGCTGGTCATTGACCAGCCTGATGACCTAGTTAACTACTTAGCTAACTATAAGTTATTGAAGTGTGAAGGGTAAGTCACTAAACCTTGATGTTCCCCAATCTCGCCATTTTCTAAGCCACAAACCAAAAAGTGGGCTTGTTGTTCAGGCCATTGGCAACTTATACCGTGGGTTGCAGCTGGTTCAAAACCGAAACGTGAATAGTAGCGTTCATCGCCCAGTACAACGACCGCACCGTAACCAAACTCATTGAGGCTATCTAACCCTTCATAGACCAGTTTTTCTGCAATTCTTTGGCCTTGATGCGCTTTATTTACCGCTAATGGTGCAAGACCTACCCATTGTACGTCTTCCTCATTAACGTCCACTGGCGTGAAGCCAACATAGCCGATCACTTCACCATCATCATTTGTTGCCACAACACCGAGCGTTAGCAAACCATCTTCACGTAAATGTTGAACAAGGTTAGCTTCCGCTTCAGTTGGAAAGGTTTCTCGCAATAATTTATCAATACCCATTGCGTCGACAGGGATTTCAACTCGGATTAGCATGATGTTAACACAGGCGATTTATGCTCTGCGTCCTCGCTTTCATGCACGGTTTTAATCACATCGGCCAATTGTAGCAAAGCAAAACGCAGTGGAGCTGGCATGTTTTCAAGCTCGAAAGCATCCATTAAATTCTTCACATAGAGGCCGAGTTCGGTATCCCCTTCAATCACCAGCCTACGCTGGAAAAAGAGTGTGTCAGGGTCTTCTTTACGTGCAGCAATCAGTACCAGATCATTCGCATTACCACTCACGCTAACATCCGCTTCTGCATGCTGTTTTACGGAGAGTTGGCCACCCTGCAAACTGATAAACCAGACTAACGCTAAGTCACGAACCTCAACTTTTAGCCATTTGTCTTCAAGAAAATCCAGCTCCCCTTCCTTCACTGACTCACGAAATTGCCAGCTTAACAACTGTTCAAGGACCTGACGCTGCAGTGCGAATGGGGTCACTTTCAAAGGCAGTTTTAAAAATGAAGGGCCTTTTGTGATGAGTTGAGAACGAATTTTACTTAACACAGTACTGACTCCCGTAGTAATTGTCTGCCCGTTTTCGTGTAACTACTTAACAACAGTAGCAGCTCGAATTATTTAGGGTAACATATTGCATATTTAGATGGTTAAATTTTCAACGCTAATAACTCCATTTTTTGAAGTCATTAACCTAACATTTGACTCATGATGAGTTATCTTGCCAAAAAATGATATTATTGGTTTGATCCTATATCAACTTTTGCCCATCCAGCCAATATTTATTTCTCACATCCCTTTGATAAAAACTATCTCTAATTACCTATTTTCTCCAATAAACATTCAAAAATCAGTCAAAAATAATTCATACTCCATATTTATAAAACTTATTCTCTGACATTTGGTGAAGTCTCTTTATTACCCACCAGCCTCCTTATTTCCTTAACGACCTTAATTAACGAATACTGATATCCATTAACAATTTCTCTGCTCTAAATCAAAATCTATAACAGTTCTGTTGACTAGAATGTCAGCTGTTAAATTTTATACAGGGATAGGACAATGGAATTACTCTGCCCCGCAGGGAATTTGCCCGCTTTAAAAGCGGCTGTCGATAACGGTGCTGATGCCGTTTATATTGGATTAAAGAATGATACCAATGCGCGCCATTTCGCAGGGCTTAATTTTACGGAAAAAAAACTGCACGAAGCAGAGCGCTATATTCATAACCGTAAACGTAAATTACATATTGCGATTAATACGTTTGCGCATCCTAATGGTTACGAACGTTGGCAAAACTCCGTCGATCTTGCAGCAGATCTCGGTGCCGATGCGTTGATCTTAGCCGATATCGCAATGTTAGAGTACGCTGCAAATAAATACCCGCATATTGAAAGACATGTTTCAGTTCAAGCCTCTGCCACCAATACAGAAGCCATTCGCTTTTATCAACGCAATTTCGATGTGCATCGCGTCGTACTTCCTCGCGTTTTATCTATTCATCAAGTCAAACAACTGGCTAGAAATAGCCCTGTACCACTTGAGGTATTCGCCTTTGGTAGCCTGTGCATTATGGCAGAAGGACGTTGCTACCTTTCTTCTTATCTTACTGGTGAGTCACCAAATACCGTAGGTGCATGTTCCCCAGCACGTTTTGTTCGCTGGCAACAAACAGAAGAAGGAATGGAATCTCGCTTAAATAATGTGTTGATAGACCGTTACCAAAAAGATGAAAATGCAGGCTATCCAACGCTATGTAAAGGACGTTATCTTGTCGATGAACAGAAATACCATGTCCTGGAAGAGCCCACCAGCCTCAATACTATTGAATTATTACCTGAGTTGATGGCAGCGAAAATTGCTTCTGTCAAAATTGAAGGCCGCCAGCGTAGCCCCGCTTACGTAACGGAAGTGACCCGTATTTGGCGACAAGCCATCGACCGCTACAAATCCAACCCTAATCACTTTGTCACCGACCCGAAATGGCTAAAAGCATTAGGTGGGCTTTCTGAAGGAAGCCAAACTACATTAGGCGCCTATCACCGTAAATGGCAGTAATTTAAAAGGTAAATATCATGCAGTACTCGTTAGGATCTGTTCTTTATTATTGGCCAAAACAGACGCTGGAAGATTTTTATCAACACGCCATGCAAAGTGATGCCGATATTATTTATCTCGGTGAGACGGTGTGCAGTAAGCGTCGAGAAATGAAGCCCAATGACTGGATAGAACTCGCCCAGCAGCTCGCTAAAAGTGGCAAACAAATTGTCCTGAGCACCCTTGCTCTCCTTCAAGCACCTTCAGAACTTAAAGAGATCAGCAAGTTAGTTGATAATGGTGAGTTTCTCGTTGAAGCCCATGATTTTGGTGTGATCAACATGTTAGCCGAAAGAAACCTGCCTTTTGTCGCGGGCCACGGTTTGAATTGCTACAACGCGCAAACCTTAAATATTCTCTTACGCCAAGGCATGGTGCGCTGGTGTATGCCTGTAGAGCTTTCTCGAGATTGGTTAGTCAATTTACTTAACCAGTGTGATGATATCGGCATTCGTGGCAAATTTGATGTTGAGGTCATGAGCTATGGGCACTTGCCACTTGCCTATTCCGCGCGCTGTTTTACTGCACGCTCTGAAAATAAGCAAAAAGACGAGTGTGAAACTTGTTGTATTAATTACCCCCAAGGGCGCAAAGTGCTCTCCCAGGAGCAACAGCAAGTGTTTACGTTGAATGGCATTCAAACGCTCAGTGGCGCTTGCTATAACCTTGGCAATGACCTGCATTCAATGCATGAGCTTGTGGATATTGTGCGCATTTCACCTGAAGGTATTGGATCCCTTGAGATAATCAAGCAGTTTAAAGCCAATGAAAGTGGGGATATTCCGCTAAATATCGCCAATCAAAACTGCAATGGCTATTGGCGGCAAATTGCAGGGTTGTTGCTAGTGCCTTGATATACAATAGGTAATGAGCTCGAACTATAGCTCATTACCTTAACCAAATAATTCACTGTGCGAACCAATATCAACGAAAGTGATTAAATTACCTTTATCTGACAAGCGATAAACCAGTAAGAAATCACCACCAATATGAAGCTCCCTAGCTCCTTGCCATTCATGACCTTCTAATTCATGGTCAAGATATTCTTTTGGTATTATTTTTTGAGAAAACAGTATTTCCATAACGAGAACAGCCGCATTCATATCCCTACGGCCCGCTCGGTTATATCGTTCCCATGACTTCTTAAACGTTGGTGTATAAGCAACCTGCCTTGGTTGCTTAGCTCGCTTATTACTTGGCTTCTGAGTCAACTTTGCTTAACTCCACCATCATTTCGTTAATTGAATCGTAGTGCTGCTCAATAGCTTTAGCTTCTTTCAACGCTAGTGTAGTTTTCAGCGAAGGTTGCTTACGTTTGATTTCAAAGGGAACTCTTTGCTCTTGAACTACTTGCTCTAAAAACAAACGAATAGCTGCGCTAATAGTCAAACCACAATCTTGTAATACACTCGTGGCTTCCGCTTTTAATTGTTCATCAATTCGACTACGAACATCTGTTGTTTTCAATAGTGTTGACATATCATCCCTCCACACATATCAAACGTAGCTACATTGTGACTACATTGTGGTTGAGTTTAGCATTTGTCGATTAATTAGTCATTATTTCTTTAGGCCGCCTTTTCTAATAGACAATAAACACGATTAAATATTAATGCCGATGCCTGCGCCAACGGTTAAACATATGGCTAATATGACGTAGTTCGCCATCTCGGAGCATACCGATGAATACCCCAATGACCGTATAAATAACCCCTAAAATCAGCATCATCACGATATCCATCAGGACATCGCTAAACGGTAGTCCCATTTGATTAAGACCTGCCATGGCATTCGTGGCCCATGTTGATGGCAATGCTGAAGCAATCATACGTACCCAATCAGGCATCGCTTGCAGTGGCCAAATCGTTCCTGACATGTAAAACACAGGGGTCGTAATGAATGCCAAAGTTAAATAAATCATTTCAACGCTGCGCAAACATTCTGTCACTAACTTGCCAAGCCCCAGAACAGCCAATAGGAATGGGAACGTGAACATCCAAATCACGTACAGTGGCGCTTCTTGCCGATACCCCAATACCCACGGCCAAAGGGCAAAAAATACGGTAGATAAAAATAACCAAATCGGAATTAAAGCAGATAACGCCCCTAAATAAACGGCTAATGGCGGTTTTCCTTTAGGTGTAGAACGCACCGCGATACTAACTCGCACACAGGCAATCAGCAGGGAGTGCTGCAATAACATCACCAAAAGGCCAGGAAACACGATCGCTGCAAAGCTGATCCCTGGGTTATACAATGGCTCAGTTTCACTGCGAATAGGGGTAATAATCACTTTGGCTTGCTCTTGGCTATAGCCTGCTTTAGTGAGTAACTGGGTGTTATAGGCATTGAGCAGTGTTTGATAGGCTGTTGATAACTCTTGCTGAATTTGCCCACTCGCTAGCCGGTTGGTTCCATCACCATACACTGGCACAGTGATATTTTTACCGCTCAGTAAGTGTTGTTGAAAATCCGTTGGAATAATAATTATCGCAAATAGCTTTCTCGCAATCATATCCTGCCGCGCTTGAGCAAGGTTGTCATAACTCTGCAATTGCACTTTTGGTGTTGCATCGAGATCACGAATTAGCTCACGGCTTGCCGTGCTGTGGTCCATATCAATCACGGCAACAGGTAAATCCCAAAGAACAGGCTTTGCATAAACTAAGCTCATAACACACAGAGAAACCAACAATAACAACCACATCGGTTTTTCCAGCATCCCCAGCAGCACTTTACGAAAGGTTGCAAAATAGATGGACATCAGACAGCCCCCCCTTGGTTTTCTAACCGTTTTATTAATCGCTTACGGATTAAAAAGCCAATCACAAAGGGGTAAATCAATAAGAATAGACACACTTGAACGATGCGAGAAAAGGAAATCTCCCGCAAGAAAATATCAAACATAGCATTTAATGTATGAGTAAGTGGTTCAATATTCGAAATAATTTGCGCAGGCAATATCATTGATAGCTCCGGTACCGCCATACCCGAAAAGGCCAAAGCGATACTCACCAACATCCCTATCAAGCTATATGCCATGATGGCACTTGAGGTAAAACTAAACAGTAATAAGCCGATACTTTGTGCTGCTATCACATAGAAAAACCCTAATACAATCATATATAACGGGTTCCCTACCACTTTAGCATCAAAGATAGTGACCAATGCCGCAATCTCTACAGCAAGTAATATACTGAAAAATAAGGTGTAAGGAGCTAGCTTCCCGAGCAGCGCCATGATAAACGGTTTAACACTTTGTAAGGTGGAACCCCGTGACATCGTATAGATTGTTGCGGTAACAACAAACAGCTGCAGCATATGAATAGTTGCGGCAAATTGTTGATAATAAATATAACTACCACTCGGGTTGAATAAGCTGTCATAAGAGAGTGTCACTTGAGCTAACGGTGGCAATGCCTTTCCCATTGACTTCGCCATTTCTTGGCGATACTTCGCATTCAGCTCTGCCACCAGCCCACTAAAATCTTGAATGGCATAACTGCCTGATGCATAAAAGAGTGCATTATAATACATACGAAGTTCAGGCTGACGACCCCGTAAGACATCTTCTTCAAAGTTATGAGGAATATACAATAACGCGTAATCTTTTGAACTACCGAGTCGTTTTAATGATGTACTGAGATTATCATCAATGGTTTTCACATCCGCATGTGGGCCCGCGTCGAGGTCACGAATAATCTGCCGAGACACCGGGCTATGGTTATTATCCACCACAGAAACGGGCAAATCCATTAATGTCCCCTCTGAGAAGTTAGCACTAACTAACGTAAACAGCATTAATGGAAACAGCCAACTTAACCAATGAAAAACAGGGCTACGAATAGCCATTTGGGTTTCACGGCTAAAGGCGTGCTCAAAACCGTGCCAAGCGAACTTAAATTTCATGGCAACACCTTTTACTTATCCCAGTGCCATAACACACTCATGCCAGGCCTTAGCCCTTCAATCGGCTCTACAGGATATAAGCGAATTTCAAATGTTTTTAAATCGAAGTCACCGGTTGCACGTGTCGCTCGTTTTGTCGCATAGTCACCTTTCGGTGCAATATAGCGAACCTCAGCTTCAACCAACTTGTTCCCCAAGGCAGGTACATCCAGCTGCACTTTGTCGCCTTTTTTTACATCAACTAAAATATCTTCACGCAAGTTATAGACAAAATAAGCTTGCGGTAGACGTATTAATGAAACTAGAGGACTTCCGGCATTAAATAGCTCACCAATTTCTGCTGGGATAGGTCCTACCTCCCCATCTACAGGGGCTTTAACTTGCAAATCATCAACCTGTACTTGCAATTCAGCCAATTTCTGTTCTGCCTGATTAAGTGCGGCTTCATATTGATGGCGTAATTCAATACGGTCACCATTCTGGCCTTCTTCTAATCGGGCTTTTGCCCCTTGTACTTGCGAAAATGCCACTTCTTTGGCCTTACGTGCGTTATCTAACTCATTCGCTGAAACATACCCTTTGTTTTTTAAATTACTCAAACGTGCATATTCACGAGATGCATTTTGATACTGGGAGTTGGATTGCGCCAAGGTGGCCTGAAGATCACGAATAGTTTCTTCGCGAGTACCATTAATAGAGAGCTCTAGCTGTGCTTTTGCTTGGTCTCTTGCGGCTTTTGATGCTTCATATTGCGCTTGCAGCTCAGGGCTTTCTAATGTTAATAAGAGTTGCCCTTGTTTTACGTCATCACCTCGCTCAATATGACGCTCAATCACCCGCCCTTTTGCTTTCGACGTGACGATGACTTCAGGTGCATCCACTTCCCCCTGCAACAATAAATATTGGTTATGAGAATGAAAAAGTGCCGCTGCTGCGATTAAGATAAGCATCAGCAAAATCAGTGCTATTGTTCTTTTTTTCATTATTGATGTGAACCTTAAATAATAACGGGGGAAACTATCATCCCTAGAGTATGACAAGAAAGTTAAATACAGTGTTAATAAATTCGTGCGCAAGATCACGAAAAGGTAGGACATTGATTAATATTGAAACGATTTTGGCCTTATGTCAAATAATGATGAACGTACTTTTCTCAAATGTCGATTACTTAACCAATGGCTTACGGTATAATAGCCAGCCAAATAAAAACTAATAAAAGATAGTTAACGTGAATAACCCTCCCCCAATTCAGCGCTAAAAAGTAATTCGGTGAGATAGAAAACGACAAGAGAAGATAGCTTGGTGAGCATACACAAGTATGTGACCCAAGGAGCTGGACGCAGTCCCCCCAGTATGTGAAATGTGACGAGCCATGCTCTAAAGAGTTCGCATTGTGGGTAGGCGACCAGAGAAGATAGCTTGGTGAGCATACACAAGTATGTGACCCAAGGAGCTGAACGCAGTCCCTCCCAGAATGTGAAATGTGACGAGCCATGCTCTAAATAGTTCGCATTGTGGGTAGGCGACAAGAGAAGATAGCTTGGGGAGCATACACAAGTATGTGACCCAAGGAGCTGAACGCAGTCAACACCCCCAGAATGTGAAATATGACGAGCATGTACGAATTTGACTTAATATTACTCCTCCTCCAGCAAATGTGCGTCTACTTAGTGATCGCATGGGTCCTCAGTCGCACCCCGCTGGTTATCCCCTTACTTAAAGTTACCATCCGCTTACCTCACAAGGTAATGTGCTACCTAATTTTTTCAGTATTTTGCATTATCGGTACTTATTTTGGTTTGCATATCAATGATTCTATTGCGAATACTCGCGCCATTGGTGCCGTACTTGGTGGCTTATTAGGTGGCCCTGCGGTAGGCTTTGCCGTCGGTTTTACTGGCGGATTACATCGTTACTCATTGGGTGGCATGAGCGCCTTTGCCTGTATGGTCTCAACGATTGTTGAAGGGTTGATTGGTGGGCTAGTTCATCGTCACTTTATGAAACGTGGCGAAATTAATAAAATTTTTAACCCTGTGATCGCCAGCTGTGTCACTTTTATTGCTGAAATCATACAGATGCTAATTATTTTGTTGTTAGCAAAACCTTTCGATGAAGCCCTCGAACTCGTTAAAAATATCGCGGCACCGATGGTTATCGCGAACACGATTGGCGCAGCCATGTTTATTCGTATTTTACTCGACCGCCGCGCTATTGTTGAAAAATACACCACTGCATTCTCTGCTCAGGCGCTAAAAATCGCCTTAACTACTGAAGGAATTCTGCGTAAAGGCTTCAATGCTGACAACAGTATGAAAGTCGCTAAGATTATTTATCAAGAATTAGAAATTGGTGCCGTTGCTATTACTGATCGTGAAAAAATACTCGCATTTATTGGTATTGGTGCTGATCACCATCGGCCCGGAACACCGATCTCATCCATTCAATCAAGACAAGCCATTGAAAATAATGAAGTTGTATATGCTGACGGTAATGAAACCCCGTATAAATGTTCATTAAGCCCTACCTGCAAGCTTGGTTCTGCATTAGTGATCCCATTACGTGGGGAAAACGAAAAGGTCATTGGCACAATAAAACTGTATGAAGCGAAAAATAGCCTGTTTAGTTCCATAAACCGGACCCTAGGTGAAGGGATCGCTAGCTTATTTTCTGCACAAATTTTAGCGGGCCAATATGAGCGCAATAAACAATCACTTTTACAGTCAGAAGTGAAGTTACTTCATGCGCAAGTGAACCCTCACTTTTTGTTCAATGTGCTCAACACGCTGCAAGCTGTGATCCGCAAAGATAGCCAGCAAGCAGGCCAGCTTGTGCAGTATATTTCGACATTTTTTCGCAATAATTTAAAACGGCCTGAACAAAATGCCACGCTTGGTGAAGAAATTGAACATATCAACGCCTATTTGCAGATAGAAAAAGCCCGTTTTCAAGAAAACTTACAAATTCATATTGAGATCCCTGATGAAGTCAAACAGGTTGAACTTCCTGCATTTACCTTGCAACCCCTTGTTGAAAATGCAATTAAACACGGTACCTCACAGTTATTAGAGACTGGATATATTACAATACGCAGTTATATCGGTAGCAAGCACGTCTATATTGAAATAGAAGATAACGCGGGGCTCTACCAACCAGCGAAGCAAAGTGATGGCTTAGGGATGGGCTTAGTCGATAAACGCTTACGTTTAAAATATGGCGAACAATATGGTATCAGTGTAGAACATGAGCCGGAAAAATTCACTCGAATGAAAATTCGCCTGCCTTATTTGGCTACAACATAATAATGATAAAATTACCTCTATGAATGTATTGATTGTTGATGACGAACCTCTGGCACGTGAAAACGTGCGTTGCCTACTCGAAGAGCACGATGATATTGAAATTATTGGTGAATGCGCCAATGCGATTGAAGCAATTGGAATGATCCACAAAAAAAAGCCTGATGTGGTTTTTCTGGATATTCAAATGCCACGCTTAACAGGCCTTGAAATGGTGCGCATGTTAGACCCAGAAGACCGCCCCTATATTGTGTTTCTTACCGCTTTTAATGAATTTGCCATTCAGGCTTTTGAAGAACATGCATTTGATTACTTGTTAAAACCGCTTGAAACGGAGCGACTGGAAAAAACCTTGAATCGCTTACGTCAAGGTAAGCAAAAGCAGAACCTTGAACTTCTAGCCAATAACGAACCGCTAAAATTTATTCCATGCACAGGGCACAGCCGCATTTACTTAATGAAGCTTGATGAGGTGCTATATGCCACTTCGCGTATGAGTGGTGTGTATGTGATGAGCACACAAGGGCAAGAAGGCTTTACTGAGCTCACCTTGCGCACATTAGAAATGCGCACACCATTAGTGCGCTGCCATCGCCAATATTTGGTCAATATGACTCAGCTGAATGAAATTCTGTTTGGTGATAGTGGGCAAGCAGAGTTAGTACTTAGTTCCGGTGAACATATACCTGTCAGCCGTCGTTACCTCAAACCACTGAAAGAGGCACTGGGCTTGGTTTGAATTACTAAATAATTAAAATCTCAGGCCCTCGTTGCTCTATAAGATGTAACATGCGAAGAGCTGGGCCGCTGGGTTTTTTTTCTTCTCTTTCCCACTTAGAAACGCTTTCCTTAGACATACCTAAAACTAAAGCTAATGTTGCTTGCGACATTCCATATTGAGCACGGAGTTGCTTTATTTGTGCACCACTCATCATAGGTATAACTTTTATTTTTTTATTTATATTTCGAGCTCTAACTTTCCTTTCTAAATCATTAACTAAACTTTCTGGTGCCGCATCAACATTATGTAATTCTTTAGCTAGCTCAAGCATGTTTTCTAATTTATTGCTCATCAGTAAGTTCCTCCAAAATATTACACAAAACTAAATCAGCAATTTTATCATCCGTATAGCTAAGAAAAAGTCGAGATAGGCCCTTATATGCATCTAACTCATCTTCTGCAATTTCCTTTGCTCCTTTGGAACTTATATTACTTTTATCCCACCCATCAGCAAAAAAGAGATGGTGGCTTGCTTTAAAGAAGATAATAACTCTGATCCCACCACTTTTCCCTTTCCCATTAATCGCGATCCTTTTTTTAATTACACCGCTCCCTAAGTCTGCCTCATAAAACCCCTGTAAAACTTCATTTGCAGCCTTAAGTAACTGTTTATCTTTTATATTGATTTTTTTAGTGCTTCGCTTAAATGATGAAATTTTATAGAACGCCACAACTACTCTCCATGTAGTACTCATTACTATAGTAGCAAGTGCTATTTTTGAAGGCAATCTGTATCGTTCATTTTTAAGGCAACAAAAAAACCCGCATTTCCAAGAAATACGGGTTTTCATTTATTAGGAATTAAATTCCCTAAAACCTAGCAATTACGCGTTATGGCTGCTGCTACGACGACGAGGTGCCGCATTGGTGCCATCTTGGCGTGGAGCAGAGTTACCACGGTCACGGTTACCACCGCCACGGCGCTCACCACCGCCACGACGTTCGCCACCGCGCTCACCACCACGGTCATTACGACGACCTGCCCCGAAACCACCTTCGCTACCGCCTTCACGACGTGGACCACCACGACGCTCACCGCCACCGCGACGTTCGAACGGTTGTGCATCACCGATCAGCTGCATTTGAGTAGGTTTATTCAAAATACGTGCGCGACTTAAATGTGTTAACACGTCAGTTGGCATGCCTTTTGGTAATTCAATTGTCGAGTGAGTTCCGTACAATTTGATATTACCGATATAACGGCTGCTGATATCCGCTTCGTTAGCAATCGCCCCAACAATGTGACGAACTTCCACACCATCATCACGGCCAACTTCAATACGGTACATTTCCATGTCACCCACATCACGACGCTCACGACGACCGCCACGCTCACCGCGCTCAGCACGGTCAAAACCATTGCCGTTGCTGTTACGGTCACGACGATCACCACCACGACGGTCATCACGGTCATTAAATTCACGACGTGGACGACGTGGCGCATCAGGTGGCAGGATCAGTGCACGCTCACCTTGAGCCATTTTTAATAATGCCGCTGCCAATGTTTCCATGTCGACATCTTCTGATGGAGACATTTTCGCTAACAGTGAACGATATTGGTCTAAATCGCTGCTTTCTAATTGCTGTTGAATTTTCTCAGCAAATTTCGCCTGACGACGTTGGCTCAACAGATCTGCATCTGGTAATTCAACTTCAGGGATAGTCAGTTTCATCGTGCGTTCAACATTACGCAGCAGACGACGTTCACGGTTCTCAACGAACAGTAACGCACGACCTGCACGGCCTGCACGACCTGTACGACCAATACGGTGAACGTAAGACTCAGCATCCATTGGGATGTCATAGTTAACAACTAAACTAATACGCTCAACGTCCAGACCACGTGCTGCAACGTCAGTTGCGATCAAGATATCTAAACGACCATCTTTTAAGCGCTCTAAAGTTTGCTCACGCAGTGCTTGGTTCATGTCACCATTAAGTGCAGCACTGTTGTAGCCATTGCGTTCTAACGCTTCAGCCACTTCTAATGTCGCATTTTTGGTACGCACGAAAATAATCGCTGCATCGAAGTCTTCCGCTTCTAAGAAACGTACTAATGCTTCATTTTTACGCATGCCATACACTGTCCAATAGCTCTGAGCAATGTCTGGACGAGTGGTAATGCTAGCCTGAATACGAATTTCTTTCGGGTCTTTCATAAAACGACGTGTAATACGACGAATTGGCTCAGGCATTGTTGCAGAGAACAGCGCAGTTTGGTGCTCAGCTGGAATTTGGCTCATGATGTTTTCAACATCTTCAATGAAGCCCATACGCAGCATTTCATCAGCTTCGTCTAAGACTAAGCCTTTTAATTTAGAAAGATCTAACGTGCCACGTTTTAAGTGATCAAGAAGGCGACCCGGTGTACCCACAACAATTTGTGGTCCTTGGCGCAGTGCACGTAATTGTACGTCATAACGTTGACCACCATACAGGGCAACAACGTTAACGCGGTTCATATGTTTAGAGAAATCGCTCATTGCTTCCGCCACTTGAACAGCCAACTCACGAGTTGGAGCAAGTACTAAAATTTGCGGAGCTTTTAAATCTGGGTCGATGTTATGCAGTAATGGCAAACTAAATGCAGCCGTTTTGCCGCTACCCGTTTGTGCCATACCTAAAACATCATTGCCATCCATTAACAATGGAATACATTGTTGCTGGATTGGAGATGGTTTTTCATATCCCAGGTCATTCAGTGCTGTCAAAATAGATGCTGATAAACCTAACTCAGCAAAAGAAATATCGGTCTCAGTAGTCATGTAAAGGTGCCTCATACTTAATGGCAGCCAGTTTACATAACCATGGGAAAATCATTTCGGTCATTTTCATTTAAAATGTGAACTGGCTCAAATTGTGTTTATTAAACGAACAAATAGGCCGTCACCCCGAGGGATGATGACTTAAAAAAATATCGTGAAATGTTCGTCAGCTATTGCTGGCCCGATTCTAAAAGGTCGTCTTGTTCTTGGCCTAACAGCGCCAATTCCAACAATGCATAGCGGTGTTCAACAAAGCTGTGAGCGTTGTTAGCCACCGTCAGTTTGAATAACGCAACTGCGCTATTCTTATCCCCCAGACTTAGGTAATGTTTACCTAAATAGAAGTTAGTTTCACTGAGATGCTCAGCGAGCGAAGTGTTATCCGTAGATGTTTCTTTCAAACGCTCCATCAATGTCGTTTCATTGATGTTGCCAAGATAGAATTCTACGATATTCCAGCCCCATTGCCCTTTCTCCGCTTGGTTGTAGCGGGCGGCAAGATTATCTTGCGCCATACGCGGGTCTATGTCTTTCTCTACGAGATAAAGCCACAGAGTACGAAAAGGATCATTTGGATCTATCTGATAATACGCCAGCAGATCATCCTGCGCTAGTTTGTATCGTTCACCGTAATATAATGCGATGCCACGATTCATTCGCGCGAAATTGTAAGTTGGATCAAGCTCTAAAACAGAATCAAACGCTTCATAGGCAGCATCATAATTCCCTGCCTGCGTAAAATATATCCCTAAAAAATTAAAAACTTCAGGAATATCAGGACGAATGGCTAACGCAGTTGAAAAATCATTACGCGCCAGCGCCCTTAAACCGAGACTATCATACAACACACCGCGCTCATATAAAAGCTGTGCGTATTCATCATCGGTTAAAGACCGGCTCGCAAGGATTTGTTCCATACGAGCCAGTATCACTTCTTGTTGCAATGAAGGTTGAAGTGGAACGGCAAATACCTCGTTCTTTCGCCAATCTTTGCTACTACATCCAATAATAACAAAAAAGATAAGCGCCAAGAGCACACGCGGTAACGTGCGATAATCTCTCACCCGAAGACAGATACTGTTCAACATACTCCGCCCTTACATTACCACGCTTTACAAATTATGGTTTCAGCAAACTTAGGCTGATAGCGCCCTAACTTAATAGAGCGCTGTTAGGCCAGCTTACTCTGCTGAGTCCTGCGGTTGCGCTGCTTGTTCTTCAGTTGCTACCGCTTCTTTCATGCTAAGACGGATACGCCCTTGACGGTCGATTTCCAATACTTTAACAGGAACTTCTTGACCCATTTGCAGGTAATCAGTCACTTTCTCAACACGTTTGTCCGCGATTTGAGAAATGTGAACCAGACCTTCTTTACCGCCACCGATAGCAACAAATGCACCAAAGTCGACGATGCGAGTTACTTTACCTGGGTAAATGCGGCCCACTTCAACTTCTGCAGTAATGTCTTCGATACGACGAATAGCTTCTTTCGCTTTTATGCCATCCGTTGCTGCAATCTTCACAGTACCGTCATCTTCGATTTCGATTGTTGTGCCTGTCTCTTCCGTTAACGCACGGATCACAGAACCACCTTTACCGATGACATCTTTGATTTTGTCTGGGTTAATGCGGATAGTGTAAATACGTGGAGCAAATTCAGAGATTTCTTCACGTGGACCATTGATTGCTTGTTCCATCGTACCAAGAATGTGCAAACGCGCACCTTTTGCTTGGTTTAATGCAACTTGCATGATCTCACTAGTGATACCTTCGATTTTGATGTCCATTTGCAGTGCGCTGATACCTTCACGGCTACCAGCTACTTTAAAGTCCATATCACCTAAGTGGTCTTCATCACCTAAGATATCGGACAGAACAACGAAGTCGTTGCCTTCTTTTACCAGACCCATGGCAATACCAGCAACCGCTGCTTTAATTGGTACACCAGCATCCATCAGAGCCAGAGACGCACCACAAACAGACGCCATTGAAGACGAGCCGTTAGATTCAGTAATCTCAGACACCACACGTACGGTGTATGGGAAATCTGCGTGGTCAGGCATAACAGCTAACACACCGCGTTTCGCTAAACGGCCATGGCCAATTTCACGACGTTTTGGTGAACCGACCATGCCGGTTTCACCGACAGAATATGGAGGGAAGTTGTAGTGGAACAAGAAACGGTCAGTGTACTCGCCCATTAATTGGTCGATAACCTGTGCATCACGCTCTGTACCTAATGTTGCAGTCACTAACGCCTGAGTTTCACCACGAGTGAACAACGCAGAACCGTGAGTACGTGGCAGAACACCAGTACGTACATCCAGTGCACGGACCATATCTTTTTCGCGGCCATCGATACGTGGCTCACCACGAATAACACGGCTACGAACCACTTGTTTTTCTAAGTTAGCTAAAATATCACCCACTTCAGAAACATCAACGTTTTCATCTTCTGCAACTAATACCGCAGTGACTTCTTCTTTGATTAAGTCAACTTGTGCGTAACGTTCTTGTTTCTCGGTAATGCGGTATGCATCACCCATGCGGCTTTCTGCTAATGCAGCAACACGGTCGTTCAGAGCTTGGTTAACTGGCTCTGGCTGCCAATCCCATTTCTCTTTACCGGCTTCTTTCACTAATTCATTGATATTCTGAATAACAACTTGTTGTTGATCGTGGCCGAATACCACCGCACCTAACATTTGTTCTTCACTTAATAAATCAGCTTCAGATTCAACCATTAATACCGCGTTATCAGTACCTGCAACCACTAAGTCTAAACGGCTATTTTTCAGCTCGTCCGCTGTTGGGTTCAGAACATATTGGTCGTTGATAAAACCAACACGAGCCGCACCGATTGGGCCATTGAATGGAACACCAGACAGCGCTAATACCGCAGATGCACCGATCATCGCAACGATATCTGGGTTAACTTGTGGGTTAACAGAGACAACGGTCGCAATGATTTGAATTTCGTTGTAAAAACCTTCTGGGAACAGAGGACGCAGAGGACGGTCAATCAAACGTGCGATTAACGTTTCGCCTTCACCAGGACGACCTTCACGACGGAAGAAACTTCCCGGGATACGGCCCGCTGCATATGTACGTTCTTGATAGTTAACTGTTAAAGGGAAGAAGTCTTGGCCTTCTTTCACTTTCTTCTGTGCAACTGCAGTTACAAATACTGCAGTGTCATCCATGTTAACCATAACAGCAGCAGATGCTTGGCGTGCAATCATACCTGTTTCAATCGAAACAGTATGTTGACCATATTGGAATTTACGAACAATAGGATTTAACACTATATTACCCTTTTTGTAAGGCACCTTGAGATTCTCAGGGTGCATTGGCTTACTCTTCCTACTACAGCCTCGCGACTAATGAGAATACTGATATTCCCGTGATCAATTCTCTCATTAGCCGCGCGAATCGGATGTAGCGAAGAGGCATTAATAAAACTGCTTACTACGACTTATAGCTTAGCATTTAAGTTAAGTATAATTCGAGTATTACTTCAACTTTCAAAACAACTTTTAGAAGAAAAGGGGCCATTTGGCCCCTTTCCCCTGAAACTGACAAGATTAACGACGCAGACCTAAACGCTCGATAAGAGCTGTGTAGCGCGCGATATCTTTACCTTTCAAGTAAGCTTGTAAGCGACGACGCTGAGCAACCATACGCAGCAGACCACGACGGCTGTGGTGATCTTTTTTGTGCTCTGCAAAGTGGCTTTGCAGGTGGTTGATTTGTGCAGTCAGCAGAGCGATTTGAACTTCGCTTGAACCAGTGTCATTTTCACCGCGGCCGAACTCAGCAACGATTTTAGCTTTCGCTTCATTACTTAGAGACATAATAAACTCCAAAATGATTAATGTAAGTGATGAGAGCCAATCTCTAATTTAGCATCTCAAGATTAAGCGCCGCTATTCTACGCTGCTTAAGGCAGCAAAGCAATAAGCGCCACTATGCGGACGGTTCATTTTCCACGACCAAACGCTTCGGTGCAAGTCTGCCATCTTCGCTGATAAGAGCAATACCGATAAACCGTTGCGCTTCACCGCAGGTGACACGTACCATACACCCCTCTTCAAGGGCTTGCACTGCGGCTCTCACAGGTTGACCCTGTTTGAAATAAGCCGCTGTTTCTTCTGTAATATTTACTGCTGGAAAATGAACAACTGCGGTATCCATTGGCAATAATAAAGAGTCAAGCAAGGACTCAAAAGAACCTTCACCCGCATCGACTTTTGCCCGTAAAGCGGCTAGTTGCTCCAATGTTACCATTCGCTCATAAGGATAGTTAGCCACTTGCACTCGACGCAGGTAAATGACATGCGCACCACAGCCTAACATCTCACCTAAATCATCGATAATTGTACGAATATAGGTGCCTTTAGAACAGTGTATTTCCAGTTCTAATTCGTTATTTTCTAAACGAATAAACTGTAATTCATACACTGTAATTGGACGAGCTTCACGTTCAACGGTAATACCTTTACGCGCATATTCATACAATGGACGACCTTGGTGTTTCAACGCTGAATACATTGAAGGAACTTGTAATGTATCACCACGGAAAAATTCTAAAGCATCATCCAGTTGCTGCTGTGTAAACTCTACGTTACGCTCACTAATAATTTCGCCATGTGAATCTGACGTATCAGTACGCTGCCCAAGACGAGCAATGACGCGATAACGTTTATCTGAATCGAGTAAAAACTGGGAAAATTTCGTCGCTTCGCCGAGACAAACAGGCAACATTCCTGTTGCTAGAGGGTCAAGTGCCCCCGTGTGCCCAGCTTTATTGGCATTAAAAAAGCGCCGCACTTTCTGCAGCGCATCATTTGAAGAAATATCCGTGGGTTTATCCAGCAGCACTACACCGTCAATATTACGGCCGCTACGACGACGCCCCATTATTTTTCCTCTTTATCACTAACATCCGCACGACGTTTTTCATCATCGCGGATCACATTTGACACTAAATTAGACATCCGCATACCGTCAACAAGTGAATTATCATATTCAAATGTTAACTCAGGAATAATACGCAAGCGCATTGCTTTCCCAATTAATGAACGTATAAAACCAGACGCTTCATTTAATGCTTTAATGCCATCTGCAACCATTTCTTCTTCGCTTTTATCATTAGCGATATTGAAGAAAGTCACAAAGACTTTACCGTATGCAAGGTCGCGAGATAACTCGACACCTGAAACAGTAGCCATACCAATACGCGGATCTTTGATCTCGCGCTGTAAAATGATCGCAATTTCTTTTTGCATCTCTTGTGCTACGCGTTGTGCACGACTGAATTCTTTTGCCATCGTTATATCTCCTGACAATAAAGGGGGCAAGCGCCCCCTCATTCATACTGGTTTGTCACCACGACATTTCGTGGGTACTCACAAAATTAACCGTCGATAGAACGTTTAACTTCAATGATTTCGAAGACTTCGATCATATCGCCGACACGGACATCATTGTAGTTCTTAACGCCGATACCACATTCCATGCCGTTACGAACTTCACTGACGTCATCTTTAAAGCGACGCAGTGATTCTAACTCGCCTTCATAGATAACGACGTTATCACGCAGGACACGGATTGGGTTGTTACGTTTAATGGTACCTTCAGTAACCATACAACCAGCAACAGCGCCGAATTTCGGTGATTTAAACACATCACGAACTTCTGCAAGACCAATAATTTGCTGCTTGTATTCAGGCGCTAACATACCGCTCATCGCTTGTTTGATTTCATCAATTAAGCTATAGATAACAGAGTAGTAGCGTAAGTCAACGCTTTCACTTTCAATCACACGACACGCAGAAGCATCTGCACGTACGTTGAAGCCTAAAATGATAGCATTCGATGCCGCTGCTAATGTAGCGTCAGTTTCAGTGATACCACCAACACCAGAACCGATGATTTTAATTTTAACTTCATCAGTCGACAGCTTCATTAGAGAGTCAGTAATCGCTTCACAAGTACCTTGAACGTCGGTTTTCAGAACGATATTCAGCTCAGAAACTTTACCTTCTTCCATGTTAGCAAACATGTTTTCCAGTTTAGATTTCTGCTGACGAGCGAGTTTAACATCACGGAATTTACCTTGACGATACAGGGCAACTTCACGTGCTTTTTTCTCGTCACGTACAACTGTCGCTTCATCACCTGCAGAAGGTACGCTAGACAGACCTAAAATCTCGACTGGCATTGAAGGACCTGCAGACTGAACATCTTTACCTAATTCGTTACGCATTGCACGAATACGGCCATATTCGAAACCACACAGGACGATGTCGCCTTTGTTCAGTGTACCTTCTTGAACTAAGATTGTCGCAACTGGGCCACGACCTTTGTCCAGATAAGATTCAACGACCACACCACTCGCCATACCGGTATAAACAGCTTTAAGTTCTAATACTTCAGCTTGCAGCAACAGCGCATCAAGTAAATCGTCAATACCTGTACCCACTTTCGCAGATACACCGATAAATTGAGTGTCACCGCCCCACTCTTCAGAAATAACACCGTACTGAGACAGTTCATTTCTTACACGGTCAATGTCAGCTTCTGGCTTATCAATTTTGTTCACTGCAACTACGATTGGCACACCCGCCGCTTTTGCGTGCTGGATAGCTTCGATTGTTTGTGGCATTACACCATCGTCCGCAGCAACAACCAGTACAACGATATCTGTTGCCTGAGCACCACGAGCACGCATAGAAGTAAACGCGGCGTGACCTGGGGTATCTAAGAAGGTAATCATACCTTTGTCAGTTTGGACGTGGTATGCACCAATGTGCTGAGTAATACCACCCGCTTCGCCTGACGCCACTTTCGTTGAACGGATGTAGTCAAGTAAAGAAGTTTTACCGTGGTCAACGTGACCCATGATAGTAACAACTGGTGCACGTGGCTCTTGCATTGCAGAGCCTGTGTCACGGTCATTCATTACTGACTCTTCTAATTCGTTTTCACGACGCAGAATAACTTTGTGGCCCATTTCTTCTGCAACTAACTGTGCAGTTTCTTGGTCAATCACTTGGTTGATAGTCGCCATTGCGCCCATCTTCATCATCGTTTTGATGACTTGAGAACCTTTTACTGCCATTTTATTAGCAAGTTCACCAACAGTGATCGTTTCGCCAATCACAACATCACGGTTAACCGCAGCTGCTGGCTTAGTAAAGCTTTGTTGTAAAGAACTACCTTTACGTTGTTTACCTTTACTGCGACCTGAACGGCCTGCGGCTCGTTCTTCTTCGCGATCTGCTTTTTCAGAAAGTTTATTACCTTTCTTTTGGCGAGGTGCTTTTGCAGTACGATTACGTGAACGACGGCCTTCTTCTTTCTCATCACTTTCATCTTCAGCCGCACGAGCGTGCGTCGAAGTTGTCGTGTGATAATCGCTGTCTTCTTCAGTTTTCGTTTCAGCAGTCCACTTTTCACCGTTTTCTTCTGCCATTTTGCGAGCTTCTTCAGCTACACGGCGTGCTTCTGCTTCAACTTTGCGCTGAGTTTCTTCTTCAGCTTTACGTTTTAGCTCCGCAGCTTCAGCTTCACGGCGTTGTTTGTCGGCATTACTTTCTACAGCTTTGCCTGTCTTTTGTTGATTTTCGCTTGGTTTCACTTTTTCTCTTTCCGCTGCTTCGCGCGTAGCTTTATCTGCTGCTTCACGTTTTGCTTTCTCTTGGGCTTCACGTTTTGCCTTTTCTTCCGCTTCACGTTTAGCGGTTTCTTCTGCTAATCGTTTTGCTTCTGCTTGACGTTGTGCCAGTTCTTCAGCTTCGCGCTGTGCCTGCTCTTCCGCTTCACGCTGCGCCTGCTCTTCCGCTTTTGCTTCTTCAGCATCACGGTTCACATAAGTGCGTTTTTTGCGGACTTCGACATTTACCGATTTGCTTTTGCCACCGGTGACGGGGACACTCAGCGTACTACGAGTTTTGCGCTGTAGTGTCATTTTGCTTGGCTGACCCGCTGCCCCGCCTTGTTCACGGTTTAAATGGCTCAGTAAAGCTTCTTTTTCTGACTGGCTAACAGAGTCATTCTCACCTTTTTTGATCCCTGCTTCAGCAAATTGCTGTACCAGGCGATCAACTGTGGTTTGAATTTCCGTTGCCAATGTTTTTACAGTTTCTGTCATGCCGTTCCTTCCTGCTACAGTGTTTACGCATCGTTACCGAACCAGCAAATATTACGTGCGGCCATGATGAGCGTACCTGCTTTCTCATCATCCAGACCTTCAATATCAATCAGGTCGTCGATGCCCTGCTCAGCAAGATCTTCCAGTGTACAGATTCCACGAGTAGCCAAATTATAGGCAAGAGTACGATCCATACCTTCAAGATTCAATAAATCTTCTGCTGGCTGATTATCACCTAGGCTCTCTTTTTGAGCCAATTCTATTGTGGTGAGGGCCGCTTTCGCTCTTTCACGTAGAACTTCAACAGTCTCTTCGTCAAGACCATCAATTTCCAGAAGTTCATTAATAGGCACGTAAGCCAGTTCTTCTAACGTCGAGAAGCCTTCTTCAACAAGTGCAGTGGCAAACTCTTCATCAATATCAAGATGCTTGGTGAATGTATCAATAGAAGCATGTGCTTCTGCCTGATGTTTTGCATTGAGCTCTTCTGCGGTCATGACATTTAATTCCCATTTGTCATCACCACGGTGTTTTTTCAGTAATTGAGCTGCCAGACGCACGTTTTGACCGTTACGCCCAATGGCTTGTGCCAAATTACTACTTTCTACGGCAACATCCATCGTACATTTGTCTTCATCGACGACAATAGATGCAACATCAGCCGGAGCCATAGCATTAATAACGAACTGAGCTGGGTTATCATCCCATAACACAATATCAATTCTTTCGCCGCCTAGTTCACTAGAAACGGCTTGAACACGTGCACCACGCATACCAACACAAGCACCAACTGGGTCGATACGCTTGTCATTAGTTTTAACTGCGATTTTTGCACGAGAACCTGGATCACGGGCAGCGGCTTTGATTTCAATAATTTCTTCGCCGATTTCTGGCACTTCAATGCGGAATAATTCAATCAACATTTCAGGGCGAGAACGCGTAACAAAAAGCTGTGCGCCGCGTGCTTCAGGACGAACATCATACAGGACTCCGCGGATACGGTCACCTGGACGGAAATTTTCACGTGGCAACATATCTTCACGCAGAATAACGGCTTCAGCGTTATTGCCTAAATCTAACGTGATATTTTCACGATTAACTTTTTTTACCTGAGCAGTGATGATTTCACCTTGTTGCTCACGGAATTGGTCAACAACCATCGCACGTTCTGCTTCACGAACTTTCTGTACGATAACTTGTTTAGCTGTTTGAGTGGTAATACGGTCAAATACAACAGACTCGATTTGGTCTTCGACGTACTCTCCAAGCTGCAGCGCTGGATCTTCGTATTGAGCCGCTTCCAACGTAATTTCACGTGTTGGCATTGTGACTTCTTCCACAATTAACCAACGACGGAACGTGTCGAAATCACCTGATTTACGGTCAATTTCCACACGGACATCAATTTCTTGCTCGTATTTCTTTTTAGTCGCCGTCGCTAATGCAGTTTCCAGAGCCTCGAAGATTTTTTCACGAGGGAGGGATTTTTCGTTAGAAACCGCTTCTACAACAGCCAGAATTTCTTTATTCATCCTAGTTGCCTCATTGAACTTTATTAAAAGTGGGGTACCAAGTTAGCTTTCTGGATGTTGCCGAGGGCGAACACCTCATCCTTACCATCTACAGTAACCGTAATCATTTCACCGTCTATGGCCTTAATAATTCCTTGCCACTTACGGCGGTTCTGCATTGCTATACGCAAAGTCAATGCCACCTCTTCCCCCATAAAACGCTCGTAATGCGCAATGGTGAATAATGGACGCTCAAGCCCTGGTGACGATATTTCCAGGTTATAAATGACAGAAATTGGATCTTCAACGTCCAATACTGCACTGACCTGATGGCTGACATCAGCACAATCATCAACAGTGATGCCTTCTTCACTATCAATGAAGACACGCAGTGTTGATGTACGGCCACGGACAAACTCTAAGCCTACAAATTCAAAGCCTAGCGCCTCCACAGGTGCTGAGATCATCTCTGTTAATTTCTGTTCTAATGTGGACAAGCCCACCCCCAGACATAAAAAAAGGGCTATAAAAGCCCAGTTAATTCGATTGTCAAATAACAAAAAACCCCGAAATTCGGGGCTTTATGCAACTGGACCCTGTAGTGCACGGGTTCACCATATTCTTATTATACCTGTAAAATCTAGAGAAATCGATGAGAAATTTTGAGAGCTGTTAGATAACTGCACTTGATTACTACACCGGATAACTACTATAGACTACGATACTGACAAGGTATGTTGAATAAGAAATGGTTGCGGGAGCCGGATTTGAACCGACGACCTTCGGGTTATGAGCCCGACGAGCTACCAAGCTGCTCCATCCCGCGTTCGAAAACGTGTTATACTCTACACGGATAACCTGTAAATCACAAGCTATCTAAAATAATGGTGCCGAGGACGGGACTTGAACCCGTACGCCCGTTTTGTAGGCACTACCACCTCAAGGTAGCGTGTATACCAATTTCACCACCTCGGCACTGAGGCGAGGTTATCAATACTTAATCAATAACCTCAAATTTTAACTTCTCACTCATCGCTGAGCTTACTACTTAATGATGGCATTAGTTGCCTTCATTCGGAATCTTTCACACTTAACGAGGGATATCGCTCGTTGGTGTAGCTGGTGCTGCCGGAACGTCTGTTGGTTGCTCGACTTTAGTAGGTTCACTAATGTTTTCCCACTTACTACCACTACCAGTTCCGTACTTGTTGGCAGTCATATTGCCAAGTATTAAACTGATGATGAAAAACACAGCAGCCAAGATCCCAGTCATACGGGTCATGAAGTTACCTGAACCCGATGAACCAAACAGTGTTGCAGAAGCGCCCGCACCGAATGAAGCTCCCATGTCAGCACCTTTACCTTGCTGTAACATGATCAGACCAATAAGCCCGATAGCCGCTAGCAAGAATATAATTAAAAGAGCTACATACATTTGAGTTACCTATTCAGTTGCGGTGCATAGCGTAATGCTATGACCTTTATCACTGCACACCTACTCATTTCGACCGCGAAGAAACACTCTTACGGGATTGAGCAGGTGCGAATACTAACCAAAGCTGAGCAGACAAGCAAGTCTATTTTGACTCCATTTGATTATTTGCAGAAAAAAACAACAAATCATCAAAATATTGCTCAGCTTCACCAATAACAACTTAGCCAGCTGCTTTTACGGCATCAGCAATGCGGTTTGCCATTGCAGTCACATCAGCTTCGTTTTCACCTTCAACCATGACACGGATTAACGGTTCTGTTCCTGATTTTCTCAGTAACACACGGCCTTTTCCTGCCAATTGTTTTTCAACTTCTTCGTTCGCAGCAACTACCGCATCACTCTGTAGTGGATCGTGTTGGCCTTTGAAACGAACATTGACTAACACTTGAGGTAATAATTTCATACCACTGCATAAATCGTGTAGGCTCATATGGTTACGTACCATTGCACTTAATACTTGCAAGCCCGCTACAATCCCGTCACCGGTAGTCGTTTTATCTAATAAAATCACGTGACCTGAGTTTTCAGCCCCCATGCGCCAGCCTTTTTCCTGTAATTTTTCGAGCACATAGCGGTCGCCCACTTTTGCACGCTCAAAAGGGATCCCTAGCTGTTTTAGGGCGATTTCTAACCCCATATTACTCATCAAGGTTCCGATAACGCCACCTTTAAGCTGACCTTGGCGTAGCGCTTCGCGAGCAATAATAAAGAGAATTTGGTCACCATCAACTTTTTCACCGAGGTGGTCGACCATAATAATACGGTCACCGTCACCATCAAATGCTAAACCGACGTGGGCTTTTTCTTCTAATACTTTTTGTTGTAGCTGACGAACATCCGTTGCACCACATTCTTCATTGATGTTGATCCCGTTCGGATCGCAACCAATAGTGATGACTTCAGCTCCTAATTCACGAAACACATTTGGTGCGATGTGATAAGTAGCCCCGTTAGCACAGTCAATAACGATTTTTAAGCTAGACAGGCTTTGTTCGCTTGGGAACGTTCCTTTACAGAACTCAATATAACGGCCAGCAGCATCGACTATGCGGTTTGCACGACCTAACTCTGCTGACTCAACGCAGGTAATCGGCTTTTCCATTTCAGCTTCAATGGCTTCTTCTACTTCATCAGGCAGCTTAGTTCCATCAATTGAGAAGAATTTGATCCCATTATCATAATAAGGGTTATGAGATGCGGAAATCACAATCCCCGCTTCTGCACGGAAAGTGCGTGTTAAATAAGCGACTGCAGGGGTTGGCATTGGGCCTGTGAAAGATGCAGATAGACCTGCAGCTGCTAAGCCTGCTTCTAAAGAGGATTCCAACATATAGCCAGAAATACGCGTATCTTTACCAATAATAATTTTACGTGAGCCATGACGTGCAAGGACTTTCCCTGCCGCCCAACCTAATTTTAAAACAAAATCAGGGGTAATTGGGCTATCGCCCACTTTGCCACGAATACCATCAGTACCAAAATATTTACGGTCGCTCATACGCTTATTTTTCCTTTTCTGACAGAGTCATCTGTACCACTTGCATCGCTTGCACGGTTTCTTTGACATCATGAACTCGAATGATGTGTGCCCCTTGCATCGCAGCAATCACTGCACAAGTTAGGCTGCCTGCGAGGCGTTCTTGTGGTGGAACATTCAATAATTGTCCAATCATAGATTTACGTGACATCCCTGCCAATAGCGGTAGTCCGAAATTATGAAATTGTTCTAAGTTTGCCAATAACTGGTAATTATGCGACAAGTTTTTGCCAAAGCCAAAGCCTGGATCAAGGATAATTTGCTGTCTATCAATCCCGGCCGTCACGCATCGGGTGATTTCAGCGTTAAGATAGTCTTTTACTTCACGCACCACGTTTTCATAATTCGGTGCTTCTTGCATCGTTCTTGGCTGACCTTGCATATGCATAATACACACGGGTAAACCTGTTTTCGCAGCGACTTCTAATGCATCCGGCTCATGAAGCGAGCGAATATCATTGATGATATGCATACCTGCATTTGCGGCTTCCGCCATGACTTGTGCTTTAGATGTATCGACTGAAACCCACACATCAAAACGTTGCGCTATCGCTTCAACCACAGGGATAACTCTATCAAGTTCCTCATTCACAGAGACTTCGGCAGCGCCAGGACGGGTTGATTCACCTCCGATATCAATGATAGCCGCACCGTGTTGAACCATTTTGGCCACATGTTCAAGCGCATCCTGATAACGATTATGAGTGCCACCATCTGAAAATGAATCAGGAGTAACATTCAAAATCCCCATCACCTTAGGTGTTGATAAGTCAAGGACACTGCCTCTCGCTTTGATCTGCATTGTTATTTTTCCTTAACGAAAAAAACCCCAGCGAACTGGGGTCTTCGTATTTTATTTCACGACCGCTTATTGTGGCTTGCTGTCGTTATTGTCTGATGGGTTTGATTCATCAGCATTATTACTATTATCTGTATGACTATTATCTGTCTTACTTGGTTCTTCAGTACTGTTTTTCGGTTCTTCAGATTGAGGTTTTTCAGCTGCGTTTGCTGCACCTTTACCAAATGTACCTGTCACATTACTGACTTTTTTGTCTTCATCCCAACCTGCAGGCTCACGAACTGGACGACGATTCATTAAATCATCAATCATTGGCATATCGATAGTTTCATATTTCAGCAATGCATCTTTCGTTGCATGCAGAATATCGATATTGTCTTCCAGTGTTTTGTAAGCCAGTTGGTAGCAATGGTCTAAAATTTTCTTAATTTCTTCATCAACAATACGTGCTGTTTCATCAGAAATTCCAGAACCATTACCTGAAGAACGACCTAAGAACGCAGGACCTTCTTCTTTCGAGTATTGCATTGGACCTAAACGGTCTGAGAAGCCCCATTGCGTTACCATGTTACGTGCAGTATTGGTTGCAAACTGAATATCGGAAGAAGCCCCTGTAGTGACTTTTTCACGACCATAAATCAACTCTTCCGCAATACGACCCGCATAAGCTGTCGCAATCATACCTTCGAGTTTCAAGCGGCTACGGCTAACTTCATCACCTTCAGGTAAGAAGAATGCCACCCCCAGCGCTTGGCCACGTGGAACAATTGTAACCTTGTGAACAGGGTCATGCTCTGGCATTAAATGACCGATAATCATATGACCACCTTCATGGTAAGCCGTTGATTCTTTTTGCTCTTCGGTCATCATCAGAGAACGACGCTCTGCACCCATCCAAATTTTGTCACGCGCTTTTTCGAATTCCACCATGGAAACGACACGCATATTTGCACGTGCTGCAAATAATGCGGCTTCGTTAACCAAGTTTGCCAATTCAGCACCCGAGAAACCCGGAGTTGCACGTGCAAGAATGAAAGTATCCACGCTTGGGTCGATAGGTACACGACGCATATGCACTTTCAGAATTTGTTCACGGCCACGAACGTCTGGTAAGCCAACGACTACCTGACGGTCAAAGCGACCTGGACGTAATAAGGCTGGGTCAAGTACGTCAGCACGGTTAGTTGCTGCGATAACAATGATACCCTCATTACCTTCGAAACCGTCCATCTCAACCAGCATTTGGTTCAGTGTTTGCTCACGCTCATCGTGACCACCACCAAGACCTGCACCACGTTGACGACCTACCGCATCGATCTCATCAATAAAGATGATACAAGGCGCTGCTTTTTTCGCTTGTTCGAACATGTCACGAACACGAGAAGCACCCACCCCCACAAACATTTCCACAAAGTCAGAACCGGAAATGGTGAAGAATGGCACTTTTGCCTCACCAGCGATAGCTTTTGCCAGTAATGTTTTACCTGTTCCTGGAGGCCCTACCATCAGGACGCCTTTTGGAATTTTACCGCCAAGTTTTTGGAAACGAGCAGGTTCACGCAGAAACTCTACGATTTCGCCCACTTCTTCTTTGGCTTCATCACACCCAGCAACGTCTGCAAATGTTGTTTTGATCTGATCTTCTGTCAGCATGCGGGCTTTACTTTTGCCAAATGACATTGCCCCCTTGCCGCCACCGCCTTGCATCTGGCGCATGAAGAAAATCCAGACACCAATCAACAGAAGCATTGGGAACCAGGAAATAAAAATAGATGTCAGTAAGCTTGGTTCTTCTGGTGGTTCACCAACAACCGTCACATGCTTATTCAGCATAGTGTCTAACAGCTTCTCATCCTGCATAGGAAGATAAGTTGTATAGCGGCTATTATCAGCCTTTCTGACGTTCAGTTCACGACCGGTGATACGAACTTCACGTACCTGATCCTGGGCTAACTCATTGATAAACGTTGAATAATCAACTCTGCGACTATTCGAATCGCTTGGGCCAAAACTCTGGAACAAGGACATCAGAACAACTGCGATGACTAACCAGAGAATCAGGTTTTTCGCCATGTCACTCAAGGGATTAACCTCATATTACAACTGTGTTAACAAATAACGCTCAGGGTACTATAGTTTTAGCCCTGTCGCTACAATGTATACTTCACGCGATCGTGCCCGCGAAGATTCAGGTTTACGAACTTTTACTTTCGTAAACAGGGAGCGGATATCCCTAAGGTAATCGTCAAAGCCTTCTCCCTGAAACACTTTAACAATGAAACTTCCCCCAGGTGCCAATACAGAACGGCACATATCCAATGCTAATTCAACTAGATACATAGAGCGAGGAATATCAACCGCTGGTGTCCCACTCATATTTGGCGCCATGTCAGACATGACCACCTGTACTTTTTTGTCGCCAACGCGTTCTAACAAAGCGGCGAGAACGGCTTCGTCGCGAAAATCCCCTTGCAGGAAATCAACACCAACGATTGGGTCCATCGGCAATAAGTCACAAGCAATAACCCGCCCATTATGACCTATTTGGCTAACAACGTATTGCGACCAACCACCAGGGGCTGCTCCTAAATCAACAACGGTCATACCTGGTTTAAAAATTTTATCACCTTGCTGGATTTCCTCCAGCTTAAACCATGCACGTGAGCGCAGCCCTTTTTTTTGTGCTTGCTGAACATATTTATCACTAAAATGCTCTTGCAACCAGCGACTTGAGCTTGCCGAACGTTTTTTATTGGCCATTGTGCTTTCCAACTATACTAAAAGAACTTCACCTAACTTGCTGCTTCTTTACCATCAAAAAGATATAATTGATGGTGATAGATATCAGATGGCGGTAGAATAAGCCATTTTCAATACTAACCAAGCAAAAAATCAATGAATCTTAATAAAAAACAAATTCAGCACCTAAAAAGTCTCGCTCACCATTTAAACCCTGTTGTTATGATCGGCAACAATGGTTTAACCGAAGGTGTTTTAGCTGAGATTGAACTCTCATTAGCGCATCATGAGCTTATCAAAGTCAAGATCGCAGGCGAAGACCGTGATACTAAAAATTTGATCGCTGATGCGATTGTTCGCGAAACTGGTGCAGTAAATGTACAAATCATCGGTAAAATTCTTGTTATCTACCGTCCTTCGGCAGACCGCAAAATCATTTTACCTAAATAATCCCTCATCATTTATATAAAAATGCCATTGAAAGCATGTTTTATATGGTGAAAAAGGCCGCCTGCGGCCTTTTTCTTTAAATCAGGGAAATAATATAACCAATTCAGGCAAATAGGAATCAGATATACTCAACTTTAAGAATTTCGAACTCGACATCGCCACCTGGGGTTTTAATCGAGACCGCATCATCAACTTCTTTACCCACTAAGCCACGTGCTATCGGTGAGTTCACAGAAATCAGATTGATCTTAATATCGGCTTCGTCATCACCAACAATACGATACGTTAGCTCTTCGTCAGTATCAACATTCAATACTGTTACTGTTGCGCCAAAGATAACGCGACCGTTATTAACCATTTTAGTGACATCGATCACTTGAGCGTGAGAAAGTTTACCTTCAATTTCTTGAATACGGCCCTCACAGAAACCTTGTTGCTCACGTGCTGCATGATATTCTGCATTTTCTTTTAAGTCACCGTGCTCACGCGCTTCTGCAATAGATGCAATAATTTCTGGGCGACGGACAGATTTAAGGAATTCAAGCTCTTCTCTTAGCTTATCCGCACCAAGTACCGTCATCGGGATCTGTTTCATTAATAAATACCTCGGTTCAATCCTATCTAAAAACAAGTATCTTCCTGATTTTGTAACAACAGTACACCGAACACCTGCGTAAAACGGGGGTGTTCTAGTAAAAAAACGCAATCAGACTTATGTACTCATTTATCTTATCATAATGTACGCTATTTTAACTGAGACTTAATAACGGGTCACCGTTTACTTTCTTAGGCATTACACTTTAGTATGTATTATATGTCCACCCTAATGCGTGAAATATATGTCATTATTAACTTTAACCAGAAAATGGATAATCTCTTTAGGAATAACCTTAGCCAGTGCGCAAGCTCTAGCAATTCCTATTGATGAGTACAAACAATATTTACCTGATGGCACTAACCTTGCTCTGGTCGCGCAAAAAGTGGGAAGTAGCACCCCATTAATTGATTATAATGCGCAGCAAATGGCATTACCTGCAAGTACGCAAAAGGTTGTGACCGCTCTTGCTGCCCTGTTACAACTGGGGCCAGACTACCGTTTTGTCACCAATTTTGAAACTGATGCAAAACTTAGCAACAACACATTGACTGGCGATTTAGTGATCCGTTTCAGTGGTGACCCAACACTAACTCGCCAACAAATTCGTAATATGGCTAATGCATTAAAGCAGCTTGGCATCCATAAAGTTGATGGCGATCTGGTTGTTGATATTTCTGCTTTTACTAGCCATGACAAAGCACCAGGTTGGGTTTGGAATGACATGACCCAATGTTTTAGTGCGCCGCCTGCTGCTGCTATTATTGACCGTAACTGTTTTTCAGTTTCTCTTTACCCCGCTGAAAAAGCAGGAGATTATGCATTCATTAAGGCGGCTAGTTTTTACCCTGTCAATATGTTCAGCGAAGTCAAAACACTAGCTAAAGGCTCCCCAGAAGCACGCTATTGCGAGCTTGATGTCGTTCCTGGTGAACTGAACCGCTACACCCTAACAGGTTGCTTAACTCAACGCAGTGAGCCCTTGCCACTTGCCTTTGCGGTGCAAAATGGAGCGAGTTACTCAGGGGCGATTGTCAAAAATGAGTTAACCACCGCGGGTATTGAGCTTACTGGCCATGTGAAAAAACGCACATTTCCAGCACCTCAATCACAGGTGTTAGTCAAAACTGAATCTAAACCACTGCATGACTTGCTAAAAGTGATGCTAAAAAAATCCGATAATATGATAGCGGATACTGTTTTTCGTACTATCGGTCGGGAATATTATGGTGTTCCAGGGACTTGGCGTTCAGGATCCGATGCGGTAAAACAAGTGCTGAAGCAAAAAGCAGGGATCGACCTTGGCAATACCGTAATGGTTGATGGATCTGGTTTGTCCCGCCATAACTTGATCACCCCAGCAACGATGATGGAAGTTTTGCAGTTTATCGCAAAAAATGATCAACAACTCGATTTTATTTCTATGCTTCCACTTGCCGGCCATGATGGCACTTTGCGTTACCGTGGTGGTTTTGATGAGGCTGGTGTAAATGGTAAAGTTTCCGCCAAAACGGGAGCACTACAAGGGGTCTATAACCTCGCTGGTTTTATCACAACCGCCAGTGGCCAACGTGTGGCTTTTGTGCAATTTATTTCTGCTTATGCGGTACCACAAAACCAGCAGCGTACTCGTCGAGTACCATTAGTACGATTTGAAAGCCGTTTATATAAAGATCTGTATCAGAAAAACTGATCATACGCAGTTTAGACATACGTGGGTTTAGAAATGTAAAAAGGCGCTTTTGCGCCTTTTTACATTTTTAAGATAAACTATTTTTGATAAATGATTTCGACACCTTCGTCGTCATCTTCATCCCAATCGTCATCCCAGTCATCATCAAAATCTTCAGTACCTGAAAGTTGTTCTTTGTGGTAGTCATCCCACATGAATTCAACTTTCTCAGGTTGCTGTGTATCTTCAGTCGTTGCCATATCACGTGGTTGAGTATTCATAAATTCCATGATATCCCAACACAGTGCTTTCACACCTTCGTGGTTAACTGCGGAAATCATATAGAATTTATCTTCCCAGCCCATTGCTTTGGCAATTTCTGCTGCGCGCTGTGCTGATCCCTCTTCACCTAAGATATCAATCTTATTGAAGACTAACCAACGTGGTTTTGCTGCCAGTTTTTCACTGTATTTTTCTAACTCACTAATGATGATCTTCGCATTTTCGACAGGATCAGACTCATCAATAGGGCAAATATCAACCAAGTGAAGTAAGACACGACAACGCTCTAAGTGTTTCAGGAATTGGATCCCAAGACCTGCGCCTTCAGCCGCACCTTCGATCAACCCGGGTATATCCGCAACCACAAAGCTTTGTTCGTTATCCATACGCACCACACCCAAGCTTGGGACTAAAGTGGTAAAGGGATAATCTGCAACTTTTGGTTTGGCGGCTGATACTGAACGAATAAATGTTGATTTACCCGCATTTGGCATACCAAGCATGCCCACATCAGCTAACAGCATCAACTCTAACAGTATTTCGCGAGTTTCCCCTTTTGTCCCCATTGTACGTTGACGTGGAGCACGATTTACTGAAGATTTAAAACGGGTATTTCCAAGCCCATGGAAACCGCCTTTAGCGACCATATGACGTTGTTCGTGGCGCGTCATATCACAAAGTACTTCGTTAGTCCCTAAATCGCGTACACGCGTTCCTACGGGCACTTTAACTGTGATATCTTGACCACGTTTACCTGTACATTCACGGCTTTGGCCATTCTGGCCGCGCTCTGCACGAAAGGATTTTTCAAAACGGTAATCGATTAACGTGTTGAGGTTTTCGTCTGCTTGTAAGTAAACGTCCCCACCATCGCCACCGTCACCACCGTCCGGTCCCCCTTTAGGGATGTATTTTTCACGGCGGAAGCTGACACAACCATTGCCACCATCTCCTGCCACGACCAATATTTTGGCTTCATCTACAAATTTCATAATTCTCTCTCCGCTTCTGAGCCGCATAACGCTGGATGGCTGTTCTACTCAGAGATGGTGCATCTTTAATTCGTGTGTAGTTCATTAAAGATCAAATATCTGAATATAAAAAGCCCCGCAAAAGGTTTTTGCAGGGCTTTAATTCTGAATTAAAGGTCAGAAAACTTATTCAGCTTCGATGCTGATAAATTTACGATTGTTTGGACCTTTAACTTCAAATTTAACTTTACCGTCCGCTAATGCGAACAGAGTGTGGTCACGGCCACAACCTACGTTGTTACCTGCGTGGAACTTAGTACCACGTTGACGAACGATGATGCTACCTGCTAATACAGCTTCACCACCAAAACGTTTAACACCTAAACGTTTTGCTTCTGAGTCACGACCGTTACGAGTCGAACCACCAGCCTTTTTGTGTGCCATTAATCTGCTCTCCTAAATCTTAAGCGATGACAGTGATCTTAACATCAGTGAACCACTGACGATGACCCTGTTGTTTACGGCTATGTTTACGACGACGGAACTTGACGATTTTAACTTTTTCGCCACGACCGTGTGCAACCACTTCCGCTTTCACTTTAACGCCTTCAACGATAGGAGCACCGATTTGGATCTCATCGCCATTAGCAACCATCAGAACTTGATCAAATTCAACAGTTTCACCTGTTGCGATGTCCAGCTTTTCTAGGCGGACAGTTTGACCTTCGCTAACTCGGTGTTGTTTACCACCACTTTGGAAAACCGCGTACATATTAACTCCGCTTTCCGCGCACCCGTTAAATATTTCAATTCCAGAGTACGCTATAAAATATTCACAATAGGGCGCGAATTCTACGCAAAAAAGCATCAGAACACAAGCCAATAATGCGGTTAGATGACAAAAAATACGACTTTTTTCTCAATAACCGTTTTTGAGCATTGATTTAGCGCCTATTCACTCAATTGTTACTTATTTAAACATTTTTTGCATCACACCTGATAATCTTATAATTAATAATGTTATGCTAGAAAGATAACTGTTCTATCGGTCTCCCATTTTTTTATTTCGGGAATGAACCAAAAACTAATAATATGAATAAATTACAATGAATTTAGAATCTATTATTGAACTGACAACTGAGGATATGTCAGCGGTAAACGAAGCCATCCTCAGTCAATTGAATTCAGATGTTGCACTAATTAACCAGCTTGGTTATTACATCGTCAGTGGTGGCGGTAAAAGGATCCGGCCGATGATCGCAGTGCTTGCAGGTCGATCTTTAGGCTACTCGGGTCATAAACATACCCAAGTTGCAGCGTTGATCGAGTTCATTCATACCGCAACGCTGCTACATGATGACGTCGTTGATGAGTCCGATATGCGTCGTGGAAAACAAACTGCAAATGCTGTTTTTGGTAATGCAGCGAGTGTCCTCGTGGGTGATTTTATTTACACTCGATCATTCCAGATGATGACGGATCTCGATTCAATGCGGGTGCTAAAACTGATGTCTGAAGCGACGAATGTGATCGCTGAAGGGGAAGTTTTACAGCTGATGAACTGCAATGATCCCAATATTACTGAAGAAAACTACATGCAAGTGATCTACAGTAAAACCGCACGTCTTTTTGAAGCGGCCGCTCACGCATCTGCTATTTTAGCTAATGCAACACCGGCACAAGAAAAAGCGCTACAAGATTATGGTCGCTATATTGGTACAGCTTTTCAGTTAATTGACGATCTTCTCGATTATGATGCAGACAACGCTCAATTAGGAAAAAATACGGGTGATGATTTAGATGAAGGTAAACCTACACTTCCCCTACTTCACGCAATGCAAAATGGTAATGAAGAAGAATCCGCGTTGATCCGCCAAGCGATTGAGCAAGGCAATGGGCGCCATCTGTTAGATACGGTTCTGGCAACCATGAAACGCTGTGGTTCCCTTGAATATACCTATGCAAGAGCCCAAGAAGAAGCACAAAAAGCGATTGATGCCTTGAATGTAATTGAAGATTCAATTTATAAAGATGCATTGATCGGCTTAGCTTATATCGCAATTCAACGCCACTCTTAGTCACTAGAAAAGACAAAGCAGATCAAGAAAAGGGGAAACGTTATTTTTCCCCTTTGTCTTCTTCATCGATTTGAGCAAGCAGTGACGACAAACCGTAACGCAGGATATATTTCACTATTTTATTGCGCTCAGACTCTGTCAGTTGGTAATACGCTTCCGACCAAATTTGCAATGCATCTGTTCTTTGGCTTTGGTAAGTTACCGAAGGCTCATGCAGGCTAAGTTGCCCTTGGATTTCCCCCGGTAAGCTTTCAAAATAATACTCAACAGCTTTACCCTGTACCCCTCTTTTACGGCGGTTTTTCCAGCCTTCTCGTCTTGCCATTAGGTTAATTCCCTGAGGAGATGTCGGGAGTCCTTCTAACCCAGCTAATTCTTTGGCAGTGAACCACAATTTTTTCATTTTTCACTTCACACTTGTATTATGAAACCTGCTTTTGCAGCTTTACTAAAATGTCATCTGTTAAAAAATTTTTTTTAATTCAATATAATATTATTTTTATATATTAATTATTTACATCTTAAGTAATTGTAAATTACTTATTATTAATTAAATTAATTAGCGCTAGTGCCCCTTCGCGCATAATAAATGTCAGGATAATGTCTCGTTCATCATTGGAAAGCTGGTTATAAGCTTCCTGCCAAATAAAGGCATTATCATTTCGTTTTACTTGATAAAGTGGTGAAGTTTCGTTAGCAAACTGGCTTTCAAAAATATCGATAGGTAAAGAACTTATATGGTATTCCAAGGCTTTGCCTTGAATACCTCGTCTTTTGCGACTTACCCAGTTTTCACGCCTTGCCATGGCATTAATGCCTTGAGTTGTCATGGGAAGCCCTTGTAACCCAACCAACTCTTTTGCCGTTAGCCATTCCTTGTACATGCTGACCCTCCTAGTCATGATGACAATTCGATTTCCAGTTGTTGAAAACTATCTCTATTTTCTCAAAACTTCATTAATCTATTCGTTTTATTTATACCTATAAATAATAATATACAAATCATATTTGTTATTAGAATTCTAATTTCTTTTAATAACAGACAATTAAATAATTTACTCGCTAATAATTTAACTAATTTTATTAACTAATCTAGATATATTATGAGTACAAGTAAAAAGTAGCATTAAATATGTCATTCCTCTCCCTAACTAGAAAGAGTTAGTTTTAATAACAAAGCTTTATCCTAATTCACAGTTCTTCATTCTGACTTTCTATTTAATTTCATAAAAACCACGACAGTTTCATAAAATGAATTTTTAAGAAAAAATCAGAAATTATTTTGGGAAATTTCTGTTATTTTATTTCCAATAACTAAACGGATGTACTGACTGTACCATAATTTTCTGTTACTCGTACCACTAACTCTACATGATTCTAAGTGAAAAAAGGACTAAAAAATGATTTTACGGAAATCGGACTGGCACCCTGCAGATATCATTGCTGCTTTACGTAAACGTGGGACAACCCTTGCCGCAATTTCACGCGAGGCAGGGCTAAGCTCTTCAACGTTAGCAAATGCGCTATCACGCCCTTGGCCTAAAGGGGAATGGATCATTGCAAATTTCTTGGCCATTCACCCAGCTGAAATTTGGCCAAGTCGTTATTACGACCCAATTACAGGGGATTTATTAGAAAGAAAAGTCAGAGAAAAGGCACCAGTGGAAGATTAAAAATTGTATGGGATATAGATATAAGGCCGTGAATAATCAATGTATTCACGGCCTTATCTTTTGATGGCAACCCAATAAAAAAGGTTGAGCTCTAAACGAAACTCAACCCTTTACAATTAGGAAAAGTGTTAATTGGCATTAGCCATTAATAAATTTTTCACCTAATTCGATATCTGCTTTTAATACATCTAGCATGTCTTTCAGTGCTTTCTCTTCAAATGCACTTAATTTACCGATTGGTAAATGTTTTTCGATACCGTTTTTGCCTAAAACAACGGGTTGTGCAAAGAAGCGAGCATGCTCACCATCACCTTCGGTGTAAACACATTCAACCACATTGCTTTCGCCTTGCAGACCACGAATTAAAGATAAACC
Source organism: Providencia sp. M-27 (assembly GCF_011077905.1). NCBI lineage: Bacteria > Pseudomonadati > Pseudomonadota > Gammaproteobacteria > Enterobacterales > Morganellaceae > Providencia > Providencia sp. M-27. The sequence continues at coordinate 118,688 of NZ_JAALBT010000001.1, read as the reverse complement.
TAAACGTGCAGCTGCTTGGCCCATAGATAAAGTTGCAGACCCGCCACCCGCTTTCGCTTCAACGACTTCTGTACCTGCATTTTGAATACGCTTAGTTAACGCTGCAACTTCTTCGTCAGTGAAGCTAACACCTTCAATTTGAGATAACAGTGGCAGGATAGTCACACCAGAGTGGCCACCAATCACAGGCACTTCGAGGTCATTAACATTTTTGCCTTTTAGTTCAGCAACAAATGTATTAGAACGGATGATATCTAATGTCGTCACACCGAATAAACGGTTTTTATCGTAAACGCCTGCTTTTTTCAGGACTTCTGCAGCGATAGCAACGGTGGTATTCACTGGGTTAGTGATGATACCAATCAATGCCTTAGGGCAAGTTTCAGCAATTTGTTGGATCAGATTACGGACGATACCCGCATTGATGTTAAATAAGTCAGAGCGGTCCATACCTGGTTTACGTGCAACACCCGCAGAAATAAGGACAATGTCAGCACCTTTTAATGCAGGTTTCGCATCTTCGCCAGCAAAGCCTGTCACTTTAACATCAGTAGGGATATGGCTTAAGTCAGCAGCAACACCTGGAGTGACTGGTGCGATGTCGTAGAGGGAGAGTTCTGAACCTGCTGGGAGCTGGTTTTTGAGAAGAAGGGCGAGAGCCTGACCGATACCACCTGCTGCACCTAGGACTGCAACTTTCATTCTGAAACTCCTTAATTTGTACTTTAAAAAGATATCACTTTATTTGTTATACACTTAACACATTACGTATAAAAAACAATTTGTTAACAGATAGAGAGAGAGTTTAACGCAAGAGAACTTGTTTATTAATTGCCAGTATTCTAAACAAATTCCTTATCTGTTAATGAGATAACGGGCACTTTTTTAACAAATAGTTTTTCTGGGTATTGCATTTCGCACAATAAGTTGTTTTCTGTGTATATTTTTCAATCAAAAACATTTTTATTAACAATAAATTTACAACGAATATCTGAAAAATTCATTGCTCTATTATGCTAATTTTTCATTTTCACAATTTACGATAAATTGATACTTCTAACTACCAACCTAAAACGAAATTGCTTAACTTTAAGTTATTCGCTGGTTATAAACTCATCATAACGCAATTTTGTTGCATAAAAATGCACTTTTACGGATAATACAGCTTAATTCAATGCAAAAGAATGGGTTGATTATGCGCACTCCGTCTAAACAAGAAGACTTGGTTAAGGCTTTTAAAGCCCTACTTAAAGAAGAAAAATTTAGCTCGCAAGCTGAAATTGTCACGGCTTTGCAAGAAGAAGGCTTCGAAAATATTAACCAATCAAAAATTTCCAGAATGCTAACCAAATTTGGTGCTGTTCGCACCCGTAATGCAAAAATGGAAATGGTATATTGCCTACCGACAGAGCCTGGTGTCCCTACCGCCACCAGCCCACTCAAAAACTTAGTTTTGGATATAGACTACAACCCTTCTGTTGTCGTGATCAGAACGAGTCCAGGTGCTGCACAGCTTATTGCACGTTTATTAGATTCATTAGGTAAAGCAGAAGGAATTTTAGGTAGTATTGCTGGTGATGATACTATCTTCTCAACGCCAGCCAACAATTTCACCACAAAAGAGTTGTATGAAGCGATTTTAGCGTTATTTGAACAAGAGCTTTAATCTATTGATATACATTAGAATAAGAGGGAAATTCGATTTCCCTCTTATTGTTTTTGTCTGTTTCTATTCGATTTTGAGACATCATTTTGTTATTTGATATTTTCCGCAACTTCATACACTACGGCTTTCACTTTCTGATGCCAATTGCCTTTGGTTACCTATTTTGGCGAAAAAATTGGAAACTCGCTGCCCTGATCATGATAGCCACGATGGCTATCGATTTAGATCATCTGCTAGCTGACCCTATTTTTGACCCAGAACGCTGTGGTATTGGGTTCCACCCACTTCATTCCTTTTGGGCTGCGGTTGTTTATGTGGTGTTACTATTCATGCCATCATGGAAACTCAAAGCGATTGCGGTTGGCTGCTTGTTCCACCTTTTCACAGATTCGCTAGATTGCTATATGGGAAGTTTAAAAAAAGAGATGAATAGCCCAATAACATTAAGTCTCGTCATAGAACAGTGCCCATTGAGTATGCCAAACATAAAAAAAACCCAGCAATCATAAGGATCACTGGGGTTATCAAATAGCTAGCTAAGAGAATTTAATCATCTTGCTCTGTTTCTGCTTTCGCCTTCAAAGCTGCGAGCAATTTGCCATGAATGCCGCTAAAGCCACCATTGCTCATCACCAAAATATGGTCACCCGGTTGTGCGGTTTCAATAATCATATTGGTGAATGCCTCAATATCTGCACTCCAACGGGCGGGTTGAACACATTTTTCAGCAATATCCGTCACCATCCAAGGGATATTGGCCGGTTGGAACAGAAACACTTCATCTGCACGGCCTAGCGCAGGCGCAATATCATTTTTATTGACCCCCATTTTCATGGTATTCGAACGAGGCTCGAGCACTGCAAGAATACGTGAAGTTCCGCCAACTTTGCTGCGAAGTGCTTCTAACGTTGCCAAAATAGCCGTTGGGTGATGTGCGAAGTCATCGTAAACACTAACGCCATTTTCAACACCACGTAACTCAAGGCGACGGCGTGCATTGATAAAGCCATTCAAGGCAAGGCAAGCTTCTTTTACTGGGACTCCTACATGGTGAGCCGCAGCAATCGCCATCAATGCATTTTGGATATTGTGGTTACCCACTTGTGACCAAGTGACTTCACCCACTTTTTCTTGTTGGTAGTACACGGCAAAGTGGCTGCCATCGTGGCTTAGCTTCTCTGCTTGCCATCCACCATGCTCCCCACCCACCAGCTCTTGTTCACTCCAGCAGCCCATTCCAATCACTTGTTTTAAATGATTATCGTTGTCTGGTGTGAAAATTTTGCCACTCGCTGGCACAATGCGTACAAGGTGATGGAACTGTTTTTGAATCGCTTCGAGGTTTTCAAAGATATCCGCATGGTCGAATTCAAGGTTGTTCAATACCAAGGTTTTCGGGCTGTAATGAACAAATTTAGAACGTTTATCGAAAAATGCACAGTCATATTCATCCGCCTCAATAACAAAAAACGGACTTTCGCCAATCTTAGCGGAGACATCAAAGTTACCCGGAACACCACCGATAAGAAAACCGGGCTTGTAACCACACTCTTCTAAGATCCACGCAAGCATCCCCGCGGTAGTCGTTTTACCATGGGTTCCCGCCACGGCCAGTACCCAACGTTCGGGTAACACATGGTCATGAAGCCACTGTGGGCCAGATGTATACGGCAAACCTCTTTCTAACACAGCTTCGACACAAGGGTTACCGCGCGTCATTGCATTACCGATCACTACCATATCCGGTATTGGGTCAAGCTGAGCCGGATCAAACCCCTGAATGAGTTCAATCCCTTGATTTTCAAGTAATGTGCTCATCGGTGGATACACATTGTCATCCGAACCCGTCACTTTATGCCCTAAAGAACGAGCCAATATTGCTAAGCTTCCCATAAAGGTACCGCATATACCTAAAATATGTATGTGCATTCTTTTTCATCCAATTAGCATGAGGTTGGTCACTATTCTACCCATCAAAAACAGGTTTATAAATGCATTAACCTATTAATCTTTTTTTTATTTAGTTAAACTCTCCCCGCGCGAGGGTAAATGCCCCGCAAAACCTCTGTCAATTTTATTCAGGACCTTCGTCATGAAAACATTAGGCGAATTCATCGTCGAAAAGCAACAAGATTTTCCTCATGCAACAGGTGAGCTGACTTCTTTATTATCAGCTATCAAACTGGGCGCTAAAATTATCCATCGTGATATTAATAAAGCTGGACTTGTCGATATTCTTGGCACTAACGGTGTTTCGAATATTCAAGGTGAAGTTCAGATGAAGCTTGACCTGTATGCTAACGAAAAACTGAAAGCGGCTTTAAAAGCACGCGGAGAAGTCGCCGGTATCGCCTCTGAAGAAGAAGACGAAATTGTCATTTTCGAAGGAGACCGTGCAGAAAACGCAAAATATGTTGTTTTAATGGACCCACTTGATGGTTCTTCGAACATCGATGTAAACGTTTCCGTTGGAACAATTTTCTCAATCTATCATCGTATCACGCCAATTGGCCAACCGGTTACAGAAGCTGATTTCCTGCAACCAGGTAACCGCCAAGTGGCTGCGGGCTACGTGGTTTATGGTTCATCAACGATGTTAGTTTACACCACGGGTGTTGGTGTACACGCGTTTACTTACGACCCATCATTGGGCGTTTTCTGCTTATCTCATGAAAAAGTGATGTTCCCATCAGAAGGGAAAATGTACTCCATCAACGAAGGAAACTATATCAGGTTCCCGATGGGCGTTAAAAAGTACATTAAATATTGCCAAGAAGAAGATAAAGCAACAAATCGCCCGTATACCACTCGTTATATCGGTTCTTTGGTTGCAGATTTCCATCGTAACTTGCTCAAAGGGGGAATTTATATTTACCCGAGTACAGCAAGCCATCCAAATGGAAAATTGCGCCTTCTGTACGAATGCAACCCAATTGCATTTTTAGCAGAACAAGCCGGTGGTAAAGCTAGCGATGGGGCTAATCGTATCTTAGATATTATTCCTAGCGAATTACACCAACGTGCACCGTTTTTTGTCGGAACGGAGTCGATGGTAGAGAAAGCCGAATCATTTATGCGTGAATTCCCTGACTCGGAATAACCCAATTTATTAATTATAAGGCGGGGTTTCCCGCCTTTTTTGTTCCTTTTTTTCACCAACTAGTGAGTTTTGCCCCCTTTTACGGCTATAATGTCCCCCACGCTATCTACTCTATTATTTGATTTGCCTAAAAGCGGCAACAAATTAAAATGAGTAAATTCATTATTCACACAAAGGATACATTTAAATGGGCCTGAACAATGTACCGGCAGGTAAAGATCTGCCAGAAGATATCTATGTTATCATCGAAATCCCAGCGAACGCAGATCCTATCAAATATGAAGTTGATAAAGACTCTGGTGCGCTGTTTGTAGACCGTTTCATGTCAACAGCGATGTTCTATCCATGCAACTATGGTTACATCAACAACACCCTGTCTTTAGATGGCGACCCAGTTGACGTATTAGTTCCAACTCCATACCCATTACAACCAGGCTCAGTCATCCGTTGCCGCCCTGTTGGCGTCCTGAAAATGACTGACGAGTCTGGTGAAGATGCAAAATTAGTTGCTGTTCCGCACACAAAATTAAGCAAAGAATACGATCACATCAAAGATGTGAACGACCTGCCAGAATTACTGCGTGCTCAAATTACTCATTTCTTTGAACATTACAAAGATTTAGAAAAAGGTAAATGGGTTAAAGTTGATGGTTGGGAAGATGCAGCATCTGCAAAAGCAGAGATCATCGAATCTTTCGAACGCGCTGCAAAAAAATAATCTCCCTTTAAGGGCATAATGAAAGCGCTGGTTAATATCAGCGCTTTTTTATGGGCTCTAACATGTTGATTAGGCCATAAAGTAAAAACGCCAGCTATCATTGCTGGCGTTTTATATTTTTACAACTCGATAGCGACTATTAAATCGTTATACTTCTTCATCACGTTTCAACCAGTCGCCACTTTTTATTTGACGTAGGCCATCAACCGAATGTTTATACAGATAAATCCAAGCGTTGCCATACGGCGTTGGGATAAGCTCTCGTACATAGTCTTGGGAATTTTTCTTTAGCTCATCTAATTCAGTCAAAATGGACGGGTTGATTCGATAAACTTCGCACTCTATCACCCCATCCCCTTTGACAACCGCTGGATAATATCCAAGATCATACAGTTCATAGCCTTCTAGCTTATGCTCACCGAGTAGCTGAGCATAAGTCATCCAATGATGATTTCCTTGCTTTTGTCTTAAGCTACCATAAACAATTACACGCATAATCTAAAACTCAAATTGGTAAAGGAGATCCAATGCCTGATTAACACCAGACACAGCTTCTAAATACAGTTTTGGCATCAACCGATAACGTAAGGTTAGCGTCGCCAATGAGTCAAAGATACCAACTCCATACTTCACTTGTAAATCATTAGTGATCTTACCACTTACAACGACTTGGGAACCATCCCCCACACCTTGGGTATCGACGGCTAAATCAGAGACTCCAAATGTCTCACCAATTTTGCCCACGAGTTGCCCACTTTGTGCTACACCTAAGCCTATTAACATAGATGTCATTTGTGAACCATTTGCGTCCCCACTGTCTAAGCCCTCTCCTCTTAATAAGTAAGACAGCGCTTCTTGTTGTGTTTTCGCCGGTTCAGAGAATATTTCTACTTTCGGTTTATCTGCAAGCCCAGTGACCTTCACCCCTGCAATCACGCCATCTGCCGTGTTGTCTGGGTTACGTATCGCTTCTAAGTTTAAGAATGGTTGGTCCGCAGGGCCTGAGAACTGAATTTGCCCCTTACGTACAATCAAATCTTGCCCATAAGCACGGAAACGACCAGCTGGAATATCCACCTGACCATTGATGTGCAAGCCATGGATATTCTGAACTACTTTCAATAAACCGGTCAGACGTGCTTTTAAGCCAAATGCGTCTAATTGCACATCGTTGCCAATTTTAATATCCAAATTGGTCTGAATAGGAATGGATGGCGCTTTTTCCTCAATTGGCTGTAAATTGCTATCTAACATCACCACATCCGAAGATGGGCTTACCGCTGACTCAGGGAGTTCTTGGACCGTGATCCGTGCCCACGGGATATTGACCGCCCCCTTTAACGTTAATACCGAAGGCGACGCATCAAAAACAATATCTGGTTGAACATCAATTTGGATCATCGGCGGTAAAGAAACACGGAGGTTATTACCTCGCGCCATGATTTTTGCACGCCATGCATCAATATTGCGCCAGTCTGCATCACCATCAATGTTCAGATAGCCCTCTGGCGTGTTTATCTGGCCATTCATTACTGAGCTCGTGCCGTTGAAATTAACACCTAAATGACCACTTTTGATATCAAACGGGATCATTGCAGATTTCACTTCTAAACTCGAAAGCGCTAAATTCCCATTTAATAATGGGTTATTGGCTGACCCGCCTAAACGTAGATTTCCACTTAAACGGCCATTCGCCACTTCCTTCTGGCCCAGTAACGGCTTGATTAAATCTAATGTCACCGAATTAATTTCAACATTACCCGACAACAAGCGACGTTTTTCAATATCAGACACTTGGATGTTACCGCGCATCTGTCCGTTATTAGCTAACCCAAATAACCAGCTAAGATCTGCCTTACCATTTTTCAACCCAGCACTTAACGTTAAGGTATCAAAAGCAATCGGTAAACGGGTTCCATCCACAAACTGAACTGCTTTGACATCATTTCCTCGCAAGTCCAGCTTCACTTGTGGCATGCTGCCATCCGCTTGCCAAATGGCATTGGCTTTACCCGTAAATACGCCACTGACTCGAGTATCTTGTGGCATAAAGGGTTTGATCATGGCGAGATCAAAACGTTCTAATACGATATCTGCGCTACCACTTTTACCCGCTTTAATCGGTTTTGGTACACACAAACGGGCGTTCGGGTTAACCCAACAATGCCGTCCAATGGTCACTTCTTGGGTTTGGTTGGCATAATCGAGTGACATTGCTTGGTTTAAGCGCCATTCACCCACCACCGTATCAAATAAGGTGTTAGATAAATTCCCTTTCCACACTTCAGTCTGCCGATCAAAACTGCCTGCTAATGCTAATTGACCAGAAACCGGCTCACCTTTCATATTCAATTTTAACGTATGCTGTTTTTCACTGCCTTTCGCATCTAAAGTTAGGTTACTGACGACAAGGTCGCCTTGTTTTAATTGACGCAGAACAACGGATAGATCCCCTTTAATTTGCTCGCCTGTTGCCACATTTCCTTTGATAACAACATTCTCGATAGCAAGGTCGTCCTGCCACTTCACACCGCGTGCGGTGAGGCCAACAAGCGCTTCTGGCGTCTCTAAATTACCCCGTAATTTCACATCACCGGCAATCACACCACCTAAGCCAGGTAGCAAACCATTGAGTGCGGGGGCATTAATTTTGGCATCAAGGTTCCATTTATCAGCAAGGGAGCCTTTTACGTCGACATTATTTTTACCCAGTGCCAAATTGAAGTTTGGAATATCCCATTGGCCTGCTGCGTTTCCTTTGGCTTTGCCGCGTGCTTTCAAGAGATTATTTTTGACATTACCATCCAAAATAATTTCAGGGATATCTAACTGCCAGCTACCACCGTATAAACTTCCGCGAGTGGCAATCTTGCCATCCACTTTAGCAGGCCATTCAGGGTACTGTTTGGCAGTATTAATCCCCGACAAGGTCAATACCGCATTCCAACTAATCGCCTTACTCCAGTCCGCAACACCTGTAATATCCGCATTACCCTGTAAAGCAGCTAAACGTAAACGAGTTAAATTAATTTGCTCTTCATTACCTTTCGCATCTAATAGCAAGGTCGAAGGGGGCAAATCCTGCCCAGTGATAGCTGAGCGTACAGACATGTCATAAGCCGATGGCCGGCCATTTAAACGCAACCGTGTTCCATCGAGTTGGTATTGCGCTTCCCCCACTAACGGCCACGTTAGCTTATCACTTTCTAATGTAAGCAAAATAGGCAGGTCTGCTTGTGACAAATCTGTTTCTGCATCTAATTTCGCATTAATTGGCCCGTGTAAGTTCAATGCCAATTTTAGCTCATCAACCAAACCGCCTTTTAAGGAGAGGTCTATTTTTTGCCCGTCTAAATCCTCTAAACGGCTTTCACCCACGACCGACAATGAGACTGGCCATTTATCTTGCAATGTTGCTGTGCCAGATAACGCAACATTCCCTTGCGGTGCATCGACTTTTAACTGTTTAACTAAAACTTGTTGCCCTTCATTCGAAAGACTCAAGTGTAATTGGTTAATTTTAAGTTCAGTCGCTCCCGTTAATTGAAAATTCGAAGCATTAATGCCATCAACATTTAAATCAACAGGTAAAATAACCTCTGGTAATTCAGCGAGTAACGGCTTAGAAAATAGCGTTTTTAATTCATCCGCTAATGATTTTTGGTCATTTATCGGCGTTGGGTCTGGTTGTTTCTCTTCAACGGCTGCATCTGATTTGGTTTCAGGTAAATTAATGGCCAAATCAATGATATCGGTTGGAATGATAGTGATCGCTTTCCCTTCCCACGTGACCCCTGTGGTAAATTTGGCTAAATCGATGTCCATGCCATCCACATTAACGTGCGTTGAAACCAAAGCCAATTGATTCAAACGAATGGTTAAAGGTGCCTTGAGTTCAGTCAAAGGTTCAGATGGTGGCGTTTCTTCTGAAGGGGGAAACTGTGAGGTATCAACATTGACAGTGACATTTTCCGTACCTAAGTTGTCGACACATAGCTCACGGCTTGTTAAACAACCTAGACGTACGGCTAAATTTAGTTTTCCTGCATTAACATCAACACCTGGCATTTGATATTTAACGCCACTTAACGTTAAGTTACTAATATCCCCGTCAATTTTATCAATGGTTAATTCAGGAACAAAGCGTGTCGCTGTATTTAATGCAAAGTGAAGACCAGACTGTGTTCCAATCACCCAACTGAGTGCAGCAATAATCAAAACAAGAATTAATAAAATGGAAAGACTTGTCCATTTTAGCCACTTCAACCACCTCATAACTCAGTCCCCAAGCCGATATAAAACTGTATTTTGTTGTTATCTGGATCACCGATAGGTTTTGCTAAGTCTAATTTTATTGGCCCAACCGGTGAGACCCAGCGGATACCGACTCCCGCACCCGTTTTAAAATCACTATTTTTAAAGTTATCAACGGCTTCACCACTATCAATAAAGGTTGCTCCCCACCAATTCCCTGTAAAGTTATATTGGTATTCTACAGAGCCTACGGCCAATTTTGATGCCCCTGTCAGCTTACCTTTACTATTTTCTGGCGAGATCTTTTGGTAACCATACCCACGCACACTGCCGTCACCCCCTGCAAAGAAACGCAAGTCCGGTGGAACTTTGTCGAAGTCGTTCGTTTCAATCCAACCGATATTTCCACGAACAACAAAGCGATGACCTTCCCATGGCGTTCTGATCCATACGTTTTTGGCTTGCAGCACCGCAAAATCGATGTCTGAACCCCAAATTTTATTTGAGTAATCAATAGAGTAACGTTGGCTATCTCCCCATGTTGGCATCACACCGCCGCGTTGGCGAATACGGCTCACATAGGCCCCGGGATATAACAACATCGTCGTATTCGTCACGTTGGCTTGGGTAAAGTTACTCAGCATCCAACGCATGTTCACGCCATATTGCCAACCGGATGAATAATCCCAATTACGAGACACATTCAAGGTTGTTGTATTCGCTTGGGTATCATTTAAATCTGTACGTTTAAAGCCCCCTTGAACCGCATAATATTGCTCAAGCGGGTTAGCTTTTAGTGGAATTTTATAGCTCGCATCAATTAATTGTTCTGGTTGTGACAAACTAATACTGGACGTTACACTTTGCCCACGAGAGTTGATCCACGGCTTATTCCATGTGGCTTTAACGCGAGGGCCCACATCTGTTGCATACCCCCCACCGAGCTCAATAAAATTTTTGGCTCTAGGGGTCATTACCGCTTCCATCGGTAACTCATAGGAGTTTTCTTTTCGAGCACTCACGATGCGTGGCGTCACAATCGCAGAAGTGAACCAACCTGTTTCTGCTAACCGACGATTAAATTCAGCAAGTTGTTCTGATGTGTAGTATTCCCCTTTTTTGAAAGGAGCAAGGTTGTTCAGGTAATCTTCACGAATTTGTGAACCTGAATAAGAAATAGCACCAAACCGATAGCGTTCACCACTGTTAAAATCAAAATCCCAATAAGCCGCATGGTGATCAAGAGAAATACCCAGTTGGCTTTTCTCCATCATCGCATCAAAATAACCTTTACGAACGGCTAAACTGCTAAAGCGCCCTTTAAATTCTTCGTATTCGCCATCATTTTGGATAGTATCAAGCTTTGGCGTATATTGTTTGAGCATCTTTTCATAGTCTGGATCCGTTTTTGCTCCACCTTGTAACTCAACATTCACCCCTTTTAATAAAATAGGTTCTCCAGGAGTGACCTTGGCGGTTAAAACGGAACGAGCAGGCGGGGTTTTTTCTTCATAGCTAAATTCAACCGTGGGTTGGTAGTAACCTAAAGGCTTTAAACCTTCTTTAATTGCTTTCTCAACACGGGCTCGAAAACGACCATTTGGCACAACCTCATCTTGCGATATATTAGACAGCTGTACGCGAACGTTTTGATTAAGTTGTCCTTCAAGGCCTTCAATATTAAGACGAAGATTAGCTGCGTGTACCACTGGCACTGCCGCAGTTAGGCAGAGAAAACAAATTAGAGGGTATTTCGACACGCCTACTCCTAAGGTGATTGTTCGATTGACTAAATACTTCATATCAATTTATTTTGAGTAAAATTCGCCATAGACACAAGTTTTTATCCCTATTTTTAGATTATTTGTGTGGTCAATACATATAGGAATCATTATGCCTTTTAATAAATTTCACTCTGCAAGTATTGCACAACCTCTGCCCGGCAGAGCAACTGCTATGACTTACTCACCATATCATGCGCTTAACCATCATTCGATTGAGATTATTCCTAAGAATATGGAAATTGCTTATTTTGCCATGGGCTGTTTTTGGGGAGTTGAACGACTATTTTGGCAGCAAGCTGGGGTTTATTCAACTTCTGCTGGGTATTGTGGTGGTGTGACCCCTAACCCAACCTACGAAGAGGTTTGCTCAGGACGCACTGGCCACGCAGAAGCGGTTCGTGTTGTTTTTGACCCACAAATTATCAGTTACTCTCAACTATTGACATTATTTTGGGAAAACCATGACCCTGCACAAGGCATGCGCCAAGGGAATGACATGGGAAGCCAATATCGCTCCGCCATTTATACTGTGTCAGATGAGCAAGACCAGCAAGCAATGGAAACACTGCAAGCTTACCAAAATGCAATGAAAGCGCAGCATGACTCTCGTGCAATCTCGACCGAAATAGCACCTTTAGACACGTTTTATTTCGCAGAAGATTACCACCAGCAGTACTTATACAAAAACCCGAATGGATATTGTGGATTAGGAGGGATTGGTATCTGTTTACCGCCTTCGTTAAACAAATAAATCAATAACTTAATACAGTGAGTTCATCTTCCCAACCATTCAAGTTGCTTTCCAATATGACTTAAAGCAGCTTGAATGACGATGAATATCTAGGCAGATAAATCACCTCAGTGCTATACTCATGCAACATATCAACAATTTGCGCATATTGCGCAACATATATTTGCATACTCAATATATTTAAATACGCGAGACTATGCCTTCAGAGATTTTTGAATTTTATGGGTTCTTCCTTTGATTGGCTGGATAACTTATGCTCAACAGTTTATTAATTGTTCTATTATTATGTGCAATCAGCGCATTCTTTTCTTTGTCAGAAATTTCTCTGGCAGCTTCCCGCCGTATTAAACTTAAGCTCATGGCCGATGAAGGCAACATTAACGCGGCTCGCGTGCTTAAATTACAAGAAATGCCGGGAATGTTTTTTACCGTCGTTCAAATTGGTTTAAATGCCGTTGCTATCCTTGCAGGTATTGTGGGGGAATCGGCTTTCTCCCCGGCTCTGTACGATATCTTTATTCAGTTTTTATCCCCTAGCTGGGCTCAACAAGTTTCATCAATCCTGTCATTCACCATTGTGACAAGTTTGTTTATTTTAGTGGCTGATTTAACACCAAAACGTATCGGTATGGTAAAACCTGAAGCCATTGCTATTCGTATCGTGAATCCGATGCGCTTCTGTTTAGTGATACTGGGTCCATTAGTCTGGTTTTTTAATGGCCTTGCGAACCTGTTTTTTAAATTATTCAAATTACCTACGTCACGTAATGAAGACATTACTTCTGATGATATCTTTGCGGTGGTTGAAGCAGGGGCGGTTGCGGGTGTGTTACGTAAACAAGAACATGAATTAATTGAGAATGTCTTCGAGCTAGAATCACGTACTGTGCCATCAGCGATGACTCCGCGTGAAAGTATCATTTATTTTGACAAAGACGAGTCAGAAGAAAGCATCAAACATAAAATTTCAACTCAGCCACATTCTAAGTTCTTGGTCTGTGCGGGGGATATTGACCATGTTATCGGTTATGTTGATTCAAAAGAATTACTTAACCGTGTACTCAATGGACAAAGTTTAAGCTTAAAAGAAGGCGCTCACATTAGAAATACGCTAATGATCCCTGACACCCTATCACTATCAGATACCTTAGAAGCCTTTAAAGCAAATGCGGTCGATTTTGCTGTTATTCTCAACGAATATGCATTGGTCATGGGTATCATTACCATCAATGATGTAATGATCACTTTAATGGGTGATTTAATTGGCCCAGGGCAAGAAGAGCAAATCGTGGTCCGTGATGAGAATTCTTGGTTAGTTGAAGGCGGAACGCCAATCGAAGATGTGATGCGCATTTTGGATATTGATGATTTCCCTGACTTTAGCAACTATGAAACCATCGCAGGGTTTATGATGTACCGGTTAAGAAGAATGCCAAAGCGCACAGATTATGTGAAATATGCGGGCTATAAATTTGAAGTCGTCGATATCGATAATTACAAAATAGACCAACTACTCGTAACTCGCCTTACTACGGTGCCATCACCAGTGGTTGTACAGCCCGGAAAAAATACTATTGAAACGGCTGACGCAAAACAACAAACAAAAGGTACTGAACATTAGTGCTTGATAGCGAAGCCGTTTCTTTCAATGCGCCCCCCGTGTGGCGCGTTGTTAACCAAAACCTTCTTGATTAACCTACCCCAGTTCTGCCTGCAATAATGAAACCTGTTTATTGACCTCACTCATCACATTGTAATGGCGCTTATCACTGATTTTAGGTGGTAGAATTTTCCCATAATTAAACTCAAATGCCCCAAAATCCTTAATATAGAGCCTGCCACGGAATAGCGTTTTGACGTAAAGAGCAATCTTCGATGGGTTATAACGGTTAAAGATTTTCATTAGAACTTTGCCTCCCCTTTGTTCTTACGATATTCAATAACTCATACCGTTCAATAATCATAGACCAGAAATTTTCACTTTGGTTCTAAAATTGCAGTTTTATTCAATTTACTGACATAACATGACACTGTAAATTAACTGTTAAAACCCCATAAACTTTGCTTTTATTCTAAATTTTAAAAAAATGTTAAATTACCCCTTGTAACTCATCCGATGAGATATGCTATAAATAGTAGTCATCCAACAAACCACTAGGCTCACATGGCAAAATCATCAATCAAGGAGCTTTTATGATAAGAAATTATTTACTTTTAATATGCTTGCTTGGGGTATCAGCAGTAGCTTCTGCAGCAAATATTCAATTAAACCAATCTGTTCCTGCTATTTCCGTCACCGATAAAGGTGAGCTTGTGATGAATAATGAAGGGAAGTTGGATTATCAACCGTGGAAAAGCCAACAACTCGTTGGAAAGGTGCGTACTATCCAGCACATTGCAGGCCGCTCTTCAGCAAAAGAGCTCAATGCCCCCTTAGTTGAAGCTATCAAGCAAGCCAAATTCCCTCATAATACCTATCAGACAACGACAATCATTAATACCGATGATGCAATTTTTGGTACTGGTGTCTTTGTTAAAAATAGCGTTGAAGATAGCAAAAAAGAGTTTCCTTACTCACAATTTATTGTTGATAGTGAGGGGACAGTAAAGAACGCATGGGGCTTGAAACCAGAAAGCTCGGCAATCATCGTATTGGATAATCAAGGGAAAGTGTTGTTCTTCAAAGATGGTGAATTAAATACCCAAGAAATTCAAAAAGTCATTAGTTTGTTAATGTCATCGCTAAACTAATAAGGGCAAACTTTTACTACTATCAAACTTTTACTACTATGTAGTGCGCGTATATGTAGTGTGCGTAATTTCGCACACTACACCTACAATTCAGCCTATCGCCCTTGAGCCCAAAATAGTGAGTTATGCTAAAATGCCCTTACATTAAATATGCATAATTATGATTATTATTTTAATAAACAATCATGACTAATGTGCTCATTATCACGTTTTAGTTTCATTCCAATAGACTTTGGCACAAAAACCACCATTAGCGCCATGAGTAAAAATCACCTGCAAATGATGCAATTGCGCAACTCGCTTAACAATGGAGAGCCCTAAGCCACTCCCTGTCTTCTCTTGCCCCGGCGGACGATAAAAACGCTCACCTAGCCGCTGTAAAACCTCAGGTGTCACACCATCACCATCATCTTGAATTTCAAGGTGATCAGCATACAAAATAATCTCCACTCGCCCAGCTTTTTTCCCATAACGTATAGCATTATTGAGTAAATTTCTCAGTAACGCATTGAGTAGTAATGGTTGGCCTTGAAAATCAGGGGGGCTAGCAACTCGAGTGTTTATTAGGGTTGTTTGCTGCTCTTGCGCTTCAGGTTCCACATCTTTTATCGCCGATTCAATTAATGCAGGCCAAGATACAACTGTAATATCATCAAGTTGAGTGGATGATTCTAACCGAGACAACATCAGTAGCTGGTCAACAAGCCTTGTCGCCCTATCAATACCTTCCGATAAATTCGCTACTGCATGGTTACGGATATCGGCATTATTCCCCGCAATTTGTACCACTTCCGCCTGCACCCTTAATGCTGCAAGTGGACTACGTAGTTCATGAGCCGCATCGGAGGTAAATTGTCGTTCACGGGCAAACATTTTATTAATACGACCAAACAACACATTCATGGAGTCAATAATAGGTCTGACTTCACTGGGAATACGCGCCACTTGCACTGGAGTTAGTTCATCGGGTTTTCGGTGATACAACTGCTTTGCTACGTCCTTCAATGGGCGTAAAGCGCGTGTCAGTAGCCATAAAAATAGTAATAACATGATTGGCAAAGCAATCAACCAAGGCATAAATTGTGCCACCATAATATCGGTTGCCATTTCTTGCCGGTATTCCCACTCCTGCCCTACCGCGATAACGTATTGACCATCTTGAGATTTTAGCCATACAAAACGCCAAGGGTCGTCACTTCCTTGGATCATCCCATCCGTAAAACCTTCTCGTTTAAATTGATAGACAATATCTCTACCGTTATCACCGTCGTTTAAAACCATTTTGCCATCGGGTGTAAAGATAGCAAATGCCAGTGCATCGTCATCCTGATGGCCACGGTTCTTTCGTAATAATTTTTTGGTTTTAGTCAGTGAAGGCCGGCTCAATTCAAAGTCGGATGGTAAAACTGATAACCGTTTAGCAAACGCCATTTGCTGGGTATCAAACAGTTCATTAATCGTTTTATAGCTTTGATACCATGCTAGCGAACTTGCGATCCCCCATGTCAGCAACGCTAACAGGAGCAGCATTAACGTGAGTTTCAGCCTAAGACTAAATGTCTTCATCATTTATCATCACCTAATCGATAGCCTACACCATGAATAGTTCGAATAAATTTATTACCTAATTTGCGTCGTAAATGGTGGATATGTACCTCAACCGAGTTACTAGAAACCTCTTCATCCCAGTTATATAATTTTTCTTCAATTAAAGGACGAGAAAAAACTTTATTTGGGTTATGCATAAATAAAGAGAGTAAGGCAAACTCTTTCCCCTTTAGTTGTACAGGCTCACCTTGCTGAGTCACCGTCATTGCAACCGGATCCATTTCGACATCACCATGTGTAAGTTTAGAAGACAGTTGCCCACTTCGGCGGCGGATCAACGCTTGCAAACGCGCCATGACTTCCATTAAAGCGAAAGGTTTACACAGATAATCATCAGCCCTTTGTTGAAGCCCTTGAACACGTTGATCTAATGCATCACGCGCCGTCAAAATCAAGACAGGCTCATCGCGTCCTTCTTTGCGCCAATGTTTTAAAATATCCATGCCATCAATATTAGGTAACGAAAGATCGAGTACAACGGCATCATAAGGTGCATCAAATAAAGCCAGCTGTCCTTGTTTACCATCCATAAACCAGTCCACCGTAAACCCTAGTTGCGTTAAACCTACTTTTAAACCATCACCAATTAGCCTGTCATCTTCAATTAAAAGAATTCGCATAATATCCCCCACATCAGAATATTATTATATTTATCCCATCAGCCTTAAGATGACTAGCTATTATTAATAAAATTAAAAATATAATTCGTTAGTTAAGTTTCTTAAGATCTTGTTAAGATTTACTTGGTTTAATACCCTCCATACAAACAAATTCATGTCCATTTGGAGATATTGATGATGAAAAAATTACCTGTAATCGCTTTAGTCGCTGCACTCGCAAGTGCACCTGTTTTCGCTGCAAATGGTGGTTTTGACGGCCCAGGCGCAGTCACAAATACAACAACTCAAACCTCTCAAGCGGGTGGTTTCATCGGCCCAAATAGTGGGGAAATGACAGTTGCGAAAGCGCTTGATATGTCAGATGACAGCTGGGTTATTTTACGTGGGAATATCGTCAAACAACTCGACCATAAACATTATGAATTCACCGATGGTACTGGCACTATTAATTTAGAAATCAGCGAAAAGCGTTGGAACGGTGTAAATGTAACACCAAAAGATAAAGTTGAAATTCGCGGTAAAATTGATAAAGACTGGAATTCAAGAGAAGTCGAAGTTAAGCAAATCCAAATTATTAAATAATTCACAACGTTTACAACGGGACCTACTTTAAAGTAGGTCCCATCTAAATCCTATTTCATACAAAAATTAACAGTGCTAAATTAACAAAATCATTTTTGTTTACTAAGGCTGCTTAATGACTGTAAAACGCCCTAAAATACGTAATATTCAAGAGAAACTACTTTCAGATAATTGGTATATTTTAAAAAAATATACTTATGAGTTACAACGTCGAGATGGTAGTTGGCAACAACAAGAACGCGAAGTCTACGATAGAGGCAATGGTGCCGTTATTTTGTTATATAGCAAAATAAAAAATAGCATTATTTTAATTCGTCAATTTCGCATGCCAGTCTATGTGAATGGCTATTCTGATTTTCTGATTGAAGCCGCTGCTGGCTTACTCGAAAACGCCTCTCCCGAAGCTCGAATTATTGCTGAAGCAGAAGAAGAAACGGGTTTTAAAGTCGATAAAATTCAGAAAGTCTTTGAAGCCTTTATGAGCCCTGGCTCAGTCACCGAAAAACTCCACTTTTACATCGCTGAATACAGTGATAATCATCGTCAAAATGCAGGCGGTGGGCTGAAAGAAGAAGGGGAAGATATTGAAGTATTAGAGTGGCCTTTCCCTAAAGCCATTGATGCGATAAAAACGGGAGAAATTGTTGATGGCAAAACCATCATGTTGATCCAGTACCTTGCCCTAAACGCTATTCTAAAAAGCTAATCCAACTCTTATAGCTCATAATGATAAAATAAAATCAGAATGAGCTTTCCTATTTTTTATCAATCATTAAACGAACGATGAAAATAAAAACAATCGTAAAAAGATAATCAACTTTTATTATTTTGTTCTTTAATTAAAAAATAAAACCATAATTCCAATATAAAACATATTTCGCTTTGACCTATTCACTAAAAAACCTTAAATTTAAATAATATTAATTTTATTTATCATCATTTTAAGAGTCTTATTTTTGCATCCAATGAATATCAAATAATTGTTATATATTACAGTCAGTGATTAAGGAGCTAAATAAAATGATACGCTGCGTTCGTATGTGGACAGGAGAAGATGGAAATTCTCTATTTGAAGAAGGCACTCTTGAGCTTAATAATATAGCAGGAGGCGATAGCCAAACCCCTACCATTGCAGTCAATGAGCTTACCTTTCGTGAAACAGTTTCTGGCGGCTCTTTTGATTGGCATCAAGACCCCGTCCCTCGTTATGTCATTACCCTTTCAGGCACTTTAGAATTCGAAACCAAAGATGGCTCGAAATTTATCATCAACCCAGGTGATATTTTACTTGCGCAAGATAATACGGGAACTGGCCATAAATGGCGGCTTATTGGTGATGAGCCTTGGCGTCGTGCTTATGTTGTCTACCAAGAAGGCACCGACCTTTGCTTCATTCCAACACAAAAATAGAGGCCATCATGAATAAACCGATTGCTGAGAATGTCGATATTGCCCTCATTGGCGCAGGGATCATGAGTGCAACACTTGGTACATTTCTCAAAGAACTTGAGCCGTCACTGACGATCGCCGTTTTTGAAAGGCTAAACGACTGTGCTCAAGAAAGTTCCCACCCGTGGAACAATGCGGGAACAGGACATGCTGCTAATTGTGAAATGAACTACACGCCACCAAATCCAGATGGTACGGTGGATATCAGTAAAGCCCTTGAAGTTAATACGGAATTCGATCTCTCTCGTCAGCTCTGGTCTTACCTAGTCACTAAAGGAAAAATTAAAGATCCACGTGACTTTATTCACCCATGCCCACACATGAGCTTTGTTTGGGGTGAAGACAATGTAAAATTCTTAAAACAGCGCTACCAGCAGATGTCTGCTCACCACTGTTACCACAACATGGAATACAGTGATGATCCAAAACAGATCAACGAATGGGCACCACTGATCATGGAAGGCCGTGACCCTAAAGAAGCGATTGCGGTTACCCGTGTTAATACTGGTGCTGATGTCGATTACGGTGCACTAACGCATTTATTAATCGCGCAATTAAGCGAACAGTCCGGCTTTTCAATCCATTATAAGCATGAAGTCATTGATGTTAAAAAAACCACCGATGGCAGATGGAATATTGAAGTTAAAAACCTTGTGACCCATGAAAAAACAATCACTTCTGCGAAGTTTGTGTTCGTGGGTGCAGGCGGTCGAGCGATCGAGTTACTACAAAAATCGGGGATCCCTGAAGGAAAAGGGTATGGTGGGTTCCCTGTCAGTGGGATCTGGCTGCGTTGCGATAACGAAGAAATTGCCTCTCGCCACCATGCAAAAGTTTACGGTAAAGCCGACAAAGGCTCTCCACCAATGTCTGTTCCACACTTAGACACGCGCATTATTGGGGGTAAACGCTCTCTCTTATTCGGGCCTTATGCCGGTTTTTCGAGTAAATTCCTTAAACACGGCTCTTATTTAGACCTGTTTGAATCGGTGAAATTGAATAACCTTGAGCCAATGCTTGCGGTGGCGAAAGATAACTGGTCACTCGCTGAATACTTAGTAGGCCAAGTGCTGCAAACTTCTGCTCACCAATTCGCCATGTTGCAACAATTCTACCCAGAAGCACAGCATGAAGATTGGAAAGAGGTGGTTGCAGGGCAACGAGTACAAATTATTAAACCTGACCATGATAAAAAAGGGGTTTTAGAGTTTGGTACAGAACTGATTACCAGTGCAGATAAATCATTTACTGTATTGATGGGAGCATCTCCGGGAGCATCGACAGCGGCATTTATTGCACTAAATGTATTAAAAACCTGTTTTGATGAGCAACTCAAGGCCGATGGCTGGGAAACACGCTTAAAAGATATCATTCCAACCTATGGAATTGATTTAAAAACAGATGCAAAAGCCTGTTTAGATATTCGTACTGCGACAGCTAAAGTTCTAAAACTAGATAATTAGTGACTAATTAGGTTGGGAAATAACTTCCCAACCTTTATTGAGGTTTAGAATAAAATCACCCGAAAGCCAGGGTTCAAAAAAGACTCCCTAGGCGTGTAATCAAGCGTTTTTCCATTCCAATCAACAACTTTTGCCCCTGCAGCAATCGCAATCGCATGTCCAGCCGCAGTGTCCCAAATATTTGTAGGCCCAAAACGTGGATAAAGCTGCGCTTTTCCTTCTGCGACTAAACAAAACTTGAGTGAAGAACCAATTTCTACTGTCGTGTGTTCTCCCATTTGTTTTAAATAATCCATTAATTCATTATCTTGATGGGAACGGCTAATAACAATAACCGGTGGTTTAGCATCATTTACATGAATAAGTTGCTTATGACCACCTTCTTCCTTCCATGCCTGATTACCCTCAGCGTAATACAACAACCCTTTGGCCGGGGCATATACCACCCCCATTGTTGGTACACCATTCTCGATAAGGGCAATATTAACCGTAAAATCCCCATTACGATTAATAAATTCTTTCGTTCCATCCAATGGGTCAATCAACCAATAACGTTGCCAATTCTGCCTAATTGGCCATTCTGGCGGGTCTTCTTCGGACAATTGGGGGATATCAGGGGCAATACGAGCAAGACCCGCGGTAATCACATTGTGGGCGGCAATATCAGCCTCGGTAACAGGCGAATTATCACTTTTGTGTTCAACCTGTAAAGGTTCTTGCGCATTATACGTTTCCATAACTGCATAACCCGCTTCTTGAGCTAATTCGCAAATTTGCTGTAGCATGTTATTCACCTCTCTGATGACCCTTTACAGCAAGAGTAGCAATTGTGTGAAATTAACGCCATAAAAAAAGCCCCAAAGTCCAAAGACAATGAGGCTTTTTAGCTGTGAACTGAACTAACAGAAATTATAAAATTTCAAGTAATTCAACTTCAAATACTAATGTGCTGAATGGCGGGATTGATGCGCCAGCACCACGCTCACCATAAGCTAATTGATGAGGAATATACAATTCCCATTTAGAACCAACAGGCATCAGGGTCAATGCTTCAATCCAACCCGGGATAACACCGCTTACAGGAAACTCTGCTGGCTGCCCACGCTGTACTGAGCTATCAAACACAGAGCCATCAATTAAACGGCCTGTATAGTGAACGCGTACGCGGTCTGAACGAGATGGGATAGCGCCATCACCTTGGTTAACGACTGAAAATTGTAAGCCAGACTCAGTCGTTGAAACACCATCACGCTTTTGGTTTTCATCTAGGAATTTTTGGCCTTCTTCCGCTAATGCTGCCTGACGCTCAACACGAACGGCATCTGCACGCTCATGAATTTCACGCAGTGCTTTATGCAATGTTTCAACAGGCACTGATGGCATATTGCCTTCTAAAGCGTCAACGAGGCCGGCTAAAATTGCATTTGGCACTAAACCTTCTAGCCCTGACTCTAATAATTGCTGCCCAACTTGTAGACCTATGCCATAACTCGCTTGAGCTTCTACCGAATCGAAATTTTGGTTTGCCATGAAAACACCCATATGATTTTGAGAAAAACCAAGAATAGCAGCCCCATCCTTATGGGTAAACCCAAACAATGGATCTAAAGAATAAAACTGATTGATTCTCCAAAAATATATTCAGTGTTCTCTGAAAAATTCAGTCAAACGCTAAAAATGTCTAAAAAGGGTGCTAGTATGCGTATAAATACAGTCTAATTTACTCATTGCCTCATCAAGGAGGAGTGATGCTTAAACTTTCAAAATTTCATCGCTATGGCATTGCACTGCTCGCCCTAATTGTTGTGGTCGCTTTCTTTTGGCCTGCTAGCGATAAGTCCCCTAGCGATATTGTCCAAAACCAGCCTATTGTCATTCCTCCACCCACAGCTCCTGAGGTCATGCCTGAACCTACGGTTACACCACCAATACCTGAGCCAGTACCGGCACCTGAAGGTAATTCCCCACTTTTACCTACTGAGCCTGAAATTATCCCAGAGCCTATTGAGCCTGAGCCCAATGAGCCGCCTTCAACGGTGACTTCACCAGAGAACACGCCAGAGCCCAAAACTCCCCGCCCTTCAGCTAATGAATGGCAAAGCTACCAAGTACAAAAAGGGAAAACGCTTGCGCAACTGTTCCGCGATAATAACTTACAAGCCAATGACGCTTTTATTATGGCTCGCGTTGAAGGTGCCGAAAAACCACTGAGTAATTTGCGCCAAGGGCAAAAAATTCGTCTAAAAGCGAATAAAAAAGGTGAAATTCAATTATTAGAAACAACTGCATCTGATGGGAAAACGTATAGTTTCGCGCGATTAAGTGATGGCAGTTACTATCGGACTCCGTAGTACTTTTAGGGTAGCTTGTGTCAGAGCTACCCTAAAATTTTGTCTGGAACATCGCTATATGTATTGATTTTTACCTAGCAATAAATAACAAATATTGTCTTTCACTACAATGCTAGGTAACTGAAAATTATTATGCTAATAAAAAAATGGGTTAACGCTTTTTTAGGTACTGTTTTATTATTACTTGCCGCTATTATTGGTTATGTTTTATGGATTAAACTCAATTCAAATGCACTTTGGAACATTGTAAATGAGCAGTGTATTCCATTGCAGCAATCTGCCCTATCTTGTCTAAAAATCGATAATGATCAACAGTATGTGCTGTTCAAAGATAAAAAAGGGCCATTGCATAACTTAGTCATTCCTACCGATAAAATCACAGGTATTGAATCCGCACGGTTACTTGAGCGAAATACACCAGACTATTTTGCTATCGCCTGGCAAGAAAGAGAAAGTGTGTCGTCACAAGCGAAAATCTCAATTTCTGATGATTTGCTCGCTGTTTCAGTGAATTCCCAATATGGCCGCTCCCAAGACCAACTGCATATTCATATCGCATGTTTGAAACCTGAAGTTAGTCAACAACTTAATCAAGTTTCATCGGAGATCACAACCGACTGGGCTAAGTTATCAACTGAACTTGTCGGCCATCACTATTTAGCCAAAAAACTCCAAAAAGCCCCTGTCAAATTCGATAATGCATTTAATCAACTCAATGAATACGTTGTAAAACATCATGATGAAATGGGCAATTATGGCCTAGCGATGGTGCAGCTGAAAGACGGTTCAAAGGTGTTGCTCGCAAACCGTTTTAGTATATGGGATTTGAATTTAGGTTCAGCGGGGGAATTACTCGACTACCAATGCTTGGTAAATCAATAAACTAAATACCAGAAAGCAAAAAACACCGGACTTAGCCGGTGTTTTTTATTGCACCACGGATCGCTCAGTGGTGCATACCATCATTATTGATTACTCAGCAACGATGATAACGTTCAGCTCTGCGAAAACATCGCTGTGTAACTGGAAGTGAACTTCGTGGTCACCAGTAGTACGCAGAACGCCGTTTGGCAGGCGAACTTCGCTTTTCGCAACTTGAACGCCAGCCGCAGTGATTGCGTCAGCGATGTCACGAGTACCGATTGAACCGAACAGTTTACCTTCGTCACCAGCTTTAGAAGCTAAAGTTACAGAACCCAGAGCAGTAACAGCTGCTGCACGAGCCTGTGCTGCTGCCAGAACGTCAGCTAATTTAGCTTCCAGTTCAGCGCGGCGTGCTTCGAAGAATTCGATGTTTTTCTTAGTCGCAGGAACAGCTTTGCCCTGTGGAACTAAGAAGTTACGAGCATAGCCCGATTTAACGTTAACCTGATCACCCAGGCTACCTAGGTTAGCTACTTTATCAAGCAGAATAACTTGCATTACCTTATCCTCTATTAGTCGTTAATGGACTGTACCAATTACTGATGACGATCAGTATATGGTAACAGAGACAGGTAGCGAGCGCGCTTGATAGCACGAGCGAGCTGACGCTGATATTTTGCACGAGTACCAGTGATACGGCTTGGTACAATTTTACCACTTTCAGTGATGTAGTTTTTCAGCGTTGCGATATCTTTATAGTCGATCTCTTGAACGCCTTCCGCTGTGAAACGGCAGAACTTGCGACGACGGAAATAACGTGCCATATGGCTAGTCTCCAGAATCTATCAAATCAATCTGCTCGGCATGGAGGACTATCTTGCTGATCCCATTGCGCCCTTGATGGGTACTAATGAAACCGCTTACTGTAATCCAACTGCCGACCGTTATACTGTGAGTATGAGCTTGTAAGGTTTGTCCGCTGGCGATAATGGGCATTCTGCACCATGCTTGCCTTGACAACCCCGCTTCCTGTTGTTGTGAACGATGTTCTAAAACAAACTGGCAGTGAGGAATGCCTGACGGACTCACTTTTCGAATCAATGCTTTACAGACTGTGCCTGTCAGCACCAAACGATTAGTGGTCACCTGCGCAATTACTCTTCAGAATCCCCAGTTTCTTCTACTTCTTCATCCTGATATTCATCAGACATGTCACGGCCACGACGTTCGTCTTTAGCTTTGACCATTGGAGAAGCTTCTGTTACTGCGTGTTTTAAGCGCATAACCATGCTGCGGATAACGGCATCGTTGAAGCGGAAGTTAGTTTCCAGCTCATCAATCGCTTCCTGCGGTGCTTCTACGTTCAGAAGAACATAGTGTGCTTTGTGCAGTTTATTGATTGGGTAAGCCAGTTGACGGCGGCCCCAGTCTTCCAGACGGTGAATCTGACCTTGTGCGTTAGTGATAACAGCACTGTAACGCTCGATCATGCCCGGAACCTGTTCGCTTTGGTCAGGATGGACCATAAAAACGATTTCGTAATGACGCATTAGTAGTTGCTCCTTACGGATTATTAGCCTCCTGTCTGGGTTAACCGCGGCCCGCGGAGGCAAGGAACTTATTGAGTGCGGCTAAAAAATTGACGCGTAACTATACCCATCCCTGAGATAAAACTCAAGAGATGGATGTCGTTTATACTAAATATTATTTTTCTGCAGAAACGGGTAAGCGTTGACGCACCGCTTCAAATAAACAAACCCCTGTCGCCACTGACACATTCAATGATGACACCGAGCCTGCCATAGGAATACTGATTAACTCATCACAGTGTTCACGCGTTAAACGGCGCATGCCTTCGCCTTCAGCCCCCATCACTAGCGCTATCGGGCCCGTTAGTTTGCTTTGATATAGGTTATGGTCAGCTTCACCAGCCGTTCCCACAATCCATACATTATATTCTTGTAGCAAACGCAATGTCCTTGCCAGATTCGTCACACGAATAAGAGGAACATTTTCTGCCGCGCCACAAGCCACTTTTTTCGCGGTTGCATTGAGCTGAGCTGATTTATCTTTAGGAACAATCACAGCATGAACACCTGCCGCATCAGCACTACGTAAGCACGCACCTAAGTTATGTGGGTCTGTCACACCGTCCAATACCAATAAAAATGGCGATGGTGTACTTTCCAATAAATCAGGCAAGTCGCCTTCTTGATACTGTTTACCAGGTAGTACTTTCGCAATAATACCTTGGTGAACTGCGCCTTCGGTCTGGCTATCCATCCATTGGCGGTTCGCCACTTGAACGACAACCCCTAGTGCTTCAATTTCGTGCACCAGCGGCATTAAGCGGCGATCTTCACGACCTTTCAAAATATAGACTTCTTTAATGCGTTGCGGTGAACGCTCAAGTAAGGCTTTCACTGCGTGAATGCCATAAATCATTTCGCTCATAAATTTCTTATTTATTAATATAAATAGTAAAGTGGCGTATTAACGCCACTTTGGTTAATAACTATGGTTAATAACTATGGTTAATAACTACAGCAAAAACATTATCCCTCTTGTTTTTGGGATTTTTTTGCAACACGTTTAGCTTTTAATTTTGCTGTAATTTTTCGCGTTTTATCTGAAGGCTTTTTGCCTTTTCCTTTCGCCTCTGGTTTAGCCTCGGCTTTTTTTCCTTTTTTCTCGGAACGACGAAATGCAGAATCAGGCTCAAAGTTTTTATCTTTGCTCGCATCCGCTTTTCGACGAGCTGGACGTGCCGCATTTTTCACTTCTTGCTTCATTTTGTCCCGAGCGGTTTTGCCTGGGTTTTTCGCTTTACGGGTGGTTGAAATTAATGCGAAATCAATGGTGCGCTCATCCATATGCACCGCTTCAACGCGAATTTCAACTTCATCACCAAGGCGGTAAGTCGTACCTGATGATTCACCAATTAAACGCTGACCAACTGCATCGTAACGGTAATAGTCATTATCTAACGTTGAAATATGCACTAAACCATCAATAAATAAATCATTAAGGCGCACAAAGAAGCCAAAACCAGTCACACTGGTAATTAAACCTGTGAAGGTTTGACCAACTTGGTCTTGCATAAAATCACATTTCAGCCAGTCCGCCACATCACGCGTCGCTTCATCAGCACGGCGTTCAGTCATTGAACAGTGCTCACCCAGCTGTAACATGCTGTCCATGTCTGAATGCCAACCACCGGTTTCTGTCCAGCGCTTATCTGAATGGCTATGCTCTTTAGCCAACAAATATTTTATTCCACGGTGTAACGTCAGGTCAGGGTAACGACGAATTGGCGATGTAAAGTGGGCATATGATTTCAAACCTAAACCAAAGTGACCGCGGTTTTCAGGATCATAAATCGCTTGCTTCATTGAACGTAAAATCATGGTTTGCAGTAATTCATGATCAGGGCGTTCAGCCACTTCATTCATGACTTGCGCATAATCTTTTGGTTCTGACTTCATTCCGCCCGGCAGAGTCAACCCTAATTCGCTGAAAACAGAGCGTAAATTCATCACGCTTTCTTCTTTAGGGCGGTCATGCACACGGTACAACGCAGGCTCTTCATTTTTCTCAACAAACCGAGCGGCTGCAATGTTAGCTAAAATCATGCATTCTTCAATCAATTTATGTGCATCATTTCGCTCTACAGGTTCGATACTTTCAATACGGCGTTCTGCGTTAAAAATGAATTTCGCTTCTTCAGATTCGAAGGAAATTGCACCGCGCTCAATACGTGCTGCATCAAGTGCTTTATATAGTTGATGCAAGTGCTCAATATGCGGCACTAACGCTTTATAGTGCTCTCGCAGTTCTTCATCCCCTTCCAAGATTTTCCATACTTTTGTATAGGTTAACCTTGCATGAGAGCTCATAACCGCTTCATAGAACTTGTACGAAGAAAGCTTACCGGATGCTGACACCGTCATTTCACACACCATACACAGGCGGTCAACACCTGGGTTAAGTGAGCACAGGCCGTTCGATAGGACTTCCGGTAGCATAGGAACGACTTGAGATGGGAAATATACCGAGTTACCACGGCTACGGGCTTCTGTATCCAGAGCCGTTTGCTGGCGAACATAATAGCTTACATCCGCAATTGCCACCCATAAGCGCCAACCCCCACCTTTTTTCGGTGCACAGTATACTGCATCATCAAAGTCGCGAGCATCTTCACCGTCAATGGTGACTAACGGTAAGTCGCGTAAATCCACGCGCCCTTTTTTCGCAGACTCAGGGACGTGTTCGCTCAGGTCAGCGACTTGTTTTTCAACTTGTGGTGGCCATGAGTGTGGAATTTCATGAGTACGTAAAGCGATTTCTACCGCCATACCTGTTCCCATGGTTTCGCCTAATACTTCAATGATATTCCCCACCGCTTGCGAGCGACGTTGTGGACGAGTGACTAATTCAACCACCACCACATTACCCATGCGAGCGCCAAGAACACGATCTTTCGGTATCAAAATATCAAAACTTAAACGGCTATCATCCGGTACGACAAAGCCCATACCCGATTCGATAAAATAACGGCCAACAATTTGGTTATTACGTGGTTCTAACACACGAACAACCCGAACCTCTGTGCGTCCCTTACGATCTTGTCCGTAAGGTTGCGCAAGAATAACGTCGCCATGCAGGGCGCGTTTCATTTCGTCTTGAGATAAATAGTAATCTTCTTTTTTACCATCAACGCGCAGGAAGCCGTAACCATCACGGTGACCAATGACTTTTCCTTTTAATAAGTCTAAACGCTCCGGTAATGCATAGCACTTACGACGAGTGAAAACCAATTGACCATCACGTTCCATGGCTCTTAACCGACGACGCAACGCCTCTAATTCATCTTCTGTCGATAAATTCAATAATTGTGCGATTTCTTCGCGATTGGCTGGTGCAGTACGCTTCGAGATAAGGTCAAGAATATATTCTCGACTTGGAATTGGGGACTCGTATTTTTCTGCTTCTCTTTCCTGAAAAGGATCTTGTGACATCGTTACCTCCGTTGTCATCAGAATTCATAACTACCGCGAATGCTAATCAAGCAGTAGTTGATAGAGCGGGCTGTTGTCTTTCACCATGTCCGCCAGCGTGTATTGATCAAGTTCTTGTAAAAACTGCTGTATTGCTTGGTGTAGCACACCTTTTAAACGACACGCAGGTGTAATGTGGCAAAATTCACCACTACAATTAACAAGGGTCAGGGGTTCTAGTGATCTAACGACATCCCCTATACGAATAGATTCTGCTGGTTGGCCAAGTGTGATCCCGCCATTTTTGCCTCGAGTGGCTTTAATATAACCTAAGTGACTGAGCTGATTAATAATTTTAACCATATGGTTACGAGAGACACCATAAACTTCAGTGACTTCTGTGATACTGGTCATTTTCCCTTCAGGGAGAGATGCCAAATAGATCAACGCACGTAATCCATAGTCTGTAAAACTTGTTAGCTGCACAATCACCTCAAAATTTTTTGGCTAAGCCAATAGCTATCTCGTCATGTATGTCTTATTAATCTCAAATTATAGACAAATTACTTTCTATCTTTTTGTCTTAGGCCAATATTTAGGTACAAGATAATGAAATTTACTGAGACTAATTTCGCCTCCGTTTGACATCGCAAGATAGCATTTTATTAGCGTTTAGCTTATCTACTCTACAAAGAAAAAACAGTTTTATCATGGAATAACTGGATGACCTGTTACCTTTATAAGGTATTTATTGCTCAATCTTTCTGCTATACATTTACAACAAATAACATCAAAGAACAATCGAACACATAATAGCACATATTTTTTGGCGACTCGTGTTTCTTGAGCTTACTCCACTTTATCTATACTGTTTAAAAGGGTTTACAGAGAAATCACCACTGACTTATCACTTTTAACATCAAATTTTTTTATTTGATTCGCTATACAATAAAGAGCCAGTATCATAAAGAGGTGACTTAGGAGAACATGGAACAAATCATTGAAATATATAATGATATATCAGAAAATACTTTCTTAATGGCCTCTTTTTTAGTCGTCATATTGCTATTAACATGGTTTGTCGGAAAAGTCATTTTTTTACGGGTTGCGAGAAGGTTATTACCATTATTCACTAATTTAAGTGACGATGAGTTAATTGATGGTATCGCTCGGAAAATTGCATCGATCGTCGCGGTAACGCTTGTACTTTATATTAACCAGATGCTGCCTTCCCTTTCTGATGAAGTAAACATTACATTTAAAACTATCTGCTGGGCGCTGATTATTATTAATGTTGCCGCATTAGTTAACGATGGCTTAGATGTGTTTATTATCCGTCAGTCAAAAAAAATATTACATCGTAATAATTCGATAAAAGGCTATATCGAAATAGCGAAAATTATTGTTTGGATAATTTCCTTTATCTTGATCATTGCGTTGATGACCGAACAGTCCCCGATTATTATTATTTCCAGCTTCGGTGCTATCGCTGCGGTATTAATGTTTGTATTTCAGCACACACTATTATCGTTTGTGGCCAATATATTAGTATCAAACGGAAAGGTGTTAAAACTGTATGATTGGATTGAGCTACCAAGCAGTAATATCAGTGGCGAAGTTATCGATATCGCGCTACATACTATTACCGTTCGAAACTGGGATAACACCATTTCACGCATTCCTACCAAAGATTTTTTAACTGAAAAATATACCAACTGGCAGCCCATGTTTTCCTCTGGAGGCCGTCGCATCAAACGTAGCTTTTATATTGATCAATCGTCAATTTCCTTTGCAACAGAAGATCTCTTCAACGAATTAAAAAACACCCCTCCCTTGCGCCAAAGCATAGAAAGTATGTTAGAAGCACGAGGTGAAATTGGGGATGTAAATGAATGGATGATAAATAATGGCGTCACTAACCTACAGCTATTTAGAAAATACATTCTAAATTGGATAAAGCTGCGCGGCGATGTCAGAACAGATATGTATTTGGTCATACGAACAATGCCGCCAACACCAAATGGTTTGCCTGTTGAAATCTATTGTTTTACACGCTCAACCACTTGGGTTGATTATGAAGAGGTTCAATCCGAAATTTTTGAGTATGTTAATGCATCTGCTAACTACTTTAAGCTACGTATTTATCAACACCCAGCTGGGAGTGATCTCGCTAATTTAAAATATCAGTAGTAGATAACAAAAAACACCGAACAAGTCGGTGTTTTTTTCATCTAATTAAAAGTACTTGCTAATACATGCTATGAGCAAGCCAGTACCTAATCAGCCATTAGACTATGCGTCAAACGGGTCACGTAGAACCATAGTTTCTGAACGATCTGGGCCCGTTGAAATAATATCAACTGGAATACCCGTTAGTTCTTCAACGCGTTTGATGTAATCCAGAGCTGCCTGTGGCAGTAATTCTCTTTGTTTCACACCAAAAGTCGTTTCTTTCCAACCTGGCATTGATTCATAAACTGGCTCTAAACCATCCCACTCATCTGCAGCTAAAGGTGTTGTTTCAAGCACTTTGCCATCTGGACGACGGTAGCCTACGCAAATTTTAACTTCTTCTAAACCGTCTAAAACATCCAGTTTAGTCATACAGAAGCCCGACAGTGAGTTGATTTGCACTGCGCGATTAATCGCAACGATGTCTAACCAACCAGTACGGCGTTTACGACCCGTAGTTGCACCAAATTCTTGGCCTTTTTCACGCAGGAATTCACCCACTTCGTCAAACAGCTCAGTAGGGAATGGGCCCGCACCAACACGAGTTGAGTAAGCTTTAATGATACCCAATACGTAGTTAACATAGCGAGGACCTAAGCCAGAACCAGTTGCCACGCCGCCAGCTGTCGTATTTGAAGAGGTTACATAAGGATACGTACCGTGGTCGATATCTAATAATGTCCCTTGTGCGCCTTCAAACATCACGAATTCATTCTTCTGATTTGCTTTATAGAGCAGATCAGAAACATCAATTACCATGCCAGTCAGGATATCAGCCACAGCCATGATATCATCTAACGTTTTTTGGTAATCTACAGCAGGTTCTTTATAGTAATGAACAAGTTGGAAATTATGGTATTCAACGATTTCTTTTAATTTTTCTGCGAACGTTGCTTTATCGAATAAATCACCAACACGCAAACCACGACGAGCAACTTTATCTTCATAAGCAGGACCAATACCACGACCTGTTGTTCCAATCGCTTTGGAACCACGTGCTTTTTCACGCGCATTATCTAATGCGATATGATAAGGCAGGATCAGTGGGCATGCTTCAGAAAGACGTAAACGTTCCCGAACAGGAACACCGCGGTCTTCCAATTCTTTCATCTCTTTCATTAATGCGTCAGGCGATAAAACGACGCCATTAGCAATAATACTGATGACATTTTCACGAAGAATACCGGATGGAATTAAGTGGAGAACGGTTTTTTCACCGTTTACAACAAGAGTATGGCCAGCATTATGGCCGCCCTGATAGCGAACTACGTATTTAGCACGCTCTGTCAGCAAGTCAACGATCTTGCCCTTCCCTTCGTCACCCCATTGGGTGCCCAGTACGACAACGTTCTTACCCATTTTGAAATACACTCGGTTGCTTAAAAATGAATTCTACCATCAAAAATGAACTGTTCCAGTGATATTTTGGCAATACAAAAATTTTTTTCTGGAAAGCAAGTAAAATGGTATTTTTTATTTCTGCCGTAAACTCAAAATGAATGCCATCAGTTGAGCAGTTCAAATTTTCCCTGAAAAATCCTATACTTAAAACGACAGGCGAAAAAAAGCCCACCGAAGCGGGCTTTTCTTTAATAGATTAACAGTTATTTTGCTAGGTTGCACGCAACTTAGCTTGTTATTAATCTGTCGCGCGAAGCTTAGTTGGTGCCTTCATAAAGCGGAAGAAATCAGTGTCTGGGCTTAATACCATCACGTCTTCACCACTCTTGAAGCTTTGCTCATAGGCACGCAAGCTACGAATAAACGCATAGAACTCGGGATCTTGGTTGAATGCATCAGCAAACAGTTTCGTTGCCATCGCATCACCTTCACCTCGGTAAGTCAGTGCGGTACGCTCTGCTTCAGCCAACGTTTCTGTTACTGTTTTATCAGCCACAGCACGGATCTTAGTTGCTTCTTCTTGGCCTTGCGAACGATGCTGACGCGCGACTGCTTCACGCTCTGCACGCATACGCGCATAGATAGCTTCAGAAACTTCGTTTGGCAGTTCGATACGTTTAATACGTACGTCGACAACCTCGATACCTAACGCTGCCATACTGTTTGCATTCACAACCAGTGGCTTCAGGTTCGTTTCTTCTTCAACACGTTTTGCCGCATCCGCAATCGCTGCATCCGCTTCTTTAGTTGCGTCGTCAATTGCAGTACCTTTGTTCAAGGCATCACGCACATCAACAGTTAAACGGCCACGTGAGTCGGTGATGATGTCCTTAACGCTTAAACGACCAAACTCAGAACGTAAACGGTCACTAAATTTACGTTTTAACAGGGTTTCCGCTTGGAATGGGTTACCACCGCCAGTTGCTACATAGTAGCGACTGAAATCAGTAACGCGCCATTTCAGGTAGGAGTCCACCATTAAGTCTTTGTTTTCGCTTGTCAGATAACGGTCAGCTTGAATTTCAAGAGTCTGAATACGTGCATCTAACATTTTCACAGTTTCAATAAATGGAACTTTGAAATGCAGGCCTGGCTCATAAATGATCGGTTTATTTTCAGAATCACGTAGAACCTTACCGAAACGCAATACGATACCGCGGTCAGTTTGAGGAACAATAAAGATAGATGCGTATGCAACTGCCAAGATGGCAATAACGATAACAATTAGCGATTTACGCATGATTATTGTCTCCCTACTCTAACAGCATCACCACGAACAGCGTTGTTTGGCTGCGCTGGTGTTGCAGCAGATGATGACGAATTGTTGCTTGGCGTCGCCATTCTTGCTGACGGATTAGCTTTTGACGTTGAAGCTGCATCTGAATTTGTACCGCGCATGATTTGGTCAAGCGGCAGCACTAACATGCTGTTGCTCTTATCATTCGCAATCACTTTACGTGTATTACTTAACACACGTTCCATCGTGTCGATATACAGACGCTCACGGGTGATCTCTGGTGCAGCACGATATTCAGGTAACATTTTCGCAAAGCTTGCGACCTCACCCTCTGCTTTGAAGACCACACTCGCTTTATAGGCTTCGGCTTCTTCAATCAAGCGTTGTGCGTTACCTTTTGCCAGTGGAAGAACTTCATTTCGATAAGCGTGCGCTTCACGAATAGTTTTTTGTTCTTCTTCCCTTGCTGAGATTACGTCATCAAACGCTGCTTTAACATCTTCAGGTGGACGCGCTGCTTGGAAGTTGACGTCAAGCAGTGTGATCCCCATTTTGTATGGTGCAATTGTTGCTTCGAGCTCTTTCTGTGTAACATCACGGATAAAAGCACGATTCGTAGTCAATACTTGCTCCATAGCAGATTGACCAATTACACCACGCACAGCGCTATCTAGCGCCTGACGCAGACTATTGTCTGGGTTTGTGACACTAAATAAATATTGTGCAGGGTCAGTAACACGATACTGAACGTTCATTTCAACGCGGATCACGTTTTCATCGGACGTTAACATCATGCCATTTGTTGCTTGCTCACGAACAGTTTCCACGTTGACAGGAACAACCCTATCAATGAAGGTTGGTTTCCAGTTCAAACCAGGCCCAACAACACCACTGTATTCACCAAAACGTAATACTACGCCACGGTCACTTTCTTTGATGGTGTAGAAGCCTGAACCTGCCCATACAACAACGATAGCAGCAAGAGCTAACATACCTAAACGACCGCTGATTTGTGATGGCTGTTTATTATCGCCATCACCGCCGCCGCCTTTATTTCCACCAAGCTTGCTGCCTAGTTTACGAAAGAGATCGTCGAGATCATAAGCCCCACGTTTTCGACCACCTTTGTTCCCGCCAGAGTTGCCGCCTTTATTGCCGCTTCCCCACGGATCGCGGTCTTGTCCGTCATTACCGGGCTGATTCCACGCCATGTTTTAGCTCCATTCTTTATGATTGATTTTCAGGGCTAAGAGCGATAGGGCTCTTAATATCAATTCCATTGCCTAACTATATTATTAACGACCAAAGCAACTAAATAACGTAGTCAGGTAATTGCTGCTCTTGTTTGCACAGACGCCGCCAATCCACCATTGGCATACGCACCTCAAGGCCAATTGAGCCGTCTTCTTCCTGCCATTCACGTTCGATTGACTGAAGTTGATAGAAACGGCTACGTAAACGGCCTTCATTCGGTGGTAAACGCAATTCAACATGTGCGATTTCACCTGAAAGACGTTCCGTCAATGCCTGTAGCAACAATGGGATACCATCACCCGTTTGCGCTGAAACCCAGACACGAACCGGCTTGTTATCCTCATCTCTGTCAATACGCGGGACAAAATCCTCCAGCATATCGACTTTGTTCATCACTAAAAGTGTTGGTATTTCATCCGCTTCGATCTCTTCTAACACGCTTTCAACTGCATGAATATTCTCATCCAAGCGATTATCAGCTGCATCGATAACGTGTAGCAACAACGTTGCTTCGCGTGTTTCTTGCAGGGTTGCTTTAAAAGCGGCAACCAAATCATGAGGTAAATGGCGGATAAAACCCACAGTATCTGCAAGCACTACAACACCCACATCTTCGACATCAATACGACGAAGTGTTGGGTCAAGCGTTGCAAATAACTGGTCAGCAGCATAAACATCAGCGGCCGTCATGCGGTTAAACAAGCTTGACTTACCAGCATTGGTATAACCGACAAGCGAAATAGTCGGGATATCGGCCTTACTTCTCGCTTGACGCCCTTGTTCACGCTGTTTTTCCACCCGACTAAGACGAGATAAGATTTGTTTAATTTTATCTCTTAATAGCCGGCGGTCGGTTTCAAGTTGAGTTTCACCGGGACCTCGTAAGCCAATCCCGCCTTTTTGTCGCTCTAGGTGCGTCCATCCCCTCACTAAGCGAGTCGATAAATGCCTTAACTGAGCTAATTCAACTTGGAGCTTACCTTCGTGTGTACGTGCGCGTTGAGCAAAAATATCTAAAATCACCCCTGTACGGTCAACCACCTTACATTGGCAAATCCTTTCGAGATTACGTTCTTGAGCAGGGCTTAGAGTATGATTAAACAACACCACATCTGCACCACTTTCCTCAACAGCTTGGGCAATTTCTTCTGCTTTACCTTCCCCAACAAAAAACTTTGGATGAGGAGCTTTACGACTGCCCGTGACTATTTGTACTGGTTTCACGCCAGCAGATGTCACAAGTGACTCAAATTCCGCTAGATTATCAACGTCTTTCTCTTGAGAAAAAAAGACATGGACCAATACAGCTAGTTCACCGCCTTCATACCTATCAAACAAGGTGTAACCTCTTAGGCTAAACAATAATTGCAAAGGAAAAACACAGGTACAGTCTCCCTACCCATGCTTTCCTTGTCTTTTAGCGTACAAACTTACTCAGTTACTTCGCCATCTTGCGCTGCTGGGTTACCTGACTGGTAATTACCATTACCTGTGCTACCAGTAGTACCGCTATGATGAGAAACAGGGCGAGCAGGGACAACAGTCGAGATAGCATGCTTATAAACCATCTGGCTAACTGTGTTTTTTAATAAAATAACAAATTGGTCAAAAGACTCAATTTGCCCCTGCAATTTGATGCCATTAACGAGATAAATAGAGACCGGAACCCTTTCACGACGTAATGCGTTCAGGAACGGATCTTGCAAAGATTGCCCCTTAGCCATTCTATGTTTTCCTTATTTTGTTGTTTTTAAAAGAGAATCTTTTAGATTCCAAAAAGTAACTACTCAAAAATTGCGCTTAACGTTCTAATTGTACACAAACATCAGTCCTATGCACGCATAACCTGCATAACGGTGCTAAGCGCTTGCTGAGGTTGTTCACTATCTAACCAATGAACATTTTCCCAGCTTCTTAACCAGGTAATTTGACGTTTTGCCAATTGGCGAGTTGCACAAATTCCCCGATAAATCATATCATCATGGCTAATTTCACCATCTAAATATGACCACATTTGCCGATACCCCACACAACGAATTGAAGGGAGATCGACATGTAAATCATTTCGTTGATGCAATTTGCGAACTTCTTCTTCAAAGCCCGCCTCTATCATCAGATGAAAACGTTGTTCTATGCGCTCATGTAAAATTTTACGATCTTGTGGCGCAATAGCAAACTGAAACACATTATAAGGCAATTCTTCCCCAGCTGTTTGTGTCATTTCAGTCAAAGTTTGTCCCGAAATGAGATATACCTCTAAAGCACGGGATAATCTTTGTGGATCATTAGGGTGGATCCTTGCCGCAGCAACTGGGTCAACCTCAGTAAGACGGCGATGAATTTCCCCCCACCCTTGTTCTTTAGCAATGTGTTCAATTTCAGCACGCACTGTTGGGTCAGCTGAAGGAAGTGGTGAAAGTCCTTCTAACAAGGCTTTAAAATACAACATTGTGCCGCCAACTAATAATGGAATTTTACCTTGTGAGGTAATTTCGGCCATGGCTTTTAATGCGTCACGGCGAAAATCGGCAGCACTGTATGGTAGAGACGGATCGAGAATATCAATCAGACGATGGGGAGCTTGGCTGAGTTCTTCTGCTGTTGGTTTTGCTGTGCCGATATTCATCTCTCGGTAAATTAATGCCGAATCGACACTAATAATTTCCACAGGCAAATGCTTGCGAAGTTCTATCGCCAAAGCGGTTTTACCTGAGGCAGTTGGACCCATTAGGAATATTGCGTCAGGTTTTTTCTGAGTTGCTAAATCACTCATTTGTTAGTGTAGCTACCACGGATTGTAAATTAATTAATTGTAATAATGTTGGTGGAGGGTTTTTCACCCACTGCGGGCATACCCGCTCAACATCTGCCAACAACTGAATAGCCTGTGCTAAACTCCAACTTTCTTCTGTTTTAACCTGTGAAACTGCTTTAGCAAGCCATTGTGCAATCTCTTCGTCAGTGACGCTTTCTTTTCCCGATAAAAAATCGAGTAGCTCAGAAAAAAGTTGTGATAAATTTTGTGTTCTTAATGGTAACGATACCGTATGAATTGTTACTTTTCCATGTAATATCGTGGCTTCGATACCAAATATTGTCAATTGTTCCTTGTACCGCTGTAAAACCTCTATTTCCTCATTTTTAAGTGACACTTTTAGAGGTATTAATAATGGTTGGGGCTTCAATGCTCCACCATCCGGTGACAATTGTGACAATTTCAATAAATAGTTAGCTTCCGTTAAGGATAACAGGATTAGCCCTAACGAAGACTCAATTAATGCAAAGTTTTTTGCGTAAATTGTCAATACTTTGCCAAAAAGGTAGTTATCCGCATTTTTTGCTACAGGTTGTGACGATATTTGCGGTGAGTTTATCGGTTTACGTTCAGGAAAAAGCGGTTTTTTATCTTCAGGCGCAACAGGAATAGACATTAGGCTCTGATACAGTTCACCGGCTTTTTTGTCATAAGTTGAACCAAATGTTTTTGCTTGCGCATTTTCTGAAAAACCTGACGTTGATTTCGGTGAAGAAAAGGCGTGATTTACCGCACTATCCTTTAAGTAACTATCCTTTAAGTGGCTAGCCTGTCTATCAGGTGTTTTAGACTCTTGAACGGTATTTTCGATTCGCGTATGGTTTTCTGTCTTAAATTGCTTAGGGGCCACGCTAGGAGGAGAAGAAAAATAGTTTTCCCCCGCAGAAGACCGATTTTCCAGTTCTGTATTCACCGGCTCGATACCCGGGAGCTCATCGATAGATGCCGCTTCTAATAATACCGTTCGTACCGCTTGATAAATAAAATCATGTACCAGACGTGCTTGGTGAAAACGAACCTCATGTTTTGCGGGGTGTACGTTAACATCAACTTGTTTTGGGTCAATGGTCAGATACAAGACATAAGCTGGCTGCTGGTTTTCGTCTAAATGCCCTTCATAAGCTTGACGGATCGCATGATTAATCAGGCGGTCACGCATCATGCGGCCATTAACATAGCAATATTGTGTTTCGCTGCCCGAAGTCATTGATGGAGAAACGACCCACCCTTTGATTGCAAGATCGCTATGTTCCCAAGACAACGCTAAAGCGCCTTGCATGAAGCCTGTCCCACAAATCGTACCGAGTCGTCTCTCTTGCTGTGCCTCATCATGAGCAGCACGGTATTGTTTCACCAATTTGCCATTATGAGTCAGATTGATAGCGACATCAGGGCGAGACAGCGCAATTCGACGAACAATTTCATCAATGTGGCCGAATTCGGTTTTTTCTGTGCGCATAAATTTACGGCGAGCTGGCGTATTATAGAATAAATCTAATACTTCAACCGTTGTGCCATTAGGATGAGCGGCTGGTTTAACCATCACCTCCATCTCGCGCCCTTCTGCGTATGACTGCCACGCTTCGCTTTGCTCTGCTGGTTTTGATGTCAACGTTAAACGTGAAACGGAGCTAATACTCGCGAGTGCTTCACCGCGAAACCCCATACTCATGATGGCTTCAAGGTCATCCAATGTGGCAATTTTACTGGTCGCATGGCGAGCTAAAGCCAGAACAAGTTCATCTTTACCGATGCCACAGCCATTATCCCGAATACGGATCAGTTTTTCTCCACCACGTTCAATGTCGATATCAATACGAGTTGCCCCGGCATCAAGACTGTTCTCTACGAGCTCTTTAACCACTGACGCAGGCCTTTCGACCACTTCACCTGCCGCGATTTGGTTGGCTAGTTGTGGGGAGAGAATATGAATTGCCATATCCCCCCCTTATTGTGGCGCTGCTTGTATTGGATTTGCCAAGAAATATTGACGTAATCCTAAATGAATTGCTTCTGCGACTTTATCTTGGAATTCATTCGATTTTAGCAACTGCTCTTCTGCGGTATTACTAATAAACCCAGTTTCCACTAAAATCGATGGGATATCAGGGGAACGCAATACACCTAAGCTTGCATGCTCAGGTGTTTTTTTGTGAATATTACCGACTTTTCGCAGCTGTTCGATCACTTTAACCGCAACATCATACCCAACACGTTGAGAGTGACCGAATTGCAAATCTAAAACGGCTTGGCTCAAATAAGGGTCCGCACCACTGAGAACATCACCCGCCCCGCCTAATAATTCTGATTGTTTTTCACGTTGTTCAAGCCAACTACCCAGCTCACTATTTGCACGTCGATTAGACAATACCCACACTGATGCACCCCGTGCGCTGCTATTCGGGGCCGAGTCAGCGTGAATAGACACCAACATATTAGCCCCTTTCTTACGTGCCACATCAGAACGACCACTAACGGAAATAAAGTAGTCTCCGTCACGTGTCATCGCGGGCTTAAACATCGGATCGGCTTCAAGGCGTTGGTATAACTTACGTGCGACACTGAGAGTCACATCTTTTTCTTTATAGCCATTCTTACCTATCGCACCAGGGTCTTTACCACCGTGACCCGCATCAATGGCAATCACGACCTGCTTACTACCTTTTGGCATACTCTTATATTTAGTCGGTGTTGGTGTAGCAACAGGCGCAGGCTCACTCATCTTCAACGGTTTATCTTGAGTGCTATTTGCTGCTGGTTTAACCGTATTATTAGTTCGATTAAAAGAGGTAGAACCGGATGAATTTCCAGTCGATATTGTTAACACCAACTGATATTCACCTGAAACCTGTTTAAGCACCGCTTTCGTTTTCGCCGCTCGAGATAGCTCTAAAACTAAGCGCTTGTGTTGGTTATCAGAAGGTTGGCTTGTTCGTACTAATTTCACAAGGTCCCCTGCAGGAACTTTAAGGGGTAACCCCATAATCTCACCTCGCTGTTTGATATCAACAACAAGGCGCTCAGGTGAATGCAATGGAAAATAGGCGTAATCGGGCTTTCCATCAATAAAGCTTAGCACCACTTCTGCTTGTGATGGGCTATTATTAACTTGAATATTCGATAATGTTGCCGCTTGTGCTTTTGCAGCAAACAGCCACATGACTGATACCATAAACAAGACGAAAACAGTAAAAAAACCCTTTTTTGTTATTCTGTGCATTGATGCATTCAACATGAGCAATAGCTTCCTTAGAGTAGGGGTAATGCTTCTAACAACGACTCCCCATTGGCAGAAAAAGCAACAAAGTGAGCCTGACGCCCTTCGCCTTGATAGGTCAGATGGAGCTCAAGATCCGCTTCAGGTAAAAAACCTTTACCTTGTTGCGGCCATTCGACCAAACAGATCGAATTTCCAGAAAAATAGTCACGAATTCCCATAAATTCAAGTTCTTCAGGATCGGCTAACCGATAGAGATCAAAGTGAAAAACTTGACGATCTGCTAATTCATAGGGTTCAACCAAGGTGTAAGTTGGACTTTTTACGTGACCTTGATGGCCCAGCGCTTGTAAGAAACCTCGGCTAAAGGTGGTTTTCCCTGCTCCGAGATCACCATATAAGTGAATAATTGTGCCTTGATGGCAAGCCTTAGCGATAGCATTACCTAACGCAACAGTTTGCGCTTCGTTGGCAAGTTGTATTGTACGTTCTTTCATATTGTTCTTTTATTATGTCATTAATAGGCAGTGTCGCCTGTTTATCCTTTAAATGCATAGTTTATATCGCTGTTCAAAATGCATAAAGAGATATCAACAAACATCAATATTGCCGTTTATCTTAACCTAAGATGGGGCTTTTTTCTTAATTAACATTACTTGAATGATGAGTTCAGAAATATCCTATAATTGCTCTCAATACTGAAGGCATTTTTCATCCGTTTTGATGAACAACGCTGGCCATGATAAAGTGCCTGCCGTTTTACCCTTTATCAATATAGGATCTGATGGCAAGATACCTCGATCTCGATCTTCTCGCTCAAAATATTAAACAATGGGGCGTTGACGCAGGTTTCCAGCAAGTCGGGATCTGCGATACTGACCTTTCCGCGGAAGAGCCGAAATTACAAGCGTGGCTAGATAAACAATTTCATGGCGAGATGGAATGGATGAGTCGCCATGGGATGATGCGAGCCAGACCACACGAACTGCACCCGGGCACGTTGCGTGTCATTAGCGTGCGCATGAATTACTTGCCAGCCAAAGCCGCATTTGCCAGCACACTAAATAACCCTGAATTAGGTTATATCAGCCGTTATGCGCTAGGACGAGACTATCACAAGCTGTTAAAAAAACGCCTAAAACAACTTTCAGATCGTATTTTAGACTATTGTCGTGAATTTAATGGGATGATACTGCCCGATGGTACCACCATCGATGACCTCAATTTTCGACCTTTTGTCGATTCCGCTCCAATCTTAGAGCGTCCTCTTGCGGTAAAAGCAGGTTTAGGATGGACAGGAAAACATTCATTGGTCTTAAATCGTGAAGCAGGATCTTGGTTTTTCCTTGGGGAATTATTGATTAATTTACCCGTTCCTGTCGATAAACCTATCGAAGAAGATTGTGGCCGCTGTGTTGCCTGTATGACAACTTGCCCAACAGGTGCAATTGTCGAACCTTACACTGTCGATGCAAGGCGCTGTATTTCTTATCTCACCATCGAGCTGGATAGCGCTATCCCTGAAGAATTTCGCCCGCTAATGGGAAATCGGATTTACGGTTGTGATGACTGCCAGCTCATTTGCCCGTGGAACCGTTTTTCCCAGCTCACTGATGAAGACGATTTCAGCCCAAGAAAGGAGTTGCATACACCAGAGCTGCTTGACTTGTTCTCATGGGACGAAAAAACCTTTTTGAAAGTTACCGAAGGCTCTGCGATCCGCCGCATTGGCTATATCAAGTGGTTGCGAAATATCAGTGTGGCGCTAGGCAACGCACCTTACCAAGATAGCATTGTTGTCGCATTACAAAACCGGCTTGGAATTAACGCTATGTTGGATGAACACTTCCAATGGTCTATACAACAACAGCTTAACCAACGCAATACAAACCAAGTTACAATTCAAACTTCGCAACAAAAACGCCTTGTACGAGTTATTAACAAAGGTTTACCGAGAGACGCCTAGAAAAAAGCCTGCCATATATCTGAAATCAAGAATTGTCAAATCAATGTGAATAAAATAAAAAATGCTTAGCTGACAATAGGTAAAGAATTTGCAAGCTGTGCTAGCCTCATTTTGACAAAATAACCCACAAACTAAAAAAATCAACAAGTTACAATAATGCAACTTAAACGCTAGAATTAATTAGCACAACAGAAATTTGTTAATTACCCTGTGGATAACTCT
The DNA here is from genome assembly GCF_011077905.1 of Providencia sp. M-27. NCBI lineage: Bacteria > Pseudomonadati > Pseudomonadota > Gammaproteobacteria > Enterobacterales > Morganellaceae > Providencia > Providencia sp. M-27. The sequence goes on along the minus strand of NZ_JAALBT010000001.1, from coordinate 75,386 downwards.
GTGTAATAAGTTATTTCAAATCGCGATGAAAACCGAGGCTGATTAAGCCAGCTGTGGATAACTTTCTAATAGCATATTAACAAGAAAGGTACTGATTTTATATTAACTCGCAATATAAAAGTGACCAAAATGCAAGGTTAAAATGAAAAACTAATCGAAGTAAATAAAAATCATATTTTTGTTTATTATTTAAACTTCGTATTTTCATCTTAGAGATGGAAGTAAAACACCCTATTGCTAAGGGGTGGCTATTCTATGGTGCCCTGAAAATGAATGCAAGCACAAATCTGGATATGATCCAAAAAAGATCGCGAAGCCCGCACTGATCCTAGCATTCAAGGTAAAAAAAGATGAAAATAGTAAACAAGTACAATTTATATTCACTAAGTGAATTCACTTAATAAAATAAAATTAAAAGCTGCTATATGAGATTTAGTAAAAAAGGAAGATTAAGAGAAACTAAAAATATTGGAGCGGGAAACGAGACTCGAACTCGCGACCCCGACCTTGGCAAGGTCGTGCTCTACCAACTGAGCTATTCCCGCATTTGGTGGGTACTACTGCCTAGTCAGAATACTAAGGCATTTAACTAAAACACTAAGAAAGTTTGGAGCGGGAAACGAGACTCGAACTCGCGACCCCGACCTTGGCAAGGTCGTGCTCTACCAACTGAGCTATTCCCGCATCACATTTCTGGATGTTTCACGTGCCGACTCAATCACAAAAACTTCATCGGTACGGGGAGCGCATTATACGAAAAATTCAGATACTAGCAAGCCCTTGCGCTCAAAATTTTTATTTTTTTATCCGTTTGCCGACAAAACAATCACAATGGTGATTTTATCGACAGCCATTGTAATAAGCTGATTTCAATACGTTAACATTGTTAACTTATTGAGAAAAAACCGCGAATGAAAGTCGCCAATGGCGACTTTCATAACGAATCATTTATTCTTTAATAAATGTTTCTCGGTAATAAGCTAATTCAGCCACTGATTCACGAATGTCATCAAGAGCTTGGTGGGTATTTTTCTTCGAAAAACCCGCTAAAATTTCAGGTTTCCAGCGACGAGCGAGCTCTTTTAGTGTGCTAACATCAAGATAGCGATAATGAAAATAGTTTTCTAATTCAGGCATATAATTGAATAGAAAACGCCTATCTTGCCCAACACTATTCCCACAAATGGGTGATGCCCCCTGTGGAACCCATTGCTCTAAAAATTCAATAGTGGCTAACTCAGCTTCACGCTCACTTACGGTACTTTTGCGTACACGCTCAACTAAGCCGCTGTTGGTATGAGTGTTTACATTCCACTCATCCATTAAAGCGAGTTGTTCATCCGTTTGATGTACTGCAATTACAGGGCCTTCTGCTAAAATATTAAGATGACTATCTGTTACAATGGTCGCTATTTCAATAATACGATCACGAACAGGATCGAGCCCCGTCATTTCTAAATCGATCCAAATTAAATTATTCTCATTCTTTTGCATGATATACCCTAACCGCATTCTATGAAGTTAAGGTATGATAGCACTCTTCATGCCATCAGTGACAGGCGTGAGTAACCCTAAAATACCGCCCATAGTAAAGAGAGGACAGGTGGCTAAACAGAAACTATCGAAAGGCCAACAGCGCCGAGTTCAAGAAAATCATCAAAAAAGGCTCAAAAAACAAAAAACAGTTGAGATTGATGATAGCCAATTAGGTGAAGCACAAGAAGGCTTAGTCATCAGCCGTTTTGGGCAACATGCTGATATTCAAGCAAGTGACGGGACTATCCAGCGCTGTAACTTACGCAGAACCATTTCTTCCCTCGTTACAGGGGATAACGTGGTGTGGCGGCCTGCCCTGAACACACAAAGCGATATCAAAGTAAATGGCATTGTTGAAGCGGTTCATGAACGCCACTCTGTTCTGACTCGTCCCGATTATTATGATGGCTTGAAACCGATTGCCGCTAATATTGACCAAATTGTCGTGGTTTCCGCTATTTTACCTGAGCTTTCGCTGAATATTATTGACCGTTATTTGGTTGCCTGTGAAACCACGGGGATTAAGCCTGTTATCGTTCTTAATAAAGTCGACTTACTCGACGACGAAAACCGCGAGTGGGTAAGCGATTTGATGACGATTTATAGTGATATTGGTTATCAAGTTCTCGAAGTTTCAAGCCATACCAATGAAGGCATGGAAGCACTTACTAACGCGCTAGCAGGTAAAGTGTCAGTGTTTGTTGGGCAGTCTGGTGTGGGTAAATCCAGTTTATTAAACGCATTGCTTCCACACAATGAAGAAGCCATTTTAGTCAATGACGTTTCAGACAACTCAGGGCTGGGGCAACACACAACAACAACAGCCCGCTTATACCATTTCCCATTGGGTGGAGATGTGATTGACTCCCCTGGTGTGCGTGAGTTTGGTTTGTGGCATTTAACCACGGAACAAGTGACCAAAGGATTTGTCGAATTTAAAGATTACCTTGGTGGCTGTAAATTCCGTGACTGTAAACATTTGGATGACCCAGGTTGCCTGTTACGTGAAGCCGTAGAAGCAAATAAAATTGCTGAATCACGTTTTGAAAACTACCATCGCATTTTAGAAAGCATGGAACAAATCAAACCTCGCAGCAATTTTACGGCAAAAGAGAAATAATGTTAGTGAGTACTTACAAAATAACTCACTAACGTTAAACCAGCTCTAAATAATTTAATCACGGTTAGTCAGTTACGCGGCCGTTTGAAATATGACGAGTAAACTGTGTACAATAGCCGCCCTTTTGCTAACATACCTTTAAAAATCAGAGGTTAACGTGCTAGATAAAATTAAAATTCGCTTGCAATATATGCTTCCAAAACAATGTCTTACTGAATTTGCAGGCTGGTTCGCAAGTCGCAATGCGGGTTTCATGACGCAATGGGCAATTAAACTGTTCGCAAAAGTCTATAAAGTGAACATGAACGAAGCACAAAAAAGCGAGCTTACGGCTTATGCCACTTTTAATGATTTCTTTATCCGCCTGCTAAAAGAAGGCGCTCGCCCGATTGTCGAAAAAGAGCATCAACTTGCTCAACCTGCTGACGGTGCCGTGAGCCAATTAGGCCCGATTAATGATGACCTTATCTTCCAAGCTAAAGGCCATAATTACACCGTTGAAGCATTACTTGCTGGCCAATACCAATTAGCAGAACGTTTTCGTGGTGGTGACTTTATTACCACTTACCTCTCCCCTAGTGACTATCACCGTGTACACATGCCATGTGATGGCTTACTCAAAGAGATGATTTATGTGCCAGGTGATTTATTCTCTGTAAATCCATTAACGGCACAAAATGTTCCCAACCTGTTTGCACGAAATGAACGTTTGATTTGTGTCTTTGACACCCCTGTTGGCCTAATGGTACAAATCCTTGTAGGTGCAACCATCGTTGGTAGTATCGAGACAGTTTGGAGCGGTTGCGTTAACGCCACGCGTGAAGGTGTCATCAAGCGTTGGGTTTACCCTGAGCTGGATTCTGAAGGTGCTGTTTTCTTGAAAAAAGGTGAGGAAATGGGGCTGTTTAAACTGGGCTCAACGGTGATTAATTTATTTGAACCGAATAAAGTAACCTTTAATTCATCACTGATCCCTGGTTATGCAACTCGGATGGGTGAATTACTCGCTGAAACTGTTACAAGTACAGTGGCAGAAGAGTCCGTTGACGCTTAATTAAATTATTATCCCTTGAAGGAGCTCCTCACTGTGCGTGTGATTATCAGTTTTTTTCTTAGCCTGTTAATCGTTTTCTCTTCCGTTGCAGCGCCGACTGCAGCGCAGGACGAAGCACAGATTAAGCAGGAGCTCAAACAACTCGAGTCAAGCACCAATCCTAAAGATGCAGAGATAGCGCAAGCATTGCAAGGTGCGCTAAATTGGATGAGTGAGACACGCGATTCCGATGCAAAAGCCAAGTCTTATCAAGAAGCAATTGATAACTTTCCTAGAATTATCAAAGAAATAAGACAAAAAATTCTCAATGAAAGTGATGAGCCCGCCCCTATACCGGTTGGTATCAGCTTAGGTGAACTTGAACAACGCATTATTCAGCTTAGCAGCCAATTACTTGATCAAAGCCGCTTAACTCAACAAGAGCAAGATAAAGGCCGCGAAATCAGTGAATCACTCAGTATTCTGCCACAACAACTTTCTGAAGCCAGACGTTTACTCACTGATGCTTCCTCGCGTTTTCAGTCTCTGAGTACACCATCAACGCCATTAGCCGATGCCCAATATACGTTGGCTCAAGCCGAAGTAAGCGCTCGCAAATCAACAGTTAATGAACTAGAGATGGCGCAGCTTTCGGCGAATAACCGCCAAGAAATCTCACGCCTTACGTTGGAATTATACAAAAAACGCTATCAACGTATGGAACTTGAGTTGCAAAACCTGCGTGATTTCCAAAATACCCAACGCCAACAAAAAGCAATTTTAGCGTTAGAACATACAGAAATGTTGGCTGCGCAAGGTGAGCTGACCCCATTTTTAACTGAGCAGCTTGATATTAATCGCAAAATGTCTCAGGAATTAACCGCTCAAGCACAGCGTATGAGCGCAATTACCAATAGCCAAGCCGAAATATCAACGAGTATCCGTGATGCTCGCCAAGCACTCACAACTATTCGCGAGCAAGCTCAGTGGATAAGCAGCTCAAGTACATTAGGGGAAGCACTCCGAACACAGCTTTCTCGTTTACCGGATATTCCAAAAAGCCAGCAACTTGATCGTGAAATGGCTGATTTACGTGTTCAACGCTTAAATTATGAAGATAGCCTCGATAGACTAAGTAAAATAGATACAACCGAGCAAGAAACGGCTAATGAGCTCAATACGGCTCAAGTGCAAGTTTATCAGTCATTGATTAAAACTCGTCGTGAGCTGCTAACCTCTTTAATTTCGGGTCTCGATGCCGAAATGTTAGAGCTGACGAAACTCAATGTCGCTACAGGGCAATTGACCGATGCATTGAAAGAGGTCAAAGACGCTTCAAACCGTTATCTTTTCTGGGTTGCAGATGTTCCACCAATCAGCATCAGCTACCCGGTCATGTTAGTAACTGATATTACTCAATTACTCTCGCTGGATACTTTATCTCAACTGGCTGGCGCACTGCGTATTATGGTAACGACCCAAGATACCTTTTTGTATCTTCTCGGTTCAATAGCCTTAGTCATTTTCAGTATCAGTACTCGCAAGCACTACCAAGCATTTCTTGACCGTTCCAGTTTACGTATTGGTAAGGTGACACAAGACCGGTTTTACTTAACTATTCGTACTATTTTCTGGTCAATTATTGTCGCACTTCCTCTCCCTATGATGTGGTCCGCCATCGGTTATGGCTTACAAAGTGCCTGGCAGTTCCCGATGGCCGCTGCCATCGGCTATGGCGTTAGCGCCACGACACCGTTGCTGTGGCTATTTATGATCAGCGAAACGTTCTCTCGCCCTACAGGGTTGTTTATTTCTCACTTCGGTTGGGATAGAGACTCAGTTAAACGTGCGATGCGCTATTACCGAATGGCTATTTTTGTCATCGTCCCATTAGTCATGGCAATTATTACTTTTGAACATTATAGCGACAGAGAATTTGCAGCCAGTATTGGCCGTTTCTGTTTTATCTTTTTATGTGTCGCACTTAGCTTAATTACCAATAACTTACGTCGCTCACAGATCCCTCTCTATTTAGATAGACATGGGTCCGGTGAAAATATTGTTAATAAAGCATTGTGGTGGATGATATTACTCGCACCTATTGTTGCTGGGTTTTTCTCCATTTTAGGTTATTTTTCAACCTCACAAGCCTTACTAGCGCGCTTAGAAACCTCTGTCGCCATTTGGTTTGTCATTCTTATCGTTTATCATACAATTCGCCGTTGGATGTCGATGCAGCGCCGTAAATTAGCCTTTGAGCGGGCAAAACAGCGTCGTGCTGAGATATTAGCGCAACGTGCTAAAGGTGAGGACGATAACCAGCAAGCAAACGCTAGTAGTGAAGGGAATATTGATATCGAAGAGCAGGTTATCGACTTAGATGCCATCAGTACCCAATCTGTTGGGTTAGTTCGTTCGATTTTAACTATGATTGCCTTGGTTTCATTGATTTGGCTGTGGTCCGAGCTACATACCGCATTCTCTTTCCTTGAAAATATTCGCTTATGGGATGTAACATCAACGGTTAATGGCGTTGATACCGTACAAGCTATCACCATGGGCTCTATTTTCATTGCCATTTTGACTATTATCGTTACCGCCCAATTAGTTCGTAACTTACCCGCTTTACTTGAGCTGGCCGTACTCCAACATTTGGATTTAACACCCGGTACCGGCTACGCCATCAGTACATTAACAAAATATACGATTACTATTATCGGAACCATTGTTGGCTTCTCTATGTTAGGGATTGAGTGGTCAAAACTACAATGGCTTGTTGCGGCAATGGGGGTCGGGCTTGGTTTCGGTTTACAAGAAATTTTCGCCAATATTATCTCAGGGTTGATGATCTTATTTGAAAAACCGATCCGAATTGGAGATACCGTAACTATCCGTAACTTAACGGGGAGTATTACCAAGATCAACACCCGTGCCACGACGCTGACAGACTGGGACAGAAAAGAAATTATTGTGCCAAATAAGGCGTTTATTACTGAACAGTTTATTAACTGGTCACTTTCTGACACGATCACTCGTATTGTAATGACCATTCCTGCCCCTTCTGACGCCAATAGTGAACTGGTAACAGATACCATTTTACGGGCAGCTAAACGCTCTACCATGATCTTAGATAACCCTGCACCAGAGGTTTATCTAGTTGATTTACAACAAGGTATTCAAATTTTCGAATTACGGGTCTATGCTGCTGAGATGGGCCACCGGTTACCTGCGCGCCATGAAATTCACCAAAACATCTTAGTTTCCTTTGCTGAACAAGGGATTACCTTGCCATTCCCACCATTCCAAGCAAGGGTGGATGTCCGTGATAATTCGCTACAAAGTGCGACAAACAATCTTTCAGGACGTAATCCAAGTCGTAAATCAGGGGAACTGTAAGCCGTATTATGCCATTAAAATCAGATGATAAAGATGAGTTAGTGATGTTAAAGATCACCCAACTTGAACGTGTTGGGTCGATTTTATTCTTTTTAATTCCATTAATTATCTTATTAATTGTTGGGAAAGCTTTTGCATTTAATACACTGTACCTCTGGCAAGTATATTGTGCAGTTTATATCGTTGGGTTTCGTGTACTTTGTGGCAAGCTATCATCGCAACAGCAACAGCTAGCTATTCGTCGAGGCTGGGGAAACAACCGTTTTTATCGGCTTTCTTGGTGCTATCTTGTACTGTCTGTTGTCATACTAGTGGGATACAAAATCGTATCCCACACATCCGCTTAATCATTAGCTGGCTTTAAAACCGTACGATTTAATATAATCTTCTGCTAACTTTTGTGCTTGCTGTAATTCTTCAGGACTTAACTGAGCCGCTATCTTATTTTGTAGACGATGACTTTCTGCGTTGCCACTGAACACTGCAGTTGCAAGCCATGCGTAGGCTTGCTGCAAGTTTTTCTTCACGCCACGTCCTTCAGAGTACATGACGCCTAAGCGGTCTTGAGACTTCGCATCTTTTTGTTTTGCGGCTTTTCTAAACCAAAACACCGCCTTTTCATCATCTAAATCAACGCCACTGCCAATCGAGTACATTTGGCCTATTTGGAATTGAGCAAGTATATTTCCGCCTTGCGCTGCTTTTCTAAACCAAAATGCCGCTTTTTCTAAATTTTGAGTGACACCTAGGCCTTGCGCATACATCATCGCCATATTGGTTTCAGCTCGGGTATCACCTTGTTCTGCAGCTTGCTCATACCATAGCATCGCTTTGTCATAATCACGACGTACACCAAAACCATTTACAAACATAGTGCCAAGACGGAATTGCGCATCTGAATTCCCTTGGTTTCCTGCCTTGATAAACCACTCAGCCGCTGCTTTAGAGTCTTGAGAAACACCTAACCCTTTAAAATAACGTTCACCTAGCTGGAATTGGGCTTTAGGATCACCTTTTTGTGCTAACTGCGTAATTTGTTCAATCGAGGGTTCTTGTGCTGCTGTTGCCGGTGCTGGCACAGGGGTAGGTTTAGCGGTTAAAACGGAACTATAACAAATCGAGCCCAACAACAATACTAACGCAATTCTTTTCATCCTAAGGAACCCTCAACAGTGCAATATGCAAACTGTGAAAACAGTGCTATCCATTAATATCGACCTAAACACTCATCCCCCTAGTTTAAATTTACTTTTTGTCAGAAAAAATAGGAAAAATGGCCTAAATTTCACAAAAAGCACGTTTCGCTGCATTTTCGCTATGGGAACTTACGTTTTTCATCTAATTGAGATAATAAAAAACCAGATAAACATATTGCCTATCTGGTTTCTCTATTTCAAATAACAAAATAAATTATGCGTTATTAAGGTATTTATTTCTCAGATAACGAGCAACAGCATCATCACTATTCGAACCAATGACTTCCATGTGCGGTAACGCATCTTTTAGCAATTGATGAGCATTTTGCATGATGCAGCCTTTTCCAGCCATCGTCAGCATTTCTTTGTCATTCATGCCATCGCCAAAAGCAATACTATCACTCGGGGTATAGCCATGTAGTGCCGCAACTTGCTTCAGAGCCTCACCTTTAGAAACAGCACCAGCCATAACTTCTAAGCAGCTACGCAGTGAAAACGTGACATTCACTTTATCTTGCCAACGTGCTTGAATGCGCTGCTGTAAATCCACCAGCAAGTCATGGTCTTCACTAGTATAGTAAACCTTGCAGACCTCAGAAGTGGCAAAATCATGGCGATCAAATAACTGATAGTTAAATACCGATTCTTTAAAAAATTCTTTTTGTTCAGGGCTTTCACGGTTGATAAACCAATCATCACCATGGTAGTAGTTAGTGATAAGTTCAGGGTTATCAAATTCCATCAAACACAACTCGTGAGCAATTTGAGGATCAACATTGTGCTCAAAAATTAAGTCACCGCGAGTATTGTGGATCCGTGCGCCGTTAGATGTGATCATATACGCGTCGATGCCTAAACCATCACGGATTTGAGCAACATCCACATGGTGACGGCCTGTTGCAAACACAAAATGCACATCTTGCGAAGTCACTAGCTGTTTCAAGGTGTCTTTTGTATAAGACGTTAAGTCATGATTGGGAGATAACAGTGTCCCATCTAAATCGGAAGCAACTACAGGATATTTCATATTCAAACCCTAACTAATACTGCTCAAAAAAATCACAGATAGCATTGAGCGCCATCGCTCTTAATGCATCCACTTCAAATAGGATTTCATGGTGTGCCCCTTCAATAATGAGAGGTAATTTTTCTTCTCGTCCTATTTGCGCTTTTTGCCTGCTTTGACAAAAAGCTTGTAGCTCTTTATTGCTGACCACTTTTTCTTCACTGGCTTCCAGCACCATCAGTGGTACATCAATTTCTCCCGCTTTCGCAATTAGCTCATCGCCAATCACAAAACTTTCACGTAACCAATGGTAAGTTGGCCCACCTAAGCGCAATTCGGGATAATCGGCATAATAGCGTAAGTAACGCCGATAACGCTCCGGGCTGTGTGTTAATACGTTGATTAAATAAGGTAACGGCTGCCATTTCCCCGTAGAAGCCGCATAGTCATTACGGACACTTTCGCGAGATTCGGCTCTATCAACAATAAAGCTCGCCATCCAACGAGGCATCGGTAGATTAATTCCAATCATCGGTGCACATAAGGTTGCTGCATCAAATGTGACGCTATCTCGTAATAAATACCCTGCTAAGATAGCGCTCCCCATTGAGTGAGCTAACGCGTAACATTTTGGATAATGCCGATATTTAACTTCAAGCTCAATGAACTTTTCAAAATCATCAATGTAATCAGTGAACTTTTCAACATGGCCTTTTTGAGGATCCGCTAACATTCGCCCTGATCGGCCTTGGCCACGATGATCAATAATAAAAACATCATAGCCTAAATGATAAAAATCATAAGCCACTTCCGGGTACTTTACATAGCTTTCACTGCGCCCTGGTGAAATGACAATTGCTTTGTGATGCTTGGGATGAATAAAACGGACATAGTGAATGGGAATATCATCAACACCTATAAATTGAGATTCTTCACGGTGTTGCCAGAAATCTAAAAGTGGGCCATTTGTAAAAGCAGAAAATTGAGTTTCTCGATTCAGCCAACTCTCTTTTAGGTATTCAGGCGTCATCCAACAGCTTCCTTATTTATTCATTCATAACCTTCAAGATGGTCTTGGATAAGTGCCATAAATGCCACCCCAAAACGTTCGAGTTTGCGTTCGCCAACACCATTAATTAACAATAATTCAGCTGGTGAAGTCGGAGTATGCTCAGCCATTTCAATCAATGTTGCATCATTAAACACCACAAATGGCGGAATATTTTCTTCATCTGCAATGGATTTACGCAGTTTACGCAGTTTCGCAAAGAGCTTTTTATCATAATTGCCATGATAGATTTTGTTTTGTTGATTACGGCTTTTTACCACTAAAACACGCGGAACGGCGAGTTTCAGTGTCGCCTCACCCCGTAATATAGGCCTTGCAGCCTCAGTTAATTGAAGCGCTGAAAAATGCGTAATATTCTGGGTGATCATTCCCAAATGGATCAGTTGACGGATCACGCTGACCCAGTGTTCATTCGTTTGCTCTTTGCCAATACCGTAAACAGGCAATTTATCATGACCTAATTCGCGGATACGCTGATTATTCGCACCACGCAATACCTCTACAATATAGCCGATACCAAAGCGCTGACCAACACGATAAATGCAAGACAGCGCTTTTTGCGCATCCACTAACCCATCGTACTGTTTTGGTGGATCTAAGCAAATATCACAGTTACCACAAGGTTGCTGGCGATTTTCACCAAAATAATTAAGTAGCACCAAACGACGGCAGGTTTGCGCTTCTGCAAAAGCCGCGATAGCATTCAGCTTATGTCGTTCAATATCTTGCTGCATACCCGCTGGCTTTTCTTCAAGACAACGACGCAACCATGCCATATCTGCTGGGTCATAAAATAAAATGGCTTCGGCTTCAACACCGTCGCGCCCTGCTCGCCCTGTTTCTTGATAATACGCTTCGATATTACGCGGAATATCGAAATGAGCGACAAAGCGAACGTTTGATTTGTTAATTCCCATTCCAAAAGCGACTGTCGCCACAACAACTTGTAAGTTATCTTTTAGAAATGCGTCTTGTACCCATTCACGTTGTGCAGCGTCTAACCCTGCATGGTAAGCTGCGACACTTAAGCCGCGTTTTTGTAAGCGCTCTGTCGTTTCTTCAACCTTATTGCGACTATTACAATAAACAATACCCGCTTTACCTTTTTGGCCTTTAATAAAAAACCAAAGTTGGTCTAACGGCTTATATTTTTCGACTAAGGTATAACGAATATTTGGCCTATCAAAGCTACTCACATGGACGAGTGGCTCATGTAGCTCTAATAAACGAATAATATCTGCACGAGTGGTTTCATCCGCAGTCGCGGTTAGCGCCATCACGGGTACATTGGGCAATGATTGCCGTAATTGGCCTAGTGCGCGATATTCAGGGCGAAAATCATGTCCCCATTGGGAAATACAGTGGGCTTCATCCACCGCTAGCAAGGTGATATTCCATCCTGCTAATTGGCTTAGAAAATAGTCAGTTAACAACCTTTCAGGGGCAACATACAGTAGTTTTATTTCCCCTTGGCTGCACATTTCCATGATTTGGCGCTGCTCTTGTGACGTTTGCGATGAATTTAAACACGCAGCATTAACCCCATGTAACCGCAATTGGTCAACTTGGTCTTTCATTAATGATATTAATGGCGAAACGACCAGTGTGACGCCCTCTTTAACTAAAGCAGGAACTTGATAGCAAAGGGATTTCCCGCCCCCAGTTGGCATTAACACTAAGCAATCACGGTTATCCAGGATAGCCCCAATGACGGCATCTTGCCCAGGGCGAAATGACTGATAACCAAATGTACTATTGAGCACATTTTCAGCCAATGAAAGTTGGTTAATGACGCAAGCAGTGGACACAAACTTCCTCAATAGATAAAACAAGTCGCTGCCCAATTGAGCAGCGAATTTGTTGATTTATGACTTGGTATACAACTCAGAACTGAATAGAGAACTGAGTTTTTCTTCCATTACAACATATCGTTTAGCATAACACCGATACCAAAACGTGTTTGGCGATAATTGTAGTCTATCATCGACTCGCCATATCCGCTAAACAACTGGGTATAAAAACGCACATGTTTACTAATTGGATAGCTCCACCCCAACTCGGCGCCACCATAACCCGTATTCCAGTTATAACGCCCAGTTGTAGTAAATACGCTGTCTCCCAATGCATACCCTACTTTTAAGCGATAGTAGCCCATATATTTGGTAATATCGGAATTATCATCTCGCCCTTCACTTTCATGAATGCGGTACCAAGGTTTAAGGTCAACTTGCCAGTTACCATTTTGCGCCATCGCTCTCGCATATACTCGGTTCCAGCTGCGAGAGGTTGGTTCTGAACGCCCATTTGACTCGTGGTTAAAGCCCGTTTCAAACTCACGTAACGTCCAACCCGCAAATTGGTAATCGGTTAGCCAGCCAACAAACACTTGAGGCTCATAGTTGGTTTCTCTAAATGGTGAAGACTCTTTTTTATTACTTAACTGCCACCAAGAACGTTGAGTATAAGAAACGGCTAAAATAGAGTCATCACCAGCAATACCCGCCCATAAAGGAAAAGCTAAACTTAATTGAAATTTAACTTCATCCTTTAACGCATCATCACCCCAATTGTAGCTAGAAATCGCATTTTTATTCATCGATGAAGTATAGGTATAAATGATGTAATTCGATTCATACGGGTACAATACAAATGGGTTATCGTGGTGCTGTAGTAACCCTGAAATGATGCTACCACGAATTGGTAGGGTATTTTTTACATCGTCAACAGGCTGAATATCTGTATTTTCGGCTGCAAACAGTGAAGCAGACCAAAAGCTGAGCACTGCACTTAACAAAATCGGTAAAGCGCGCATTAGTCATTCCTATTTTCAACATCGTCCAAAAAAAAGTTTGTCCTATTTTACACACAAAACTAAATAACTGTTGAAAGATTATTCATTCGTTTGTTAGAGACATCATTTACACATAATGTTAACTTATTATTTACATATTTTTAAAGGATGAAAACGATGAATGACCGTACTTATACTTTAGAAGAAGCCAGTGAGTTAATGAGCCATGCTTTTATTTATAAAATGCCATTTAACCAGCTACTTGGTATTAAATTAATGAGTCTAAATGATGATTTTGTTCAGCTTAGCATTGAGAATCGTCAGCAATTAATTGGTAATTTCACTCAAAACATCCTACATGGCGGTGTGATCGCTTCGATTTTAGATGTTGCAGGGGGCATGGTGTGCATTAACCGTATTTTGCAGCGAATTAACCCATTAACCCATACTGAGATTGTCGACAAAATGTCCCGTATGGGGACAATTGACCTACGAGTTGATTATTTACGCCCCGGTCGAGGCCAACTTTTTACCGCCAGTGCCAGCTTATTAAGAGACGGTAATAAAATAGCCGTTACCCGCTGTGAGCTTCATAATGAAAATAATCAACATATTGCGACAGCAACGGCAACTTATCTAGTTGGGTAGAAATAGAATATAAATAATTAGTCACCTGCTAAACTAATAACTTGTAAAAAAACCTGAGCAATGTCACATTAGTGGTATCAAAAATCGAGCCGCTTAAGTCGGCTCGGTCTCTCTGTATAAGTTTCTTTTAGTCTTTAATTCAATTTCAGAGCCAACAATGAGCCAGCAAAATACTACCAAAGGCGTGTTATGTGCCTTAGGCGCCTATTTTATTTGGGGTGTCGCACCTATTTATTTTAAAAGCATCCAAGAAGTGCCCGCAGAAGAAATTCTGACTCATCGTATTATTTGGTCATTTTTCTTTATGATTTTATTATTAACCGTTTCAAGGCATTGGAGCTATGTCCGCCAAGTACTGAAGCAACCAAAGAAAATATTAGTTCTTGGTGTGACTGCAACGACGATTGCTTGTAACTGGTTAATTTATATTTGGTCAGTTAATAATGGTTATATGCTACAAGCTAGCTTAGGCTACTTTATTAACCCACTAGTTAACGTACTGTTTGGAATGTTATTTTTACAAGAACGTTTTCGTCGTATGCAGTGGATTGCTGTTGGTCTTGCATTAACGGGTGTCTTGATCCAGCTATGGCAATTTGGCTCAGTACCTGTGATAGGGCTAAGTTTGGCTGTTACATTTGCCACCTACGGCTTATTACGCAAAAAATTAGGTGTCGATGCACAAACAGGAATGACATTCGAAACACTTTGGCTTCTTCCTGTCGGTATAATCTTCTTATTATTTTTTGCAGATAGTCCAACTAGCGATATGGCAATGAATGATTGGCATTTGAATGCCCTGCTAATTGCCGCAGGGGTAATTACTACGGTGCCACTGTTACTCTTTACAGAAGCCGCTAACCATTTAAGACTTTCAACTCTAGGCTTTTTCCAATATATGGGGCCAAGTATTATGTTCTTACTTGCCGTCTTTGTGTACGGTGAAGTCATGACATCTGAATTGTTAGTCACTTTTGGGTTTATCTGGGTTGCATTAATTTTATTTACATTAGATGCTTTATATACTCAGCAAAAACTGAGAAGAAAATAACGGATAATGGTTTTCAGAAATTCAGATAGCCGATAAATAGCGCTAATATTAAATACCGACTCTCGTTTTATATTTTAAACGAAGTCGGTGTTTCATTATATGGAACTTAAATAGTTAAATTAATTAATGCAAACAGGCTATTTAATTAAATACCCAATTCCTCATCTACCTTGTACTAAATTAAGCTTAAATTAAATCTCTTTGTTCTTATCTATATATGTCATTGAAGAAAAATAAATTTAGCCAAAATAATCAACAAGTTAAACAACAAAATTTCATCTTGATTTTCTATACATAATGGCTATCATTTAACTTATCTTAAATCCACTTCAATTAATAAACATATCCATCAAACAACCCTTTGAAATAAAAGTAGTTGTTTATTTTTTTCAATTAATGATTGCTTAATAGGAACTTGGTAATTATATTGTACGCCGCTTGTATTCACCCCAGCGGATGGTGATGGTCCGATTCATCACTGACGTTTCATTAAAGTGCGCACGATGACATTTCATTTTAAAAATGTCCTGGTGCGAGGTTTTCTGAAATTGAATGCAGACGGTTCTAAAATTTAATTTTATACAATCATGTAGCGTTAAGACTCTAAATAATTCGAAAACATAACTAGGCGGCGAGCAAGAGAGTCGCTAGGAGCATACAAAAGTATGTGACTAGTGCGAACGAGTGAAGTCAACAACATTGTAATTCGAAGTATGACGAGTTCGACTCTAAATAGTTCGAAAACACAACTAGGCGGCAAGCAAGAGAGTCGCTAGGAGCATACAAAAGTATGTGACTAGTGCGAACGAGTGAAGCCAACAACGTTGTGATTCGAAGTATGACGAGTACGGCTGCATTTTAGGTTCACTCGGCCTGAACATTCAGACAGAGTTGACGTTGTTAAAGGCTTTTGGGAAGGGCTTAAAAATGCAACAGAATACCGTTCAAATGAAACGCGTACTGACCGTGCCTGCGTTAGTTTTTTTCGGGCTGGCTTATATGGTGCCACTCGGAATTTTCACCACCTATGGACAAGTGACTGTATTAAGTGAAGGCCATCTGCCTATCGCTTATTTAATTACATTAGCTGCTGTCTTTTTCACTGCCATGAGCTATTGCCGCATGACAAGCGCACTTCCGCTTTCAGGATCTGCTTATTCATATGTGCAAAAAACCTTTGGCGGCACACTCGGTTTTTTAGTGGGTTGGGCACAACTGCTAGATTACCTCTTTCTACCTATTATTAACTACATTGCGATTGGGATCTTTGTTCACGAAGCGTTCCCTGATATCCCAATGTATGTGATTATTTGCAGCACAATTACAATTGTTAGCATTATGAATATTTTGGGAATTAAATTAGTTTCCTCAATGAATATGCTAATCATTTTAATGCAATTTATCTTTATTGCCGTGTTCCTATACTTGAGTTTCAAAACTTCATTTGTATTGGATACTGATGCTTTATTAGCACCGATTACGGTCATGTCAGAACAAGTATCTGGGTTATTTGCAGGTGCTGCGGTACTCTGTTTAGCCTTCCTTGGATTTGATGCGATCTCCACCATGGCAGAAGAAACCAAAGATGCGCGTAGTGCGTTACCCAAAGCTATCTTATACACCGTGTTTATCGCAGGTACCCTGTTTGTCGTCATCTCCTATGGTGCGCATCTGGTTTACCCAATGTGGCAGGATTTTATTCCTAATACCGATATTGCTAGCCTTGCGGTAATGAAACAAGTGGGTGGTGCGATGATGGCATCTAGCTTTATCACCGCTTATGTTATTGGTGTATTTGCCTCAGCAATGACCTCACAAGCCAGTATTGTGCGTATTTTCTATGCGATGGGCCGTGAAGGCGTGTTACCACGTTCGCTGTTTGCCTATTTGCATCCAAAACTCAACACACCGATTTACTCGATTATTTTTGTTGCGCTAGCGTCATTACTTTCATTGGTGCTTTCACTCAGTATGGTCGCCTCAATGATCAGTTTCGGTGCCTTAATTGCGTTTACTTTTGTGAATTTATCGGTCATTAAACATTTTTATATTGACCGTAAAGCACCGCTGGATAATACAAAAATTATCACTTGCCTGATTATGCCTTCTATTGGTGTTATCCTAACATTATGGTTATGGACAAGCCTTGATAGCGAAGCCTTTAAAGTGGGTTTATGGTGGCTAGCCGCAGGTGCAATTTACTTAGCACTTCTGACCCATGGTTTTACTCGTCGTCCACCTGCAATCTCTGACGATGAAACTGAAATGATTATTAACTAAGCATTTCAAGTCTTATAAATGATTACGGGGGAGCACTTGCCTTCCCCGTTGTTTTTTTAGCGCTGGTGCCACCAAAGCACCACTGATACAGACGGTTTACAATGAATAATCAATTAGCTGACGTTATTTATTTTAACGGTTATATATATACCGCAGATGATAAAAATCGCGTTGTCGATGCGGTTGCTGTTCGTGATGGTTACATTCTTGCCACAGGCACCTCTGATGAACTTCATCAATATGTTGGCCCTGAAACAGAGAGTATCGATCTCGAAGGCAAAATGATGATGCCTGGCATCATTGATGGTCATATGCACCCTTTTTGGGGCGGTATTCAACTCTTCGGTTGTCATTTAAATTATGAATCGTTAACTATCGACCAAATTTTAGCGCGTGTACAAGATCACCTCGATAAAGACCCTCGTACAGGGGAAAATGATTGGCTCAAAGTCACAGCATGGCTACGTCAAGGTATGATCCCTGCGGGTGTTGATATGTACCGTGAAGATATGGACAAGCTCAATACAAAACGCCCTGTCGTATTATTTTCAAATGACTGCCATACATTGCTCGCAAATAGCCGTGCACTCGAATTATTTGGTATCACCAAAGATACGCCTGAGCCACCCGATGGTAAGATTGGTAAATACGAGAATGGCGAGTTGAACGGTATCCTTGAAGACGCGCCAGCTATGCGTGCTGCCGATAGCATTCCTTCAATTCGTGACGACCAAGCTATTGAAGTTGCTGAATTAGTACAGAAAGTACTTAATCAGCAAGGTGTGACTATGGTGATGGATGCCCGCGTTTCAGAACAACAGCTTGAAGCCTTTTCTCAATTACAGCAACGTGGCGACTTGACGATCCGCTTCCAAGCAGCTCGTGAAATTACCCCAGATGAAACACCTGATGTTGCCTCAGTAGCAGCAGCTGTGGATAAAGCCGTTGCATTTGCCAAAAAATGGCACCAAGCCGATTGGATACCAACCCCAGGTATTGGCTTAAATAATATTAAAATGTTTGTTGATGGTGTCATGCAATTTCCAACGATGACAGCGTCGTTATTGCAGCCATACCGCATCAATCAGGGCACGGATGACGCGCCAAATTGGGTAGAAACCGATAACTACGGTGATTTGTATTTCACGGCTGAGATTCTTGATGAATTAATGGAAAAAATTGCCGCAGCGGGCTATGACCCTCACTTGCATACTGTAGGTGAAGGCGCCGTTTCCATCGTTTTAGATGCGATAGAAAAAATGCGAGCTGCACACCCAGAAAAAGATATTCGCCCAGGACTCGCTCACAATGAATTAGTCCATGCCGATGACTATGCACGTTTTGCGCGTTTGAAAACCATCGCTTGCTTATCTTTCCAGTGGGCCGCTCCAACGCCAGAACTCGCCGCTTTTGAGAAAAAAATGCTCGGTGATGAACGTTTTGAGCAACTTGAACCCATCGCTAAATTTGTTGACGCGGGCGCGGTTGTTGCATTTGGTAGTGACTGGCCAATCGATGATTTCGACGAGTGGTATGACTTAAAAGTGGCAGCAACACGCCGTGGCCGTGATATTAATGGCCAAAAAGCACCGAGGCTGGATAATGACCGAGACTTAACGGTAATTGAAGTTTTGCGCTCTGCTACGATAGACTCCGCTTATGCACAACACCGTGAAGATGTACTTGGCTCATTAGAAGCTGGAAAATTTGCAGATATGATCGTGCTGGATCGTAATGTATTTGAGATCCCAGCTGATGATATTGAGAATGTAAAAGTATTACGCACAATTATTGGCGGAAAAACTGTACATATTGCTTAATAATTTAATTATTCAAATAATTAATTAAATAAACACCCCAAAGATTAAATAATATCTTGGGGTGTTTTTAATTGGGCACTTAATTCCAAACCTTAATACTCACAATTAAATCGGGAAATTACGAGGGAATAAATTCCCTCGTAAAGCAACATTACTCTTCGTAAGAAAACGTTGTTTGAACAACTGTATTTCCATGACTAATGACAATTAGACAAAGTCTGTCTCGCATTAGTACTGAAATACTAAACACGGTAATACACGCTGAAACAAACGCAATCACTGCGAACTTGCTCATTTCCCTTGACCTCTTAATGGTTAAGAGGCACAATCCTAACTGTCGGGTTAGGTTTGGGCCTCGTTGGTTAATAATAACTAACGGGGCTTTTCCATTTCTAATCCAAATATTTTATCCAACTTAATATGCTTGAACCAGAAAGGCTCAAGCACCCGCAAAAATAATAACAAACTTTTATATTTCACTCACGCTTAATTCCATTAAAATAAATAAAAATATAAATCTAATCATCTAATTATTTATTTGAAAATTATTAAATAAAATATCATTAATAGATTTAAATTATTTGTTTCTATATTGTTTTTATATATTAACTTCAGAAAAAGACTAAAAATCCGCAATTTTAAAAATTGCGCTTGCAAAAGAAAAAAGTTACCGTTAGTATCCGCAACGTTTTCTATTCATCTACTAACTGCAAGGAGGTTTACCATGACAACAACTAATCAAACTCTTTGCGGGCACACTCAGAAATAGCCACTCTCGTTAGTTAATCTATTTTCTTAATTTTGCCTGCTAATTCACCTTATTTTTCAATTAAAAATGAGTTAATAGCTTATGGGCAATACCTTACATACTGTGGATCAGCAAGTTAGCTATATCGCCACAGGATCTACATGGATTGAAAGTAAAGCAATCCAACAATTACAAACAACTGCAAGCTTACCTGATATGGTATCTGTTGTCGGCATGCCTGATCTTCATCCAGGTCGAGGATACCCGATTGGCGCGGCATTTTTCTCTACCAAGCGCTTTTATCCCGCGTTAGTTGGCAATGACATCGGCTGCGGAATGGCGCTGTTCCAAACTGATCTTAAAAAATCGAAAGTTAACCTCGATAAGCTCGAAAAACAACTTTCTGAGATGCCAGATCATGCGCCTTTATCATGGCTTGAAGAGCATGTTCCAAATAACATGCAATCACATGATTTTATGTCATCATTAAGTTCTATTGGCGGTGGAAATCATTTTGCTGAATTTCAATCTGTTGACGAAATATTAAATACAGAATTATTCAGTATGAGTGGCTTAGATAAACAACAATTACTGTTATTAGTTCACAGTGGCTCTCGTGGTTTAGGCCAATCAATCCTTCGCCAGCATGTAGAAAGTCATAGCCATAATGGGCTTATAGACAGTACTCAAGATGGAAAAGATTATCTGGAAGCACATCAGAATGCCTTGAATTTTGCCCAGCTAAATCGTCAGATGATCGGTTTACGTATGCTGCAGCAAGTTAAATCAAAGGGTAAACGCATACTCGACCTCAATCATAACTTAGTTGAAGCCTGCAAAATTAATGGTATTGATGGATGGATACACCGAAAAGGCGCCACACCATCAGATCGCGGGCTTGTCGTTATCCCTGGCTCTCGAGGTGATTACAGTTATCTGGTTTCCCCACAACCGAATGAAGTTTGTCTGAATTCTCTTGCTCACGGCGCTGGGCGTAAATGGATGCGAACTGAGTGTAAAGGACGTTTATCTCATAAATATACACCGATTCAATTATCAAGAACGGCACTAGGTAGTCGTGTTATCTGTGCAAACAAACAATTGATTTACGAAGAAGCCCCACAATCTTATAAATCTATTGATACTGTCATTGAAAGTATGGTGAATATTGGTGTCATTCAAGTGGTTGCACGCCTTAGACCCATCATCACATACAAAACCAGTGGAGAATGTTAATGATCTTATTACAATTCTCCTCAGCTCAAGGGCCGGAAGAGTGCTGTATTGCTGTCGAAAAGGCTCTTGCCTGCTTTCTGCAAGAGGCTAAAAAATATCATGTCACTTATGATGTCTTAGAGTCTTTTCCATCTAAAAAAGGGCTGAGGTCTGCCCTAGTTTGCTTAGAGGGTGCAGGTGCTGAACCTTTAGCAAGCAATTGGTGTGGTACGATCCAGTGGCAATGCCAAAGCCCTATTCGGCCACGGCATAAACGAAAAAACTGGTTCTTAAGCGTAACTCAATTTTCCCCTGTTCAACCTATCGAAGAAAGTGAAATTGAATTTGAGTTTACCAAAGCGCAAGGGGCTGGGGGGCAGCATGTTAATAAAACGTCCTCTGCGGTTAGAGCGAAGCATGTAGCCACGGGGATCACTGTCAAAGTGCAATCTGAGCGTAGCCAACACGCTAACAAAAAGCTCGCAAAACAATTAATACAATGGAAACTGAATGAGCACCAGTCACAACAAATTAATGATCTGGATAAACAACGCCATCATTCTCATTATCAAATAGAAAGAGGAAACGCAGTAATTACTTTTTTAGGAAATGAATTCAAGCGATTGATGTAAAATTAGTGCCACCTCTTATTAGGGTGGCACATAATTTAATGCAATATTAGAGAATATTTAATTATTCGAATTCTAAAATAAACCTATTTAACATCATAAAAAATCGAACTATTCAATTTAGATGAATAACCTCCTACTTCAATCACTGATAAATAGTCTTTTTGCGCTGGGAAATGATTTACATTTTGAATTAATGATGACATATCATTATTAGAATTAACTATCACAGTATCGCCTATATTTTTCTCACTTAATTCCTTCAATGCTTTTTCTAATTGGCGCTCATACTCTATAACGCTAACACCTTGTTGGGATTGTTTAGAACCATAACCAAATTTATCAGTATCGTTCATTTATAAACTCCTTTTATATAATTGATTAATAGAATAGAAAATACAGTGAATAATTGAATATTAAAACACTAAGACTCGAATAACTTTAATATCAAGAAAAACAAAAAATCAAATTAATATATTGAAACCGCTGTTATAAAATTTGTTGTATGTATAAATAATGAGAATACTTCTATCAGCCACCTCAGTCAGAGGTGGTAATAGCCTGAACGGATTAGAGTATTTTTTCTGTTAAAAACCAACCAGCAATACTTTCTCGTTTTTGTTGAGTCGGTAACACTTCATGTGGAAATTCTTCAGACATGAAAAAAATCATTCGGCCAGCCCGAGGTTCTAATTCAAACAGTTGATTGTTTTCTTTGTCGTAGACAACAAGTTCACCGCCATCTCCTGTTTGCCATGTTTCATTCATATATAAAACAGTAGTCACCTTACGACGCCCTTGTCCTCTTGGGTTATCAAGATGCTTTTTATAAAATCCACCATTAGGATAACGGCAGAAATGCGTTTCAAAATCACGTAGCCCTAGATAAAGCTGGCAGTTCAACTCTTGCCTTATCTGTTCCATTTTATCGAGATAATGGGTGATAGGCGCCCCCATTTCAGGCTCTAACCAAATAGTTTGATCAGCGCGAACAGCTTTATTACCTTGTAATGAATCTCTATGCCCAATACGTACATCTTGCAATGTGTTTGGTATGCATTGTTTTATCGTTTTAATATCTGACAAGGTCAGAAAATCGTTCCACACATACCAACCTTGTGAGGAAAGTGAATCAATGAGTTTATTGATAGACATGATGAATATAAGAATGGTTATTAGGTAAGATTTTATACTTTATTGTCGGAAAAAATTAAAATAAAAAACGTGAATCTTGATGATTCAACAACTATATCGATAATTAATCCTAAAAGTAGGCGTTCTAAATGCAGGCTTTCGAGTGAAATCTACTATATTGATACTAAATGAATTTCCCCCTCGATAGGATATTAATTAAGGGGCCTCGCGGTAACCAGTGAGCCCCCCAACCAATTAGCAAGATGATATCTTTAGTGTGTTATTCCACACATTGCCGTTCTTCCGACACAACCTTTAATTTGAATGATGGGTTTTTGATCCAATATTAGTGAATCAATACTTGATGAAGCATTACTCTCATAAGCTGGTTTGAATCCTACAATTTGCTCAGCGAGTGTATCTGGCTGTTGGAGTTGAGTAGGCGATGATGTAGGTATATTGATATCTTTAAAGAAATGTAATTCAATATTTAAACGCTCTCGATTCATTTCTTTCATTAACATTTCAACTTCATAAATCTCTTTAGCTAACTCATTACTTTTCCTATTGAAACTAGAAATAGGTGTGAAAATCATGCCCCGTAATCCGCCATGATTAATAAAATCTATTTTCTTGAAATTATTTTCTGGCTGATTCCAAATCTCATTATTTTGCAAATCTTGATTGACTTCCTTGATATATATATCAATTTCATATTGACTATAATGCCAATTTTCTTCTTTCAAATCGGTAAGCATGGATTCTTGCTTTAATAACATATCAGAAATTTGTTTTACTTTATTATACTGCTCAGATAAATTTTCCATTATTTTAACTTCAACCGTATTCATGGTATTTTTAATTTTATCCGAATCACGCCTTTTAGATACTAACAAACCCTCACGAACAGAATCCATTCTCTCTATTGATTCATCAGCACTATTATTTACACTAATTAATAACTTATTAACTCTTTCTATTTTCAACCTAAGTAAATCTAGATTTTTATTTATATTTTCAAAAATTTCATTTTCCATATGAATAATCTCCATTAATTAATTTAATCAAAAATGAGAATAAAGATTATCGCAAGTTAAAATAAAAAACAAACAGTTTAAATATATCATTAATTTATAAAATAAAGGATACATTATTCAGTGTTATATAATTTCTATTATATTTATTTGTAGATTAGTACCGCAATTCTTCGCGGTACTATATTGAATTGAGATCTACAGCATTTCTAGCCGTGCATAAGAAGCCACCAGCCATTTAATCCCTTGCCCTTGAAAAGCGATTTGTAGACGACAGTGCTCGCCACTACCTTCTAAATTAATAATCGTGCCTTCACCAAATTTTGGGTGCATCACTCGTTGCCCTAATGAATAACCCGAATCATTTTGGCTAATCGGGGTTCCAAGGCGTTGATGGCTAACTGGTCTTGAAACCTGCGCTCGCAAACGAACTTCCTCAACACACTCGGTTGGTAGCTCACCGATAAAACGTGAAGGACGGTGATAAACTTCTTTACCATATAACCGACGGCTTTCTGCGTAGGTGATCGTGAGTTTTTCCATTGCTCGGGTAATACCGACATAGGCAAGGCGACGCTCTTCTTCAAGGCGACCGCTTTCATCCATCGACATCTGGCTTGGGAACATACCTTCTTCCATTCCCACAATGAATACAACTGGAAACTCTAGACCTTTAGCTGAATGCAAAGTCATCAATTGAACCGCATCTTGACTGACATCCGCTTGCCCGTCCCCCGCTTCCAATGCCGCATGAGAAAGAAAAGCCTGCAGTGGCATTAAGTCTTGGTCTTCATCTTGATAACTAAAGTCACGAGTCGCGTTGACTAGCTCTTCCAAGTTTTCAATACGTGCCTGTGCTTTTTCACCTTTTTCTTGCTCATACATCGCTCGTAAGCCTGAGTCATTAATCACTCTATCAGCTTGAACGTGTAATGGCATGTCTTGGGTTTCTTTAGCTAATGCATCGACTAATTCTAAGAAACGCTCAATTGCAGCGGCTGCCCGCCCTCCCAAAACCTGCTCGCGAAGTAAGTACTCACAACTTTCCCATAATGTCAGTTGTTGATCCCGTGCAGTTTGGCGAACAGTATCTAGTGTTCTATCTCCGATCCCGCGTGTTGGTGTATTGACCACCCGTTCAAAGGAGGCATCATCATTGCGGTTTGCGATCAGCCTTAAATAAGAAAGCGCATCTTTGATTTCTTGGCGTTCAAAGAAACGTTGCCCACCATAGATACGATATGGCATAGCACTTTGGATGAGCGCTTCTTCCAATACACGAGACTGGGCATTACTACGGTACAGCATCGCGCAATCTTGTAAAGCTCCCCCATTTTCATGCCATTGCTTAATACGCCCAACCACATAGCGGGCTTCATCTAACTCATTAAAAGCACAATAGAGGGAAATTGGCTCGCCATCTCCACCTTCCGTCCATAAATTTTTTCCTAAGCGGTCACTATTATTCGCGATCAATGTATTCGCTGCTTTTAATATATTATTCGTTGAGCGATAGTTTTGCTCAAGACGGATAGTTTCTGCACCAGGAAAATCATTAAGAAAGCGCTGGATATTTTCGACTTGAGCGCCACGCCAACCATAGATTGACTGGTCATCATCACCAACAATCATGACTTTGCCTGTATCCCCCGCGAGTACACGGATCCATGCATATTGAATATTATTGGTATCTTGGAATTCATCGACAAGAATATTGGTAAAACGCTCACGATAATGCTGCAATACATGAGGCTTGTTTAACCACAGTTCATGGGCACGTAATAATAGCTCAGCAAAATCCACGAGCCCGGCTCTATCACAGGCTTCTTGGTAAGCTTGGTATACTTTTAGCCATGTGGCTTCGACTGGGTTTCCGTAAGCTTCAATGTGCTGAGGACGCAGACCCTCATCTTTTTTACCATTGATGTACCACATCCCCTGACGTGGTGGCCATTGTTTTTCATCTAAATTCATCGCTTTAAGTAAACGACGAATTAAACGGTATTGGTCATCGCTATCGAGAATTTGGAAATCTTGGGGTAAATTGGCATCCATATAGTGTTGGCGCAATAAACGATGCGCTAAGCCGTGGAATGTTCCTATCCACATTCCGCCTTCACTGGTTCCAATCAATTGATTGATTCTGTGCCGCATCTCTGCCGCTGCTTTGTTCGTGAACGTCACTGCCATAATTGAAAATGGAGAAGCATTTTCCACAGACATTAGCCATGCGATTCGATGCACTAGCACCCGAGTTTTACCACTACCCGCCCCCGCAAGGACAAGTAAATTGGTACGCGGTGCGGCAACCGCTTCGCGCTGTTTGTCATTAAGACCTTCAAGCAGATAAGAGACGTCCATAGTTACCATCAAAGCAAAACAGTGGCTAACACCACTGTGAGGTTATTGACAATGGCGATTGCCACTGTTTTTTTATACAGTAAATGATTATACCAATGATAAGAGAGAATCCAACCGCGAAATTTCCACATGCGGTAATAAACGCACCTCTTTCTCTTCCATCAGTGTTTTTTGATTTGTGTTGATCCAGCAGGCTTGCATGCCGCTGTTAATTGCACCTTCAACATCCGTCAGCAAGTTATCCCCAACATGAAGAATAAACTGTGGCTCCATCTCAAGCCGCTTCGCAGCTAAACGGTACATATCACAAAATGGCTTTGAGCGGCCGTCGGGCCCTGCTTTCAATACAAATTGAAAATATTGGCCTAACCCACATGCTTCAGGTTCTGCATTTCCATTAGTAATCGCCACCAGCGGAACTTTCTCTGCGAGCTGACGCAGTGTTTCATGGGTGGATTGCGGGATATCGATTCTATTTCGCCAATATGTGAAGTGCGCCATGATATCATCCGCCCCTTTTTGTGCGGCGTCTTTCGAGTAACCATAATGGCAAAGCATCATTTTGGAAGAAAGCCAACGCCAGCGTGATATATCATGATAAATATCAGGCTCTTGTTCTTCAACAAGACGCCGAAAAGCATAAAGATCTTCATTATTAAAATGATTAAAGCGCGGATCATATTCACGAACAAAACGTAAAACTTCTTCTTCCGTTTTATCAATAACGGGATGGTTATCGTAAAGCGTGTCATCCAAATCAAACGTGATCGCCAAAATGGGTGATAACGGACGGTAAAAATGCATTAAGGTTTCTCCCTCTTTGCTCTCGGATGAGCCACATCATAAACGTTTGCTAAGTGCTGAAAATCAAGGTGCGTATAGATTTGTGTCGTCGATAAATTTGCATGCCCAAGAAGTTCTTGCACTCCACGTAAATTCCCACTTGATTCAAGGATATGTGTCGCAAAAGAGTGGCGTAATTTATGGGGATTAATGTGGCTATTAACCCCTTGTTTTATTCCCCATTGCTCAAAACGTTTCTGTACGTTCCTATTCGAAATACGTTTGCCACTTTGGGTTGAGATAAAAACAGCGTCATCTTCTGGGTCATAGAGTTCTCGCATCTCAAGCCAACGCTGCAGCCAGCTCACCGCTGTTTTACCCATTGGCACTCTGCGCTCTTTGCTCCCTTTTCCCATCACCCACACTTCACCCGTATTTAAATCAAGATGACGAACGTCCAGCCCAACAAGCTCAGATAACCGTAACCCCGCACCGTACATCACTTCAAGCATTGTTCGGTCACGTACAACAAGGGGGTCGCCACTATCCATATTCAACAGTTGGGAAACTTCATCCACATCCATATTTTTAGGGAGACGCTTTTTAGATTTAGGGGCATGGATTGCTTTTGCCGGGTTTGCTGGTAGTTCCCCTTGATGAACCATCCAATCAAAAAAACTACGTAGCGATGATAACCGCAACGCCATACTTGCCGCTTGCAAGCCCGATTTACGACTTTTAGCGGCAACATTGCGCACAATAGTCGCATCCACTTTTTGCCATTCGTGGATATTTAAGGAGGCTAACATTTCCACGATAACGCTGAGTTGGCGGCGATAATTAGTGATAGTGACAGGGCTTAGCCGGCGTTCAACTCGCAAATAATGCAGAAAAGCTTCAATTTGGCTCATCAGCCCTTCTGGCTGATTTTTTACAGGCGTTCTATCCATTGGCATAATAACCTCGGTAGAATTTGAGCGACTTTTTCCAACATGACTGTTCCCATATCATGTTGATAGTGTTCACGATCCCGGCTAGTAAAAATGACCATACCTGATTCACCGTGATGACCAAACAGTGAAATAGCGACTGAGCCGACATTTAATGCATCAGGTAAAAGTAGTTGGATTTCAGGGCCATTTAGCCGACCGAGGTAGTTACGGTTATTGCCAAACCGTTGAATTCTTACGGGTTCAAAGACACGACGCGAAATAACTAATTGATGTGCATCCATAGGTGCGGACAAATGCCAGCTATCACTAAACAAGCGTACCTGAGCACCAGATAAACCCAGCCTTTTTGCCCAACGATTTAGTGCTAACAGCATTTGCTGTAAACTTTCTGCTGATGACATTTCAATCACCAACACTAACAACTCTTCAAAAAGCTCCACATTTTCATGGGCTTGTTCAACCATAAAACGAATATCTTGTTCGAGCTCTTTGATTTTCAACCGTTGACGGCTCATCACTAACTCAGGCAATGAAATCGCTTCCCGCACGACATGTGGGACTTTTAGTTGCTCCAACAGTTGTGCATTACGAAGAAAAAAATAGGGGTTTTCCGTTAAGTAGCGCACGACATCAAGCTCATCAATCTGATGAACCAACTCCTGTGCTTTTTTGGTTTTATCCATTTTTCCCTCTTCAGCTATTCAAAATTAGAGTTGAATGACTCCGTCATAAACATGCGTTGCAGGGCCTGTCATATAAAGTGGCGACCCTGGGCCTTCCCACGCGATATCTAATGAGCCCCCCGGCAAATCGACTTTGACCCGCTTCGCCAGTAGCCCTTGAGTAATTCCAACTGCGACAGCCGCGCATGCTCCGCTACCACAAGCTTGAGTTTCCCCAGCCCCGCGTTCATAAACACGCAAGCGAATGTGGTCAGCGCTGATAATTTCCATAAAACCAATATTGGCACGTTCTGGAAAACGCTCATGATTTTCTAAAGCGGGACCTAAAACTTCGACTTCTGCCGTATGAATACTTTCAACTTGAATCACACAATGCGGGTTACCCATTGAGACAACCCCACACAACACTGTACGTTCTTGTGCTCGAATAATATAGGTCTTTTCTTCTTTGACGGCGCGAAATGGTACTCTCTGCGGTTCAAAATCAGGTTCGCCCATATTAACGCTGACATCATCATTCTCATTTATGGTTAATGTCATACGGCCGGACTGAGTACTGACTTTAATTTTTTGCTTATTCGTTAAGCCTTTGAGCCTAACAAAACGAGCAAAACAACGGGCTCCATTGCCACATTGTGCAACTTCACTGCCATCCGCATTAAAAATACGATAATGAAAATCAAGGTCAGGGTCATAAGGAGCTTCAACTAATAGTAGTTGATCGAACCCAACGCCTGTGTGCCTATCTGCTAACCGACAAATCAATTCAGGCGAAAAATACACATTTTGTGTAACACCATCGACAACCATGAAGTCATTGCCTAAGCCATGCATTTTAGAAAATTGCATTTCACGCTCCATTGAGGCGACTTACTGATTATTTGTGGTTTGAGCCGGCTCTTTGGCAGTACTGTCTTGTGCGGTAGGTTGCACATCAGATGCCTTAGCCGGAGCTGCAGTTTCTTCCGGCGGAAAATACAACGGGCCTTTTAAGCCACAGCCAGAAAGGGTAAATAAAACAACTAGTGCACTAAGCCCAATTAAACTTTTTTTCATTCTTTTTCGCCCGTAATACTTACTTTTGACATCTGATATTTTACACAATAACAGGAGTGGCCTCGCAAATCACGCCTGTTTATCCAGCATGCTGATATTATATACTTTAGGCTAAATTTAGTCTGAAATTTTTAGTGGGTATGCTTAGATTGACCCCAATGTAGGTTCCCTCCTATAATTTCAATTAACAATAATAATTTCAATTAAACCATTGTGAGCAAACAGGAAATTAATCGTGAATGACAGCGAATTTCATCAGCTAGCCGAAACGCTACTAAGCAGCATCGAAGAGCATTTAGATAACTATGAGGGTGATGCCGATATTGATTGTGAAATCAATGGTGGTGTGATGACCCTTAGCTTTGAAGATGGCAGTAAAATTATTATCAACAAACAAGAGGCATTCCACCAAATATGGTTAGCAACTAAACAGGGTGGGTACCATTATGATTATAAACAAGGTCATTGGGTTTGTGACCGCTCAGGGCATGAATTTAAGACTAAACTAGCCGAGGCAATTGCTTTTCAAAGCCAAGAGCCCTTTTCATTCTAAGCGTTACGAGTTTAGATGGTGGGCAGCGTTATACTGCCTACCATCAATAATAGTGCGCTTGTGGGTGCTGCGGTTGGCTCGAATGCATTTCATACCCCATGTCATCATCTTCTGCCGTAAATGGCCATGTCCCGCCAGAAAATGCAACAACTTGGTTTTTACCATCTTGATTAATGATTTGGTAAAATTGCGGTAAATTGAAGTTGATAAAATTTGCACCATAGGTAAACCGGTCGTGGGAAGAAGAATAGAATTTACTCACATCACGGACAAGATCTTCTTTCGACCCTTCACAGTGGGAATAAATTTCAACCCGATTCGCTTCATCTAAAACATAAATATTAAAACCGGTATTGTCTGCGGTATTTTCAAAGAAAAACTGTACAATCCCTTCACTCGCATAGCCATCAACAACGGCAGGCAAATGGTTGTCACTCTTCGCCTGAAGTTTAACTGGCCAGCCATGCAGCTTGTTATGGGAGATAGCCCCATAGAACTCAACCGCATTCTCAAGTTTTTGTACGGATACATTCAGGCGCTCAAAGAATAAACCCCACGTTTGCCCCGCGATACGTAATGCTTTAAAACGCCCAGGGTCATTTCGGTTGCTCGATAAACGTAATTCAACACACTCAGATATTAGCTGTTGTACACGGGTACGAATCAACCCACGTAAGTGCTCACTATAACAAAACACCTCGACCGCTTCAGGAGGCGATGCATCTTGATGCATTTTCCCTAAAATGGTCTTAAGTGCTTCTAACATGCACTGTTCTCCGCTGAAATGTAGCGTTCTTACCTCATTCCACGAATTGCGATATAACAAATCAATGCTACCGATCAGGCATTGTTGTGATTCGCCAAAACTGAAAATATCCAGTTTTCTAAAATCAACATGAACGACTTGCTCTGAATATACCTGTGTTGGGTCTTTTTCTAAATTAACAATGATTGCAAGATGGCGAATTTCACACGGGCTATAAAGCGCTTTTGGCGTTGGGGCGGGCAACCTAATAGGAAAATGACTTGAAACATCGTGCATTAGCTCAAGCAGTTTTCGTTCATCACACTGGGATTTCCCATTATGCATATAAACTTGGGTTGTCTCAGTCAGCAGACCATTAAAATACGCCCACGCCACTAATTTATTTAAATAGCGGTTATATTCAAGAGGTTGATGCCCAATAATAGCATCAATATTTGGTGCTTGGTTATACAGATACCAACCACTCCGGTTCGCGCGCCCTTCTGGTACATAAATAAAGGTGAGATGCGCTTCGCTTAAATCAGGTGAAATTTGGGGGTTAACTAATGTCACCTTACCAGGAAGGGCCTCAAAAGCCGCATATAATTTACGGGTTAATACCCCAATATCTTGTGGGCTTGCACTAACACTTAAATTATTTCTACGCGCAAAACGAATAAGATTACGATAACTTTGCATCATCGTGTCAAGTAACTCGTTATGCGCCTCACGGACACGCTCAATTTTCCACTGATTACGCGTATCGAGTATCGACAAACGCGCTGATCCCCACCCCCATGATTCAACCAACTGAGACAACACATCACGGCGCCAGCCTGAGCACGTGTTAGCGTCTTCTTCAGACAATTTTTCACACACTTTCAAGTAGAAACAGCGACGGATAAGGTCAAGGCGAGTTAAATCATTAATTTCAGTCAGGTAACGTGTCACTCGCTCTAACATTAAACAGTATGAATCCAAGCCGTAACACACGATTTCGCCAGCATGTAAATGACGCTTAAACTCCATCGCTAATAGTTTGCCATTGGGATAGTCCCATGAATAGGACTCCAGCAAAATACTCTTCAACACGGCTTTATAGGGGGAATCGACACTTTTGTACAACTGCCATAGGCTTGCACCGAAATATTCCGCAGCAGAAAGTTCGCTTAACCCGCCTAAATCAAGCCATTCATTAGGCGTTAGCACGCCTTGTGCATATAACCCCATAACATATTCATCGTAATGCTGCTCTTCTTCAACCGGTACCATGGTCCACAGCAAACGTTTACCCGCCATACGCACAGCAGTTCGATAAAATTCATCTAATAATAGAATGTGTTGCGTTGAACCACAGTTCTCCCCACCTATATGCCCACTGGCATGATGACGAAAACGATTTTCATCGATTAGAAAAACAGTGACATCAATGCCTAAAGACGCTGCCCACTGTTCAATTAAGGTGCACTTCTTTTGCAAAAAACGTTTTTCTTCGTGGTCTAACCAAGAAGGATGACAAACCCAAACGTCGATATCTGAACACTGACTTTGCCCAACAGATGAAGTACTCCCCATCGAGTAAATACCCGTAATCGGTAATTCACCATTCGTTTCGGTTTCAATCGTGGGCAGAAAACGCGCAAAAGGCTCCAACCATTTTTTTTGCTCTGTATCAGGAGAGAAAAAACAGACACCATGAGGCACATTACCCTCAATAAAACCAGGTATCATTGGATGATGATAATGAAACAAAACAGGCAGCAAGCTATAAACCTTCGAGAAGGCTTCACTCATAGAAGCTGTTGCACGTTCCAACCGTAATTGGTTTATCGCATCCAGTCTTTGTTTTAAGGTTTCAATATAGAGATACAAAGGTTACGCCTGATTGAATGAAAGTAATACAAACCGGAGAATTTCCCAGCACCCAACAGATAGAGATAGATTTAAAATAATTTTCAAATGGATTGTCGGAAACGTGATCAATTTAACACCTTGCATCAAAAGGGTAAAGTAGATCACATAATTTTACGCGCTTATTTTTGATACAAAATGCTTTTCAACATATTGTATAAAAAGGCTTTTTATTTTTTAATCTGTAAAATATCCCTTGTTTTTCAATGGAATAATTTCTTTTTACCCAGTTGTTTAGTAAAAAAGCAAAATAGAATGATATTAAGTACAATACGCACAGCGTCTGTGCTTACACGCTTCAACACGAATTAACAGAAAACACAGAATGTTCCACGCAAAAAATAGCACGATAAGCTAAAGAAATCACTTAATAGCAGTTCTAGGTCATCTCATTTTGAATCTCTTTCTTGCATCATGGTAGAAAAAGTGAATCGGTGATAAACGATTCAAAGAGGGTTTTTTCACCTAACTGGAAAAAATATCCTTAACATGTTAAAACTAATGCCAATTGTATGGTTAATCTGCGGCATTCTTCGCCAGAGAAAACAGTAAAAATGACATCAACAAATATCGTGCGTATTGCAACGCGCAAAAGTCCTCTAGCCCTATGGCAAGCACACTTTGTCAAAGACAAATTAGAGCAGCTTCACCCGGGCTTACAGGTTGAATTAGTTCCTATGGTGACAAAAGGCGACATCATCCTTGATACACCTCTCGCGAAAGTTGGCGGAAAAGGGCTGTTCGTCAAAGAGCTAGAACTTGCTTTATTGGAAGGGCGCGCTGACATTGCCGTTCACTCGATGAAAGATGTCCCTGTTGAATTTCCTGAAGGCTTAGGGTTAGTCACGATTTGTGAACGTGAAGATCCTCGAGATGCCTTTGTTTCAAACCACTACGATAGTCTTGATGCATTGCCAGAGGGCAGTATCGTCGGGACATCGAGTTTACGCCGTCAATGCCAATTAAGGGAACTCCGCCCTGATTTAGTCATTCGCGACTTACGCGGCAATGTAGGAACACGCCTATCAAAATTAGATAACGGTGAATATGACGCTATTATTTTGGCCGTTGCAGGGTTAAAACGTTTGGGGTTAGAAACGCGAATTAAAACCGCCCTCGCTCCAGAACAGTGCTTACCTGCGGTAGGCCAAGGAGCGGTCGGTATCGAATGCCGTTTAAATGACAGTAAAACCCGTGAGTTACTTGCGAAGCTAAATAATAACGCAACCTCAACCTGTGTCCTTGCTGAGCGTGCGATGAATATGCGCCTTGAAGGCGGTTGCCAAGTCCCCATTGGCAGTTATGCTATTTGGCAAGATGACAAAATATGGCTGCGTGCCTTGGTGGGAGCCCCAGACGGCAGCGTGATTATTCGTGGGGAACGGCTCGTTTCTCCAAGCGAAGCTAACCAAGCAGGGGTATCATTGGCTGAAGAATTACTTGAGCGTGGTGCAAGGGAAATTTTGGCGGATGTCTATCAAGGAAACCCGCCTGCATGAAAGTGCTTGTCACTCGCCCTGAGCCTGCAGGTTCAGAGCTGATCACGGCAATCACTGCCAAAGGGGGAGAAGCCTTCTCCTCCCCTTTAATTCACATTGGCCCCGGCGCTGAATTAAATACCCTTATTTCTCAACTTGATAGCCTTACTGCGAATGATTTAGTCTTTCTTTTATCTAAAAATGCAGTCGAATACGCAAATTTAACGCTTGAACAAATGGCCCGTAGCTGGTCAGATAAGTTATCTTACTATGCAATTGGTCGTTCTACAGGGCAGTTTTTTCAACGGATAACCGGTAAAAATGTACGTTGGGCAGAGCAAGGGGAAACTAGTGAAGTACTCCTAACCCATTCGGATTTGCAGTTTCTTGAAGGGAAAAAAGCCCTGTTATTGCGTGGAAATGGCGGAAGAGAACTGCTTGCATCGACATTAAGGTCTCGTGGCGCACAAGTCGATTATTGTGAATGTTATGCAAGGCACCCTGTTCATTATGATAAAACCCAGTTCAATGACCAATGGTTTCAAACCGGTATTACCGATGTTGTGATCACTAGTGGTCAAATGTTAGCCTTGTTAGAAGAATTAATCACTGAAGAATACCAAACTTGGTGGTTTTCCCGCCGCCTACTTGTCGTCAGTGAACGGATTGCAGACCAAGCCCGCAAAAGTGGATGGCAAAAGGTCTGTGTAGCTAATAGCGCAGATAATAATGCTTTATTAGAAGCATTAATTTCAATCGATATGGGATGCTAATTTATGACGGAACACGATAAAACAACCGAGACGGTTACCCCAGAAGCTGGCGCAGAACAACAGCGCCCAAAAACTAAACCTTCTTCGGAACAAAAACGTTCTGGTCTGATAGGCGGTGTAATTGCTATCGCTATTATCATCGCTATTGGCGGTGGGTTGTACTATTTCACCCAACAAAGCAATATTAATTTAGCTAATGAAAACAATGAATTAAAGCAAAAGCTAAGTGACTTAGTCGAACAACAAAACTCAGACAGGCAACGGTTAGACGCACTAATTGCGGCTAATTCTGAAATAAAAAGCCATTCTCGTGAATATGAAGAGAACCTCAACCGTCGCATGCAAGAGTTGCAAGCACACGTCACGGCATTGTCCAGCGCTGATGTGAAGAGTTGGCTACTGGCCCAAGCTGACTTTATGGTCAAAATGGCAGGAAGAAAGCTGTGGAATGACCGCGACCCAGTGACCGCAGCCGTTCTGTTAAAAAGTGCAGACTCAAGTCTGGCAGAAATGAATGACCCGAGCCTACTCGACATTCGTAAGTCAATTAACAGTGATATGGCTAAATTAGCTGCGATCAACCAAGTTGACTATGACGGTATTATTTTACGTTTAAACCAGCTAAGTAATGAAGTCGATAATTTACGATTAGCGGATTTAAACAGTGGCGACGCGAAAAGTGAAGATAACGCTGACGTTAGCGATGATATCTCAGATTGGAAACAAAATTTGGCGCGTAGCTGGAAAAGTTTTGCAAATGACTTTGTCACAGTACGAGCTCGTGATGGCTCAGAAGCCCCGCTTCTAGCCCCAAACCAAGATATTTACCTACGTGAAAACATTCGTTCTCAATTATTAATCGCAGCGCAAGCTGTACCCCGTTATCAAGAAGCCACTTACAAACAGTCATTAGAGCAAGCTTCGACATGGGTAAGAGCCTATTTTGATACTGAAGCGCCTGAAACTAAAGCGTTCTTATCAACCATTGATGACTTAATCAATCAGCCGATTGACATTGAAATGCCTGACACCTTAGAAAGCCAAGAGAAGCTAGACAAAGTCATGCAAACTCGGGTTCGCAGCTTACTCTCTCAGTCGTCAGACAACACAAAAGTTAACGATGGTGCTGTTGATGCCGCAGCGGATGCACCTGAAGTGTCAACAGAGGCGGCGGCCGATGCCGCAGTTCCTGCCACGGATACACAAAAAGCAGAATCAGCTGATAATCCTCACCCTTTTGAATCAGCAGAGCCTGCTGGCAATAGGGGGTAATTATGATAAAAGTCCTGATCCTATTTATAGTACTTATTGCCGGGGTGATCTTAGGCCCATTATTAGCAGGTCACCAAGGTTATGTTTTTATTCGTACTGACAATTATGACATTACAACCAGTGTAACCAGCCTCGTTTTAGGCTTTATCCTGCTCCAATTTGTGTTGTTGTTCCTCGGTTGGTGCTATCGTCGCTTTATCAGTACAACATCACGTACCAGAGGTTGGGTAAGTGGTCGTAAATACCACAAAGCACATACTCAAACACAAAAAGCGCTATTGAAATTAGCAGAAGGTGATTTCGAACAGGTTGAAAAGTTAATGAGCAAACATGCTGATTTCTCTCAACAACCCGTGATTAACTACCTAATGGCAGCTGAAGCCGCTCAACAACGTGGTGATGAATATCGCACTCACCAGTACTTAGATAGAGCCGCAGAAGCCGCGGGAAGTGACCAACTTCCCGTTGATATCAGCCGTGTCCGTATCCAATTAGCGGAAGGGGAAGTCCATGCTGCTCGTAATGGCATTGATAAACTTCTCGACAAAGCTCCAAGGCACCCCGAAGTACTGCGCCTCGCGGAACAAGCTTACTTACGTTCAGGCGCTTACCAGTCGCTGATTGAATTACTTCCGGTCATGGCCAAAGTACAGTTACACAATGAAGATGAGCTCGATGCACTGAAATTAAAGGCTTACAAAGGGCTGATGAACCAATATATGGCTGAAGGGGGTAGTGATGGGCTAAAAGCTTGGTGGAAAGCACAGCCTCGCCGAGTTCGTCATGAAACCGCATTGCAAGCTTTCTTAGCTGAACATTTAATTGAATGTGGTGATACTGCAAGTGCAGAAAAAATAATTATTGATGGCTTAAAACAGCAATATGATGAACGCTTGCTTCTGTTAGTACCGAAACTTAACAGTGAACGCCCTGAAGTTATCGAAAAAACCCTTTTACATCTGCAAAAACAAAACGGTGCCACCCCATTACTCAACAGTACATTGGGCGTTTTGTCGCTACAACACGCCCAATGGGACAAAGCAGAAACCTACTTTAAAGCTGCGTTGGCTCAACGTTTTGATGTGCAGGATGCATCATGGCTGGCCGATGCGTTTGACAAGCAACATAAACCTAGCGATGCGGCAAAAATTCGCCAAGACGCATTAAACCACTCATTAAAACAAGAACGAAACTAATACTCTTGTTTAGCCTCTTCTAAAAACTCCACTTATTTTAGTGGAGTTTTTTTATCCATAAGCTTAACTGCAACTACATTTACCTTCCCAAATAAAAACACAGAAAACAATTTAAATGCATTGCTTTAATCGCATTAAATCATCATAAAAGGAGAATATGAGGTTTATGATTGGCAACATTTCAGATCAATAACTCAATGTTTAATCAATAATCGTTATTTAAGGATCAGCAAAACACACTTGGCTATGTTATAAAATAAACACATAGTGTATAAAGCTTTATATACATCTTTGTTTTGAATGAATTAGGGATATCGATATGAATGTAATTAAAACTATTTGGCGCTGGATTATTGCAACCCCAAACCGTTTACAAATATTCTTTGATCTTCTGCTGCTAGTATTATCACCTTTTGTTTTTATTATGGTTATTGGGTTTAACACCGAAGATCTTAGTAAAGACATTTTCATTATTACATTCATTATCCTCTGCTATACCTATATTACTCGCTGGTTCAGTAAGTGGTTTAGTAAAGGTAGAAGCTAATACCTGTTTTATTTTCAGCCTCTTAGTTATTTTCTAAGGGGCTAAGTATTTTGTATAGACAAAAAAAACACCTGCACAAGGCAGGTGTAAAATACAATCAGGTCTACAGACGGATGGTGCCTCACTCAACGTTTCGCCCGTTCGTTGATGGTAAGAGGATGAGCTCTTGATCATCTAAGTTGGACAATAGGCACCGATAATCGGCTTTGCGTCATCTCTGGGTTTATGAAGCTTCGCTGTCATAAGAAGTGAGATGAGCATCTACATATAGAATAATGCACAATGCATGCCAACTTTTTTTAAATGATATTTTTTAAGCTCGCTCTTTTAACTTCTCTCTCATCCCTCCGGTTTTACACATAATTTTTCTTCTTGGAAGTCAACCTCTCTAACATTAAAGAATGTACGCATCTGTTGCCCATATCTTGCTGTACTACTTTGTCGCAGTTTAGAGACACCATAAATGAGTTATTTATATTTTCTTATAAATCAACAGGTAATATGTCGCCTTTTGGCGACATCAATATAATGGATTGTATCTATTCTACGACACTAGCGAGATAGCCTGTTAAATTACAAATAAAAACAAGCAATTAACTATATCCAGTCACTAATTGAAAAACACCCTGAATATACTCTAGATAATTCTAGTTATGGCTAAACCGCAAATGAAGATATCCCGATGAACATACATAAGTATGTATGTAACCTGGGTAGCTGAACATAGCCAACAACACACGGTTTGAAGTATGAAGTATGAAGTATGAAGTATGAAGTATGAAGTATGAAGTATGAAGAGAGTATAAAAGTATAAGAATAGAAAGCAAAAAACCCGTCGATTAAGACGGGTTTCTTTAAATTGGTCGGCGAGAGAGGATTCGAACCTCCGACCCACTGGTCCCAAACCAGTTGCGCTACCAAGCTGCGCTACTCGCCGAATTTTTTAGTACTCATTACATTTCTTCGTGGTGCGAAAGGGGGGACTTGAACCCCCACGTCCATAGGACACTAACACCTGAAGCTAGCGCGTCTACCAATTCCGCCACCCTCGCAATATCACAAAAAAATGGGGTGGCTAATGGGACTCGAACCCACGACAACTGGAATCACAATCCAGGGCTCTACCAACTGAGCTATAGCCACCATAACTTCACTTTTTTCAAAGCGTTGCTATATTACTACATACAACGTCATTTTGCCAACCGTAGCGAAGCGCTAAAACTGGTGCGCCCGACAGGATTCGAACCTGAGACCTCTGCCTCCGGAGGGCAGCGCTCTATCCAGCTGAGCTACGGGCGCTTAACGCCGTTGCGGGAGAGGATAGTACGGATTTATCCTCCTTCTGTCTAGTCCTTTTTGAAATAAAAATATCGATTGCTTGCCTTTTATCCATTTCGTCGAGAAAGAGAGCATATTTACCCTCTTTTCACTGTACCGCTAATAAAAATCAACCAAAATACGGCGATTAAACTTTTGCATTACGGTTATTGAACAGACGAATGATGAAATAAAGCAGGGAAACGCCCCCTAAAAAGATAGCTCCCACGATTAAAGATAAGCGAGTATCTGGGTTAATCGCCATTCCAACCAAAACGCAGGCTAAAAATAGTAAGGTTGCATAGTTAACCCATGGAAAAAGAATCGATTTGAAAGGGTGTCCGATAAGTTTTTCTTTGTTTTGTTGTCGAAAACGGATTTGGCTGGTCAATAGCACTAGCCAAGGCACCATTCCGGGTAACACACTCGCACTATAGACATACACAAAGACTTTCTCTGGATTCGGTATGATGTAATTCAGGCTTGATCCGGCCACTAAGCAAAGGATAGTAAAACCTACACAACGTGCCGGCACACCGTTCTTTGTTAATTTCAATAATGAGCGAGGCAACTGTTTATTTTGCGCTAAGGCATACAGCATCCGTCCACCACTATACATCCCGCTATTACAGCCAGATAACGCTGCGGTTAACACCACAAAGTTAATCACCGCTGCGGCAGATACAATACCGACTTTCGCAAAGGTGAGAACAAATGGACTACCTTGAGAACCCACTTCAGTCCACGGAAACAGCGTTACAACAATAAAGATAGCGCCCACATAAAAAATTAATATGCGCCATAAAATATTATTGATCGCCTTTCTTAACGTGACTTGAGGATTTTTCGCTTCACCCGCAGTGATCCCAACCAGCTCAACCCCTTGATAAGAGGCCACAACGATACACAAAGCAAATAAGAAGCCTTTCCAGCCCCCGGCAAAGAAACCACCATGTTCGGTAAGGTTCGCAAGCCCAATCGGCTCAAAGTTATTACCCAGACCAAAAAAAATCAGTCCTAAACCAATTAAAATCATCACCACAATCGTGGTCACTTTGATCATGGCAAACCAGAACTCAAGCTCTCCATACAGCCGTACAGCGGCTAAGTTAGCTAATGCCACTAATACCACTGCAATAATGGCAAAAATCCATTGCGGCACATCAGGGAACCAATATTCGGCATATACGCCAATGGCCGTGATCTCAGAAATACCGACAGCCACCCACATAAACCAGTAGCCCCATGCGGTGAGACATCCCCAAAATGGACTTAAATATTTATAACCAAACGAAGCAAAAGAACCCGTTACAGGCTCAAGAAATAGCATTTCCCCCATTGAGCGCATAATGAAGAAAACAAAAATTCCTGCGATGATATAAGCCAGTAAAACAGAAGGTCCCGCCCATTTTAGTGTACTGGCGGATCCCATAAATAACCCAACGCCAATAGTTCCACCGAGCGCAATCAGCTCGATATGGCGTGCTTCTAACCCACGTTGAAGCCCCTGCTGTGGATTTCCCATACATACCCCTGTCAAAGTTAGATATTTAAAATGCAGTTTTAATTGAAACTCAGTTAGTAATAATCACTGCAATTATTTGAAAAGCATTAATTAGGCGATTAAAAAAATGCCATAGCCGCAAGATTAAGCACAAACTGGTGCGAATATGATTATTTTTGAGGGATTATAGAAATATTTGAAGGAAGAGACCAGTAATTCGGAGAATTCAGACCGCAAGCAAAAGTTTAAGCCTACTTGCGGTCAGTAAAATACATCGATAATAACGATAAAAATCAAATAATTACAAAAATTACAGCTTGCCACCGTAATAGTAGCCTAAAAATTTCAGTAATTTAAACTGACGAGTAATACGAGAAGGTTGAGATAATAAGCGATACAACCATTCCAGACCTAAGTTTTGCCAAACTTTCGGGGCGCGTTTAACATGCCCTGTAAACACATCATAAGTCCCCCCAACACCCATATATAACGCATCAGGGTGGACTGTTCGGCAATCACGCATAAACAGTTCTTGTTTCGGGGAACCCATCGCAACAGTAACAATTTTGGCACCACTTGCACGAATACGTTCGAACAATGCACTTCGGTCTTCAGCAGTAAAATAACCGTTTTGCGAGCCAACAATGTTCACATTCCACTGCGAGCGCAGCTTGCTTTCGGTTTGTTCTAGGATTTCTGGTTTGCCACCCACTAAGAAAACCGGCGTACCTTCTTTACCGGCTCTTTCCATTAAGCCTTCCCATAAGTCAGCACCAGCCACGCGGGAAACTTCAGCTTGGGGATATTTACGGCGAATAGCACGGACAATACTAATTCCATCAGCATACAAATATTCGGCTTGGCCTAGTAATGTATTTAAAGCCGTATCTTGTTCAGCGATCATCACTTTTTCTGCATTAATCGCAACGAGTGTTCCCGTTTTCGTTTCCCCATCAGCAAATAAGTAGTCTAAAAAGTGGGCCATATCTTTAAAGCCCCAAATATTATGACCACGAATACTATATTGTGGAATAGATGATTGTGGAATAGATGACTGTGTAACTGATGAAGACTGAGTTGATGACGATTCCATGATACTCCTTTAGCGGCTTTCACGCTGTTGGCTTCTTAAAAAAGAAGCTGTTTTTGTGCGAATAAGCCCTGCACTTTCAAATAACCAATACAGTAATTTTGCTAACACCAGACACAGTCCGAATATTAAGCAAAAGAAAACCACCCGTGAGACGAAAGAATCCACGCCTTCACGCGCTAAAACAATAATGTTAAAAATGGCGCCAAAACAAAATGCCTGCATAATGGCGGCCTTATAGCGATTCGGTTCTTTCAGGCTCATGCCATAGATCCAATCAAACCATTTGATGATAAGCCCCACAACGATGGCTCCGAGTGGTATAAAAATCACCCCGCCCATCACCACTAATGAACCAATCAGTGTTGGCGAAATTGCCAGCCCAGAATGGTTGTTGAGCACTTCCCACGTAAAATAGTTGGCAGAATTCAATACCGTATCTGGACGTTCTGGCCAAACCCAAGAAGGAATAAAAACATAAAAGTCACGGATAATCGGCGCTAGGCCTTGAAAATCCATCTCATCGTAATGACTCAGCAGCAATGCTAAGTTTTCCCACGGGGAGAATGTGTCCCGCGTTAAGTACAAGAAAGTGTAATACGCTTCAGCACCACTGACATCTAGGCCATAGCGTTTTAAGGCTAACCAGAACATCCCTACAATACTGGCGACCCCAGCCGCGGCTAGCATCCACAGCGTAATCCAACCTCTGACAATCCCAATGAATAAGAACAGCGCGAAGGCAATAATGATGTTCGCTCTTGTTCCCCCGACGATAACATAGGTTAAGAAACCAAATGCAACGGTACTAACAAGAAAGAAAATCCAGCGTTTCTGTGTTGGCCGCAAGAAATAAACAATCAACATTGCAGGAATGAAGAAATAGAAAAAGCGTTTTAATGCCACGCCAGAAACTTGGCTGGAGAAAATTTGGCTATAGGATTTTAACTTAAACAGCAAAAAACCGTTCTGCATGAAAAAGATACCTACTGTCACGACAGCAATCAGAATCAATAACAGACAGGTTAAATTCGTTTCCACTTTGTTCATGCTAAACAACGCACGCCGTGGTGCATCCGGTTGCCTAGAAAGCCGTGTTTTATAAGCGACATAATAAATCGCATAAAAACTGGTTGCCGCTAGTTGGGCGTAAAGTAAGTAATCCGCCTTAACAACCGCAACATCAAATTGAAACACTAACGCACAGGTTAATGGAAAACCAAAGTAAAACGTCAATAAATACAGCATTGAGAAGAAAATATTGAAGTTAAACCGAGCACGTAAAAACTCTTTGTATAGCAAAGTACCAATAAAAATAATTGATATCAGGTAGACCAGTGCTAAGCCGCCTAATTCCGTCAGCGTCATGCTCGCTC
Source organism: Providencia sp. M-27 (assembly GCF_011077905.1). Lineage (NCBI taxonomy): Bacteria > Pseudomonadati > Pseudomonadota > Gammaproteobacteria > Enterobacterales > Morganellaceae > Providencia > Providencia sp. M-27. The sequence goes on along the minus strand of NZ_JAALBT010000001.1, from coordinate 32,082 downwards.
CTCCACGGCTCTGAGAACGGCTTTCCAGCCCTCAGTAAAGTTGGGAGCAAAAAATTCAATATGGTGTTTATCTAATAAACTCATTTGGCGCTGAGCTTCGTCCACCAGCGGTATCGTCAGGTTGTCACCATAGAAAAACACAGGGACATTTTGAGCAGTTAAATCCTGCCAGAACGTATTTTGACGGCTGATTACAAACGGAATGCCAAATTGGATCAGCAAACAAACCGTTCCCACCCCTTGTTGGCGATTAAAAATAAAATAGCCAAGATCACAGGATTTGAGCAAATTCAGGTACTCGCTAAATTCCATGCGCTCTTTCAGGATTTCGACTTGTCCTGAAGTAAACTCACTATTTGCAGCCTGTTCGACTTGTTCAATATAGCCTTGGTTATTGGCAGGATAGCCCATTGGGACAATCACCTTAACCTCATCACCAAATTGCTGTTTAATCGCACTCAGTGCCTCTACATGGCGATTCGAACGGTCACCTGAGTTACCCAACAAAATAGTCAGTTGAGCGCCTTCACGCACCTTAGGCTCGCTTATTGTTAATGCAGGGTCCATTCGTGTTGGAAAATACAACACTGTCGCAGGTACTTTCGGGTTCGACTGGTGGAAATAACACAAATCCCCGCGCGTAGCACACACGTGCCCTACTTTTTTCTGCGCTAGACGACGTAAGATATAGAATAACTTAAATTTTAATGAGCTAGACTCTTCATAGAGGTCAGCTCCCCATATATGCCACCAAAACTGATGGGATTTAATTTGGCCAAATAACAGCGCTAGCCAAATAGGCGCATTGAATTGCCCATGAAAGAAAAAGCGAGTACGGCGATTTGCCTTGGCACGCTGTATAACACTATTGGCAATAGCCTGTTTATTCGCAAAAACATCTATTTTTAGCTGAGGATAAGCGTCAGCAAGCTGCGCATCGTCGCTTACGACCATAAAATGCGGTGTTGATGACGGAGCGATTTCTGCTTGGCAAATGACGTCATTAAAAAACGTCAATACCGTCTGATTGTGGTGTGGGAGGTTCGATCCCAGTACATGTATTAAGGTTGTCATGCTCGCCTACGGTAAATCAAAAATACGCAACAACATAAGGTAAAATAGACAATATAAGTGGCCATATAAGCCTGAGTTGCACCTACTGCGCCATGTTCAGGGATTAGCCAATGCGCAAAACCCGTTAATAATATAAATTGACTCACTTCAGTAAGGACATAAAAACGCAATGCGGCTTTGGCAATAACCAAATAGCCAAATACGTAAGCCCCCACTTTCAATACATCGCCGACCAGCTGCCATGCAAACAGGTCTCGCATACCTGTAAATTCTTTTGAGAACAGCAACCAAATCGCAAAATCACGTAGTAACCAAACCGTAAAACTGACAACCGCAACGGCAGGTAAAACAAATTTCAATGCTTTAACAATTTCGGCTGAAATTTCATTTTTATGTTGCAAACGCGATAAAGTCGGCAACAAATACACTGAAAATGTCGCGGTAATAAACTGCAAATAGGCGTCTGAAATGGTGGTCACACCGGTCCATAACCCCACTTCATCCCAACTATAGGTTTGGGCGAGTAGGTTTCGCATCATGATATAAGCGACTGGCAACGTGACTGCTGTTAACATCGCCATGACCGTAAATTTGCCTAAATTAGTCGCAATCGCTTTGTCCCATGCGGGCTTCAATGACGATAACGCAAATTGCTTACGTTTAATTACCATCCCAGCCGCAGGCAGTACCACGAGTGCAGGCACTAATGCTAACCCTGCGAGAGCGCCTTCATACCCACCAACCAGATAGCATAAATAATAGGCAACAACTCCGATTATGCTACCCAAAATAATGGCTAATGCGTTTGCCGATGCGTCTCGGTAGCCCTTCAAAATAGCCAGGAAATAGTTCGCATACGCGATACCCATTTGAATTAAAGCGACTATTTGAATAACCGAGCTGTATTTTTCACTATCAAACAACGCTACGCTGATTGGCGCACTGCAAAGTAAAAAGATAAGCGCAAGTAGCGCTGAAAACCCTAGAATAATCGTCGATGACGTTCCCAGAACCGCACGTAATTTTTGTGGGTCTTGGTGGTGCTCTGCAACATATTTTGTGACACCATTGAAAATCCCTGCACCAGATAACACCCCTAGTACAGTAATCAATTGGCGGAAGTTACCCGCTAGCCCTACACCGCTGGGCCCAAATGAGACTGCAAACAACTTAACGATTAACAAGCCTACCCCGATTTTAATCAGGGTAGAGCCAGCAGTCCAAACCGATGCTTTAGCAAGAGACATTAGGCAAAGAACGCTTTGATTCGCTCAATGACTGTCTGCTGTTCATCATCAGTCATGTTGTAGAACATCGGTAAACGCACTAAGCGGTCACTTTCTGATGTTGTATATTTATCTTCACCATGGAAACGACCAAACTCGATACCCGCAGGGCTAGTATGCAATGCAACATAGTGGAATACCGTCAAAATACCATGGGATTTCATATAATCATTGAACTCGGTACGCTCGTCGATATCTTTAAGTTTGATATAGAACATATGGGCATTGTGTTTTAAGCCTTCTGGCACAGTTGCTAAGACTAAGCGTCCTGCATCAACCAATGGCTGCAACGCTTCATCATAACGTTTCCATAGTAGTAAACGGCGGTCGTTAATTTTGTCCGCTTCTTCTAACTGTGCCCATAGGTAAGCCGCTTGCAAATCAGACAACAAGTAGCTTGAGCCGATGTCACGCCATGTGTATTTATCCACTTGGCCGCGGAAAAATTGGCTACGATTCGTCCCTTTTTCACGGATCACTTCAGCACGGCTAATCAAGTCTTTATCATTAATCAGCGTTGCCCCACCTTCACCGCCTGAAGAGTAGTTTTTCGTTTCATGGAAGCTATAGCAACCAATGTGGCCGATGGTCCCCAGCGCTTTGCCTTTATAGGTCGACATCACACCTTGCGCGGCATCTTCAATCACGAATAAATTGTGTTTTTTCGCAATGGCCATAATGGTGTCCATCTCACAAGCAACACCTGCATAGTGGACAGGAACGATGGCACGTGTACGCTCAGTGATTGCAGCTTCAATTTTAGTTTCATCGATATTCATGGTATCTGGGCGGATATCAACAAATACGATTTTCGCGCCACGTAACACGAATGCATTAGAGGTTGATACAAAAGTAAAGCTTGGCATGATAATTTCATCACCCGGCTTAGTATCAATCAGGATCGCCGCCATTTCTAATGAGGCCGTGCAAGATGGCGTTAACTGCACTTTCGGGCAATTAAACCGTTTTTCCATCCATTCTTCACAACGTTTCGTGAAGCCACCGTCACCACACAGTTTGCCACTTTCCATGGCTTGTCTCATATACTCTAATTCAGTACCTACAACGGGTGGTTTATTAAATGGAATCATGTTGTCCCCTGTATAACCAATAGGCGGTACTGACAATTGCTGCACCGCTACGTGAATAAAGATTTAATGCCGCAACATTACTGATTTGCGTGGCCACATTTAACTGTCTTTTTTGGTGTTCCACACACCAATTAAATGCTGCTGACATCAACTTACGCCCCACACCTTGCCCTTTCGCTTCTGGCATTTTCGCTAGTAGGCCAACCCGCGCAGTTTCAGCATCCAGATGCCGTAAACTCACAAAGCCCAATATCGCACCAGACGCATCTTTAATCAGTAAACAAGTGTGGTCAAACGTGCCAAGTACTGATTTTTCTATCCACAACGCATAAAACTGACCGCTATCACCATCACGATACCAAGGTGCTCTAAAGCGGCTTTTGCTAAAGACAGACTCAGCGGCTTGTCGCAACGTAGGAATATCATCCACTTGTGCGACAACAATGCGATCTTCCGCTGTTAAACCTGCCTTTAAATAAGCATTTTCTGTGCCAATAGTCAGCGCGAAATCGATTTCACCTTCAACAAATGAAAAACCCATACCGGCTAAATCGTCAATCAGCTGCGTTTCAGACGCAGCGACTTTTGCTTGCACGATATCGTATTCATTTATTTGATAAGCAAGGAGGGTTTCGAGATTATCCCCCGTAAAATTCAACTTTGCCGTTGAGCGATGAAAAAATTCGCTCTCCCATGGCAAGCTCTCAATACTGGCGCGGACGGACACGTAATAAATCCTCTAAATATTGCCCATAACCTGTTTTTTTCAGCTGTTGTGCTGAAAAAGCGACTTGTTCATCTGTCAGCCAGCCGTTACGCCACGCGATTTCTTCCAAACAAGCAACTTTGAAACCTTGACGTTTTTCAACGGTTTGCACAAAGGTTCCCGCCTCAATGAGGCTATCGTGGGTGCCTGTATCTAACCAAGCAAAGCCGCGACCGAGCAATTCAACGTTTAGTTCGCCACGTTCTAAGTACATTTGGTTAATCGACGTAATTTCTAACTCGCCACGTTCAGAAGGTTTGACTTGTTTAGCAAATTCAACCACTTGTGAATCATAGAAATACAGCCCTGTCACCGCCCAATTCGATTTAGGCTTAACGGGTTTTTCTTCAATCGACAGTGCTTTAAAATTATCGTCAAATTCCACGACGCCAAAACGCTCAGGATCCATCACTTGGTAACCAAAAACCGTTGCGCCTTTTACTCGTTCAGCAACAGATTTCAATTTTGGGCTAAATGAATGGCCGAAAAAGATATTGTCGCCCAATACTAAACAGCACGAGTCACCATTGATGAACTCTTCACCGATGATAAACGCTTGCGCAAGGCCGTCTGGTGATGGCTGCTCCGCATAGCTCAGCTCAATCCCAAACTCGTGGCCATCCCCTAATAAACGCTTAAACATCGGCAAGTCGTCAGGGGTAGAGATGATTAAAATCTCACGGACTCCCGCTAACATCAGAACTGAAAGCGGGTAGTAAATCATCGGCTTATCGTAGATAGGCAATAACTGTTTAGAAATACCGCGAGTGATAGGATGCAAACGCGTCCCCGACCCTCCCGCTAATATAATACCTTTCATACTGTCACCTAATTTCCTAGACCTAAACGCTCGCCCGCATAAGAACCGTCTTGTACGCGGCGCCACCACGTTTCATTGTTCAAATACCACTGCACTGTTTTGCGGATACCTGATTCGAAGGTTTCTTGTGGCGTCCACCCCAATTCACGCTCAATTTTCGCGGCATCAATGGCATAACGCATATCGTGCCCCGGCCGGTCTTTCACATATGTGATTAAGTCACGGTAGTGCGCCACACCTTGTGGTTTTTGCGGGTGCAGCTCTTCAAGCAGCTCACAAATCGTTTCTACAACATCAATATTACGGCGCTCATTATGGCCACCAATATTATAGGTGGTGCCAGGTTGCGCGGTTGTCGCAACTAAATGCAGTGCGCGTGCATGGTCTTCAACAAACAGCCAGTCACGAATTTGCTCACCTTTACCATAAACTGGCAGAGGTTTGCCTGCTAAGGCGTTCAAAATAATTAAAGGGATCAATTTCTCAGGAAAATGATACGGCCCGTAGTTATTTGAACAATTAGTGATCATCGTTGGCAGGCCATAGGTTCTTTGCCATGCACGAACTAAATGGTCACTCGATGCTTTCGATGCGGAATAAGGGCTACTTGGTGCATAAGGCGTGGTTTCTGTGAAGAAACCATCAGGCCCCTCGAGGTCACCATAAACTTCATCTGTTGAGATATGGTGAAAACGGAAAGCCGCTTTTTTCTCATCATTCAGTGCAGACCAGTAATGACGAGCCGCCTCTAACAGTGTGTAAGTCCCCACAATGTTAGTTTCGATAAATGCCGCAGGGCCATCAATTGAACGGTCAACATGGCTTTCTGCCGCTAAATGCATCACAGCATCGGGTTGATATTTTTCAAAAACAGCATCTAATGCAGCTCTATCACAAATATTCACCTGCTCAAAAGCATAGCGCGGGTTATTCGCAACCGTTGCAAGAGACTCTAAGTTACCTGCATAGGTTAAACAATCCAGAACCACTGCGCTGTCGTCAGTATTTTCAATAATATGACGAACAACAGCAGAGCCGATAAACCCGGCGCCTCCAGTGATTAAAATGCGTTTCAACGCCATACTCCTTTTGTATCCACGACCCATTTTTGTGGGATCGCAGAACCTTGGATGCCTTTGAACATATTGTGGTCAACTAACATTAAGATCACATCGGCTTCATTAACGGCTTGTTCAATCGAAACCAGCTCAGAAATACCTTTTAAAGAGGTCGGTAATTCATGGATGTGTGGCTCAACCGCATACGTTTTACCTGGGTTCCAGTTCGCCACCATTTTGGTGATGTGCATTGCTGGGCTTTCACGTAAATCATCAATATTCGGTTTAAATGACAGGCCGAAACAGGCAATTGTCACTTCACTGGCTTTTTTACCCGTTTCCACTAAGCAATCAGCCACTGCCGCTTTCACTTGGTCAACAACCCAAATTGGTTTGCCATCATTGACTAAACGAGCGGTATGAATAAGACGTGATTGTTTTGGATTTTGCGCAACAATAAACCATGGGTCAACCGCGATGCAGTGCCCACCAACACCCGGGCCTGGCTGCAAAATATTAACGCGTGGATGACGATTCGCGAGGCTGATTAACTCCCACACATTGATGTCTTGTTCAGCACAAATTAATGACAATTCATTCGCAAAAGCAATATTCACATCGCGGAAGCTATTTTCCGTTAACTTACACATTTCCGCGGTTCTTGAGTTAGTAATTACACACTCACCTTCAAGGAAAATATTGTATAACTCACTAGCACGCAGGGAGGATTTTGGTGTCATTCCACCAACAACGCGGTCATTTTTAATTAATTCGACCATCACTTGGCCTGGTAACACGCGCTCAGGGCAGTATGCGACATCGATATCGGCTTCTTCACCTGCTTGGTGGGGGAAAGTTAAATCAGGGCGAGCAGCTGCCATCCACTCTGCCATTTGCTCTGTTGTTCCTACTGGCGATGTAGACTCAAGGATGACTAAATCGCCTTTCTTCAATACTGGAGCAACTGACTCAGCGGCAGCACGTACATACGCGAGGTCAGGTTCGTGTTCGCCTTTAAATGGCGTAGGCACAGCAATCAGATAAGCATCCGCAGGTTGCGGCTTAGTAAAGGCTTTCAGGTGGCCTTCTTCAACTGCCTTTTTGACCACGATATCCAGTTCTGGCTCCACGATGTGGATTTTACCTTGATTAATAGTATCAACGGCATGTTGGTTAACATCGACACCAACCACTTGTTTTTTACGTGATGCAAAGGCTGCTGCTGTTGGTAAACCAATATAACCAAGGCCAATAACAGAAATAGTTTCAAAACTCATAATTTCACCTGATTACTTTTCAATGCTGCAAGAATACGCTGACAAGCATGACCATCCCCATAAGGGTTATGTGCGCGGCTCATTTCGTGATACTCCGCGTCATCTGTCAGTAACCGATTAACTTCTTTCACAATTTTTTGTGTGTCTGTTCCCACAAGACGAACCGTTCCTGCATCAACTGCTTCTGGTCGTTCTGTGGTATCTCTCATTACCAAAACAGGCTTACCGAGAGAAGGCGCTTCCTCTTGAATACCGCCTGAATCTGTTAAAATTAAATAAGCATGATTCATTAAATAAACAAATGGCAGGTAGTCTTGAGGGCTAATTAAAATAATATTATCAATATCATGCAGTATACGTTTAACAGGCTCACTCACATTTGGATTTAAGTGAACTGGGTAGACAACTTGCACATCTGGATGTGCTTGTGCAATTTCTGCCAGCGCATGACAAATCCGCTCAAAACCACCACCAAAACTTTCACGACGGTGGCCTGTGACTAAAATCATTTTTTTATTTGGGTCGATAAACGGATAGTTTGCGGCCAGTTTTTCCATCATGTACTGGTCGCTCATGACTTTATCACGTACCCACAATAGCGCATCAATAACACTATTTCCGGTGACAAAAATATGGCTGTCAGGAATAGACTCTTTTAACAGATTTTGGCGTGAATTTTCAGTTGGGGCGAAGTGATACATTGCTAAATGCCCAGCAATCTTACGGTTTGCTTCCTCAGGCCATGGGGAATACAGGTCTCCTGTACGTAACCCAGCTTCAACGTGCCCTACAGGTATACGATGGTAAAATGCCGCAAGGCTAGTTGCCATCGTCGTTGCGGTGTCGCCATGAACAAGAACAACATCCGGTTGAAAATCAGCAAAAACGCTTTTCAACCCTTCAAGAATACGACATGTGATATCAGTTAAATCTTGCCCTGGTTTCATAATATTGAGATCGTAATCTGGAATGATCTCAAACAGTTTCAGTACTTGATCTAGCATTTCACGATGCTGTGCTGTAACACAAACTTTGGCTTCAAAGTCTGCATCTTCAGCTAATGCATGAACCAGTGGTGCCATTTTAATGGCTTCAGGTCGTGTGCCGAATACAGTCAATACTTTCACAGTGACTCTCTTATATTTATCTTTCGCAGTGAGCTGCTTTTGTAATCTTAATAACTTTATATGCCACTGGTAAATTCACCAGTGGCTTATCCCAAAATCAAGATGGGCGGCGGCGAGCAAGTACCACACCGGCACCTACTAACATCCCTATGGCTCCCCATAGAACCATCATAAAGGCTCGACGAGGACTATCGCGTTTAACGGGCTCTTCAGGCGTTCGTAAATAGCGATATGCTTGAAAATTATCTTGGAGGGTAGGCCCTACGCTCAATGTTGATAACATGGCAATATTTTGATCGTAATCACTATCGTGATCGGGCCCAGTTGCTTTCAATGTTTCAATCTGTGCTTCTAATAAAGGGGCACCTAACATAAACATTTTAGAATCTGGAATTTCATCCACAGGCGTTGCACTTTGATTACGCACAATACCTTGTTTTTCAGCAACTTTTAGTGCTTGTTCTAAAGCATTCAAACGACGTTCATAAGCAGCCTTTGCCACCATGTCTTCGCGTTTAACCAATGCCTTCATAGATTGCATTTTCGTAGCCCAAGTGCCTTTAATTTCATCATTGAGATTCGTTGTCGCACGTTGGTTAGCGAACTGAGTATATTGACGCAGCAACTGGTTCGCATCAGCAGAAGTTTCCGCCACTAACTTAATGCTATCTGTTAAATTTTTGACTTCATCTGCTGGCGTAAACTCAATATCGTTGATGAGCTCATCCAATAATGCGGCATCTGCTTTAGGGTCATTCTCTAAACGCTGCTTATAGTAATCTGTATTTAGCCAAAACTGACGACGCGTATCATAAGAGCCGAGCTGCTTGGTGAATTCTTGATAAGCTTCTTTTGCGATTGTCGGTAATTGCCCTTCTACCCCCGTATTATTAATACGGGAATCGAGGTTGCGCAGAAATTGTTGCTGAGAATAGTAACTTCCCAGATTATTGACGGTTGGTAAATCCGTAATTGCTGTCGCACTCCACTTTGGCTGCATAAAATAGGACGCTCCCAAGGCAATTGCAGCAAAAATAACGGCAAATGCAACGATCCAAATTTTACCTTGCCACAGTGAGCGACATAAACCACGGATATCCAATTCCGGCTCTATTGGCGATTGATGCTGACTCGGTTGTGTTTCTGAGTTATTCACTGCACAGAACCTCTATTTTCGTTTTGTCGTTACCGTACTGCTCCTCTACGTGCTCTACGTCTTACTCGCTTAATAAAACGGGCGACTTTCCAAGCTCGTTTGATGCAGTAACCATACATCATAAATACAAGCAAAAATAATGCCAACATTACCCATTCAGGTACAAATGTTAAGTGTTCACCAATAATACCAACACACGCTAAAGCGGCTGCTGATAATGTAATCAGCACAAATGCCCCTTTTGGTGTAAAGCCAGAACGCATAATTAAATGGTGAATGTGTTGGCGATCTGGTGAAAATGGGCTCATGCCTTTACGAATACGTCGATACATAATGGCAACCATATCCATTAGAGGGATCGCAATAATCCATAAAGCGGTAACTGGGTTAATCGGATGTACTTCTTCTTGGGTCGAAGCCACAAGGATCCAAATAATAGTGAACCCAATCAGTGTACTTCCCGCATCTCCCATGAAAACTTTAAAACGGCGACCTAGTAACTCAAGATTTAAAATTAAGTAAGGAATAATCGCTACAATAAAAGCAAAGCACCAAAATGATAAAGCCATATTACCATTCAAGTATAATAAAAGTCCTAATGCACCAAACGCAACACAAGCAACTCCACCGAGTAAACCATCAATGCCATCAATCATATTGAAAGAATTGATCGCCGTCCATACTGCAAATAGCGTCACTATATAGGAAAAAGGCCCTAACACTAATTCCCATGGCCCAAACGCATACCCTAAAGAATTTAACTTAAGCCCAGCCACTGTCATCATTAACACTGCAACAAAAGCCTGTACAAACGCCCTTAGCTTTACACTAATGTCAAATCGGTCATCAAGAGCACCAACTAATACCAGAGTACCTGCACATAGCAAATATAACCATTTATGCGGGATGTATTCATTCGTAATAGAAAAAGCAAAACATATTCCAATATAAATTGATATTCCACCGACAAGTGGTACTAGTCCTTCATGTTTTTTTCTATAATTAGGCTTATCTACTAAGCCAATTTTGGCAGTTATTAGTCGAGCAATAAAAATCATACAAAACGTAAATAAAAATACGTAAAGAAGATTAGTAAAAAAATGTGCTCTATCCACTGGTTCACTCTCTCATTATTCTATTTAAATTACACATCAATGCTTCTGAGTGTTACTTAAAAACAAGCAATACAGATGATGAATGGCTTCTATCAGAAAACACGTTAACTACCGTACTGTTCTAGACTTGAGCCCTACTACTATCACATACCAATATCCAAGCAATATTCATGCCAATAAAATATCCTCATCATCTATAATCTGTATCACAAGGCATTCTAAAAAGAAAATTGAAGTATCCTTTTTTAGTATAGGTTATAAAAAAAGGCCACTTCAATTAAGAAGTGGCCTTAAAAGCATCGATAATTAAATGAACTTAACGACTAGGCTCTTTTCATAAAGTCAAAGAACTCTTCGTTAGTTTTCGTCATCGCTAATTTACTGATGAGGAACTCCATTGCATCGATTTCGCCCATTGGGTGAATGATCTTACGCAGGATCCACATTTTTTGTAACTCATCTTGCGATGTCAGTAACTCTTCTTTACGCGTACCAGAACGGTTGTAGTCTATTGCAGGGAAAACACGTTTTTCTGCAATCTTACGAGACAGGTGCAGTTCCATGTTACCTGTACCTTTAAACTCTTCGTAAATAACTTCATCCATCTTAGAACCGGTATCAACCAGTGCAGTTGCAATGATTGTCAGGCTTCCACCTTCTTCAACATTACGAGCAGCACCGAAGAAACGTTTTGGACGGTGTAATGCGTTAGCATCCACACCACCGGTTAATACTTTCCCAGAGGAAGGTACAACGGTGTTGTATGCACGGGCCAGACGCGTAATAGAGTCGAGTAAAATGATAACGTCTTTTTTATGTTCAACTAGACGTTTCGCTTTCTCAATCACCATCTCAGCGACTTGAACGTGACGTGCTGCAGGCTCATCGAAAGTTGAAGCGATTACTTCACCTTTAACTAAACGCTGCATTTCTGTCACTTCCTCAGGACGTTCATCGATCAACAGAACCATCAGAACGCAATCAGGATAATTGTGTGCAATATTTGCTGCAATGTTTTGCAGCAACATTGTTTTACCCGCTTTCGGTGGAGCAACAATCAGACCACGTTGGCCACGACCGATTGGCGCCGCAAGATCCAGTACACGTGCAGTTAAATCTTCAGTTGAACCGTTACCACGTTCCATACGCAGACGACGGTTTGCATGCAATGGAGTTAGGTTTTCGAAAAGAATTTTACTGCGGGCATTTTCAGGTTTGTCGTAGTTAACTTCGTTGACTTTTAGGAGGGCAAAATAACGTTCACCTTCTTTAGGAGGACGAATTTTTCCTGAAATTGTGTCACCTGTACGTAAGTTAAAACGGCGGATTTGGCTAGGAGAAACGTAGATATCATCAGGACCTGCGAGGTAAGAACTGTCTGCTGAACGGAGGAAACCAAATCCATCCTGCAATATTTCCAGTACGCCATCGCCGAAAATATCTTCGCCACTTTTCGCATGCTGCTTCAAAATAGAGAAAATAATATCCTGCTTTCTCATACGGGCTAAGTTCTCTAGCCCCATGTTTTCGCCTAACGTAATCAATTCTGATACTGGCGTATTTTTTAATTCGGTAAGATTCATAATGGTGGGTTCTTTAACTCGGGGTAATTCTCGAACTATGAACGTAAATTGACGGCAGCTTATTATTAAGTGCCAGTTTAACTTTATACTGCCCTGCTGATCGCTAATTTTTACCAAAAGCAAACAGCAATGCAAAAAAATCTTGTGCTAGCCATTACTAAGATTACTCTAACATTTGACTGCAACCCATCTTGATGATGTGTGGCATATTATTAGAAACACGGACAATATTAGCAATAGTTTTTTGTACATTTAGGACAACATCCATCCCAATATCGCAAATTTAATGTCAGATTAGCATTAAAAAACACATAACAGCTCAATGCCAACCTTCTCCCACTTCATTTTTATATCCAAAAGATATAAAAATATTGAATTTCACTATGTTCGTTTATGCACTATCTTTAATTCATATGAAGGATACATTGAAACAGAAGATATTGAATACGGCTATAACTCAACGTCTAAACTTTCAATTTCATATTTAAAATCATTATGTCATCAGTTTTTTGATCAAAAAAGACATCACAATACTGAACTAACAAGCTAGATATGTAAGATAAGAGCAATGGAATACAAGGTAATTCATATGGGTGCTATACGAGGAATAAAGATAACTTATCATGCTTAAGTGAAGACGTCTAGCGGCTCTCTAGATAAAATAGATATACCGCTAAACGTTTTAGCTTACATATAACGATAACTTACAGATTTTCGTCTAAAAATTCTTTCAGTTGCGTTTTTGATAATGCACCGACTTTCGTTGCTGCGACTTCACCATTTTTGAATAAAAGCAAGGTCGGGATACCACGAATTCCATATTTTGGAGCAGTACCTGGGTTTTCATCAATATTCAGTTTTGTGATAGTCAGTTTGCCTGTATATTCTTCAGCAACTTCATCAAGAATAGGCGCGATCATTTTACAAGGACCACACCATGCTGCCCAAAAATCGACGAGAACAGGTGAACTTGCGTTCAAAACTTCAGTTGCAAAACTTGCATCAGTTATATGTATAATTTTATCGCTCATGTTGTACTCCAAGGGGTCATCTTTTGCAGACTTAGTGTAACATTATTGGCAGCAGTATGCTTTATTTCAAAAGATACACTTTCGTAAACCAACCGTTAACTGATATTCTAACATACTATGAGTAAAGCACACTTGACAGAAAAGAAGTTTTCCGACTTCGCATTGCACCCTAAAGTCATTGAAGCTCTAAATAAAAAAGGCTTCAATTTTTGCACGCCTATCCAGGCGTCCACCTTGCCTTTTACTGTCGAAGGCAAAGACGTGGCGGGTCAAGCGCAAACCGGTACAGGGAAAACGTTAGCTTTTTTAACGTCTACATTCCATTATTTATTAACTCACCCTGCGATTGAGGGTAAAAAAGCGAATCAGCCTCGTGCTCTCATTATGGCGCCGACACGCGAACTCGCTGTACAAATCTATTCAGATGCTAAAGAGCTCGCTGAGTACACTGGCCTGAAAATGGGCTTAGCATACGGTGGTGACGGCTATGATGAGCAACTGAAGGTTTTACAAAACGGTGTTGATATCCTTATTGGTACAACTGGCCGTTTAATCGACTACGCAAAACAAGGCCATGTCGACTTAAGTGCGATTCAAGTTGTGGTCCTCGATGAAGCCGACCGTATGTATGACCTTGGTTTCATTAAAGATATCCGCTGGATTTTCCGTCGCATGCCAGGTGCGGCAGACAGGCTTAACTTGCTGTTTTCTGCAACTTTATCTTACCGAGTAAGAGAATTAGCTTTCGAACAAATGAATAACCCTGAATATGTTGAGGTCGAACCTTTACAAAAAACAGGTCATCGTATTAAAGAAGAGTTATTTTACCCTTCTAATGAAGAGAAAATGCGCTTGCTCCAAACGCTACTTGAAGAAGAGTGGCCAGAGCGTTGTATTATTTTCGCCAATACCAAACACCGTTGTGATGATATTTGGGCACATTTAGCTGCTGATGGTCATCGTGTAGGCTTGCTAACTGGCGATGTCGCACAGAAAAAACGACTGCGTATATTAGAGCAATTCACACAAGGCCATTTAGATATTTTAGTGGCAACTGATGTTGCTGCACGTGGTTTACATATTCCATCAGTAACTCATGTCTTTAACTACGACTTACCTGATGACTGTGAAGATTATGTACACCGTATTGGCCGTACTGGCCGTGCTGGCGAAAGCGGAAACTCAATTAGCTTAGCCTGTGAAGAATATGCACTTAACCTGCCAGCTATTGAAGAATATATCCAACACTCAATCCCTGTGAGTAAATATAACAGTGATGCATTATTGAGCGATTTACCTGCGCCAAAACGCCGTCATCGCCCACGTCCTGGAGGCCCTCGCCGTAATTCGAATTCGCAGCGTCGCCACAATGGCCCACGTAACAACCATAAACGTCCAGGCTGAGTAAAAACGATATGCTGAAATCTTCTTCTCTTTATGCCGCCATCGATTTAGGCTCAAACAGTTTTCATATGCTCGTTGTACGTGAGACTGCTGGCAGCATTCAGGTCATCTCTAGGGTTAAACGCAAAGTTCGTCTTGCAGCAGGGTTAGATAACAACAACCTGCTTTCTGAGCAAGCAATGGAGCGAGGCTGGCAATGCTTGCGCCTGTTTTCGGAACACTTACAAGATATTCCGAATACACAAATTCGTGTTGTCGCAACAGCGACTTTGCGTCTAGCTAAAAATGCCGATATTTTCATCGAAAAAGCCAGCCAAATTTTAGGAAACCCTGTTAAAGTCATTCAAGGGGAAGAAGAAGCTCGTTTGATTTATCAAGGTGTTGCACATACAACTGGCGGGCCAGATCAACGCTTAGTGGTTGATATTGGAGGGGGAAGCACTGAGCTAGTTACGGGTACAGGCGCAAAAGCAGAGCAACTCTACAGCCTTGAAATGGGGTGTGTAACTTGGCTTGAGCGCTACTTTGGCGATAGAAGTTTAACCGAAGAAAACTTCGCAGCGGCTCAAGCCGCTGCCCATAATGTCATCGCCCCTATTGCTGATGCACTAAAGACACATGGGTGGAAGATATGTGTTGGTGCATCCGGTACTGTACAAGCCATTCAGGAAATCATGATTGCCCAAGGCATGGATGAACTGATCACTCTTTCTAAATTACAACAGCTTAAGCGCAAAGCCATTCAATGCCAAAAACTTGAAGAGCTTGAAATTGACGGCTTAACCTTCGAACGCGCTCTGGTTTTTCCAAGCGGCTTGTCTATTTTGATTGCTATCTTTGAAGCATTAAACATTGATAACATGACACTGGCTGGCGGCGCACTTCGTGAAGGTCTTGTCTATGGTATGCTACAGCTTCCTATTGAGCAGGATATTCGCGCTCGTACCGTTCGCAATATTCAACGGCGCTTCCAAGTCGATATCGAACAAGCTGGCCGAGTTCGTCAACTTGCAGAATATTTTTACTTGCAAGTCGCGAAAGATTGGGGCTTAGATACTCGCTGTCGTGATTTACTATCAAGTGCATGCGCCTTACATGAAATCGGCTTGAGTGTTGATTTCCGTAAAGGCCCCGAGCACGCTAGCTACCTCATAACACACCTTGATTTACCTGGCTTCACTCCGGCTCAAAAACGGTTACTTGCTGCATTATTGATAAACCAGCAAGGCCCTGTTGATTTAACGCCATTAAGCCAACAAAATGCGTTACCCATGCAGCATGCATATGATTTATGTCGTTTACTTCGTCTCGCCATTATTTTTGCGAGCCGTAGACGGGATGATACCTTGCCTGCTCTTAGGCTTAATGTGAATGCACAAATATTAACCATTACATTACCCTATCGTTGGTTATCTTCTCACCCTCTACGAGCTGAAAATTTACAGCAAGAAGTCCAATGGCAGGGCTATGTAAATTGGGTTTTAGAGTTGGAAGAACGTAATAGTTCAAATTGATAATATTTTCCACACTAGGCCGACTCTAGTGTGGAAATTCAATTAGTTACCGTTACTCGCTTTTTTTATTTAACCCTAAACGGGCTTTAATATCAGCTAATGCTGATTGCCCTTTCTGCATACGCTCCTGCGCACTAACCACTTTACGCTCCTGCTCCCATTGCAAATCATCTTGAGGTAATTCAAGAAGAAAACGGCTTAATTCAGGGCGGATTAATTCACCATATTGGCGGCGCTCACGGCAATGAGAAAAAAACAGCTCTCTTTGTGCCCGCGTAATTCCCACATAGGCTAAACGGCGTTCTTCATCAATATTGTTTTCATCAATACTACTTTGGTGTGGCAATAGCCCCTCTTCCATACCAACCAAAAAAACATAAGGGAATTCAAGACCTTTAGAGGCATGCAACGTCATGAGTTGAACTTGGTCTGATTCTTCATCATCCTCACCACGCTCCATCATATCGCGCAGCGTAAAGCGGGTAACCACTTGGCTCAATGTCATTGGGTCATTGAGCTCATCACCTTCCACCATTTCACTCATCCATGTGAACAATTGGTTGACGTTTTTCATTCGCATTTCAGCCGCTTTAGTACTGGTCGACGTTTCATATAACCAGCTTTCATAATCCATTTCGCGCAGCAAATCACGCACCGCAATTAAAGGTTCACGTTCCGACGTTCGAACAATACTGTCCATCCAATGAGTGAAACGCTGTAATGCTTCTAATCCTTTGCCTTTTAAGCTTTGTTCAAGCCCTAGATCAAAACTGGCTTGATACAAGCTTTTGCCCCGCTGGTTTGCCCATTCCCCCAATTTTTGGATAGTTTTGGGGCCAATCTCTCGACGTGGAGTATTTACGATACGTAAAAAAGCACTGTCATCTTCAGGGTTCGTCAATACTCGCAAATAAGCTAATAAGTCTTTGATTTCAGGGCGAGAGAAAAACGAAGTCCCCCCCGAAATACGATACGGAATGCGGTTTTGCATCAACATTTTTTCAAAAATACGCGATTGATGGTTACCGCGATACAAAATGGCGTAATCTTTATATTCCGTCTTATTAATAAAGTGGTGTGCAATAAGTTCCCCAATCACTCTTTCGGCTTCGTGATCTTCATTATTTGCGGTAAGAACCCGAAGTGGCGCACCATATCCCAGCTCTGAAAATAGTTTTTTTTCAAATACATGAGGGTTATTGGCAATTAAAATATTCGCAGCCTTTAAAATTCGTTCGGATGAACGGTAATTTTGCTCAAGCTTAATAACATTTAACTTAGGGAAGTCCTGATTCAATAAAACTAAATTTTGCGGCCTTGCTCCACGCCATGAATAGATTGACTGGTCGTCATCACCCACAACCGTAAACCTTGCCCGCTGCCCCACAAGCAATTTAACCAACTGATACTGACTCGTATTGGTATCTTGGTACTCATCCACCAGCAAGTAACGAATTTTTTGCTGCCAGCGCTCGCGAACTTCTTCATTCTGATATAACAACATGGTAGGTTTGCTGATTAAGTCATCAAAATCCAGCACATTGCAACTTTTCAGATGAAGTTCATAGCGACGATAACACTCAGCAAAGTGATGCTCTTTTTCACTCCGTGCTTGGCCTATAACCTGTTGTGGCGAGATAAGATCATTTTTCCAATTTGAGATCGCTGAGATCAATTCCTTGAGTAAGTCTTTATCCTCTTCTAGCAAGTCAAAAGTGAGCTCTTTCAACAATGCCATCTGGTCTTGGTCGTCAAATAGCGAAAAGTTGGCTTTAATACCCAGCGCTTTATATTCACGCTTAATAATTTCCAACCCTAATGTATGGAAGGTGGATATGATCAAACCACGCGCTTCTTTCTTACCCAAGGTTTGTGCCACGCGTTCTTTCATTTCCCGCGCTGCTTTATTGGTGAAAGTCACCGCTGCAATTTGCCTAGGCTGATAACCACATTGGCGAATTAAATGCGCAATTTTATTGGTAATAACACGTGTTTTGCCTGACCCCGCTCCCGCCAATACAAGGCACGGGCCATCGACAAATTCAACTGCCTGCTGTTGGCTTGGGTTTAATCGCATGGCTTCTCTACATCACTCAGTTATTCAAAAAGGAATTCGCTACAGATTGTAGCAGAAACCGAGCCAACTCTTGAGCAACGATCTTCTCTATTTATAAAAAACAAAAAACCACATCATTCATCCGAATAATGTGGTTTTGTTCTTTTTCTTTTATATCATTAATGCATTTTTCTAAACTATTCGCGTTAGAGGAAGGTAACAGAGTGTAGCCAACGCACCTATCACGCGAAGAGTGACGAAAAATTAGCCGACCGCAATCTTCTTCATATCCGTCATATAACCCCGTAAAGTCTTACCGATCTTCTCAATCGGATGATTACGGATAGCTTCGTTGATATCACGTAACTGCGCGTTATCAGTACCATTATCTGCAACTGATTTCGCTAAATCCCCTGCTTGTAATTTCGTCATGAAATCCTTCAGCATTGGTACAACTGCGAATGAAAACAGATAGTTACCATATTCTGCAGTATCAGAGATAACCACGTTCATTTCATATAAACGTTTACGAGCAATAGTGTTCGCAATCAGTGGTAACTCATGCAGTGACTCATAGTAAGCCGATTCTTCTAAGATACCCGCTTCTAACATCGTATCGAACGCTAACTCAACGCCTGCTTTAACCATTGCAACTAACAGAACACCGTGGTCGAAGTACTCTTGTTCCGCAATTTTCCCGTTATATTCAGGGTAATTTTCGAATGCTGTTTTGCCTGTCTCTTCACGCCATGTCAGCAAGTTTTTATCATCATTTGCCCAGTCTGCCATCATTGTTGCAGAAAACTCGCCTGAAATGATGTCATCCATATGTTTGTGGAACAATGGCGCCATGATAGTTTTCAGTTGCTCAGATAACGCATAAGCACGCACTTTCGCAGGGTTAGATAAGCGATCCATCATCAGCGTGATACCGCCTTGTTTCAGCGCTTCAGTGATAGTTTCCCAACCAAACTGAATTAATTTACCTGCGTAGCCTGGCTCAACACCGTCTGCGACCATTTTGTCGTAGCTCAGTAATGCACCCGCTTGCAACATACCACACAGAATCGTTTGCTCACCCATCAGGTCAGACTTAACTTCTGCAACAAATGAGGATTCCAGAACACCTGCACGGTGACCGCCAGTCGCTGCCGCCCACGCTTTAGCAATCGCCATACCCTCACCTTTCGGGTCATTTTCTGGGTGTACTGCAATCAGCGTTGGAACACCAAAACCACGCTTGTATTCTTCACGTACTTCAGTACCTGGACATTTTGGAGCAACCATCACAACAGTAATGTCTTTACGGATTTCTTCGCCAACTTCAACAATGTTGAAGCCATGTGAATAACCCAGTGCTGCGCCTTGTTTCATCATAGGCTGAACAGCACGAACAACGGCTGAATGCTGTTTGTCTGGCGTTAAGTTAACAACCAAATCAGCAGTAGGGATCAATTCTTTATAAGTCCCAACTTTGAAACCATTTTCTGTCGCTTTGCGCCATGAAGCACGTTTCTCTGCAATTGCTTCATCACGTAATGCATAAGCAATATCTAAACCTGAGTCACGCATATTCAGGCCTTGGTTCAGACCTTGTGCTCCACAACCGACGATGACGATTTTTTTACCTTTCAGAAAGCCCGCTTCATCCGCAAATTCTTCGCGCTGCATAAAACGGCACTTACCTAATTGAGCTAACTGCTCACGTAAATTCAATGTGTTAAAATAATTCGCCATTGTCATACTCCATTGTTCTGTTGTGTTCGTTATGTCCGGCAGTCTGCCTGTCGCTCATTTTTGAGCGTTTATGGATTTACTATATGCGATGTTTCGCATTGCTTAAATTGATATATTAACAATACAATGTTGCAATATCTGCAACGTCATTAATTATGTTATTAGAGGGCAAAATGGACATTCGCGATCTCAAGCTTTTTTTGCATTTAGCACAAAGTTGCCACTTCGGGCGCACATCTAAAGCGATGCATGTCAGCCCTTCCACATTGTCTAGACAAATACAACGCCTCGAAGAACAGCTGGGTCACCCACTATTTGTGCGCGATAACCGCTCAGTCAAATTGACCCAAGCAGGGGAGCATCTTAAGCAATTTGCCCAACAAACATTATTGCAATATCAACAACTGCAACATGCTCTCAACCAGCAAAGCCCATCGCTCAGTGGAGAACTGCACCTTTTCTGTTCTGTTACGGCAGCCTATAGTCATTTACCCGAAGTGTTAGATAAATTCCGTGCGCTGCACCCATTAGTTGAAATTAAGCTCACGACAGGGGACGCAGCTGATGCCGTTGAAAAAGTGGAAACTCATGAGGCTGACCTTGGTATCGCAGGCAAACCCGAGCGCTTACCTGATAACGTCCGTTTTGCAAAAATCGGCGAAATCCCTCTCGTTTTGATTGCTCCATCACTACCCTGTGCAGTACGAAGTATGGTAACAGAGGCTGAACCTGATTGGTCTACCGTCCCCTTCATCCTGCCTGAGCATGGCCCATCACGTAAACGTATCGAACTTTGGTTCCGTCGCCATAATATCAATAACCCCGTCATTTATGCGACGGTATCGGGCCATGAGGCTATTGTGTCAATGGTGGCTTTGGGATGTGGCATTGCCTTGATCCCCAGCGTGGTCGTTGATAACAGCCCAGAGCCCGTACGTAGCCGTATTTCACAGCTCGATAATATTTCAATGGTTGAACCTTTTGAACTCGGCGTTTGCCTATTAAGCAAACGCCTGAGTGAACCATTAATTAAAGCGTTCTGGGAGTTACTCCCGGACAACTCAGTCTAAGGTTCTTTGGTTATCTTGTGGCGCTAAGAAAAAACGGAAAGACGGGTTTCCTGTTTCATCATGATATTCATAACCTAGCGCATCAAGATGCCTATCAAAACGTACTTCTGGCCCGGCCAGTTCAAATGCCGCCAGCACTCGTCCATAATCCGTACCATGGCTGCGATAATGAAATAACGTAATATTCCAATGAGTCCCAAGAGTCTCTAAGAATCTCAGTAATGCACCTGGAGACTCTGGAAATTCAAAGCTATACAATCTTTCATCTAATGGCTTTGATGGGCGGCCACCAATCATGTAACGCACATGGAGTTTGGCCATTTCATCATCAGATAAATCATCGACTTCATAGCCGTTACTTTTGAGCTCTTGAATAATCTCCGAGCGCTCGCCATCACGGCCACTTAAACGCACCCCAACAAAAATACAAGCACGGTCAGGATCGGCATCCGTATATCGATAGTTAAACTCCGTAATTGCTCGATGACCTAATAACTGGCAAAAGCGTAAAAAACTCCCTTTTTGCTCAGGAATGGTCACTGCCAGCAAAGCTTCTCGTTGTTCACCAATTTCACAGCGCTCAGAAACATAACGCAGCCCGTGGAAATTCATATTCGCACCGGACAAAATATGTGCTAAACGTTCGCCTTTGATGTTGTGCTGCTGTACATATTTTTTCAATCCGGCCAATGCCAAAGCGCCTGAAGGTTCAGCTATCGCACGAACATCTTCAAAAATATCTTTCAGTGCTGCACAAATGGAATCGCTATCAACAGTAATAACATCATCAACATATTGCTGGCACAACCTGAAGGTTTCGTCTCCGATGCGTTTTACTGCTACACCTTCTGCAAATAAGCCAACACGGGGTAAATCAACAGGGTGTCCCGCCTCTAATGCCGCTTTTAAACAAGCAGCATCTTCCGACTCTACACCAATGATTTTAATTTCAGGCATTAATTGCTTGATAATCACAGCGACGCCCGCAATTAACCCACCGCCACCTACTGGGATAAAAATTCGGTCTAAATGAACATCTTGTTGCAATAGTTCAAGTGCTATCGTGGCTTGCCCTGCAATGACTGAAGGGTGATCAAAAGGTGGAACGAAGGTGTAACCATCCTCTTCTGCCATTGCAATGGCTTTCGCTTTCGCTTCATCAAAATTGGCACCATGTAAAATAGCTTCGCCACCGAAACTACGTACGGCATCCACTTTGATATCCGCTGTCGCAACTGGCATAACGATTTTTGCTTTCACACCCACACGATTTGCCGATAACGCAACGCCTTGAGCGTGATTCCCTGCAGAAGCGGTCACCACACCTTTGCTTTTTTGCTCTTCAGTTAAACTCGCAATCATGGCGTAAGCACCACGGAGCTTAAAGCTATGTACTGGCTGCCTATCTTCGCGCTTGACTAAAATGGTATTGCCCAAGCGTGAAGATATTTTATCCATCTGTTGAAGAGGTGTAACCTGTGCAGCTTCATAAACCGGCGCACTCAGCGCCGCTTTTAAGTAATCTGCTCCGGTTGGGGCAACCGGTAATGGTTTTGCTGCCGCCACAATTAGCCCCCTAATTTCGACTTGTCACGAACAGCACCTTTGTCTGCGCTCGTCGCCAAAGAAGCGTAAGCACGCAGAGCAAAAGAAACCTCACGCTGACGATTACGCGGAGTATAAGCTTTATCACCTCGAGCCAATTCAGCTTCACGACGTTGATTCAATTCGCTTTCACTAACATCCAGCACAATCGTTCTTTTTGGAATATCAATATCAATAATATCGCCATCTTGAACTAATGCTAATAAGCCACCACTCGCGGCTTCTGGCGAAATATGGCCGATAGAAAGCCCAGAGCTACCACCTGAAAAGCGGCCATCCGTTATCAATGCACAGCTTTTGCCTAACCCCATTGATTTCAGATATGAGGTTGGATACAGCATTTCTTGCATGCCAGGGCCACCTTTAGGCCCTTCATAACGAATAACAACCACATCACCTTCAACAACTTTTCCACCGAGGATCGACTCAACGGCATCATCTTGGCTTTCAAACACTTTGGCTGGGCCACGGAATGTTAAGCTACCTTCATCAACCCCTGCTGTTTTAACAATACAGCCATCCTCTGCAATATTTCCAGACAGGACAGCAAGGCCCCCATCCAAACTATACGCATGCTCAATACTACGGATACACCCATTTTCACGGTCAGTATCCAATGACGGCCAACGGCAATTCTGTGAAAAAGCTTTTGTCGTGCGGATCCCGGCAGGGCCTGCGGAAAACATCGATTTGACAGACTCGTCCTTTGTTAACATCACATCATATTGCGCTAGTGTTTCTTGGAAGCTAAGGCCTAAAATATTAGTCACATTTTCTTGCAGCAAACCTGCACGGCTCAGCTCACCTAAAATACCGATAACACCACCAGCACGGTGAACATCTTCCATATGGTATTTTTGCGTACTCGGTGCAACCTTACAGAGGTGTGGAACTTTACGTGATAAGCGGTCGATATCATCCATGGTGAAATCGATCTCTGCTTCCTGAGCGGCTGCCAGTAAGTGCAGGACGGTGTTAGTTGAACCACCCATGGCAATATCCAACGTCATCGCATTTTCAAATGCAGATTTATTGGCGATATTGCGTGGTAACGCACTTTCATCATCTTGTTCGTAATAGCGTTTGGTTAATTCAACAATGCGCTTACCTGCATTGATAAATAACGTTTCGCGATCTGCGTGAGTCGCCAACAATGAGCCATTTCCTGGCTGAGATAACCCAAGCGCCTCAGTTAAACAGTTCATTGAGTTTGCAGTAAACATTCCTGAGCAAGAACCACACGTTGGGCATGCTGAACGTTCTATTTGCTCGCTATCTGCATCGCTCACATTTGGGTTCGCTCCTTGGATCATGGCATCAACCAAATCGAGCTTGATAATTTGGTCTGAAAGCTTGGTTTTACCCGCTTCCATCGGGCCACCCGAAACAAAAATAACTGGAATATTGAGGCGCAATGACGCCATCAACATGCCTGGGGTGATCTTATCGCAGTTTGAAATACATACCATGGCATCCGCACAGTGTGCATTCACCATATATTCAACCGAGTCTGCAATTAATTCACGAGAAGGTAAGGAATACAGCATTCCGCCATGTCCCATGGCAATCCCATCGTCAACTGCGATTGTATTAAACTCTTTCGCAACACCACCTGCATTTTCAATTTGCTCTGCAACTAATTTGCCTAAATCACGTAGATGTACGTGACCAGGAACAAACTGTGTGAATGAGTTAACAACAGCAATAATGGGCTTTCCAAAATCAGCATCGGTCATGCCTGTTGCACGCCATAATGCACGAGCCCCAGCCATATTACGACCATGAGTTGTTGTTGCTGAACGGTACTTAGGCATATCTTTAACTCCCGTGTTTAAAACAGGCGGGGAACGTCCGCCTGTAACATCTATTTCAATTTAATTATTAAGGGTTTACTGGATCTAACCAGCCCCATTTATCTTCTGTTGTGCCATCAAATAAGCCAAAGAATGCTTGCTGAATTTGCTTGGTTACTGGGCCACAACGACCAATGCCGACTTGGATACCATCAACGCTATGTACTGGCGTAATTTCGGCAGCTGTGCCTGTCATAAAGACTTCATCAGCAAGATAGAGAGATTCGCGTGATAGTGTTTGCTCACGAACTTCAATACCCATATCTTTTGCTAAGGTTAAAATTGCATCGCGTGTAATACCCGGTAATGCAGATGATGTGAAAGGAGGCGTATACAGGATGCCATCTTTCACCTCAAAAATATTTTCCCCTGCGCCTTCTGAAAGATACCCATGAACATCTAGTGCAATCCCTTCTTGGTAACCATGGCGACGCGCTTCACTACCAACCAGTAATGAAGACAGGTAGTTACCACCTGCTTTTGCCCCTGTAGGAATGGTGTTTGGTGCAACACGATTCCAAGAAGACACCATCGCATCAATGCCTTGGTCTAACGCTTCTTCACCTAAATAAGCACCCCATGGGAACGCAGCTAAAATCACATCGGTGTTATAACCGTCTGGTGGGTTAACACCCATACCAACATCACCAATAAATACCAATGGGCGAATATATGCACTGACTAAGTTATTTTTACGCAGAGTTGCACGACATGCTTCCATTAACTCTTCCACACTATAGCTGACAGGCATACGGTAAATTTTCGCTGAATCATGCAAACGTTGCATATGCTCACGATGGCGGAAGACCACGGGACCTTTGTGTGAGTCATAACAACGGACGCCTTCAAACACTGATGTACCATAGTGCAGAGCATGAGACATAACATGAACCTTTGCATCAGCCCATGGCGTCATTTCACCGTTAAACCAAATAAAGTCAGCTTTCTTAGTCATTTGTATATTCCTTACATTGCACTTTGTGTGCGTAATAGTCGTGATTCTTGTTGTCGTACTTCAACTTCTGTAATGTCTGAAAGCTTGGTTAACTGTGCACAAAGCTGGGTTAATGGCCTTTGACTACTTACAGTAAGTTCAATATTAACATTGTCGCCGTCTGTCGATTGCCCCATATTCATGGCATTAATACGAAATCCACGATGGCGAGTGACCCTTAATATACGCTCTAAAACCTCAGGACGGAAACGGGCCAATATCGAGATTTGATGTTGCATCATAATGGTTTCTCCATCATTTTTTCATTACTAGCCCCAGGTGGAACCAACGGCCAGACATTTTCTAATTCATTAATTGATACCTGTAATAAATAGGCACCTTCACTATTAAGTAATTCATCTAATGCAGCGTTAACTTCCGACTTGTCTGTGATCCGTTGGCCTTTGATACCAAACGCACTGGCTAATGCCACAAAATCAGGGTTATCTGTTAAAATTGTTTCGCTATAGCGCTGTTCAAAAAACAGTTCTTGCCACTGACGGACCATGCCTAATCGTTGGTTATCGATCAAAAGGATTTTTACAGGAAGTTGCTTACGTTTGATGGTTCCCAGCTCTTGGACATTCATCATAAATGAGCCATCCCCAGAGACACAGACAACGGTATCTTCAGGCCTAGCAACCTGTGCACCAATTGCCGCAGGGATACCAAACCCCATGGTTCCAAGCCCGCTTGAAGTTAAGAAGTTTTCAGGCGCATCAACGGTGATATGTTGCGCTGACCACATTTGGTGTTGCCCTACATCAGTGGTAACAACCGTATTTGGCTTCATTTTATCCGACAGCTGTTTCAGTAATAATGGCGCATAAATAGGCTCACCAGGATGGTCATAACGCCAACCGAATTCTTTTTTAAGTTGCTGAACTTCCTGCTGCCAAAGCGCAATTGATTTTTTAAGCATTAATTCAGGCAGTAATACCTTTGCATCACCATGCAGCGCAACATGAGTTTGACGCAATTTATCCAGTTCTACGTGATCTATATCGATATGAATCACTTTGGCGTTCGGTGCAAAAGTATTTAACTTACCTGTTACCCTATCATCAAAACGAGCACCAACAGCGATGAGTAGGTCACAACGTTGTACTGAGATATTGGCTGCCTTAGTGCCATGCATCCCTAACATACCTAAATAGTTTTCATCTAAAGGACTCACAGCACCAAGACCTTTTAATGTTGCAACTGAAGGAATGCCTGTAAACTCAATAAATTCACGCAATTCTGTAACCGCACCAGACATTCCAACACCACCGCCAACATACAACATAGGCTTTTCTGATTGTTCTAATAACATTCTAGCTTGTTGAATTTCAGATAAAGGCGAGGTAACTTCCTGCTCTACTGGCATTAAAAACGGAGACAGCTCAGCTTGTTGTAGCTGAATATCTTTCGGAATATCAATCAGTACAGGGCCAGGACGCCCACTATTTGCGATTGCGAAAGCCTCAGCAAGAATGCGAGGTAAATCTTCGATATCTTCAACTAAAAAGCTATGTTTAGTACAAGCTAAAGACAACCCTAAGACATCGATTTCCTGAAAGGCATCGGTTCCGATAAACTCAGAGGCGACTTGCCCGGTAATCGCGACAACAGGGACGGAGTCTAATAATGCGTCAGCTAATCCCGTGATAACATTTGTTGCACCAGGGCCAGATGTTGCGATACATACCCCTGTTTTTCCTGTTGAACGTGCATAGCCAATCGCAGCGATTACAGCACCTTGCTCATGTCGACACAACAAATGCTCAACTCCACCATCATACAATGCATCATAAACTGGCATTATTGCGCCACCAGGATAACCAAATACGGTATCAACCCCCTGTGCTCGCAATGCTTGAACTAACCATTGTGCTCCGTTCATGCTTTATCTCCTGTCCATCTACTTTATCTATTTGTATTTGTTATGTTTTATTTTGTGTGTTTGCATTAATCAACATTTATGTCAAAAAAAACCCCGCGCCTTTCGGTGCGGGGTTCTCGTAAGATCTGGCTGTTATTTTAGCCTTCGTCGTCCAAGTGCAGCCCCGCACGGTGGGATAATAATCACCACCACGCTAATAATAATTAGGCTAACTGCTTGGATAAATGCGTTCATGTATTTTACTTTTTCAATATTCTTAATTATCTATTATTTAGAGTTATCATTTTAAAATTGTTTTGACAACTTTTATTTAATTTATTTATTTTCAAAACATTAAATCACTTCAAAATCACATACCTATGAGATAATTAGCATTATAAACTACTTAAACACCCATTCATCAGTAATATTCAACAAAATACCCAGCATGATCAGCTATATCATCCATAACAATCATCTAGCGCCATTAAAACTCACACAGAGAAATTAATTATTTTTTCTTACTGATTTCCAAGCTCAGAATAGTCTCCATGCTTTATAACATCCTCACAACCCCAATTATAACAAGACTTCG
Organism: Providencia sp. M-27; assembly: GCF_011077905.1. Taxonomy (NCBI): domain Bacteria; kingdom Pseudomonadati; phylum Pseudomonadota; class Gammaproteobacteria; order Enterobacterales; family Morganellaceae; genus Providencia; species Providencia sp. M-27. The sequence continues at coordinate 4,006 of NZ_JAALBT010000001.1, read as the reverse complement.
AAGCTGCTCGCAGTAAATTGAAACAGTCCAGTAACTAAGTAATTAAATTGTCGAGCAGCTTCGCAAACATATTATCTACCCAAGATAAGTAAACTTACTTTCAGCAGAATATTACTCTGTAAATGATATTGGAGGGCTTATGACATTAGCGATTGTTTACACTAGAGCATCAATTGGGTTAGAAGCACCTCTTGTTACTGTTGAAGCACATATTAGTAATGGGCTTCCAGGTTTAACACTTGTTGGGCTACCAGAAACAGCAGTAAAAGAAGCAAGAGATAGAGTTCGAAGCGCTCTACTAAACAGTGGATTTGAATATCCAGCTAAAAAAATGACGGTTAATTTAGCGCCAGCCGATTTACCAAAAGAAAGCGGTCGGTATGACCTCGCAATTGCGATAGCCATACTCGCATCATCAGGCCAACTCCCCCACGAGCCATTAAGACAGTATGAATTTTTAGGCGAACTCGCTTTGTCTGGCGATGTTCGTTATGTCAATAGCGCTATTCCTGCAGCTCAATCAGCATTAAAACAACAGCGTTCTTTGATACTATCCATGGAGAATCAACACCAATTAGGTTTGCTCCCAAATAATAGCGTTTATTTCGCGACATCCTTATTAGAGCTTTGTCATTTTTTACATAACAAACATACATTACTTTGTAATCAACAAATTCATCAACCGCCTATCTCAATCAAGCAAGAGAGTGATATTAACGATATTATCGGCCAAGAACATGGGAAACGGGCATTAGAAATTTGTGCTGCTGGTGGGCATAATTTACTCTTACTGGGTCCTCCGGGAACAGGAAAAACGATGTTAGCAAGCCGGCTAATGACTTTACTTCCCCCTTTAACCCCTCAGGAAGCATTAGAAGTGGCTTCATTGCATAGTTTGAGTGAAAACACAAAAGAAGATATGAACTGGCCAATAAGGCCTTTTAGAGCGCCTCATCATAGCGCATCAATTGCGGCTTTAATTGGGGGAGGCTCGCTTCCCAAACCTGGCGAAATTTCACTTGCACATCATGGTGTGTTATTTTTAGATGAATTACCAGAATTTAGCCGTTCAGTACTTGATTCTTTACGAGAACCATTAGAATCTAGAAAAATTAGCATTTCTCGAGCAAAAGCAAAAGTTTGCTATCCTGCAAGCTTCCAGCTGATCGCAGCCTTAAATCCTAGTCCAACAGGGCACTACCAAGGAGAAATGAGCCGTTCAGTCCCTTCTCGTATCCTACGTTACCTTTCACGCATATCAGGGCCTTTTATTGATCGATTTGACCTCTCAATAGAAATTCCATTGTTGCCTCTCGGCTCATTGAGTAATCAAACAAATCAAGGTGAAACAAGTGAACACGTTAGACAAAGAGTCATCGAAGCTAGAAATAGACAACTTAGGCGAGCTGGAAAAATTAATAGTTTACTAACGCCAAGAGAAACCACACAATTTTGCCTACTAACAACAAAAGATGCGTTATTCTTAGAACATGCATTAAATAAGTTAGGTCTTTCCATCCGAGCCTGGCATAGAATTTTAAGGGTTGCTAGAACAATAGCCGACCTTAATGCCGCAGAAACTATTGAGCGTTCCGATTTATTAGAAGCGCTGGGGTATCGAGCGATGGATAAGTTATTGCTTCATTTGCAAAAACAAGTAAGCTGAGAAGGGTGGACAGACAAGTACTTATTATCTCGTAAAAATAAAGGGACCGGAGTCCCTCTTATCATACGATGACGATATTAATCATCTGTATCAGTGTAGTCTTCCGATGGGTCTATCTGCGGTTTACCGCCAGATAAAGTATGGAAGCGTTTAGGGCGGTTAATACGGCTAGAATATTTTACCCAAACTTTTTCTTCTGGGGTAGCTGGTTCACGTTCACCACGGCATACAGCGACGAAAAGTTTTTCTTCTTCTGTCTGCGGTGCTCGTTTACCTGCATCAAGCTCATTAAAAGCTTGGCCGAGACGTTCTAGCAACTGAGCTTCTTTGATGGTGAAATCACCATGACGAGAAAAGCCACGTGGGTAATGTTTATTATCAAAAAAACGATTAGTCGTGATGAAGCTATCTGCCATCTGACACACTCCTAACTTATTACAGTCAAACTCTATATGGCGCGGAGTATTAGACAGCATTGACAATCTGTAAAACAAAACATTTAAATCATCACGACAAAAATAATTGGAGATGCGCGTGGACAGCGAGTTATTGAGAACTTTTTTAGAGGTTAGTAAAACTAGGCACTTTGGTAGAGCCGCAGAATCACTCTATTTAACGCAATCAGCGGTTAGCTTCCGTATTAGGCAATTAGAAACACAACTAGGTACAAGCCTATTTACGAGACATAGAAATAATATCCGGTTAACCGCTGCCGGTGAAAGGCTTGTTCCATATGCTGAATCACTAATGAATACCTGGTTGCAAGCTAAAAAAGAGATATCTCATGCCTCACAACACACAGAACTTTCTATTGGTGCAACCGCTTCACTTTGGGAAGGCTATCTAACTGACTGGGCAGAAGAACTTTATAATCAACATGATGAACTACGACTCGAAGCTAGAGTTTCAACGCGTCAGTCCCTCGTTAAGCAATTACATTCTAGAGAATTAGATTTATTAATTGCAACTGAGCCACCCAAAATGGATGAGTTTGAAAGCACAATCATCGGTACTATTGACTTACAACTTATGGCTTCCCAAAAAAATATTGCACTCACAAAATATAATTTTATAAAGCTTGAATGGGGGGCTGATTTTCATCCAAAAAATGAACCAGCACTAACTCAAGATGATACACCCGTAATGATCACTACCTCAGCCCATATTACCCGTCAATTACTTCCTGTATCGCTTTCAGCGGCATTTTTGCCTGCACATTGGGCATATCAATACCCAGGCTTAAAAACGCTCTCAGAAACCTCAATAAGCAAACCCTTGTATGCTGTCTGGCTCCAAAAAAATGATCAACAAGCTCTTATCAATCAATTGATTAAGACGCCAATAAAAAATGCGCCTTTAAGTGAATAATCATAGCCACCCTCATAACGGGTGGTTTGGCATATCTTTATACTTGTGAAAGTCTCATAACCCTCACCTATAATTGAACGAATATTATTAAAAGCTAATTTTTGTCTGAATTTTAGCAAAAGGCGAGATAATATTTACATAGCCACTTTGTATGCTCTGAGCTTTATTCTTTAATTCCTATAAACATCTTTTCATACTTAGCTTACGAATATTAACCTAAGCATCAACCTCTGACATGAAGGTCCTATTATTGAATTAATAGTCTGATTTATAAATAGAATTTAATAACCTCATGTTTAATGACGCTAACGCAACTTAATATAATAAAAAAAATGAATAAGTAAATTATATGCCGCTATTAAATAGTCTTAACTAATATTTTCTTTTATATCTCAATAAGTATATCAATCACGAAAAACTCATCGGCATTTATTTTTATAAAACAATAATACAACAATATATTACTTCTTTAGCAAAGTGATTTTTTGAAATTAGTGAAAGTTAATATAGTATGTGGGGGAAAAAAGTGAATTAAAGATTAACTGAAGGGGGTTAAGAAAATAACTCTATATTTACAATTGTACGGATAAAGAAAAACCCGATTAAGCTAATCGGGTTATCAATAGATACTTCTTTTATTATTACTTAATTGGTAACTGGCAGGGGCGGAGAGACTCGAACTCCCAACACCCGGTTTTGGAGACCGGTGCTCTACCAATTGAACTACGCCCCTAAATTAAGTGGCGGAACGGACGGGACTCGAACCCGCGACCCCCTGCGTGACAGGCAGGTATTCTAACCAACTGAACTACCGCTCCACTTATTCTTTTTGCCTCTCGGCTGTTTACTGCTAATTGAGCAATAAACCTTTAATTAATGTCTGGCAGTTCCCTACTCTCACATGGGGAGACCCCACACTACCATCGGCGCTACGGCGTTTCACTGCTGAGTTCGGCATGGGGTCAGGTGGGA